>JBJKRJ010000017.1:0-39326 GCA_046704665.1 Thermoplasmata archaeon | reverse complement strand
CGATGGGGGTCCTGACCCTCGGTGAGGACATCGTGAGCCCCACCCAGCAGTCGCTCGTGTCGAACTTTGCCGGGACGGAACGGCGGGGCAGCTACTTCGGGGCCTACAACGCGACGACCAACGTCGCGCGCGTCATCGGCCCCGTCGCGGGAACGCTCCTGCTCGGACTGGGCCCGAGCGGACCGAACCTCCTCTGGGGAGGGATGTTCGCCCTCTCGATCATCGTCGCGCTCGGGTTCCTCTACCTGCGCGGCACGGCGCGGCGGCGGGTCGCCCGAGAAGGGGCCACCGGGGTGGTCCCGGTGGCAACCGACCTCCTACTTTCCGGGAGAGAGTGACCCCGTGCGGTTTCGTGCCCGTCTCGAACCGCAGCGTTCGAGAGGGGAAACGATCCTCCCGCCCATCGAAACCGGTCCGTTCGCGCCGGTTCTCGCCGTGACGTGGGCTGCGGTGCGAGAGGAGGCGATACACACCTTCATCTACCCGACCGTTGCTTTTGCGCGGTAGGGACGCCCATGAAGTGCGAAGGTTGTGGGGCGGAGATGCCGGATGGTGCCAAGCACTGCCCGGCGTGCGGTCGCGAGGCGAGCTTCGGCCACCGGGCCGGTGCCGAGACGGTCCACGTCGCGAAGGAGACCGGGGTCGTCGCCGGGAAGGTCGGCCGCGGTCTGGTCGGCGGAGTGAAGGGATTCGCCTCAGGGGCAAAGAAGGGCTTCAAGGGCGAGAAGGACGAGCAGAAGGAGAGCTAGGGGTCCTCGCGGCGGGCGTCGCGGAACCTTCCGCGCCGGGGGGCCCGTACGAACGAGGAAGGCCGGGCGCTTCGGCCGGGGCGACCGCCCCGAGGCGGGGCGGGAGAAGGTCTAGCCCATCGCTTCGGTGAGCGCGTACTGATAGTAGTCGTCCGCCCGTCCCTTCGGCAGCGCCTCGATGCGTCCGTAGCGGCGCATCCCCATGACCCAGATCGTCACCTCATAGACGGGCTCGTGGATCGCGTCCGCGATCTCGGGCAACGTCTTGGGTCCCTGGCGAAGGACCGTGGCGATGCGGTCGCGTTGCACCATCTCGTCCCTCATGATCTCGTGTAGGTCTCGCAGCACCGGTTTTTCCATCATTCGATTTCCCTCCCGAGGGTCGGATCGTTCGTCCCGCGCGGATCAGGGGGTCGCTCCCTTCCTCCGAAGGTAGGAGGCGATCTCGGCCGCCGCCGCCTCCGCATGGACGATCGTGTCCGGAATGTCACGCGCCGCCGAGGCCGACCCCACCACGAAGACGCCCGGCAGGGTCGTCCGCCCGGGTTCGAGCTCCTCGTCGGTCTCGCGGATGTAGGAGTCCTGGTCGGTCGAGACCTGGCCGTCGGGGAAGAGAGCGACTGCTTCCGAGCTCGGCAGGAGGCCGACCGAGAGCACCACGAGGTCGTGGCGCGCGGTCTTCTGCCCTCCTCCGTCCTCGATGTCCTCGAAATGGACCTCGAGGTCGTTCCCGTCGGCCTGCTCGATCCGAGCGACCCGTCCCTTCACGAAGTGGACGCCCATCCCCTCGGTCTGCCGGTAGAACTCGTCGTAGCCCTTGCCGAACGCCCGGATGTCGATGTAGTAGACCGTGACCTCGGCGAAGAGCAGGGCGCCCATCAGGAGCTGCGCCTGCTTGATCGTGTACATGCAGCAGACCCGCGAGCAGAGACGGTTGTCGACCTGTTCGTCCCGCGAGCCGACGCAGCTGACGAAGGCGACGTTCGAGGGGACCTTCCCGTCCGAAGGCCGCACGACGGCATTGTACGGTCGGGTCGGTGCCAGGATCCGGTCCATCTGCGGGGCCGTGATCACGTTCGGGAACCGACCGAAACCGAGCGCCGGCCGCTTGCGCGCATCGAAGAGATGGAAGCCGGTCGCGAGCGCGACCGCCCCCGCCGAGATCGTCTCGTGCTCGGCCCGCATGTCGAGATGGATCGCGTCGGCAGGACATGCCGCCACGCACTGACGGCATTCGGAGCAGTAGCCGCAGTCGAGACAGCGGTCCGAGCCCGCCCGAGCCTCGGCCTCGCTCAGGGGCAGCTCGTACTCGTCGAACGACGCGCAGCGCTCCCCGAGCAGGCGTCGGCGCGGCGGAAGCGTCGGCCGGAGGGAGGCCTTCCCTGCGTTCTCCCGCATCACGATGGCGCGGTCGACCTTCGGGAGCGGCGTGTCGTACGCCGCCGCTTCGAGCGGGAGCCCGCGGAAGTATCGGTCGACGAAGAAGGCCGCACGCCGGCCGTGTCCCATCGCCTCCGCGATCGACGACGGCCCGAGCACATCGTCCCCGCCCGCGAACACGAAGGGTAGCGAGCTCCGAAGTGAGTCGGGATCGACCCGGACCGTCCCGTTCGACCGGCAGGCGACCTCCGAGGAGAACGGCGAGGTCGCCGGCACGAGACCGATCGCCGCGATGACAGCATCGGCCGGGAGGACCAAGTGTCGGCTCTCGTCCCGTACGGGCTGCTGGGTCCGACCCTTCCCGCCCTCTGAGCGTGAGCCTGTGAGCTCGAGCGCGGCCACGTGACCCCCGGTGGCCACGATCCGGTCGATACCCCAGGAGAGGTCGAGCCGAACCCCTTCGTCCTCGGCGTCCTGGACCTCGCCGGAGTGGGCCGGCATCTCGTCTCGACTCCGCCGGTAGACGAGGTGGACCTCCTTCGCGCCGAGGCGTACGGCGCTGCGCGCGCAGTCGATGGCGACGTTCCCGCCGCCCACCACGACGACGCGCTTCCCGCGGAGCGCTGGAGCCGCGCCGTCCTTGATCAGATGGAGGAAGTCGAGCGAGTCGTAGACCCCTGGCGCCTCGTCCCCCGGTGCGCCGAGGCGACGACCACCGGCCGTCCCCGTCGCGAGGAAGACCGCATCGAACCCCTCGGAGCGGAGGCCCGCGAGCGAGCTCACCCGGGTGCCGGTCCGCATCGTGACGCCGAGCGCGGCGATGTTCTGGAGGTCCCGGTCCAGGACCTTCTCGGGGAGCCGGTACGAGGGGATCCCCCACCGGAGCATCCCACCGACCTTCGGCTCCGCCTCGAAGACCGTGACGGCATGCCCGCGCTGCGCGAGGAAGTACGCCGCCGTGAGCCCGGCCGGCCCCGAGCCCACGACGGCGACCTTCTTGCCGGACGGTGCGGGAAGTCGCACGGGCTCGGGTTGCGGATGCGACGCATAGTAGCGGTCGACCAGGAACCGCTTGATCCCGCGGATCGGGACGGGACCCTCGAGGCCGCTCCGAGAGCATTCGGTCTCGCAGGTGGCGTAGCAGGCCCGGCTCAGGACGCCGGGCAGTGGCGCGTCCTCGAGATGCATCCGGAACGCCTCGTCGTAGAGCCCGGCCCGCACGAGCGCGATGTAGCCATGCGGTTCCACGCCCGCCGGGCAGGTGTACGAGCACGGCGAGGTGCCCCGACGGGAGATGATGGCCTTCTTGGGGACCGCCTGAGGGAACGCGATATGGGCGATGCGACGCGACGTCAGATCGTCGTTGAACTCGTCCGGTAGCGGCACCGGGCACACGGTCTCGCACTGGGCGCACCCCGTGCAGGCCGCCGCATCCACGAAGGTGGGGTCCCGGGTCAGCTCGATCGTGAAGCCGTGACCGTTCTCCGGAACGATCCGGTCCACATGGGAGCTGATCAGCGTCCGGACGTTCGGGTGGTTCACGACCGCCGCCATCTTGGGGGTCGAGATGCAGCTGGAGCAGTCGAGCGTGGGGAAGACCTTGCTCAGAAGGATCATCCGGCCGCCGACGCTCGCTTCCTTCTCGATCAGCAGGACGCGGAATCCCATGTCGCCCAGGGTGAGCGCCGACTCCATGCCGCCGATCCCGCCCCCGACCACGACCACGTCGTACTCGGAGGAGCGCGGGGGGCCATCGAGGGAAGGGGTTCCGAGGGTCCCGGAGGAGCCCGGAGGGGAGCGAACAGGGGCTCGGCCTGGGGCGGTGAGCCTAGCGGTCCGGTCGGGGATCGATACCTGGGTACCGACGGAACCGCTCATCGTATCCTCCCTCGAGGGCGCCGGAACGTTCACCACGGCCCCCGAAGATCTCCCGCGACTTCCGCCCCGCCGCGAGCGGCCCTACTGGCGGCGTCGGACGAAGATGCGCTCGGTCCCGCCGTTCGGGATCACACCAAGGAAGTCCTGGCGCGTGTGGTCGGCCCACTCCCGGATATCCCACTTCGTGTCCTTCTCTGAGGTGATCACCTCGAGGACGCCGCCTTCGGGGATCCGCGTGAGCGCGATCCGCGCCGCGAGGTTCGTGTCGGAACCGCACCGCGACCGAGCGTCGAAGCGATAGGTCCTCAGCTGTTCCAGCTCCGCTTCCTCCATGTCCCGGCCTCTGGTCTCTCCCAGTGGAGCGAAGTTCAACTGAGCTGTCCACTTGCGGAAAGGACCGCAAGGAGACGGGTGACCGCGTTCGGCTGAGGTCGGGAGCGGTCAGGATCTTCACGCCGATGGCCTACCTTGGGCAGGGACCCGACGCAGGGTCGTGTACGGCCTCGTTCCGAACGCTCCCGGTGGACCGGTGACGCAGCCTCCGGGGGCGCGGCCCGTCGAAGAGAGCGGCGAAGGAGGCGCACCCGGCCGCGTCGCACGTCCGTCGGCCGGGGACGGCCGCGGAGAGATCACGCCGGGACGCGTTGCGCCCCACCGGCGATGATCGGACGGAAACCGTTCACGGCGATGATCTCGGGCGACGTGACACGGTTCAGGACCGTCTCGACGATGATCTTGAGCAGTTCGTGGCCCATGAGGACCCGGATCCCGATCGCCTGGACGAGAAGGCTCGTCTCCCGGTCGCGCGGGGCGCGCGACAGCCGCTCGCGGATCTTGGAGATCTCCTCCCCGGCGTTCACGATCTCCTCGTAGGTCTCGTCCAGCTCCGCGGCCTTGAGCTCGGCGAGATTGGTCACGGTCGTCCCGAGGAGGGTGTCGAAATGGCCGAGCATGGTCGAGAGGTCCTCGCGGACCTCCGCCGGCAGCGGGTGGTCGCCCGAGAGGCCGCTCTCTAGGTCCGTTCCTACCGACCGCAATAGGTCGCCGACGGACTCGAGGAGCTTGCCCACCAGCTGGCAGCCGAGCTGGAGGTCGTGGTTCGCCATCCCGCTGGCCCGCGCGAGCTTGTAGTCATCCACGGCCAGATGGACCTGCCGGGCGATGAGGTAGTAGAACCGGTCGATCTCGTCCTCGATCGCGGGAAGCTGCGCGAGGACGTGCGGGTCCCCCCGATAGAGCGCCTGGCGCAACGTATCGACCTCCATGTGGAGCATCTGGGAGAGCCGGTTGTGGAGCGCCGCGTGCTGGTACTTCGAGGGGTCGATGAACACCTCGAACTCGACCTTGTCCGCGGAGTCGCTGATCAGGCTCGTTCCCACGAGGTGCTTCACGACCCGGTCGATCTGGTCCATGTGGTTCCGGCAATCGGGGGGAACGTTGACGACCACGACCCGGTCCTGACCGGTGATGTACGCCCCGACCAGGAGCCGGCAGATCATGTCCGGTCGGGCCCCCGAGGCATCGATCGAGACCGTCCGGACGCCGTTGTGGCCGACCGCACGTTCGGCGGAGAAGCTGAGCTCGAGGACGCCGTCCTCGCGCTGCCGGAAGATGACGGGGTCCCCCATCCGGACGTTCAGTGCGGTCGTCCACGTCTTCGGCAGTGTGACCGAGAGCGAGGACCGACCGGTCCGCTGGACCCGGTGAAAACGCGTCAGGCCCATGTCCCTCGCCTCGAGAACTTCCAACCTGTTTCCCCCCACGTGACGCTCCGTGCGGAGTATCCCGGGTGCGGCTCATCACCCCGAACGAATGAATCTCCGTGCGGTCCGGAGAGGGGGGTATATAGCCGATGGACCGCTCCGCTCACGAGCGGAAGGGTGGCTCCCGGCCGGGACCGAGCGGACGGGACCGCGGGGAACCAGGTGCGGAGCCGAGGGGGACCGACCCGCCGCTCGGGGGACCCCGTTCCTCGGTCGACCATCGACTGCCTCCTCTCTGAGTTCGAGGGCTCGTCGGACCGCCCCCGTGCCGCGTTCCTCAGGCCTCCGCCGGTAGGCTCGCTTCGGCCAGATAGTCGGAGATGTCCCGCACCTCGACCCCCGCGGGGGCCGCGCGGCTCAGGTTCGCAAGGCAGAGCGGGCAGGCGGTGATGACCTTCGGGTTCACCGTCTTGAGCTGGGTGAGGCGCTGCGTCGCGATCTCATGGGACTTCCCCGGGAAGAGGGTCTCGAGCGGACCGCCGCAGCAGAACGTGAGCTTCCCCGAGAGCTCCGGCTCGGAGAGGCGGACACCGGCCTCCGTGAGGAGCTTGCGGGGCGGCTCGACGACCCCCTCGTAGCGCGCGTAGACGCAGGAGTCGTGGATCGTCGCGGAGCGGTCGAGCTTCTTCTTCGCGGTGAGCGAGTGTTCGGCGAGCACCTCGAGGTAGCTCTGGACCTCGATGTCGAACCCCTTCACGTACTTCGGGTAGACGCTCCGCAGCATGTTGGTCGTGTGCGGGTCGACCGTGATCACCCGCTTGACGCCCTCCCGCTTCATCGTGCGGTAGACGTAGTTCGCATGGGCCGCGAAGTTCGCGTCGAGCCCCTCGTCGTAGGCGAGCGCCCCCGAGTAGAGGTCGTTCTCGTAGAGGTAGCCGAAGGAGATCCCGGCGGCCTTCAGGAGCCGGGCGATGTTCCGCAGGCGGTCGTCGAACGCCTTCCGCTCCGCCGGGGTCGACCGGGCGAGGAACGGCGTCAGGTTGAGGAGCTTGTTCATCGAGCGGGCGAAGCCGAAGAGCCGGGTGCTCCCGGACTTCTCGTACTTGGAAAGGCGTCCGGCCATCGCGTTGATCGCGGGCACCATCTGCCACATCTGGCCCGTGTAGAGGACCGTCTCGCCGCCTCGGGGAATGTTGAGGCCCCGGGTCCACGCGGTCGCCTTCTTCCGGCCGATCGGCAGGGCGGAGTGGCGCTTCTTGAGATTGTCCCCGAGCATCCCGAGGGTGCTCTTCACTGGTACCGGCATCTTCCTCCTCCTCTCAGGCCTCCGCGAGGCCGTGGACCTCACGGTTGAGGTACGTCCTCAGCGAGCGTACGTTCTCGGCGATGTGGACCCCCGCCGGGCAGTTCGACTCGCACATCCGGCACAGGAGGCAGCTGAAGATCGTGTCGGAGTGGCCGACGATCGAGTCCCGGTCGCCCAGAAGGACGCGGCGGAACAGTTTCCGCGGCATCAGTTCGACCCCGAGCGGGCAGAGGGCGGTGCAGGTCCCGCAGTTCATGCAGCGGTTCGCGTCGAACTCGCCGTCGAGGTGGAGCTTCGCCAGGAACTCGGTGTCGACCTTCATGCGGTCACCTCCTTGAGGGCGTACTGGTAGTAGTCCGCGGAACGGTCCTTGGGGAGTTCCTCGACCCGTCCGTACCGTCGCATCGCCATGACCCACTTCGTGACCTCGTCCACGGGCTCGGAGAGCTCCGCCGCGATCTCGGGGATCGTGTGAGGGGCCTGCTTCAGGACCTCGGCGACCCGCTGGCGCTCGACCATCTCGTCCCGCAGGACCTCGTTGAGGTTGCGCAGGTAGGTCTTCGCGGTCATGCGACCTCCTTGGCCAGCGCATCGATCATCGAGTCGATCTGCTCGTTCGTGTAGCCGCGGACCGAGACCGCCTGCTTCGGGCAGACCGGCACGCAGGCGCCCCCGCCCTTGCAGAGGACGGAGTTGACCTCGGCGACGTGCTTGTCGCCGTACTCGACCTGGCTGATCGCGCCGTACGGGCAGGCCTTGGTGCACTCGTCGCACCAGACGCAGAGGGCCGGGTCGACGCGGGCGACCAGCGGGTCGAGGTCGACGTAGCCCTTCATGAGGAGCGCGCCCGACTTCGAGACCGCCGCCAGGGCGCTCTGGACGCTCTCGGCGACGTTCTTCGGACCCTGGGCCGCGCCCACGATGAAGATCCCGTCGACGACCGTCTCGACGGGGCGGAGCTTGACGTGGACCTCGCGGTAGAAGCCATCCTGCCCGACCGGGATCTTGAGCGCCCCGGTGAGGGCGGCGTTCTCCCGCGCTACCATCCCGGTGACGAGCACGACGAGGTCCGGTCGGATCTCGACCTCCTCGCCCGCCATCAGGCGGTCGTGGACCTTGACGACGAGCCCCCCGTCCTCCGCCGCGACGGTCGGCGGCTCCTCTTCGGAGAAGCGGAGATAGACCGAGCCCTGGCGGAGCGCCTTGTCGTAGAGATGCTCGTACTTCCCATAGGTCCGGATGTCCCGGAACAGGTGGAACTGGTGGACCGACGGGTCGACCTCGTGGACGACGGTGGCGAGGTGGGAGGTCGCGCTGCAGCAGTACCGCGAGCAGTAGGAGTGCTGGCCGTCCTCGTTCGAGGGGCCGCGCGAGCCGACGCAGTAGATGTAGGCCACCGTACGGACCGGCTTACCCTGGTAGGAGAGCGGCTTCGGGTTCTTCGCGAGGAGCTCCTTGAACTCGGGCAGGGTGATGACGCCGGGGAGGCCGAAACCGTACTCGCCCTCCTTCGGGGCGTACGGGTCGAACCCGGTCGCGACGACGATCGCCCCGACCTCGAGAGAGATCGTGTCGTTCGTGGCCGTCCGCAGCTTGACCTTGAAGTCGCCGACGCGCCCCTCCTTGCTGACGAGCTCGCTGTTGAGGTAGAGGACGATGTTGTCGCGCGCGGCGATCTCCTGGACGAGGTGGTCGATGAGCGCTCCCCCGACGCGGTCGTTCGGGAAGAGGGTGCCCCACCGGGCGACCTGGCCCCCCGGCTTCGAGGACTACTCGACCAGGTGGACCGAGATCCCGAGGTCGGAAAGCGCGAGCGCGGAGCGGAGTCCCGCGACGCCCGCCCCGATCACGACGGCCTGGGGGACGGTGTCGACACGGATCCGCTCGAGCGGTTCCGAGAGGCGGGTCTTCGCGACCCCGGCCCGGACGAGGCGGAGGCCCTTCTCGGTCGCGGCCTCCTTGTCGTGCGTATGGGCCCAGGAGCACTGCTCGCGGAGATTGACCTGGGTGTACTCGTACGGGTTCAGTCCGGCGCGGCCGGCCATCGCCCGGAACGTCGCGGTGTGGAGCTTCGGTGAGCAGGAGCAGACGACCACCCCGTCGAGCTTCTTTTCCTTGATGTCCTGGATCGTCGACTGCTGGGCCGCATCCGAGCAGGCGAACATCTCGACCTTCGAGACGACGACGTCGCCTTCCTTCGCGATCTCCTTGCGGACCTTCTCGACGTCCACGTAGTCGGAGATGTTCCCCCCGCACTGGCAGATGACGACCCCGATCTTTCGGTCGGTCATGCTTTCACCTCGATCCCGGTCGGCGCGGCCGTGCGCGCGGCCGCCGTGACCGTCGATTTCGCCTTGAGCTGCGTGAGGTAGCCGGCGACCTGAGCGGCGGTCGCTTCCGAGTGGACGATCGTGTCCGGGATGTCCCGGACCGCCGTCGCCGAACCGATGACGAAGACCCCTTCGAGGCTGGTCTTTCCGGGATCGAGCTCCTCGTCGGGCTCCTCGATGTAGGAGAACTGGTCCTGGGTCGGGGCGCCCTGCGGGAACAGCTTGAGCGCGCCCAGGTTCGGCTGGAGACCGGTCGCGAGGACGACCATGTCGTGCCGGGCGACCTTGGCCCCGCCCCCGCCCTCGATGTCCTCGTAATGCACCAGGAGGTCCCGGTCGTCGGTCTCCTCGATGCGGGAGACCTTCGCCTTCGTGAAGTAGACGCCCATCCCCTTCGCCTGCTGGTAGAACTCGTCGTAGCCCTTGCCGAAGGCACGGACGTCGATGTAGTAGATCGTCACGTCCGCGAGCGGGACGGCGCCCATCAGGAGCTGGGCCTGCTTCATCGAGTACATGCAGCAGACGCGCGAGCAGAGGCGGTTGCCGACCTGCTCGTCCCGGGAGCCGGTGCACAGCACGAACGCGACGTTGGTCGGCACCTTCCCGTCCGAGGGACGCAGGACCGCATTGTACGGGCGCGTCGGGGCGAGGATCCGGTCCATCTGGGGTCCGGTGATCACGTTCGGGAACCGGCCGAAGCCGAACGCCGGCTTCTTTCGGGCATCGAACGGAGAGAACCCGGTCGCGAGGGCGACCGAGTTCACGACGACCGTCTCGTGGGTCGCGTGCATGTTGAGGTCGATCGCGTCCGCCGGACAGACAGAGACGCACTGGCGGCACTCCGAGCAGACACCGCAGTCGAGGCAGCGGTTCGCGCTGCTCCGGGCCTCCGCCTCGGCGAGAGGGATCTCGTAGTCGGCGAACGTGGTGATCCGCTCGGCGACGGTGCGGTGGTGGATCGGAACCGGAGGACGGACGGAGCCGTGCTCCTTCGCCCGCGCGGCGACCCCGTCGCGGTCGGCCTCGGGCAGGCGGTCATCGAACTTGATGCCCGTCATCGTGGCCCCGCTCAGGTAGCGGTGGATGTAGAACGCCGCGCGCTTCCCCTGACCGATCGACGTGACGATCATCGAGGGTCCCGTGACGATGTCCCCGCCGGCGAAGATCCCGGATACCGTGGTCTCGAGCGTCTCCCGGTCGACCTTGACGAGGCCGTTCCGCTGGAGCTCGACCTCGGAGGCGAACGGCGAGGTCGCCGGTGCGAGCCCGATCGCCGTGATGATGACATCCCCGGGAACGGTCTGCTTCGTGTTCGGGTCGAACGTCGGTCGGAACCGGTGCTCGGAGTCGAAGACCGAGGTACAACGGATCAGTTCTGCGCCGCGGAGCTTGCCGTCCGAGCCGAGGATCTGGCCGACGCCCCACGACGGGGTGATCACGATGCCCTCCTCCTCGGCCTCCTTGATCTCTCCCGGGTGGGCCGGCATCTCGGGACGCGATTCGAGGCAGTACATGCGCACGGACTTCGCGCCCAGACGGAGCGCGCTGCGGGCGGAGTCGATCGCGACATTGCCTCCGCCGATGACGATCACGTCCTTGCCGGTGAAGTCGGGCGCGGTCCCGGCATTGGCGCGGTGCAGGAACTCCATCGAGTCGAGGACGCCGGGGAGCTCCTCGCCCGGCACCGAGAGCTTCCGCCCGCCCCGGTCGCCCGTGGCGAGGAAGACCGCGGCATACCCTTCGGCCTTCAGTCGGACCAGCGAGGAGACGCGGCGCCCGGTCTCGATCCGGACCCCGAGGGCGGTGATGTTGGCGATGTCCCGCGCGACGACGTCCTTCGGGAGCCGGTAGGACGGGATGCCCCAGCGGAGGATCCCGCCGGGTTCCGAGTCGGCCTCGAGGATCGTCACATCGTAGCCCTCGCGGCCCAGGAAGAAGGCGGCGGCGAGACCGGTCGGGCCGGAGCCCACGATCGCGACCTTCTTTCCCTTCCGCTCCTTCGGCGGGCCGTACTCGGGCGCGGGGTGGCTCGCGTAGTACCGGTCCGACATGAACCGCTTGATGCCGCGGATCGGCACCGTGCCCTCGAGGAGCGACCGCGTGCAGCGGTCCTCGCAGGGAGCGTAACAGGCTCGGCTCAGGACGCCCACGAGCGGCGCGTCCTCGAGGTGCTGGCGGAACGCCTCGTCGTAGAGGCCCGAGCGAACGAGCGAGATGTACCCGTGGGGCTTGACGCCCGCCGGGCAGGTGAACGAGCAGGGGGAGGTCCCCTGCCGGGTGATGACCGCCTTCTTCGGGACGGCCTGGGGGAACGCGATGTGGGCGGCGTGCCGCGCGGTGAGGTCATAGTTGAACTCGTCCGGTACGGCGACCGTGCAGGCGGTCTCGCACTGGGCACAGCCCGTGCACTTCGCCGAGTCGATGAACTTCGGCTTCTGCGTGAGATGCACGAGGAACCGTCCGTCCGGGCGGGGCGTGATGTCGTCGACCTCGGAGTAGACGAGTGTGCGGACGTTCGGGTGGTTGTTGACCGCCGCCATCTTCGGGGTGGAGATGCAGCTTGCGCAGTCGAGCGTGGGGAACACCTTGCTCAGAAGGATCATCCGGCCGCCGACGCTCGGCTCTTTCTCGGTGACGAGGACCTGGTAGCCCATGTCGCCGAGGGTGAGCGCCGACTCCATCCCTCCCACGCCGGCGCCGACGACGAGGACGTCGTACTCGCGCGAGGGCAGGGTCGCCGCGCGTGCGGACATCTAGGCCTCCGCCGCGACGGGCGCGGCCACGGGCGAGAGATCGGCGAGCGCCTTTCCGAACTGCTTCATGTGGTTCACGAACGGCTCCGAACAGACGGAACAGAGGGCGGCCATCTTCACCCGCTTCGGGTCGAGGCCCTCCTTCTGGAGCAGCGCCTGGGCCTGGGTGACGACCGCCGCCGTGCGATCGGTACAGTCGGAGAGAAAGGCGCACTCCGGACCGTCCGCCGCGATGAACACTCCATCGAAGCCGGCCTTCACCGCGTGGAGGATCCACTCCGGATTGATCCCCCCGGAACACGGCAACGGGATCACCTGGACGTGGGGCGAATAGTCCATATGAGAGCTCCCGGCGAGGTCGACGGCCATGTCGGAGATCGCGTTCGTTGTGAAGACCAGCACGCGCGGTTGAGGGCCGGTCGCGCCCGGGTGGGTCACTTACTTCTCCCGGCGCACGTACACGTGCCAGACACCCGCGTCCGACAGCGTGCCCAAGAACGCGTGGCCGACCTTCTTGGCCCACAGGGGCACGTCTTCGGTCGTTCCCTCGTCCGAGGAGAGTACCTCCATCACACCGTGGAGGGGCACGGACGGGACGGCCCGCTTGGCCTCGAGGAGAGGACCGGGGCAGGCGACTCCGCGTGCGTCGATGACCTTGTCGACTTTCAGTTGCTTGAGCTCCGCTTCGTCCATGGTACCACCGGTCAGAACATTCTATCCACAGGATAAGAGCCGGAAGTGAAATCGGTCTGACGGTCGGGAGATGCGAGCCGAAGTTCATACTCTCCTTACTTTTGGACTGTCACGGTTCGGCACGCTAGATTGCGACGAGGAACGTCGCGGGGCGTCGCCGCCCGGCGCCGGGAGGGTGCCCGCGGTTGCTCGGAAGCGGGAGGCGTCTCCCCCCGGCGGGACGCGGACCGGCCGACCTTCGGACGAACGCTCAGATGAACAGCGTGATCCGGCTTCCATCCGCCGCGTGGACGAAGCTCGCGACGCCCCCGAAGTCGATCTCGGGCAGCAGCTCTTCCTTCCGGACCCCCATGAGGTCCATCGTCATGGTGCACGCGACCAGTCGCACTCCCTGCGTCTGCGCCGTTCGAATCAGCTCGGGAAGGTCGATGACGTGCTTCTTCGCCATCTCCTTCTTGATCATCCGGGTGCCGAGACCGCCCATGTTCATCTGAGAGAGCTTCAGGTCCCGGGCCCCCTTCGGCATCATCCACCCGAACATCTTCTCGGTCGTCGTCTTCGGGGACTTCACTTCGACCGGCCCGCCCCGCTTGAGGATGTTCAGTCCCCAGAACGTGAAGAACATCGTCACCGGGAGGTCCATCGCCGCGGCCCCGTTCGCGATGATGAACGCCGCGAGGGCCTTGTCGAGCTCCCCGGAGAAGATCACCATCGACATTCCCTCGGGCTTCGACTTTCCGTCCTCGAGGTCGGCCAGCACCGCCTCGTGCTCTGCAACATCGACCGCTGCGGTCATCGTTTCCTCCTGTGCGGAGAGATCGGACTCTCCGGCCGTACAGGGGACCTCTAGCCATGAAAGCGAGGAGGTGAACTCGCGTTGATGACGCCGCCATGATCCGAAGATCGGTTAGTCTCGGTGCCGGGCTCCTCGAGCACGGGCATGGCCTCGCGGTGATTCTCTGTTCGCCGCTACCGGTCGCTACGGGTCGGTCGGCCCTGCCCCTCCGAGAGTGACCGCTGCGCGCCGGCCCTCCATGCCGAAGCGCCGACTCGGCAAGTGAACCCCGACTGACTCACCCCTCAAGAGCGCCGGGCCCCTTCGCGGCCGGGGGCCGTCAGATGGCAGAAGGAAAGAAGGAGAAGCTGGTGATGGTCGTGACCCACGGGGGCGAGGACCCGGAAAAGGCGACCATTCCGTTCGTCGTGGGGAACGCAGCACTCGCGATGGAGGTCGGGGCGACGGTCGTCCTGCAATCGAACGGAGTCATGGTGGCGGTCGAAGGCTGCAGCGAGCACATCTTCGCGGCGGGGTTCGACCCTCTGAAGAAACTGATCGATTCGTTCCTCGATCTCGGCGGGACGATCCTCGTGTGCATTCCCTGTCTCGAATCACGGAAGATCTCGCAGGAGCAGGTTATCGCGAGAGCACAAACGGCGAAGGCCGGTCGGATCGTCCACGAGTTGCTCGAAGCGACCTCCGTGGTCAGCTACTGAGCGGGAGTACCGGTTCGGACGACCCCGCCGCTCTCTCTGACGCACCGGGCGGATCGACCGCCCTCACGACCTTCGGTCGCGGGACGGGTCGGTACCGGACCACGGACGGGTAGCCCTTCCTCAGCCCCCGGGTCCGGTCCCTGTGGGCCGGCGAGGGCCCGTCAGAAGTCCCGGGCGTTCCGAACCCCGCGTCGCGCGATCCAGGGCTCCCACGGCCCGGACGTGGTCACCCTCGGCCGCGGAAGATCAACCGGTTCTCGGAGAGAAGAAGAGCCTGGGATCGACCCCGTCCGCCGGTCGCTTCTTCGGAGTTCCGCGGCGGGTCGACCTTGCGGGAGCTTTCGGGAGACACTCATCGTGGCACTCAAGACAGATCCTTCGGTTCCGGCGCAACAGCCGCTGACCCTCCTCCCAACATTCGTCCATCGAGCGATGCCCACAGGCAGCGCAGGGGTGGAGGATCGTGGCCATCGGTCTGGGTTCGGGGGACTCTCCGTAAGAACATTCCTCTCGAGGGGGCAGCGCGGGCCCGTCGCACGGAGGAAGACCGACCCAAGCTCCGCCCGGGTCGCCGACCGCGAGGGTACCCTTCCCGGGCCGCACCGTGCCGACCGTGGGTCCTTTAGCCCCGGGACGAGGCTCTTTCCGCCGGAGGGCGTGCCTCGCGTCGGGAAAAGGTTCTTTTACCCCGTCACGGGCATGTATTCTGCGTGACCGCAGTCCTGCCCCCCGCTCCCCCGCTCTTTTCTCGGCGGGTGAAGATTCCGACGGTGCCTCCACCCGACTCGACCGAGGGTCGTGCCCTGATCCTCGGGCTTCTCGCAGCGATCCTCTACGTGAGCCTCCTGGTCGCGGCGAACACGCCGCTCACGAACTTCGACTGGACGTGGGTCCCCCTCGTCCTGATCCTCGCGACGATCCTCACCTTCAACCTCGGAGCCCGGCTCGACTCGGACCATGCCCGGGCGAACCTCCTCGAGCTCGAACTCGCCCGGACCATCGCGGTCCATCGCGGCTCGGGCCAGCTTCCCGAGGCCGAGTCTCCTCTCGGCCGGGTCCTGAGCGAGTACGCCCGGACCGCAGAAGCGACCCGGCGGCGCGCGCGGGTACATGCCTACGCAGCGGGCCCCGCCGTCTGGGGGGCCGGGTGTGCACTGGCCGCGGCGTTCTTCTGGGGGCTCAGCTACACCACCTCCACGGTCGGCCTGAACTACTTGGCCATCGTGATCGAACTACCGGCCTTCGTTCTCCTGTTCTACGCGATCGGCATCCTCGCGCTCAACGTGGGCGGGAGGCGATCGGTCGTCGGATTCGCTGCCCTGACCCCCCGGCGCTGGCGCCGGTACGACGAACGGAGCGCTTCCCTCGAGGCGGCCTTCGCGACTCTGCCGTGGCTGGCCGATGAGAAGTCCCAGTTCTCGCAGGACGGCCCGACCGTGGTGCCCGGTTCCTCGAGCACGCCGAAGGTCTGGAGCGAGCAACCGACCCTGTAATCCATCGGTCGATCCGGACCGCGAAACGCATCCCGAGCGGGGCCGCCCGCGCTCGACGGCCCGAGCGAAGGTTCTAATCGGGCGCAGTTCTTGCTCGGGAAGGGGTCGTTGCACGTCAAATCCCGTTAACTTTCGGCTGAAATACCGCCATAACTCAGCGGTGTGCTAGGGCATGGCGGTCTGGGTGTATGTGGTCCACGGCTCCCGTTCCCTCGTGACCACGCGGATCGCCCGCTCGATCGCCTCGGCGGTCGAATGGTCGAACCAGTACGAGGCACGGCCCGCGGGCGAGGTCGATCCGGTCGAGATACGGGGTCCCGGGCTGGTCTTCCTGGGATGCCGCTCGGGCGGCTCCGAGCTCGACCGCACGATACGGAACTTCCTCGATGGTCTGGTCGACCGCACCATGTATGATGTGGCGTGGGCGGTCTTCGACACTCGTGGAGAACCGATTCCCGTCATCGCCGGTTCAGGGATACGTCGCCTTCGGCGCGCGGTCGAGCATCGCGGGGGGCGGCTCTTGACCTCCCCCGAGAGCTTCTACGCGGACGAGGACCATGGGAACGTCCCGTCGGGCGAGCTCGAGAGGGCCCGAACGTGGGCCGCGTCGACGATCGCCGCCGCGGTGAAACGGTTCCGCGACCCCACGGTGAGGGCCGGGAATCTCTCGGGGAGCACGGTGCGTCCGATGTGGGAGACCTGGAGCCCCTCGGTCGCGATCTCCTAGACGCGTTTTCTGCGCAGATCGTCCCCCACGGCCGTTGCTCGGCACCCGGGGGTCGCCCGGTCGCGCCCCCCGAGCTACAGGGGAGCGACCCGGACCGTCGACGCCGGCGATCCAGGCATCCTGCAGGGCCAGTCCGGCGCTCGATCTACCCAGCGCCCGGTCCGCGCCGGTCGTGGGCTCGTCCCGATTAGTTCAGCAAGAGCTCGTTCGGCAGCAGCCCGCCCAATGCTTCGCCCGGGCGTCCGGGCATGAGCCGGTTCAGGCAGACCACCTCGTCCCTCGGGAACAGCTGGTTCACGAGGCAGTCGTCACAGTTGCCCCACTGGCAGACGGCCGCGATGGTCTGGAACTGCTGGGGGAGTACATCGGAGGTCGCGATGGAGTACTCGAAGTCGATCCGGTCGGGCAGCGTGCGCCCGCTCGTGGCCGCGACGAGCGTGATCCCGTGCCGATGGAGGAACTCGATCAGCCCCCCCCAGGTGACGTGGTCACCGCCGGGCGGGGCCGGCTGGAGGTCCCAGTTGCTCAGGACCAGCACCCGGGGCCCGGATCGCGCGAGGAGCGCGGTGATCGCCTCCTGGACCGGATCCCACAGCCGAAGGAACTCGAGAAGGTCGCGGCCGGGATCGTGCGGGTCGGTCGGCCGAACGTACGACCGGAGGCGTTCCTCCGAAACGATCGTCCGTGGGAGATCCTCGACTCTCGCCACGCCGCGGTCCGGACCGGTCTCCGACCGGACGCTTTCGGAGGCGTCTGTCCGCTCCGAGACCTCGACCCAGGCGTACTCCCGGTCGAGCCGAGCGGCGATGCGGCGCGCGGCCGCGTTCACTTCCGTACGATCGGAGCCCCAGACGTAGAACGAGGTCACGGTCGGACCGGGTCGACCGGGCGGGGCTCCTTCGGCGGCGCCGGCCATCGGCCGACCGCAGTCAGGACGATGCGAATAAGCTCGGGGTGAACTATTGTTCACCCTCCGAGCCTCGCGCCGGCCCTCCGCCCGGCTGACCGACGGACGTGCGAGCGAGGCGTTCGCGGGTGAAGCCGAGGGCGCTACGCGCGAATCTCGGAAAGCAGGTACTCGGGAAGCGGGATCCTCGCGCGCTCGATGACGTCCCGACGCGCGGGACGCCACGTCGATTCGAGAGCGCCGCACGGCCTCCCGTCGCTCGTCGCCGACGCCGCGCGGACCGTGAGGAGGTCCTCCTCGGCCTTCGAGATCCGTGCACGGGCGACGTGGGCCGTTCCGACACGAGGCAGGCGGTCGGCGGTGTACGTGACCGGCCCGAAGCTCACCCAGAGCCGCCCGCCGAGGGTGAGCGCCGCCCAGTACGACACTTCGTAGAGGACCCCGAAGTGCAGGGAGTGATGGAAGAGGGTCGGCCAACCGACCTCGTCGGGTTTCGGAGTGAAATGGGTGACCACCTCACGGGATCCGTCCTCGGCACGGACCTCCTCGAACCGCAGACGCAGGCCGCGCGAGTGGTTCGGCCCGCAGCCGAAGCAGGGGTTCTCCGGGGGGTTCTCAAGTTCGGCCATACCGGCTCAAGAGGGCCGGCTCTTTGGCGGTTGCGTACGGGTCTCGGCCGGCCGCTCGCGAGGGGCCGACTCGACGTCGCCGCCGGCGAGGACGTCACCGATATCGGCGAGTCTATGGGCCCCTTCCGGTACCCTGTGCCGCCCGGAAGCGTCCCACGGGCCGCGTCCCGGAGGGATGGTGAGCTCCGTCCGATCAGAGCGAACTGTCGCCCATCGCGCGGTCGAGATTGACGGCCGCACTGATGAGGGCGAGGTGGGTGAACGCCTGCGGAAAGTTGCCGAGGGGCTCCCCCGTCGTGTCGATCTCCTCCGAATAGAGCCCCAGGTGGTTCGCGTAGCCCAAGGTCTTCTCGAGGGCGAGCCGCGCGTCGTCGAGGCGCCCCGCACGGGTCAGCGCCTCCACGAGCCAGAAGCTGCACAGGCTGAAGGTCCCCTCCGTCCCGAGAAGCCCGTCCTCCGTCTGGTCGAGCGTGTAGCGTCGCACGAGGCTGTCGTAGACGAGCTCTTCCCGGATTGCCTCGAGCGTCTGCACCATGCGGGGGTCCCGGGGCGAGACGAAGAAGACGAGGGGCATGAGGAGCGCACTCGCGTCGAGGGCCGGGCTCCCGTAGGACTGCACGAACGCGCCCCGCTCCTCGTTCCAGCCCTTCTTCATGACCTCCTCGTAGATCTCGTCGCGCGCCTTCCGCCAGCGCTCGAGTTCGGCCGGGAACCCCCTCTTCTCCGCGATCCGGATCGCCCGGTCGAAGGCGACCCAGCACATCATGGCCGAGTAGACGAAACGTCGGGGACCGCTGCGGACCTCCCAGATCCCCTGATCGGGCGTGCGCCAGTGCCCTGCGAGCCAATCGAGCATCCGTCGAAGGTTGGACCAGAGGTCGTAGGCGATCGGCGCCCCGTACTTGTTGTAGAGATAGACGGCGTCCATCAGGGCGCCGTAGAGGTCCAGCTGGAACTGGTCGACCGCGGCGTTCCCGATCCGTACCGGGCGGGAGCCGCGGTACCCTTCGAGGTGGTCGAGCGTCTCTTCGGACAGCTCGTGGCCGCCCTCGATCCGGTAGAGCGGGTGCAATGAGCCGTTCGGTTCGAGGTCCGACGCGCGCGCGAGCAGCCAGCGCATGAACGCGTGGGCCTCCTCGCTGTAGCCGAGCCGGAGGAAGGCGTAGACCGTGAAGGCGGCGTCCCGGATCCAGGTGTACCGATAGTCCCAGTTCCGGGCCCCTCCGATCGCCTCGGGGAGCCCGCAGGTCGGTGCGGCGACGATCGCCCCCGTGGGTTCGAACGTCAGGAGCTTGAGCGCGAGGGCCGACCGTGTTACAACTTCTCTCCACCGGCCGCGATACTTCGACTTCGCGACCCAGTTCCGCCAGTACCGCACGGTCCGGTCGAGCGCGAGGTCGAACTCTCCCGGCTCGAGCGCGCGGGGCGAGTCGATCCCCGCGGCGGTCAGACACTCCAGCACGAGCGAGACCGAGCGCCCCTCGTTCACGCGGAACGTGGCGTGCGCGCCGGATCCGTCCACCGTGAGGGGAACGTCCGTGGTGAGCCCGAGACGAATGTTCTTTCCTTCGAACAGCGCCCCGGAGTCGATCGGGTGTACCCGGGGGGCCTCGCGCGCGTAGTCGAAGGCGGGGGAGCATTGAAGGTCGAACTCGATCCCTCCGCGAATCACATCGACCTTCCGCAGGATCGCGTGACGATGCAAGGTCGGTCGACCGGGACTCAACGGCATGAAGTCGGTGACCTCCCCGACGCCCTGACGGGTCAGGAACCGGGTGATCAGCACGTTCGTGTCCGGCAGGTAGAGCTGCCGCCGCGCGCCACCTTCGGTCGGAGAGATCCGGAACCGCCCACCCCGGTCGTGGTCGAGGAGGGATGCGAAGACGCTCGGCGAGTCGAACTGAGGTAGGCAGCACCAGTCGATCGACCCGTCGGAACCGACGAGCGCGACGGTCTCGAGGTTCCCGATCACTCCGTAGTCGTTGAGCGACTTGTAGCGCGACGCGGCAGGCGAGGGAGAATTCGGCTCGTTCGAAGAGGGACCCTGATCGGGCGACGGTCGGGTTCTCGGACCCTGGGCTGGCTCCGGAGGTACCGCGTGAGAAGTCATGTCTCCGCCGGCGCCCACGCTCGAAGTGAAAATCAAGGTTCCCGTCCCCTTAAACCGCGCCGCCGATCGGGGCGCGGGGGCGGTCGGGGCAGGGTGCGAGAGCTACTCGAGAAGCGGCGACTCCGAGAGTCCGGCGCCGCTCGCTAGGCCCGGGCTTCTTCGGGGAGCGGGGAGGCGACGATCTCCGTCACGGCGCGCGCGCGTTCGCGGCGGAGCTGGGAACGGGCCCGGGCGGTGGCGGCCGCTTCGATCCAGAGCAGCTGCTCGGCGAACTCTTCCTCCGCTACGTCGCACATCCCGACGGGGAATACCGACCCTCGCTAAATACCAAGTCCCGGCCGCTCGGGCGCGTGCGCCGGCACCCTTGAAGCCCTGCCCTGCGCCCGATGCCGTTCCCCTCATCCCCCGCCCTATCTCCGTATCATAGTCCGTCTCGGAAAATACATAATCAAAGGCTAGATTACATAGGACTAGTCTGAGTGCCATAGTAATGCACGGTCGAGGGTCTACCGCACGTTTGGCGAGCGGGGCGGCTCGCCCCCTACCGCACGCCGTCCCGCGAACCGTACGTCATCACGGGCCGGCCCTTCGCACCGGAGGCATTGCGGGCTAGGAGCCCGTAGCCGCTCGGAACCTCGCTCCGCGCAGTCGGAACACTCGTTCGAACGATCCACCGGGCGACCGGAAACCGATCCGGCCGTCAACCCGTTTTAACCGTGCCTACTTCTTCCCCTCCGTCCCCGATCCTACAAGGAAAAAGCTCATGGAGACTCTCTCCGTTCCATCCACGGTGGACGCGGCCCCCGACGCACTGAGCCCACTGCCTCCCCTTCGGGGCCGCGAGCTCCTACTTTCTCCCCACTTCAACAAAGGTACCGCGTTCTCGAACGAGGAGCGGACGCTCCTCGGGCTGCACGGACTACTTCCCCCGATTGTGGAGACGCTCGACCAGCAGGCGATCCGCGCCTACGAGGCGTACTACCGGAAGTCCGACGACCTCGAACGCCACATCTACCTCAGGGCGCTCCAGGACACGAACGACGTGCTGTTCTATCGGCTCCTTCTCGACCACATGGAGGAGATGATGCCGATCGTCTACACGCCGGTCGTCGCGATGGGCTGCCAGGAGTTCAGCCACATCTACCGGCGGCCCCGGGGCCTCTTCATCCCCTACCCGCTCCGCGACTCGATCCGGAGCCTGCTCGACCACCGGCCGCACCGGGAGGTCGACGTGATCGTGGTCACCGACGGAGAGCGGATCCTCGGGATTGGGGACCAGGGCGTCGGGGGCCTCGGGATCCCGATCGGCAAGCTCTCGCTCTACACGATGATCGGCGGGATCAAGCCCCAGCGGACCCTTCCGATCGTCCTCGACGTCGGGACGAACAACCGCGAGGCGCTCCGGGACCCGGAGTACCTCGGCTGGAGGCACGAGCGCATCACCGGCGCGGAGTACGACGCCTTCATCGAACGGTTCGTGCTCGCCGTACGTCAGGAGCTCCCCGGCGCTCTCCTCCAGTGGGAGGACTTCGGCGTAGCGCACGCGCGCCCGATCCTCGACCGGTACCGGGACAAGCTGCTGACGTTCAACGACGACATCCAGGGGACGGGGGCGATCGTGCTGGCGGCGGTCCTCTCCGCGCTGAACGTCACGCGCGTCCCGATCGGAGAACAGCGGGTCGTCGTCTTCGGTGCCGGGTCGGCCGGGGCGGGCGTGGCCGACATCCTCCGGGAATCGATGGTCGAGGGCGGGCTCTCCGAGCACGATGCCCGCGACCGGTTCTGGCTGGTCAATCGCGGCGGACTCATCCATTCCGAGAGGGAGGACCTCAAACCGGAGCAGGCCGTCTACGCCCACCCCTGGTCGGCGGTCTCCTCCTATGCGAAGAAGGACCCCCACAAGATCTCGCTCGCGGAGGTGGTCGAGGAGGTCCACCCGACGATCCTCATCGGACTCTCGACGCTCGGTGGGGCGTTCGACGAGCCCCTTGTGCGGAGCATGGCGAAGTCCGTGGAACGTCCGATCATCTTCCCGCTCTCGAACCCCACGGTGAAGTCCGAAGCGGTGCCGAAGGACCTCTTGGAGTGGACCGACGGCCGCGCGCTCATCGCGACCGGCTCTCCGTTCGATCCGGTTCCTTTCGGCGGAGAGGCGATCCCCATCGCGCAGTGCAACAATGTCTACATCTTCCCCGCACTCGGTCTCGGGGCGGTCGCGAGCCAGGCACGGAGGGTCACCGACCGGATGCTTCGCGTCGCCGCAGGGACCCTGGCCAAGTTCTCCCCGACCATCCAGAACCCGAACGCCTCGCTCCTCCCTCCCGTTTCCGAACTCCGGAACGTGGCGGTGGAGATCGCTGTCGCCGTCGGGCTCGAGGCGCAGCGGACCCGCCACGCGCCTCCGACGAGCGCGAGCGAGCTTCGGGAGAAGGTCCGGCTCACCCAGTGGACGCCGACCTATCCGATGTACGCGACGGGCTAGCCGGTCGCGTTCCGCTCACGACACCGAGATCGCGGCCGGATCGCCGAGCATCCCGCCTCGGAGACCGCTGGGCTCTACCTTCCGCCAGGTGCCGGGAAGGGCCGCCTCCTCACGAGGTGGGCCGCGCCTTTTCGTCCATGGGGCACCGCTCACGGTCCTCGCTGCGTTCCGGGCCGTACGGACTGCGTTGGATACGTAGGCAGACGGGGCCCCTGGGGGCACCTTCGTCCTCTTCGCCGCGGGATGTGGGAGCCGTACCCCGGGGAGCCCGTCGGTCGAATCCCCTTTGTGGGGAGACGACTATGCGGCGTCGTGGTGGCCACGCCTCACGATTCACCGGGACCGGTCGCTCCCCCCTCCGTGCGTCGGACGCCGCTGGTCTACCGGCCCCCGGCCATTGGCCTCCTGACGGCGACCGCGGGGCTCGTCATCCTCGTCCTGGGCCTCCTCTCGGTCGAGTTCGCTCCCCACACCATCTTCGAAGACCCGCTCGCGGGCCTTTCCGCCCCGTTCGACGCCGTCGCGGGCCTGCTCCTTCTGGGCCTCTCTCCGCGGATCCGGAGCCGCAGCCCGATCGCGTGGCTCTTCTCGCTCCTCGCCCCGGCCCTCACGGTCTTCATCGCGATCCTGAGCCCGAACGCCTTCTCGATCGCCTCGGCGGCGATCGCGATGTTCGTCGTGGTGTTCATCTATCCCTACCGCGCGGGCTTCTACCGGGGCTCGGCGGCGGGACCCGAGGCGACCCAGCTCGCGGTGCTCGTCGCGGCCCTCATGAGCGTCCTGTTCGGCCTGGTCGGAGCCCGCCTGCTCGCCGGCGACTTCTCGCCCCCCATCGGTGGATGGTCGGACGCGCTGTTCTTCACGGTCTCCACGATCTCGACGAACGGTTCTCCGTACGTCCCGATGACCGTCGCGGCGCGGGATTTCGAGACGCTCCTGGTGCTCTTCGGGGTCGGCACCTTTTTGACGGCGGTCGTCGTGCTGTTCGTGCCGTTCCTCGAGCGTCAGCTTCACTCGATCGCGGCGCGGCTCGAGCGCACCCAGATGGAGGACCTGAGGGACCACGTCATCATCGGAGGGGTCTCCCCCGAGGCGCGGGCGAGCGCGGCCGCGCTGCGGGAGCTGGGGATCCGGACCCTGCTCCTTTCGGCCGATGAGCGGCACATCGAGGCACTGCGCGTGGAGGGGTACCGGGCGCACCTGGGGGACCCGGCCTCCGAAGAGGTGCTTCGGTCGGTCGGGGTCGCTCGGGCCCGGGCGTTCGTCGCCGCCCTCGATTCCGACGCCGAGAACCTCCTCGCCGTGATCACGGCCCGGGGTCTCCGTCCCGACCTGAGGATCGTCGCCGTCGCAAAGCTCGCCCAGTCGCTCCCGAAGTTCGAGAAGGCGGGAGCGGACGAGACGATCAATCCGGTCCACGTGGCGGCCCGCTTGGTGAGCGCGGCCGTGCTCACGCGGACCTCGACGTGAGCGGTCCGTCGCGCGGCGTCCGACGGGCGGCCCTTTCGGACCGAGCGGCACCGGAGAGAGGCGCCGCGTGTCGGACGATTCCCCTGAGGGGCCGCTCGAACCAGGCGACGTCCCAGAACCGGCCCAACTTCCGGCCGACCCTCGTGAACACTCCCACCGGGCGAAAGCCGAACCGGGCGTGCAGGGCGAGCGACGAGGGGTTGGGCAGCGTCACGCCGGCCACGATCCCTTCGAGATCCTCGGATCGGATCGACTCGAAGAGTGCCGTGTAGAGTAGGCTACCGAGCCCCCGGCCGGTGTGGCCGTTGCGGCAGTAGACCGGGGCCTCGACCGTCGTGGCGTACGCCGGACGCGCTCGGAACGGGCTCGTCGTCGCCCGACCGACCACCCCGGCACCCGGGACCTCCGCGACCCAGAGTCGATGCGGGCCTCCGCGCGAGTGCTCCTCGAACCATGGGCGTCGGTCCTCGGCCCCGAGGGGCAAGGTCTCGAAGGTCGCGGCCGAGCGCTCGATGTAGTGATTGTACAGGCGGACGATCTCGTGAAGGTCTCCGGCCCGTCCGGGGCGGATGCGTGCGGCCACCCTGCTCGAAGCCCTGTCCGGAAGAAAAGCATCCACACCCGGGTTCTGGCCGGCTGTTCAGGGTTCTCCCCTCGGATTAGAAATATGACCAGATGCAACACGGCGGAGCAACAGGCATCGGATCCGTGGGAAGGTAGCAGGGGCCGCCGGGAGTCCCTCGGCCGCCCGACCGTTCGGAGGCGAGGCGCTTTCCGCGCGCGCGGCTCCGCCTCCACCGATGCCCAAGTCCCATTCCGCCGCGACGCCCCTTTCCGCCCCCGGTCTCCTCGGTCCGAACTCGATCCTCTCGGGGTCGGTGGGGCTCGCCCCGCCCCGCAAGGGACGACATGCCCGGCCGTACTCCCACGTGCGGCTCGAGTTCGACCTGCGCCCCGAGCTCGTTCGAGAGCCCAGCCTCCCGGTCCTCCGACAGATCGAGGACCTGCTCCGCGAACGGCAGGTCGTGGAGACCGGGGACGCCCTCCGCCTGACCGCGCAGCTCCTCCACGCGCTGACCACCCGGGGGTTCTCGCGGGTCGACCACTGGGAGGCGACTCCCGGCGGGTGGCTCCCGCTCCCCGAAGCGTCCCACGAGGGCACGATCGAGCCGGTGGGCCACTTTTTGCGCGCGCTCCAGAGCGACGGCTGGCGGACCTACGCGGCCGCGCGATCGTTCGCGGTCCGGCTCTCGGGAGCCGGGGGGGTGCGCGCCGACGTCACGGTACGAAGGGTCCATCGCGAGCGGACCTCCAGCGTCTCGCTCGACCTTTGGGGCACTTTCCCCGCACGCGTGGTGCGCGAAGTGGAGGGAGCGATCCGCTCGAAGCTACCGGTCCTCCGCTCGCGGATGAGCGGGTATGCCTGGGCCGAGGGGCGGGGCCAGAAGTGATATCTCTCTCGAGTTCTGCGATAGCCCATCTTCCCGTGGGTCCGCTCCCCGCGCCCCACCGGTAGAGGTCTTTCAAGATGATTGAGATCTACGGACCGGCGCTCCTGATCGCCTTCCTGATCACGCTGCTCGAACTGACCGAGGTCGTCGCGCTCGTGTTCGCGCTCAGTGCGGAGCATCACACGCTCGCGCACGGGGCCGCGGGAGCGGTCAGTGGGACGGCCGTCGTGGCGCTCATCGCGCTCGCCCTGGGCGCACTGATCCTCGCCTTCCCGGACGTCGACCTGCTCTGGGTCTCGGCGGTCGTGCTGCTCGGTTTCGGGGTCTTCCTCTTCCGGAGCACCCTGCGGACCTATCGCCGGGCGCGCGCCCCCGCGTCCGCCGCGCCAAGCGCGCACTCCGGCCGGCAGTCGGCGCTCCAGTTCGCGGGAGGGTTCTCGGTCGGGGCCGTCGAGTCGACCGAGGCGGTCATCGTGCTCCTCGCGCTCGCGGCCGCGGGCTACGGGCTCTCGGCGATCGTCGGCGCCGTCGCGGCCGGGGTGGTGCTGGTCGTCGCAACGGCGCTGGTCCGGGAACGGATCCGCCGGATCAAGGTCCCGCTGCTCAAGCTCGGCGCGACCTCGCTCCTCTTCACGTTCGCGGTCTTCTGGGCCGGGGAGGCGGCCGGCCTACCGTGGCCGTACGGCGACCTAAGCCTGCTTCCGCTCTTCGCGATCGCGCTCGTGGTGGTGCGCACGTCGATCGGGCTCGGACTCCGGCGGGCTCCCCCGGCCGCGCAGCCCAGCTAGACCGTAGGGCATCCTCCACGGAATCGCCCGGTGCGCCTCGCCGAGCTCGGGCGGCACGCGGTCCGGAGGCCGGGCCGCCCGGCCGGGCCCGAGGCTCCTCCTAAAGAGGTCGGTGCGACTCTCACGGTCCGTAACCATGTCGAGTTCATGCCCGGGATGCGGTGCTGAGATGGAGTTCGCCGATCAGGAGGTGCGCCTCCGGACCGGCCAGTGCGCATCTTGCCACCACGAGTATGTCCTACTGGAGGGGACCGCCCTGCCCGTTCCGCACCCCGTCGAGGGGGAGACCGGCCCCGCCGCCGCCGCCCCGGAGGCTTCGGGGCTCTCCGTGCCGGACTGCGAAGAGTGCGGCTCGCCCCTGTCGCTGCGACGACGGCGGGACGGCTCGATCGAGGCACGGTGCGACGAGTGCGAGTCGACGACGATCTTCGTCCCCCGTGCCGAGGCGGAAGAAGAGGTCGGGGAAAAGGAGCCACCCCGCCGCCGCTGGGCACCGGAAGGAACGGGGGGACCCCGCGGTCGCCCGTGCCGCCAGTGTGGGGCTCCCCTGCGCTTCTCCACCAACGAGGAGGGTCTCCTCGTCGGGGAGTGCGAGGCGTGCGGGAACCGGTTCACCCTCCCGCCCCGCGAGGGGCGGGGCGGCGACACCGGCAGGTTCCGCCGGGGGAGTGGGCCCCGGGGTCGACCGTACGGCGACCGGCGGGGCCGACCCGGCTGGGGCGGCCCGCCCCGGGCCGGGGGCGCCCGCACTCGCAGGTTCCGCTCGGATTCGTCCGCGTCGGAAGGAGACGACCGGCGGGAACGGCGCCGACGCCGCTCGGACCGGTAGATACCGCCTCGCGCCGTGGGCCCCGGCCGTCTAGCCCGCCGGGGGGTTCGCGACGCTCACGGAGTGGATCCCCGGGAACTGGAACAGCAAAAGCTGCCAGTGCCGGCCCGCGTCCGGGCTCACGAAGAGCTGGCCGGTCGTCGTACCGACGTATATCCCGGCCGGGTCGAGGTCGTCGGTCGAGATCCCTTCCCTCTGGACCCCGTAATGGCCCGGGAACGCGTTCGGCGCGAGGAGCTTCCGCCAGCTCTTCTTCCGGTCGTTCCACTCGTGCACTTGGAAGTGCCCCTCTCCCGTCACGCGGGCCATCCCGTCGAGCCGCACGAAGTAGGCGGTGCCGGGGGCCGCCCGGGGGGAGGCGACGCAGAACCCGAAGTCATCACCGAGCGGCTTTCCGATCCGGGTCCAGCGGTCCATCCGATCGTGCGAGACGTACATGCCGCCGTGGTCCTGACGGTAGAACGTGTCCGGGTCGGCACGATCGATCGCCACGTGGTGTACGCACTGGCCGGTCTCGGGGTACTTCTCCGGGAGGAACGGCGTGAACACCCCCTTGTTCCTCGGGGTCCAGCTCGCCCCGGCGTCCTCCGAACGGAACGTGCCGACCGCCGAGAGCCCGATGTAGATCCGCCGGGCGTCGCGGGGATCGAGGATGATCGTGTGCAGGCAGTGCCCACCGGCCCCGGGGGCCCAGTCCTTCTTCGAGGGGTGGTGATTGATCGCGTCGATGGGGTCCCAGCTCTTGCCCTGGTCCGAGGTCCGGAACAGTAGGTGCGGGTCGGCGCCGAGGTAGAGGGTGCCCGGCTCGTCCTCCGGGCCGGGTTCGATGTGCCAGATGTTGTTGAGGGGCCGCGGCACCGGGGCGGTCGGGTTCTCGTCATTGAACGCGGGCTCGCGCTCCTTCTTGAGCGCGGTCAGGGGGGTGGCGATCTCCGCCCACTTCTTCCCCCAGTTCCGTGAGCGCTGCACCATCGGGCCCCAGAACCCGCTGTTGACCGCGGCGTAGAGGTCGCCCGGGTGGCGCGGGTCCGCGACGACATGGAAGACGTCGGCCCCGTCGTGCGCGACGGGGGAGACCTTCCACTTCCTGCGCGCGGTGTTCCCTTCGACAACGTACGTCCCCTTGCGGGTCCCGATGAGGACCCGCAGCTCCCCGACCTTTGCCATGCTCCGATTCCTGCTATCCCCCCGCGATCGAGTGGAGGATATCGATGGTGCGGACCCCGGCGAGCGGGGTCTCGGTCCCGGTGGTCCCGCTGACGTCCTGGCCGTCGACGAAGACCCGGACGTACCGGCGCAGGCGGCCGGTCTCGTCCCGCAGCTTGAACCGCAGGCGCGGATACCGCTCTTCGAGCACGTCCAGAAGGCCGCCGACGCAGTCCGCGTCGACCGTCTCCGACCCCCGGGGGCCGAACTCCCGGAGCCAGCTATCGATGTGGACCTCGATCATCGGGGTGAGCCGGCAGAGAGAACCCACCCCTCTAGATAAACCCCCGAGTGGCACGATACTACGCGGTTCGGAACGGTCAAAACAGAAGAAGGAAGGGGTTGGTCCCGGCGGCGACCGTTCCCGATCTAGGCCGGAAGGACCTTGCGGCCGTAGTTCCAGTTGGTCAGGTCCGCGGTCGCGACGTACCAGGCGAGGAAGCCGTCGAAGATGATCTCTCCGCCGACCAGCCAGTTCGCCGAGTTGTCACCCGTGAAGGTGGTCTGTCCCGCCGCCAGGCTCGCGAACTTCACCACGAGCAGGATGTAGGCGATGAACAGGAACAGGAACACCAGGAAGATGCCCCACCCGTGCTTCGGCGAGTTGATCAAGAACGTGAAGGTGAACATCATCCAGATGAAGGCGAACCCGGCGACGCCCCATAGGAATGGTGCATTGGCGGCTACTGCTAGCGGGGCATACGTGTTCAGCAAGAAGGTGAACGCCAGCCAAAACGAACCGTAGCCGACGAACGCCGAACCCGCGAACATGTTCCCCTTCCGTAGGGCCACGAAGCCCGCGATCAACTGGGCAAGGCCACCGAAAAAGAGGGCCATCCCGAAGACCACCCAGTTGTCGGCGAACCCGTTGACATAGGGGGTGGGCAAGTTGCTCAACCCCGCGATCATCGTCGTGGTGCCGAATCCCATTAGACCAATGACCGCGGGACTGGCCCACCATTCGGGTTTCTCCTCCACTCTTGGGGGAGCTTCCTTCATTCCTGTCGCCGTCTCCATCGACTCTCCAGCGGCTGACATGTTACGGCGCGCCATGCGATTCTAGTAGATAATCCCTGTTCGAGACGAAGTGGTCCCTTCTTTCGACGGCAATTACCTGTTACAGCGGAAGGGACGCCCCACGGCCCCGTCGCACGCCGTGGATCCGGCCCCGCGCATCGTCTCCAGCGGAACCGAGAAGTAAGCCTTCGCTGGTCTCGGGTCGAACGAGATGGAGGACCGCAAGGAGCTCGACCGGGTCGTGATCGGCCAGTCGCGCGTCATACTCACGCGGGACCTATCCACCATGAACCCGAACCTGATCGAGGGGTCCCAGGGGCTGGTCGTCGGCAAGCTCGCGAACTACACGCTCAAGGTCGCCTTCCCCAAGGTGACCGTCGGCGTCAATTGGCGAGACTGCGAGATCGTGGTCGGGAAGACCGGAATGCCGACGGAGGCCGAACAACCGAAGCACATCCCGACGCCCCGCCACATGGGAGAAGAATAACCACTCCCCGCCGGCCGTCGCGGCCGCGGTCGGCGTCAGCCGGCCCGGGTCACCGGAAGGAGGCGGCGCACCAGCACGAGCACCTCGTCGAGCCGCCGGGCGACATGCTCGGTCGGAGGGTGGTCCCACCCTGCGGGGAGGAAGAGTGCCTTGTAGCGGGCTCCGTACTCTTGGAGGCCCGTGAACAGGATCCCGGCGCGCATCCCCGCCCGACGAGCTCCCTCGACATCCGACCAGCCATCGCCCACGTGGACGGCCGCGCCCGGAACGTCTCCGAGGCGATCGAGCGTGGTCCGAAAGATCTCGGGGGCGGGTTTCGTCCAGGGATGCTCGTCGCTGAAGACGAAGGTCTTCACGAACCGCTCGAACCCCAGGCTCCTCAGCACCGGACGGAGGAACGCGCCGGGCTCGCCGATCGTGTTGGAGATCACCCCGAGACGGTACCCCTCGTCCGCGAGGCTCTGAAGGAGCTCGATCGCCCCCGGCGCCCGCTCGAACGGGAGCTCGGCCACGACATCGGCGAGCCGCCGGAGGTACTCCTCGGGACGGGGGAGGCGGCCGACGATCGCACCGGCCCGGAGGATCTGCTCGGAAGGAGTGACCGTCCTCCCGCGGCCGGCTTCCGAGACCGCGTCGGCGTAGACCCGCTCGAACGTCCGGCGGAGCGTGCCGTCCGCTTCGCTCGCGGCGCCCGGACGGCGCTCCGCGTTCTCGAGCACCTCCGTCGCGAGCCGGACCTGAGTCTCCATGTACTGCTCCTCGGCCTCGGGCCGCAGGTAGAGCAGCGTGTGCCAGAGGTCGAGGGTCACGGCGGACATCTACGGAGAATCGAGTCCGGGAGGGTATTTGGCCTCGCCGAGGCCAGCGGAAACCTGCCCGGCGGACCCCGAGCCGACCTCGGCCTGCACGGGGGGGCCATGAGCCGGCATAGCCACCATAGGGTTCGGTCGGGGCCTGACCGAGATCGAAGCGGGCCTGCGCCCGAGTGAGGAGACGACGGAGGCCGAAACGAGGGCTCCTTCCCGACCGGGGCGCTCACTCGGTAAGGGCGCGGTCGGTTTCCCCGAGACGCCGCGCCATCTCCTCGAGCATACCGCGGAGCATGTGCGCGCTGCCTTCCACGAATCCCCAGAACTCGAACTTGGAGAGCACGAGGCACCGGGTCGACGCCATCGTGATGACATCGGCCGTTCTCGGTTGCTGGTCGAACAGGGCCATCTCGCCGAAGAAATTCCCGGGGCCCAACGTGGCGAGCCGTCGGCCCTTGCGCCGAACCTCGACCTGCCCGTCGAGGATGAGATAGAACCCGATCCCCACCTCGCCCTGTTTCACGACGGTCGACCCCTCCGGGTAGGACCTCCCCAGCGCGGACTTGGCGAGCCCCTTGACCTCTCGGTCCGAGAGACTGGAGAAGATGGGTACCTTTCGCAACATCCCGAGGACCTCGGCATCCAACTTCGGCTGGAATACGGCCATCGCGGGGCCGAGCGGGTTCCCGGGATATAGACCTGCGCGTGCCGGTCCGCCGAGAACCGGACCCGGGAAGCCAGCGACGGTCGCCCGGGTTCAAGTGGTGACCGAACCCCGTCGGGAGCTGGCTACGGGTGTCCCGGGTTAGGGAGAGGGAGCTGTGCCTCCCTCGGCCCGATCCCACGGGCCGTGCCCCCGCGGGCCGAGCATGTCAAGACGGCCGAGGAGTACCCCCGTCCCATGAGCTCCCCCGGACCCCGTCTCCTCGTGACCCTCCGGGCACGAGTAGAGACCCCCCCTACGATCTCCCGGGTGCTGGGCGACGTCCCCTGGGTCTACTCGGACGACCCCTCCGATCGGGACTGGGGGTCCGTGGAGGCGATGCTGGTCGGGTCGCTCGAGCGAGAGCTCAACGACTTCGACCCGACGTCGACCCCGCGCCTCGCCTTCGTTCAGAGGATCTACACGGGGCTGGACGGCTTTCCGTTCCACCGGTTCCCCGAGAGCGTGAAGATCGCGGGGAACGTCGGGGCGTTCGCTCCGTTCGTCGCCGAACATGCGGTCGCTCTGGTGCTGGCGGCGAGCCGGACCCTCGTCCTCGCGCACGCGCAGGTCCGCCGGGGCGAGCTCCGTCCCCCGCCCGAGCAGCGGCTCCTCTTCGGCCGTACCGCGGTCATCCTCGGCTACGGGGAGATCGGTCGCGCGGTCGCGTCGCGGCTCGAGGGGTTCGGGATGCGGGTCGTCGGGGTCAACCGGACCGGTCGGATGGCCCCCGGTTGCGAGGCGATGTATCCCGCCGACGCGATCGGGGTCGCGGTGGCCCAGGCCGACCTCGTGGTCGATGCGCGTCCTCTCACCGTCGCAACCCGCGGCTCGGTGAACTCCGAGCTCCTCGGGCGGTTCCGTCCGGAGGCGATCTACGTCAACGTAGGTCGTGCACCCACCGTGGATGAGGAGGCCCTGTTCCGGCACCTGAAAGAGCATCCCGGATTCCGTGCGGCCCTCGATGTCTGGTGGGAGGAGGACTTCGGGAACGGGACCCTCACGAGCCGCTTCCCGTTCGCCGAGCTGCCCAACTTCGTCGGAACCCCCCATTCGGCCGGCCTCGGCCCCGGGATCGAAGGCTACGTGCTCGAGCGGGCCCTCGAGAACCTGGGCCTCTTCTTCCGAGGGGAGACCCCCCGCTACCTCGCGGACCGGAAGGAGTACGCGACGCCCTAGACGTGGTCCACCCCGGGCGACGACGTCGCAATCATGCATCGTTCTTTCCCCGGAGCAGAACGGCGAGCCGCCGCAGGGGAGCCCGTGCGAGGGACCGCGGTCGATGGACCCGGTCGACCGGCCGGTTGCGCGCGAGAGGCGGCGTACTTAAACGGGCGCGTGCTAGCCCCGCCAGGGAGTCCATGCCCTACTACGAGTGCCCAGAGTGCGGCGGGGGTTACGTGATCGACCCGGCACCGGCGCATCCGGTCTGCGATCGGGACGGAGCGGCGCTGAAGCTGGCGAGCGAAGAGTCCTACGAGCTGCGCGAAGAGGAGGAGGCCCCGGTCCGGCGGGCGCCCCGTCGCGCGACCCGGACGACCCGGGCGAGCCGAAAGCGCTGACCCGGTGGCCGGGTCCCGCGGCGTAGCCGTGGGTCGTAGCACGTCCCGGAACGAAGAGTCGGCCGGCAGCGGCCGCGACGACCGCGGGTGACATCGGTAGAGACGGGCCCGGACGCCGCCGGGTTCAGCGGATCCGTTCGAGCGCGAACGAGCCGACGATCAGCTGGCGTTGCGTCGCGCGGGCCTCGATCCATTCCCGGGTCTCGACCTCCCCGAACCCTTTGACCGATAGGAAGAGCCGGTCCCGGTCCTCACGGAAGACGATGGCGCCATCCATCCGGCCGAGCAAGGTCTCGACCTGCGCTTCGGAGAGTGCGCCGGCCTCGAGGGAGTACATGGCGAGGGCGTTTCGGGGTTTCAGGATCCCGACGACGTTCTGGAGGAAGGAGAAGCTCGCCCGCTCGTCCCCGTGGGCGAGGACGGCGCTCAGGCCGAGGAACGCGACCCGGAACGAGGAGGCCTTCTTCGCGTCGAGCCCGTTCGCCGTCTGGACGAGGCTCGAGAGGATACCCGCGCGGTCGTCCGAGCCTTTGAGGACGACTCCGTGGTCGTTCCCGTTCGACCCCGAGCCGGACGCATCGATCCATCGGACCATGCCCATCTGCTCGTACTCGCGGAACTGGGGGAGGACGACGCCGAGGCTCTCGGAGACCTCGGTCGGGGAACGGGAGGCGGTGATCAGGACGGCGGGCTCCCCGCGCTTCAGACCCTCACCCACGAAACCGTAGAGGACGACCTCCTTCCCCACGAACGGATCCCCGAGAAGGACGACGTGCCCCTTCGGCGGGATCCCGCCGAGCAGGAGATCGTCGAGCCGGGGCGTGCCCGTCGGAAGGCGGTCGGCGATGTGACGGGTCGCCGGGGCCCCGAGGGCATCCGCCGCGGCCGGTGCGGCTTCGGGTTCGTTGGCCGCGGCGCGGACGGTGCGCTCCGACCCGGCGGGACCCGGCCGGCTCGTCAGGGTCGACCCGGGGTCGGAGCCTACGGTCGCCGCCACCGGCGCAAGGCTCGTCCGAGGGTGGTCCGCGCCCCACGCGATCGCTTGCGTCCGCAAGCCGACCTCGGCCTCGGTGGCTCGCACCGCCGCTTCCCGAGCGGTGAGATGGGCCTCCCGGCGCTCGAGGTCCGCCACGGAGGACTTCACCCGGCTTTCGCGGGATGAGACGGCCGCCTCCCGCTCGGAGACCGTCCTCAGCCGCTGCTCGAGGTCGGCGCCCTTCTGGGCCGCGGAGGCCGACTGGCGCCCGTACTCTTCGAGACGGGAGGTATAGTCCTTCGCGATCGCTTCGTACTGGTTCCGGCGCTCCGTGGCGGCCTTCTCCTCATCGGTGAGCGTCGCCTCGCGCTGGCGGAGGGCGGCCTCGCGGCTCGCGAGGGCCGCCTCCTTGTTGACCGTCTCCTTGAGGATGGCCTCCATCGTCTTCGCACGGTCCGCGAGCTCTCGCGCTTTCCGGCCGAGCTGCTGGTTCTGGCCTTCCAGCATCGCCTGGAGCTGCTTGACCTTCGTCTCGCGGGCGGCCAGGTCCGCGCCGGGAGGGGCCCCCCCGGCCGCGGGGACCACCGGGCCCCCCTCGCGCGCGGCGAGGTCGCCTTCGCGACGGAGGATCTCCTGCGTCTTCTGGTCGAGCTCCTTGCGACGGGCCTCGAGCCGGGTCTCGGTCTCGGTCACGCCGGTCTCGCGCGGAACGAGCGACTGCTCGCGCTGGTTCAACTCCACCTCGCGTTTCGTCTGCTCGCCCTCCTGTTCGACCAGACGCGTCTCGCGGGAGGAGATCTGGGGAAGCAGGCGGCTGACCTCCTGCTCCCGCAGCTCGAGCGCCGTCGTCTTGTCCTCGACGAGGCGGCCCCGGGCGTCCATCTCCGCGACCTTTCCCGCCCACTCGCGCTCCTTGGTGGCGACCGCGTCGGAACGCTTGCGGTAGTCGTCCTCGAGCCCGTCCAGCTGCTCGCGCGCCTCGGTGAGGCTGTCGTTCTGCCGCTTGACCGATAGGACCGAGTTCTCGAGGTCCGACTCTCGCTTGACGATCGCCGCTTCGCGGAACGCGACGGCCTCCTCCCGTTTGCGGAGGTCGTCCGCCATGTGGAACATCCGGGTCTGGCCCGACGTGATCAGCTCTCGTTCGTGGGGACGCGTGCCGGACGAGATCAGATGGAGGAACGATCCCGAGGTCTGGTAGAAGATCGCGGAGATGAACAGGCTGAGGACGAGCGCGTCCGAGGTGCCCGAGCTGTTCGAGGGGGGAAAGTAGAGGAGAAGGGCGCTCGCGACCGGCAGGATCGCGGAGAGGGCGCTCGCCCACTGCCGCGGGCTCCACCCCGACCATGTCAGGGCCATCCCGATGAGCGCGATGCTGATACCGGCGAGCTCGGCCGCATAGAACCAGGGAAACAGCGAAAGGTGGGCGAACGGGCCGGTCCCCGCGACGCGCAGCGCGTAGACGAGCGCCATCAGGACGTTCACCACGACCGCGCCGACCGTGACGGAGAAATGGGTGTCCCAGGGCCAGAGCTGGAACTCCTGCCACTTCGCGGCGAGCCCCGTCCCCGCCAGCACGAGCCCGCCCAGGAGCGGAAGGACGAGGAAGAACGTATGTTCGAGCGCCACGGTGCCCGTCTCGCCGGCGCCGAAGGCGGGCAGCTGGGGGTAGAAGAAGAGCAACAGGAACCCGTCGACCGCGAGCGCCGTAGAGGTGAAGATCGCGTAGAGGTGGGCCGAGCGGCCGATCTTGAGCTGGAGGAGCGCGTCCTTCTCGGCATGGCGAAAGTCCTCCGGCTGGGGAACGGTCACGGACCGCGTGCCCGGGGCGGTCGGAGTCGCGGGCGGGGTCGCCTTCCCCTTCTTCGGAGGATAGGCGGAGCCCGCCGGAACCGTTACCGACCGAGACGCCACGGGGGGCTTCGATGCCGGAGTGGCCTTCGGCATAGTGGCTTACATGTAACGATGGGGGACGGCGCTTACTTAATGGAATGCATTGAAGGGCCTCGGACGGCGGCGACCAGGACGGCCGCGGCCCGGGCGCAGCGCTCCCGGTCCTGGCCCAACGCCTCCTCGATCCTCAGCAGATGACCCCACGCCTTCGGGTCCAGGGCGATCTCCTGGACCCGACGGGGGTCCGGCCCGAGGACCGGCGCGACCGCCAGCACTTCTTCGACCGTCCAGCCGGCGGACTCGAGCCGTTCGGCGACCTCCTCGCGGGTCATGTGGCGGAACGCCCCGATTTCCGGGCGGCGCCGCGGTTCCGGGTCGAACCCCTCGGCCCGGATGCGCGCGAGCAGGACGGCGACCGGTGCGCGCAGGAGTCGTCCCACGCTCGAGACCGGCAGTCGCGCGAGGTAGCGCGAGCGTTCGCCCGGCCCTGGCGCGATCTCGAGCAGAAGGGTGCCCCGCGGACCCACGAGCCGCATCGTCTCGTCGAGGAGTTGTTCGCTCGATGCCCCGGCGGAGCCGATCGCGTTGCCGAGCGCGACGACCTCTCGGAAGATGCCGAGCGCGAAGGGGGGTCGGGTCGCATCGCCCCGGACCCGGTCTGGGACGGGGCCCGAGATGTGGCGCGACGTCCAGTAGGAAGGGAGCTCCCGCAGCATCTCCTTCGAGAGGTCCAGCGCGACCGGACGTCGCCCGCGTCCACCGGCCCACGGAGTGAACCGGCCCGGACCCGGACCGAGGTCCAGGGTCCAGCCGACACCGGGCGCGTGCCGTTCGAGGAAGCGCTCCCGGAGCTCGCGCCATAGCCGTCGCTGGGCGGTGCCTTCGTACCGGCGCCACTCCCGTTCGACACGGTACCGGTCGAGGGCCCGGAAACGCTCCGACGCACTGAGGGGCTCCTCCCCCGACCGTGCGGGTGGGGAGCGGGACGACGCCCTCCCCCGGCGCGGACTCCGTACGGACCGGGCCGTTCCCTTCACCCCCCTCCGTGCCCGATTCGGGCGTGCGCATAGAGTTTCGGTCCCCGGCCGCGGCCCGCGTCTTTTAAGTGAACGGTCGTCTCCTCCGGCCAAGAATCGTATGCGGTACGACGAACGCGCCCCGTGCGGCGGGAACCATGTGCACGATGTGCTTCCCCGTGGGATACCGGCGGGCGACCTCGAGAGCGCGCGGCGTTCTCCCACGAGCGAAGCCCCCCGCGACCGGAACCATCGCGGGGAGTGAGCCACCCGCCGCTACGCGCCTCGAGCGATCGTGACCGCCACCCGAGACCGGTACGGGCCCCTCGTCCTCCGGTCCGTACACCACGCCGCGATCCTCTGGATCGTCGGAGTAGTCGTCTTCCTGGTGGGCCAGTTCATCGCGCAGGCCGGCTGGGACCTGCATCCCGGGAACCCGACCTACAGCCTCACCCAGAACTACATCAGTGACTACGGCGCGGTCCACTGCGCGACGTATTCCGGACGCTATGTCTGTTCCCCGCTCCACCTCGTCTTCAGCGGTTCGATCATCGTCATGGGACTGCTCCTCATCCTCGGGGTGCTGCTCGTTCCGACGGCGTTCCCGGCCCGCCGGTCGCGATGGATCGGCCTCGCGCTCCTCGTCGTGGCGGGCCTCGGATCGATCGGCGTCGGGCTCTTCCCGGAGGACGTCAACGCCACCGCCCACTATCTCTCCGCCTTCCTCGCCTTCGTCGGCGCGAACCTCGCGCTCTTCGTTCTCGCCCTCGTCATGTTCCGCGACACCCGCTGGGACGGGTTCCGCCTGTACACCTTCCTTTCCGGCCTCGTCGGGTTCGTGGCGTTGGGCCTCTTCGGGGCCGGCGCCTACCAGTGGGGAGGGTTCTGGAGCGACTGGGGCCCCGGTGGGATGGAGCGGCTCATCGTGGCGCCGGTCCTCCTCTGGGTGATCGTCGTCTCGGTCCACCTGCTCCGGATCCCGTCGTTCGCTCCGGGTTCTCTCGCCCGCCACCCCCACGCGGAGACCTAGCCCGCGTCCGAGGTTCGGATGGAGCACTCCACGCCCGGCGCATCTCCGACCGAGCGCGCCTGCCCCGACTGCGGAGGCCGGCTGGGGGAACCGGTGAGCGGGGACGTGCACTGCTACGTGGAGTGCCTGCGGTGCGGTACTCGCTTCGATCTCAACGACCCCCGGATCGAGACGGGTCGCTAGTCGCGGCCGGGGCCTGATCGGCTTCGCCCGGTTCCGCCGGGGGATGCGGGACGGTCACCGAGACCGACGGGGGAAAGCCACCGAACGCCGCGCGGTTCACCCAGAGACCGACACCCCGTTCCCCGGTCGCTTCGAATCCGAGGCGTCGGAAGAGCCGAAGCGAGCGCAGGTCCTGGCTGGCGATCACCGCATGCGCATCCTCGAGCCCGCGCTCGCGCAATACACGGACCGAGCCGGCCACGAGATGGTAGCCGAGCCCGATCCGGCGCATCGCGGGCGCGACAGCGACCTCGGTGATGAACGGGGCATGAAGGCGCGTGACGAGCGACGCGCCCACGAGGGCTCCTCCGGCGTCCACCCCGAACGAGGCCCAGGGAAGCCATTCTCCCCGTCGGCCTCGAAGCACGTCCTCCACCGCCTCTCGCGCGTCCCGGCGCGGGTCGCGGAAGAACGGGCGCGAACCCGGTTCCAGGCCGAACGGTTCGTAGGCGGTCCGCAGGAGCTCGACGAGCGCCTCCTCGTCGCCCGGCTCGAGCGCCCGCAGGTCGGGTCCTCCGACCAGGGAGAGGTCCGGGATCGGTACATCGGCGGCGATCCGGACGACGATCCGTTCCGTCTCGAAGAAGCCCCGGGGGACGAACGCGGCCTCCTGGACCGTCGCGGAGACCCCCGGGATGAAATCGAGGACGCTCGCGATGGGACCGTCAAAGCCGCTCGACTGGTCGAGCTCGTCCAGGAACCGTGCGAGGTCGCTCGCGGTCCGGTGTCCCGGGGTCAGGTAGAGCCAGATCCGCCGCCCGACCTCGGGGACCACGTCCCAGAGTGCGAGGCCCGCGGGCTCGGCTCCCTCGGCCGACCAGAGGTCGCCCCGCATCCCACCGCGTCCGAGCTCGGGGAGCCCGCCGCCGGTGAGCTCCTGCACCCAGAGACCGGCCTCACCGGTGAGGACCACCGCGTACTCTTCCCACATCGCCCGGCTCGCCGCGTCGCGCTCCGCCGGGTCCCGGGCGATCCTCACGAGGGACATGACGCTCCGGTCACCCGTCCCATCCGTTTCCCCTTTCCGTGTCGGCCGATTCCGGGGGAGACCACCGGTCCGAGTCACCCTCCGGGAGATCAAAAAAAGAGAGAGGCGGCGCCCCGACGGACGGGACGCCGCCCGGAAGTTCGGGTTCGTCTATGCGTCGCCGAAGCGCCGGATATCCTCGGGTCCGGCCCGCTTCTCCACGGGTCCCTTCCCCTGGACCTGCACCCGGATCTGCTCGACGATCT
>JBJKRJ010000016.1:0-122038 GCA_046704665.1 Thermoplasmata archaeon | reverse complement strand
CGTCCCGCGCGAGCGGGACGACCCGGAAGCCGGTGCCCCCGTGGAGCGAGCGCGGGAGGCGGATGAGACGGTGGATGTCCGTCGTGACGGGGGCATCGGTCTCGCCCTGCATCTCGATCTTCGCTCCTTCGACCACGGAGGAGAGGATCTCCGTGGGCAGCTGCTGACCGACCAGGGCGTCCAGGCTCAGGCTGTGGCGGATCCGCGTGCCGCCGTGGAGGTCGACCAGGACCTTCGCCCAGCGGGAGGCCTTGGTCGGGGACATCCCGTAGCCGATCATCTCCTGCCGCGCGACGGCCGGCCCCCTCTCCTCCCATCGCGCGAGCACGTCGAGGAGCGCGCGGGTGCTCCGCCCGGTCCACCCCGGGGCGTCCGGTGGGGCGAGGGAGCGCACCAGAGGGGAGTCGCGGGCGCCGGGGGCCCTGCCCTCTCCGGAGTCGACCGCGCTCGCGACCCGACCGGAGCGCACGTCCGCCCGTCGCGGCTCGATGATCCGCGTCGGGTCGACGCCGATCCCGAGGACGTAGTCGACGAGCTCCCGGCGCTCGGGGCTCGTGAGGGAGAGGAACCGGTCGTCCCGCACGTGGACGTGGTAGCCGCGACCGCCCGAGAAGACGAACGAGGTCGCGGCAAGGTCGATCCCGAAATCACGGTACAGGAAGTCGTCCACGAGGTCGATGAGCCGCTTCTTGACGAGCTCGAGCTGGCCGGCGTAATCGAGCTCCCCGGCTCCGCGCAGGTGGTCCGAATCGAGGTCGAAGATGAGGTCGGCGCCGAGCCACTCCTTCGCCGCCATCGTGGGCCCGGCCGGGTGACGGTAGTAGGCCGACGAGTAGTAGACGTGCCGCGGAACCTCGTGGGCGAGGTATCCGTGGAACTCCTCGGGCGTCCGGAGCGTCGCGTGCCGGCGCATCATAGTCTCCGTCGCGAACGGGAACGCGGCGAACTCCCTGCGGGCGAGGCGGGTCGGAGGATCGATCCGCTCGGAGGCATAGTACCGTCCGAAGACCCCTCGGGCCCAGGAGAGCACCCGCGCATCGAGGGGGACGGTCTTCGCCATCGCTCCTAGCCCGCCTCGTCCCCGTCGGCCGTCGCGGTTGCTTCGGCGATGGCCGCGTCCCGGCGCAGGCGGGCGAGCAGATGGAAGACGGTCGAGTGCTCGCTGCCCTTGAGAAGGAGCTCGACCGCCCGCGTCGCCCGCTCGAGCTGCTCCTCCTCGCCGATGAGGGCGACGGTCGAGCCGTAGACGCTCATCGAGCAGCCGGAGAGCTCCTCGATCCGCGCACGCGCTCGGCCGCGGGTCCCGATCACGCGCGAGCGGATCCGGCGGAGCGCCGACTTCTCGTGATGGCCCGTCGTGAACTTGATATCGAGGATCCCAAGGAACGTGTTCTCCTTGAGGAGGCGCATCGCCCGCTCGGGCGAGAACCCCCGCCCGATCGCGAGCACGATGTCGCGCGCCTTCAGGACCGCGCCGGGGTCGGTGTCGGGGCCCTCGACCCGGACCTCCCCCTCCTCGGCGTCGACGTCGATCCGGGTTCCCGTCCGCTCCGCGATGTCCCGCTTCGTGCGTCCCCCCGGGCCGATCAGCGCCCCGACCCGGTCGTCGGGGATGCGGGCGTAGAGGGACGGCATCGCTAGAGCTCCGCGGCCTCCGATCGGATCGCGTCGCCCCCCACCGCGTGCAGGAGCTCCTCCGGGGTGACGTCGAGACCGAGGCGTCGGAAGAACTTCGCGAAGTTCTCAACGTCGCGCGCGAGGAGCCGGTACGCCGCGGGATGCTCGACGGAGACCGCCTGCGCCACGTCGATCAGGACCACGTGATCGTCGAAGTAGAGCGTATTGTAGGGGGAGAGGTCCCCGTGCACGAGCTTCGCCTCCCGGGTCATCCGTCCGATCTGCGCGACGATGTCGTCGTAGACGGCCTGCGGCTCCTCGATGAGGGCGTCCTTGAGCCGCGGAGCCGCTCCTTCGGAGGACCCGATGTACTCCATGACCAGGATGTTCCGGAAGTGGCCGTACGGAATCGGGGCTCGGACGCCGGCGTCCTTGAGACGCCCGAGGATCGTATGCTCCCTACGGGTCCAGGCGAAGATAAGTCCGCCGTAGTTCCGGGCGCTCGATTCTCGCCGGAGCTCCCCGAGCGCGTACAACGGGAGGTTCCGGAAGACCGTGTTCGAGATCCGGTAGACCTTGACCGCCCGGTACTCCTCCCCGTGCGTCGCCCGGAAGACCCCGCCCTCCTTTCCGGTCGATATCGGATAGTCGACGGAGTCGAAGAGCCCCCGGTTCACGAGCCGCGAGACGGCGAGCAGGGTCGAGTGGTCGAAGAACTCGTCGAGGAGCTTTCGCTGCTCACGCTCCCTACGACGGTCCTCGAACCGCTCGCGGCCGGGAAAGACGACCTCTTCGGGACGGGGCATGCCGGCCCGCCAACGGTAGCCCCCTCATAGGATGATTGTCGGGGCGGGAGGTCGCGCGCACCCGGCCGCGGTAGGCACGTGGCGTGTCCGTAAGCATGCCTATAAAGCTCGGGGGTTCGTCTTCTCGTTGATGCCGGTCCGAGCCTTCGCCTCCGAACCCCCCGGCCCCCCGCTCCCTCCGTCGCGCGGGCCCGATGGGTCGTCACGCGCCCCGTTCGCCCTGGCCCGGGGCCTCGATGCCCCCGCGAGCTACGATGCCGTCTTCCGGGTCGTACGGGCCGCCGTCCACCACGTCCTCGGCGTCGAGCGACCGGGTCTTGGGCTCGGCCTTTCCAACCTTCCCCCCCAACTGGGGGCGTACTGGCAGGTCACGGGCAATCTGATCGTGATGAACGAGGGGCTGGTCGAGACGATGCGGCTGCATGCTCGGTCCTCGACCGAGCTGAACTCCTTCGTCTACGTGATCCTCGCCCATGAGTACCTCCACTCGCTCGGCTACCTGGACGAACGGGCGGTGCGCCAAGTGACGGCGCACGTGACGAGGACCGCCTTCGGTCCGGACCACCCGGCGACGCGGATGGCCGAGGGAGACATCTGGCGGCTCTACCCGTTCCTCGCGACGGCGCCGGGCGGGAACGGGCGGCGGCTCAAGGTCGTCCGAGGCTTCGACCTCGCCACCACCAATCAATATATCCGCTAGATTCCAAACGGCGGTCCCTCTCCTTTTATCCTCACCTTTTGCTGTACGGGAACCAGGGACGTGTCCGTTATCGACCCGGCCATCGGGATTGCGCTCGTTGTCGCCGGGATCATACTGCTCATGTCCGAGCTGATCCATCCGGGTGCGCTCCTCCTGATCCCCGGCTCGATCCTCCTGGTCGCGGGGTTCCTCTACCTCTTCGTTCCCAACCTCCTCCTCGACAGCTACTACGGCCCCTTCGCGATCGTCGTCACGGCGATCCTCGCCGCGCTCGTGGAGATCCCGTACTACCGCTGGGTCGCCCCGACCCATCGACCCTTAAGCACGACGAGCGGCGGACTGGTTGGGGACGAGGCGATCGTCATCGCCCCCGTCGTGCCGGGGACCCTCCGGGGGAAGGTCCGGGTGCGGTCGGAGATCTGGTCGGCGCGCTCCGACGTCCCGATCCCCGTCGGCACCCGGGTCCGGATCGTCCACGGGGAAGGCGTCTCGGTCTCGGTCGTGCCGGTGGAGCCCCCGAAGTCGCCGTAGGACGCCGGCGGCATTGGCCGAGCCGGCGACGCGACTTCAAGAGCCGGAATGGCTTGCGCGACGCCAGGCTGTTGGTAGTTAGGGGGTAGCGAAGGCATGGTGGATTACACCGGGATCGTCGTCGGCGTCGTTCTCGCATTCATCCTCATCCTCGTGCTGCTGACGCGGATGATCTACACGATCCAGCCGTACCAGCAGGGGATCGTCACGCTGCTGGGGTCGTACAAGCGGATGATCAACCCCGGGTTCAACATGGTGAGCCCGCTCGCTCAGGTCCTGAAGATCGACCTGCGCACGCAGGTGCTCGACGTCCCCCGCCAGGAAGTGATCACGAAGGACAACTCCCCGACGAACGTGGACGCGATCATCTACATCAAGGTCGTCGACGCGCCCAAGGCGATCTTCCAGGTCCAGGACTACCACATCGCAACGGTCGCCCTGGCCCAGACGACGCTCCGGTCGATCATCGGTGACATGGAGCTCGACGAGATCCTGTACAACCGCGAGCGGATCAACACCCGCCTCCGCGACATCCTCGACGAGGCGACCGACAAGTGGGGCGTCCGCGTCGATGCGGTCGAGATCAAGGAGGTCGACCCGGTCGGACCGGTGAAGGCGGCGATGGAGGAGCAGACCGCCGCCGAGCGCCAGCGGCGTGCGGCGGTCCTCCGGGCCGATGGGGAGAAGCGGAGCGCGATCCTGGTCGCGGAAGGGCAGAAGCGGTCCCGGATCCTGCAGGCCGAAGGGGTCCGCCAGTCCCAGATCCTGGAGGCCGAGGGGGCACGGGTCGCGACGATCCTCGAGGCCCAGGGAGAGTCCCAGCGGCTCCGCATCCTCTCCCTCGGGGCCGGGGTCCTCGATGCGAAGGCGCTCACCGTCCTTTCGCTCGACACCGTCACGAAGGTCGGCGACGGCCAGGCGACGAAGATCCTCTTCCCGTTCGAGTTCTCGCGCCTCATGGAAGGAGCGAGCGAGTACATGGGAACGAGCCGGCAGGTGCCGGACCGGGCCCTGAACACGCTCGAGGACCTCGAGAAGCGGATCGGCTCGATGGACAATATCCTGGGTCCGATCCCGAAGCAGGAGGAGCTCCTGACCGAGATCAAGTCGATCGAGGACGAGATCAAGGCGGAGTCCGACGAGTCCGCCTCGATCGTCACGCCGTACGGGAAGGGAACGAGGGCCGCGCAGATGCCCGAGCTGCCCGCGGCGGACGAGATCGCTCCCCCGCCCACGAGCCGGCCGCCGGCCCCGTCCCAACCTCCCTCGCACGGGGGCACTCCCCCTACGTCACCGCCCCCACCGCAGGCCGACCCACGCCGCCGGCCCCGACCCCCCGAGGAGTGAGCCGGGGCCCGGGAGCGCCGGACGCGGGCCATCGTTAAGAGCCGGAACGGCCGCTGGTCGCCCACCATGGACCCGGTACGGAGCGAGCGGAAGGGAAGCATCGAGGTCATCACCCTCAACCGGCCCGAACGGCGCAACGCGCTCGACGTCCCGTCGATGCGGGCGCTCCGCCAGGCGCTCGAGCGGGTGGCGACCGACCACGCCGTTCGGGCGGTCCTGCTCACGGGGGCCGGGGGCGCGTTCTGCGCCGGCGGGGACGTCGCGGTGATGGACGAGTTCCGCGCCCGCGGCGAGCTCGCGGTGATGTTCCACGCGCTCACCGGGGAGATGGAGAGCGCGATCCGCGAGGTCATCGGCATGCCCAAACCGGTCCTTGCGGCCCTGCCGGGGGTCGCGGCCGGCGGTGGGCTCTCCCTCGCCCTCGCCGCCGACTGGCGGATCGCGAGCGAGGACGCCTCGCTCGTGCCGGCCTTCCCGACGCTCGGGGCGGTGCCCGACGGGGGGCTCACCTACTTCCTCCCCCACTACCTCGGGATCGGCCTCGCCCAGGAGCTCCTCTTCTCGAACACGAAGGTCTCGGCCGCCCGGGCCCGGGAGCTCGGCCTGCTCCACGAGGTGGTGCCGGCCTCCGAGCTCGTCGGGAGGGCGCTCGAGCGCGCGGAGGAGCTCGCGGCGGGACCGACGCTCACCTACGGTGCGACGAAGCGGCTCCTGCACGCAGCGTTCAGTGAGAGCGCCGAGTCGCAGATGATGCTCGAGCGGCGCGCCCAGGTCGAGGCCGCCGAACGCGCCGAGCTCCCGGAGGGGATCCGGGCGTTCCGGGAAAAGCGGCCGCCGAAGTTTCCCGCCCCCTAGGTAGCGAGCGCACCCGTACCGGGACGACGATCGCCTCTCATCGAGCGGCGACGTCGTGCACGTCGTCCGTGGGACGTCGAGTCCATGGGCGCGCGAGCTTCTCCTCGAGGTTCCGCTTCACGGAAGGCCACTCCGGTGCGAGGACGCTGTAGACGTAGGAGGAGCGCAGGGAACCATCGGGGAGGCGGACATGTTCGCGCAAGAGTCCCTCTCGCACCGCTCCGAGGCGCTCGATCGCAGCCTGGGAGCGCAGGTTCCGGGAGTCGGTCTTGAGCTGGACCCGGTGCATGCCCTCCTCCTCGAAGGCGTACCGCAGGCCGAGGTACTTCACTTCCGTGTTCACGGGGCTTCGCCACACCGCCGGATCGAGCCACGTCCCGACCTCCACCCATCGGCTCGCCCGGTCGATGTCGAAGAAGCGGAACATCCCGATCACCGTGCGCTCGGGAAGCTGCCGGACCACGAAGGGGAGAACGGTCCCTTCGGTCTGCTCTTCGAGCATCCCCTCGACCAGCGAGGTGATCTCTCCCTCGGTTCGCCCCGGTCCGATCCGCAGAAGCCGCCAGACCTCGGGGTCCCGGCCCGCGCGGGCGAGCGCCGGGATCTGTTCGGTAGCGAGGGGAAGGAGTTCGGCATTCCGGCCCGTCAGCACGACCGGCGGATGGAAACCGAGCGGCACAGCGCCCTGAGAGAGGGAGGGCACCATAACTCCGGCCCTGATCCGGAGGGTCCTACTACGCGCTCGGAGTCCAGGGTCGAGCGAGCCGTTCCTCGAGACCCCGCTTCACCTTCGGCCACTCGCTCGCGAGGATGCCATAGAAGACGGAGGAGCGGAACTGACCGTCCGGCAGCCGGATGTGCTCGCGAAGGACCGCTTCCCGGACCGCGCCGAGCCGCTCGATCGCCCGCTGGGAGCGCTCGTTCCGTACGTCGGTCTTCAGGTAGACCCGATGGGCTCCCTCGGTCTCGAACGCGTGCGTGAGCAGGAGGTACTTCGACTCGGTGTTGAACGGCGTCCGCCACAGGCGTCGGTCGAGCCAGGTCCCGCCGACCTCGACCGCATCGTTCGGGCGGTCGATGTTGAGATACCGCGTCATCCCGACCGGGACCGAATCGGAGACCCGGATCGTGGTGAAGGGGAGATCGGTCCCGGCGGCCCGCCGGTCGAGCAGCGTGCGGATCACCGCCTCCATTTCCCCCGGCGTGGTCCCGGGCGCCGTGAGGATGTACCGGCCGACCTCCGGGTCCTGCGCGGCCGCGGCGAGCGGGTCCCGGTGCGCGAGATCGAGAGCGACCAAGCGAACGAACCGTCCCTCGAGCTTCGGATAGGTACGGAAGGATTCCGCGCGCATTTTCCGAGAAGAAGAGTCACAGTTTTAAGCTGTCCGGGGCGCGCGTCGCGCGAGCATAAGGCGTACGCACTGCCGTGGCGAGGCGTACCGCCGGGTACGGTTAAATAACGCGATTGGGTCGAAGGTACGAATTGGTGAGCGGAGGGTAACGACCATGGAAGCCGGGGTCACGACGTTCCTCGTCTTCGCCGTGGTGGCGGCGGTGTTCGCCGGCGGATCGCTCTGGGCGAACCGTTTCCTCGGGGCGAAGCGTCGGAAATCGTACCTGCAACTGACGACGTACGAGTGTGGCGAGGAGGCCGAAGGTGAGGCCCAGATCGACTTCCCGACCCAGCACTACACCTTCGCAATCGTCTTCGTCGCGGTCGACGTCATCGGATTCGTCCTCGCGCTCTGGGGCCTCACCTTCCGGGGCGTGAACTCGGGCTGGTACCCGATCTTCATCGCGCTCGGGTTCACCGCGCTCGCGATCACCGGGATCTACTACGCGCTCAGCGGCGAGAAGAGGTGGGTCGTGTGACGGCGACCCCCGCCGCACCGGCGCGTCCGGTCGCGAAGTCGATGACACTGCCGTCCGAGAGCCTCCGCGTCGACGGGGAGCTCCCGATGGCGGGACAGGCCGCGGTACCGTTCGTCGAGATCGAAGCGCTCCGCGCCCGCGAGTTCATCCCCGCGGCGAAGGAGGCGCTCGGGAGCCTGATCTCCCAGCGGGGCCGGGAGACGGTCCTCGGACCGGTCTTCAACTGGGCCGGTCGGAACTCGCTCTTCCCGCTCCACTGGGGGCTCGCCTGCTGCGCGATCGAGTTCGCCGCGGCGTTCGGGGCCCGGTGGGATGCCGAACGCTTCGGCGTCGTGGCCCGCTCCTCGCCTCGTCAGTGCGACCTGATGATCGTCAACGGGACTGTCACCTGGAAGGTGGCGCACAAGCTGATCACGCTCTACGAGCAGATGCCCGAGCCGAAGTGGGTCATCGCGATGGGGAACTGTGCGACCGGGGGCGGTCCGTTCCGGACCGCGTATTCGGTCGTGCCGGGGGTCGACAAGCTCGTTCCGGTCGACGTCTATATTGCCGGATGCCCGCCGCGTCCGGAAGCGCTGCTGGACGGGATCCTGACCCTCGAGAAACTGATCCGCGAGCGCAAGGAATAAACCCCCAAGAGGCCGCACGGGGGCGTGGTAGGGAGCATGGGACCGGAGGAGCTCCGGACCGCACTCGCTCCGAAGGCCGGGGAGCACCTGCTCGGCGTGGAACCGTTCGAAGGGTTCGCCGGACGGGTGCGCTTCCAGCGGGACGGCGCCCTCGCGCTCTTCCGGGCGGTCCACGAGCTCGGCTACCTGCATCTCTCCATGGTCGGGGGGATCGACTGGGTCGACCACCGGGAGGTCTTCTACGTCGTCTGGTCGGACGCCGAAAAGCAGTACGCCCTCCTCTCCGCGGACGTCCCGGCGGACGATCCCCGGATCGAGACGGCCTCCGGGGTCTGGCCGAGCGCGAACTGGCACGAGCGGGAGACCTGGGAGCTCGTCGGCATCACCTTCGACCATCATCCGGACCTGCGACACCTCCTGACGCCCGACGGCTACGAGTTTCGGCCGCTCCTGCGATCGTTCAAGATCCACGAGCCCGAGGAGCTGGAGGTGAAGACGCGCCATGTCTGACATGTGGATCAACATGGGGCCGCAGCACCCCATGACGCACGGCCTCTGGAACCTCCGGGTCCACATCGACGGCGAGGTGGTCCTGGACGTCGACCCCGAAATGGGCTACCTCCACCGCGGGATCGAGAAGATCAGCGAGGACCGCCACTACAACGAGGTCGTCACCCTGATGGACCGGACCTGCTACGTGGCCGGCCTCTCCTGGGAGCACCTCTACATCATCGCGTCGGAGAAGGCGCTCCACATCGAGCCGCCCGAACGCGCCCAGTACATCCGCGTGATGTGCGAGGAGTTCCAGCGGATCGCCTCGCACATCATGTGGTACGCGGCGTTCGTGGTCGACATCGGGCTCCTGACCCCTCTGCTCTATGGGATGAGGGACCGGGACCTCGTGCTCGACCTCTTCCAGAGCTACACCGGCGCCCGGATGACCTACGAGTACATGCGCGTCGGCGGGGTCCGCAACGACCTCCCCCCCGGCTTCACCGACCGGGCGCGCAAGGTCCTCGACTGGCTGATGGAACGGTTCGCGGAGTACGACCGCCTGACGCTCGGCTCCGACATCTTCCACAAGCGGTGCGACAACCTCGGGGTCCTTTCCGCGAACGACTGCGTGGCCCACGGCGTCACGGGACCCACGCTCCGGTCCGCGGGCCTCAAGCGCGACCTCCGTAAGGACCGCCCGTACGCGGTCTACCACCAGGTCGACTTCGACGTCGCGCTGGCCGATACGGCCGACGTCACCGGCCGCTACCTCGTGCGCATGGAGGAGATGCGTCAGTCGGTCCGCATCCTCCGTCAGGTCCTCGACTGGCTCGACCACCATCCCGGACCGGTGATGGCGAGGGAGCTTCCCCGGTGGCTCGGCGCCCCGTACGCCCCGGTCGGCCGGGAGGGATACCTATTGAAGCGGAACTATCCGAAGGGGATCGGGTTCTCCTCGATCGAGGAGCCGCACGGCGAGGCCCAGGCCTACGTCGTGAACGAGGGGGGCGAGCACCCGTACCGCGTCAAGTTCCGCTCACCGGTCTTCGCGAACATCTCGGCCGCGAAGAAGTACCTCGTCGGCTACCGCCTCGCCGACATTCCTCCCATCATGGGAAGCATCGACGTCTGCATCGGGGAGGTCGACCGGTAGTCGGGCCCGTGCCATGTCGTCCCTCACGCTCTACTCGGTGTCGTACGACCTCGTGAACTACATCCTGACCGGGATCGGATCGGTCCTTCCGTCGCCCGCGAACGCCTGGATCACGAACTCCGACCTGATCACGGGCCTCGCGGTCCTCGTCTTCGCCGCGATCCTCCTGGTCGCGACGATGCTCAACACGATCCTCCTGATCTGGTGGGAGCGCAAGCTCCTCGGGCGGTTCATGGACCGCCGGGCGGCGATGCACGTCGGCTACGCCGGGCTCCTCCAGAACTTCGCGGACGGCTTCAAACTGTTCCGCAAGACGACCGTCCGCCCACGGGATGCGGACCGGCTCGGGTTCTGGAGCGGCATGACGGCCTACATGGTGGCGTCGCTCGTCCTCTTCGGGGTCCTGCCGGTCTCCTCGGGATGGAACTCGGGGGCGCTGCCGCTCTCGCTGCTCCTCGCGCTCGCGATCTTCTCCTTCGCCCCCCTCTTCATCTTCATCAGCGCCTGGTCGAGCAACAACAAGTACTCCCTGATGGGCGGGATGCGCTCGGCCGCCCAGATGATCGCCTACGAGGTGCCCCTCCTCCTCTCGGTCGTCGCGGTCGTGATTGTCGCGGGGAGCTTCGACCTCTCGACGATCGTCTACGAGCAGCAGAACTACTGGTTCTGGGGACCGCTCTTCGTCGCGCTGATCGTCTTCTTCGCCGCGATGCTCGCCGAGATGGAGCGGATCCCGTTCGACCTTCCCGAGGCGGAGGCGGAGCTCGTCGAAGGGTGGAACACCGAGTATGGCGGGATGCTCTTCGCGTTCTTCATGTTCGCCGACTACCTGCGCGCGCTCATCGGGAGCATCCTGGTCGTCCTCCTCTTCCTCGGCGGCTGGACGATGCCGTCCTGGCTCCCGAGCGCGGCGACGTCCTTCCCGCTCGCCGGCATCGTCTGGTTGATGATCAAGACCTACGCCGTCTTCGGGGTGTTCGTCTGGATCCGTGCCTCCCTCCCGCGCGTGCGGACCGACCAGCTGCTCCGGGTCGGGTGGAACCGGATGATCCCGCTCTCGCTCCTGTCGATCTTCCTCGCGGCGGCGCTCGTGACGGTGAAGTGCCTGCCGCTGTTTGGATGCGTTCCGTCCCTGGGGACGTAGGAGGGGAAATCGAACCATGAAGGAAGGTCGAACGGAAGAGAAGACGAGCGAGAACCCGATCCTCTGGGTCGCACGGCCGATGGCGACCGCGGCACGGCAGTTCACGAAGAGCCTGGTGCGCCCGTCGACGATCGTCTACCCGTACGAGCGCCTCGAGGACCCGAAGTTCCGGGACAAGCTCGACGTCGCGTTCGGAAAGCCGTTCGGCGTCGGCCAGGTCTGGGACAACTACCGCGGGGTGCACGCGCTGAACATCGCGACGTGCATCAGCTGCAACCTCTGCGCGTTCTCCTGCCCGGACATCTGCATCGACATGGTGACGGTCCCCGGCGGCGACCCGAAGCACCCCAAGAAGTGCCCCCAGATCGACTACGGCAAGTGCAGCTTCTGCGGGTTCTGCTCCGATGCCTGCCCCGAGGGGTGCCTCACGATGACGACCCGCTACGAGATCACCACCCCGAAGCGCTCGGAGATGGTCTTCTCCCCCCAGCGGATGTTCGAGGTCTTCCGCTCGAAGCTCCCCATGAACCCGATCCGGCTCGCCCGGCCGGAGAACGAGGACTCGATCCTCCTCGACCCACCGCTCTGCATCGGATGCAACGCGTGCGCCCGGGACTGCCCCACGCAGTGCATCACCATGCTCGATATCCCGAAGCCCGAGGCCAAGCCCGGCGAGAAGCTCCCGAAGCGGATCTGGAAGGAGCCGGTCGTCAACGACTCCGACTGCGTCCGCTGCGGCACCTGCATCAGCGTCTGTCCGAAGGAGTGCCTGTTCTGGGGGGCCCGCAAGTGATCTACGAGGACGCCGCGTTCGGGCTGCTCGCGGTCGTCGCGCTCACGACGGGCATCGGTGCGCTGCTCGTGCGCGAGCTCGTCCACACGATCATGTGGATCGCGATCTTCTTCGTCGACCTCGCGGCGATCTACTTCCTCCTGAGCGCCCCGTTCCTCGGAGTCCTCCAGCTCGGCGTCTACGCCGGTGCGGTGACGGTCCTCCTCCTCTTCGGGATCATGGTCACGCGGAAGCGGATCTTCTCCCGCGAAGCGGCGACGGGGATCGGGCTCGTCCCGTTCGCCCTCGCGGTGGTGACGTTCATCTTCGTCGTCGCGGCGATCGGGGAGTTCCCGTCATCGAACGGGAGCATCCAGTACTCCTACGACCCGACCGCCCTCTCGCAGAACCTGTTCAACGTCAACGGGCCGTGGCTCCTCCTCCTCGGTCTCATCATGCTGGTCGCGGTCGGGGGAGCGATCTACCTCGTCCGGGAGGGACGTGAGTGACCGACCTTCCGGTCGTCGGATTCGTCGGCCTTTCGGCCGCGCTGCTCGCGGTCGGGATCTTCGGGATCCTGACGCGGCGCAACTTCATCCTGCTCCTGATCGCGATCGAGATCGCGATGAACGCGACGATCCTGAACTTCGTCTACTTCGCCGGGTATCTCGGGGGACCGAGCGGGGTCACCGGGCAATCGATCGCGGTCGTCCTGATCGGGTTCGCGGCGACCGAGGTCGCGGTCGGGCTCGCCATCGTCCTCGCCCTGAACCGCCTCAAGGGAACGATCAACGTCGCGCAGGCGACCGACCTGAGGCTCTGAGGAGGGGGCGAGCGCGACGTCGGGGCTCACGGACCTGTTCGGCTGGGCGTTCCTCGTCCCGCTCTTCATGGTCCTTTCCTTCGTCATCGTCGGCCTCAGCGGGACCCGGCTCAAGCGCTTCGAGTGGGGCGGGTGGATCGCGGTCGCCTTCGCCGGCGCGGCGCTCGTCGTCGGCGTCCTGATCGGCGCCGCCGAGATGCTGAACCCGGGCACGTACACCAACGTGCAGTTCACCTGGTTCCATCTGCCGGCCGCGGCCGGCTCCACGTTCCCGAACGGATTCTCCTTGGTCGTCGGCACGCTGGTCGACCCGATCTCCGCCCTGATGCTCCTGGTCGTCACGATCGTCGGCTTCCTCGTGATGCTCTACTCGATCGAGTACATGCACCACGACCGGGGGCTGCCGCGCTACTACGCGGAGCTCTCGCTCTTCCTCGCCGCGATGTCGGGGCTCGTCATCGCGAACAATCTCTTCGAGTTCTTCCTCTTCTGGGAGCTCGTCGGTGTCTGTTCGTACTTCCTGATCGGCTTCTACTACGAGAAGCCGAGCGCCTCGAGCGCGGCGAAGGAGGCGTTCCTCGTCACGCGCGTCGGCGACGTGATGTTCCTGCTCGGGATCTTCATCTACTTCGCGCACTACGCGACCACCGGCCCGAACGGCGGATGGGCCGCGAACGGGTTCGTCTTCGCGAACGGCACCCAGCCGTTCCTTCCCGTGGCCAACGGCGGGAACTCACTCCTCCTCACGGTCGCCGGGATCATGATCCTCGGGGGCGCGGCGGGCAAAAGCGCGCAGTTCCCGCTCCACGTGTGGCTCCCCGATGCGATGGAAGGGCCGACCACGGTCTCGGCCCTCATCCACGCCGCGACGATGGTGGCGGCCGGGGTCTATCTGCTCGCGGTGACGAGCGTGTTCATCGGTTTCACCTCGACCGACCAGCTCGCGATCGTGGCGGTGGGCGGCTTCACGACGTTCTTCGCCGCCTCGATGGCGGTCGTCCATCCCGACATCAAGCGCGTGATCGCCTATTCGACCATCAGCCAGCTCGGCTACATGGTGCTCGGGGTCGGCGCCGGCTTCGCGATGGCCGGGCTCTTCCATTTGTTCACGCATGCGTTCTTCAAGTCGCTCCTCTTCCTCGCCGCCGGTTCGGTCATCCACGCCATCGGGACCCAGGACCTGTTCAAGATGGGCGGGCTCCGCAAGGCGATGCCGATCACCGCGGGGGCGTTCGCGGTCGGCGGGCTCGCGCTCTCGGGGATCCCCCCGTTCGCCGGCTTCTGGTCGAAGGACGACATCCTCTCGGGCGTGTACTCCCAGCTCGGAGCGCACCCGGCCTACTGGCCGTTCTTCCTCCTCGCCTACGCGGCGGTCTTCCTGACCGCGTACTACATCTTCCGCGCCTGGTTCCTCGCGTTCTCGGGCGACGGCCCGCGCGATCCGACGCTCCCCCACGCGCACGAAGGGACCTGGGTCATGAAGGTCCCGCTCGTCACCCTCTCGGCCCTCGCGGCCGTCTCGGGGCTCCTGATCTTCTGGCCGAACTTCCAGACGCTCCTTCTGAGCGGCGTGGGCGCGGCGGGGATCCCGCCCACCTACGGGACGACCGACATCTTCCTCTCGACCGGGAGCGTCCTCCTCGCGTTCGCGGGTCTCGCGCTCGCCTGGCGGCTCTGGGGCAACGGACGGGTCTACTCGCTCGCGCCGGACAGCGCGGCCCAGTCGCTCCGCCGCCTCCTCCTGAACCGGTACTACTTCAAGGCCGGATTCGACTGGATCGGACAGAAGGGCGTCTACTCGGTCGCGCGCGCGGCCGACTTCTTCGATCGGTTCGTCATCGACGGGACGGTCCACGGGTTCGAGCGGATGTTCGCCGGCCTCTCCGACCGCCTCCGCCGCATCCAGTCCGGGTTCGTCAGCGATTACGCGGCGTACGTCGTGGCCGGTCTCATCACGGTCTTCGTCCTCCTGCTCTTCGTCGCACCCTACCTCGTCTCGTGGGTCGGAGGGAGCTAGATGCTGCCGATCCTCTCCCTCACGATCCTCACCCTCCTCGTGGGGACGATCGCGACGTTCGTTGCCGGGAGCCGTGCCCGCTGGGTCGCCCTCGGCGTCTCGGCGATCTTCCTGGTCGAGGTCGCGCTGATCTTCCTCGCCTTCCCGGGCTGGCCGGGCTACAATGCATCGCTCATCCCGGGCTTCTCGGAGGGCGAGTCGTACGCCTGGATCCATCTCTCCTGGCTGAACATCAACTACACGGTCGGCGTCGACGGGATCTCGCTCGTCCTGATCCTCCTGACCGCGATCCTCCAGATCGCGACGGTCATCTACTCCTGGGGAGAGTCGAAGCGCCCCGCGGCCTACTTCGGCCTGGTCGTCCTCACCTGCCTCGGCTCCTTCGGCGTCTTCGTCGCGCTCGATGTCCTGCTCTTCTTCCTCTTCTGGGAGGCCGTCCTCGTCCCGATGTTCTTCCTCATCGGGTTCTGGGGCGGCCCGAACCGTCGCTACGCGGCGCTGAAGTTCTTCGTCTACACGCACGTCGCATCGATCGTGATGCTGGTCGGGCTCCTCGCCGTCATCTTCTATTCGGGGGCCACCTCCTTCGACTTCTCGGCGATCTACGCCTCCGCGCACACCCTGGCCGCCGTCCCCCAGACGATCCTCTTCCTCGCCCTCTTCTTCGGCTTCGGGGTCAAGTTCCCGATCGTCCCGTTCCACACCTGGCTTCCCGACGCCCACGTCGAGGCGCCCACGGGCGGATCGGTCCTCCTGGCCGGGCTTCTCCTCAAGCTCGGTGGCTACGGGCTCATCCGGTGGGCCGTCGAGATCCTCCCGAGCGGCATCCACCACGCGCAGCCGATCCTGTTCTTCGTCGCGTTCCTCTCGATCGTCTGGGGCTCGGTCCTTTCGCTCTCGCAGCGGGACCTGAAACGGCTCGTCGCCTACTCCTCGATCAACCACATGGGGATCGTCCTCCTCGCGATCGCCCTCGATTCCTCGCTGGGACTCATCGCGGCGGTCCTCCTGATGTTCGCCCACGGGATCGTGAGCGCGCTCCTGTTCATGGCGTCGGGGAGCGTGCACCACACCTTCGGCACCCGGGACATCGCCTCGGTCGGCGGGATCACCCCGACGACCCCGGCCCTCTCGACGATGATCATGGCGGGCTCGCTCGCGTCGCTCGGACTCCCGGCGTTGATCAGCTTCCCGGCGGAGTTCACGGCGCTGCTCGCGACGTGGAACGGTCTCGGCTACTGGGTCTTCCTCCCCCTCGGGATCCTGGTCGTCACCGCGGCGTTCTACATCTGGATGATGCAGCGGATGCTCTTCGGGCCCGCGAAAGGGATCCCCGCGGAAGCGCACGATGTCCCCTGGTACGAGGGGGCCGGAATGGGGATCCTCGTCGTCTTCACCGTCCTCTTCGGGATCCTGCCGGGACTTCTCGTGAACGTGATCGTCAGCTCGCCGATCCACGGCTGGCCGGGGACCTAGACCGATGACGGACGTCGCAAGCTTCGCGGGCCCGTTCCTCCCCGAGATCCTCCTGCTCTCGGCGGTCCTCCTGATCTATCTGCTCGACGTCCTCCGCGTCCGCTCGAACGAGCTTCTCGGCGGGATCGCCGCGGCGGCGGCCGGCCTCGCGCTCCTCTTCGTCCTGGCCGACCTCCGGTTCCTTCCGTTCGCCGCTCTCGCGACGGTCCCGTCGAGCGCGATCGACGTCGCCTCGCCCGGGTCCCCGCTCTACGCCTTCACCTCGTTCGGCCTCGTCTTCCAGGCGATCTTCCTCGTCGCGACGTTCCTCGTGAGCCTCGCGTCGACGAGCCGACCCTCGAACGAGCGGGGAGCCGCGGTGTTCTACGGCCTCCTCCTCCTCGCGACGATCGGGATGCTGCTCGTCGCGATCGCCTCGGATCTCGTCTTCCTCCTGCTCTCGATCGAGATCACGAGCATCGCGACGTACCTGCTGGTCGGCTACACGCGACGCGACACCCGCTCGCTCGAGGCGGCGATGAAGATGTACATCATCGGCGCCCTCTCGACGACCCTCTCGTTCTTCGGCGTCTCGCTCCTGTTCGGGGCGTACGGCACCACCAGTCTCTACGCGATCCGCGCCGTCGGCGTCCTCGGCACGGGGACCGGAGGCTTCCCCGTGCTCATCCTGCTCGGCTACGGCTTCTTGATCGTCGGCCTCGCCTTCAAGGCGACGCTCGTCCCGTTCCACGCCTGGGCGGTCGATGTCTACGACGGGGCCCCGAGCGACGTCACGGCGTTCCTCGCGGGCGGCTCGAAGAAGGTGGGACTGTTCTCGTTCTTCCTCGTCTTTCTGGCGCCGATCCTGTTCGTGCGCACCGTCGGGACGGGCTCGCCGTTCACGGGCGGCGCCGTCCCGCTCGGCCCGATCCTCCAGGTGACGCTCGCCGTCGTCGCGGTCCTCACGATGACGGTGGGCAACGTCCTCGCGCTCCTCCAGAAGGAGATGAAGCGGATGCTCGCCTACTCCTCGATCAGCCAGGCCGGCTACATCCTCATCGGGATCGCGATCGGGTCGGCGCCCGCGCTCGCCGGCGCGACCCTGCAGATCTTCGCCCACGTCTTCGCGAAGGGGGGGGCCTTCCTGCTGATCGCGGGCGTCTCGGCGTTGGGGATCGGTCCGCTGATCGACGACTGGCGGGGCCTCGGGACCCGGCGTCCCCTCCTCGGCGTCGCCTTCGCCCTGATGCTGCTCTCGCTCGCCGGCGTCCCGCTCACGATCGGGTTCGTCTCGAAGTTCGTCCTCTTCAGCGCCGCCGTCCAGGCGAAGGGCTACTTCGTCTGGCTCGCGGTCGCGGGTCTCCTCAACAGCGCGCTCTCCGTCTTCTACTACGCCCGGGTCCTCAAGGTGATGTTCTTCGAGCCGTCGGCCGAGCGCTCGCTTGCGGCCGGGGCGGTCGTCGGGGGCTCCGAGCCCGAGATCCTCCCCGCGGGCGGCCTCGGGTACGGTCGGGCGGCGGCGCTCGGGCTCGTGGTCATCGCGATCATCGTCGTGGGGCTCTATCCGCAACCGGTCCTCGGAGCGATCCAGTCGGCGGCGCAGAACTTCGTGAGCTTCGGGGCGTGAGCCCATGGAGCACTTCGACGTCGCGGTCGTCGGAGCCGGCCCCGCGGGGTCCCTCGCGGCCCGGGCCGCGGCCGAGGGCGGTGCGCGGACGGTCGTCCTCGACCACCGTCGGGAGCTCGGCCACCCGGTCCAGTGCGGGGAGTTCCTCCCGTCCCCCCGAGAGCTGGCCGATCTCTTCCCGGTGCCCGAGCTCATCCACGCGGCCTTCCAGATCCCGGAGAACACGGTCCTGCGGACGACCCGGACGATGGCCTGTATCTCCCCCTATGGACACCGGTTCCGCTTCCCCCTCGAAGGCTACACGGTCTCCCGCCGCGCGTTCGACAAGGCGCTCGCGAGCCGAGCCGAGGGCGTCGGGGCCGAGCTCCGCTATCCGGCGGGCGTGACGGGGGTCCACGACGACGAGGTCCACCTGACGGACGGGACGAGCCTCCGCGCCGAGGTGATCGTCGGGGCGGACGGACCGATCTCGACCGTCGCGCGATCGGTCGGTTTCGCTCCGGCCCGTGAGATGTTCCGGATGATCACCGCGACGGTCGACGGCCCGCTCGCCGACGAGATCGACATCTACTTCGGCCGCACCGCTCCCCACGGCTACGCCTGGCTCTTCCCCCGGGCGTTCGACGCGAACGTCGGGCTCGGGGTCCGGGCGGTCCCGCCGGGTCTCTCCCTCGACGGCCTCTTGACGCGGTTCCTCGCCTCCCATCACTACGGCCCCGCCCGCGACCGCACCCGGTGGTGGGTCCCGGTCGGTCCTCCGCCCGAGCGGCTGGTCTACGGGCGGGCGCTCCTCGCCGGAGATGCCGCGAACCTGGTCATGGCGACCAACGGCGGAGGGATCCCGACGGCGATGCTGAGCGGCTGGCTCGCCGGCGTCGCCGCGGCGAACCACGTGCGTCTCGGCCGACCGTTGACCGATTACGACCGGGCCTGGAAGAGCGCGCTCTACACCCCGCTCGAGCGCGCGGCACGGATCCAGCGTTTCTCGGACCGCGTCACGGGCATCGACCCCCTCCTCGCCCTAGGAATGCGATATATCGGGGCATCTGGTTTGGACTCGATGATGCGCCTACGATGGCCTCCCCGGCTCGGGAGGAACTCATGACCACGGGCTCGCCCGAGGCGTATCCGCCCCCGGTGGCGTACGTCGAGCCCTCCCTCGAGACGCTGGTCGCGAAGACCCTCGGCGCCGAGACCGCGGTCGAGCTCTCGAGCGTCCTTCCCCTCCTCGTGAGGGACGTCTCCGACATCGATTGGCGGCTCAACCAGGTGCTCGGCTCGACCTACGCCCAGCTGACCGAGGCGGCCCGGTACGCCTGCTCGACCGGTGGGAAGAGGCTGCGCCCGCTCGTGATGGCGGCCGCGTTCCGGGCGCTCGGGCGCGAATCGACCCGGCCGATCCACTCGCTCGCGGCGGCGTTCCAGCTGATCCACACGGCGACGCTCGTCCACGACGACGTGATCGACCACGCGGAGACGCGCCGGGGCCGTCCTTCGATGCCGCGCGCGTTCGGGATCCCGCTCGCGATGATCACGGGCGACTACCTCTTCGTGCGGGCCTTCGAGCTCGCGGCGGAGTACTCCCACTCGATCATCCTGCGCTCGGGCGAGGCCTGCGCCGACCTGGTCGAGGGGGAGGTCCTGCAGGAAGCGAGCCGGTTCGACCTGTCGACGGGTCGCGAGAGGTACTTCCGGGTCGTGGAGCGAAAGACGGCGGCGATCATCGCGGCCGGCCTCGCGTGCGTCGCGGAGATCGCCGAGGCGAGCGGGCCGACGATCACGGCGATGCACACCTACGGGGCGGCGCTCGGGATCGCCTTCCAGATCCGGGACGACCTCCTGGACGTCTACGGGGACCCGGACCTATTGGGCAAACCGCTCTACGCCGACTTCCGCGAGGGGAACCCGACCCTCCTTTCCCTCGAGACCTATGCCCGGCTCGGCCCGAAGCAGCAGGCCGAGTTCGAGCGGTTGTTCCAGCTGCGCCACAAGCGCACGAAGCACCTGATCCGCCTGCGCGAGCTCACCGACCTGAGCGAGGTTGCGCCGGTGCTGGCCGCCGAGGCGAAGGGCTACAGCGACCGGGCGGTCCGTGCCCTCGCCTCGCTCCCGGCCGGGCCGTACCGCCATCTCCTCGAGCAGCTGGCGCACGGCGCGGCCGAACGACGTTTCTAGCGGCACGCGTCGAACGAAAGCTACTTCTTCCCTGCCGGGGCTCGAACGAGGGCAGGTCCCGTTCGCATGAGCAGTTCGTCGGTCGAATCCGGGAGAGGGGAGCCCGTACGCCTGGAGCATCTTCCTCCGCGGTGGGAGCCGATGCCGATCCGGCCCCGCCTGCCGATCGGGGTCGCGGTCGTCTCGGTGATCGTCGCCGCCCTCGCGGTCGTGATGGTGCTCGCCGGGCTCCTGTTCTTCCTCGGGGTCCTCGTCCCCAACTTCGTCCCCGCCTCGCTCGAGATCTTCACGTCGATCGACCTCTTGGGAGCCGCGATCCTGGTCATCCTCGGTTCGGCCCTGCTCGGCATCGCGACCTCGCTCTGGCACCAGGAGACCTGGGCGCTCTGGACCACGATCGTCCTGGTCTTCGGTACCGCGGCCTACCTGTTCTTCACGGGTTCGATCACGGTGCTGTTCCTGATCTTCGTCGTCCTGTTCATCTACCTCATCTCGGTCCGCCGGTACTTCTACTGATCCCGGGTGCGCCGGCCCGCCCGAGCGGGGCCGGGCCCGCCGGGGCCACCGAGGGGGTGCGCGGCGCCTCCCGGAGGGGCGTCTCACGAGCAGGTTTTTCTGGGAGAGCGGATTGGGAGGACGTCCACCGGAGAAGTCTAGATGCGGCTCGCCCTCGCCCAGCTCACACCGGCCCTCGGGGACGTCCGACGCAATGTCGATCGGATCCGGGAGGCGGTCTCGGCCGCGAAGGCCGAGGTCGCGGTGTTCCCCGAGCTCTTCCTGAGCGGCTACCGGGTCGGGGATCGCATCCACCGGCTGGCGCTCTCGGACGGGGACCCGACGACCGAGACGCTGCGCGAGATCGCGCGGGAGAACCGCACGACGGTCGTCGTCGGGGGCCCGGTCGCCTCCTCGGAACGGAAAGGGGAGGTCTACAACGCCGCGCTCGCCTTCCTGCCGAGCGAGGAGATGTTCGTCCAGGTCAAGCGCTACCTTCCGACCTTCGGACCGTTCGAGGAAGGGGTCCTCTTCACCGCGACCGACTCAAGCCGGCCGGTCCTCCTCGGCGCGCACCCGGTCGGCCTCGAGATCTGCTACGACACGTTCTTCCCTGAGGTCTCCCGCCAGCTCGCCCTCTCGGGTGCGGAGTTCCTGATCGTGATCTCCGCCTCTCTCGTGACGAGCCGGCCGCTCTTCGACCGTCTCCTGCCGGCCCGGGCCATCGAGAACGCGTTCCCGGTCGTGTTCGTCAACCGGGTCGGCGTCGAGGAGGGGGTCGTCTTCGGCGGCGGATCGGGCGCCTGGGATGTGCGGGGCCTGCCCCTCCCGCTCTCGGACGTCGACTTCCCTTCCCTGGTGGAGGAGGAGCACCTCTGGACCACCGAGATCGACCTCTCCGAATCGGCCCGATGGCGACCGTTCCGACCGGTGCTCCGGGACGTCGCGAGCCGGCCGGGCGTCTTCCCGCCCGCCTCCCTGTAGGCCGTCGGCCCGGCGGGCCCGCGAGGCGCTGCCAGTCCGAACACCTCCCCCGTCCTCCCGCGCGAAACGTCGGGGGACCGCGCTCCTCCTCGGTGCATCGTTCACCTCGAGCGCGGCACTTATAGGGATGGATGCGCCCGTAGATGCGCCGTGCCGTCCCTCACGATCGCCCAGCAGCTCGCGTCGAAACAGCGCGAGATCTCGGTCGCCGAGTTCTTCGAGAGGAACCGTCAGATCCTCGGGTTCGACAATCCCCAGCGGGCCCTGCTCACGACCGTCAAGGAGGCCTGCGACAACGGTCTCGATGCCTGCGCCGACGCGGCCCTTCTTCCGGAGCTCCTGGTCGAGATCTCGAAGGAGGGGGACGAGCGTTACCGGGTCGCCGTGACCGACAACGGTCCGGGGATCCTCCGCAAGGAGATACCGAACGTCTTCGCGCGGTTGCTGTACGGTTCGAGGTTCCACCAGAACCGCCAGGCCCGGGGTCAGCAGGGGATCGGCATCTCGGCCGCGGTGCTCTACGCCAACCTGACCACCAATCGTCCCGTGAAGATCATCTCGAAGGTCGAGGAGGAGGAGGCGGCCCATGTCCTCGAGCTCGCGATCGACATCCAGAAGAACCAACCGAGGATCGTTTCCGAGGACCTGCTCCTCTGGGACCGGCCGCACGGCACGCGCATCGAGCTTGTCCTGAAGTCCCGCTACCTCCGGTCCCGCCAGTCTCCCCTCGAGTACCTCCGCGCGACCGCGATCGTGAACCCGCACGCCCGGATCGTGCTCGTCGAGCCGGACGGTACGCGCGTCACGTTCGAACGCGCGGCCACCGAGCTACCCGTCCCGGCACAGGAGACGCTCCCGCATCCGTACGGTCTCGAGGTCGGCGAGCTCTCCACCCTGCTCAAGATGACCCGCCGGCCATCGGTCCTCGAGTTCCTGACCAAGGACCTCCAGGGCGTGAGCCAGCGGGCGGCCCGCGAGACGCTCGCCGCGGTCAACCTCAAGACGGGACAGAGCCCCTCCTCGATTCCGCTCGAGGCTCAGGAACGCCTGCTCGTGACGCTCCAGGCGGCCTCCCTCATCTCCCCTTCCACCGAAGGGCTCTCTCCCATCGGCGCGCTCCTGATCAAGCGCGGGCTGCGCAACGTCCTCGGCGAACTGCGACCGGAGTTCTTCGCGCCTCCGGTGAGCCGGCCGCCGAAGGTGCGCGGCGGCTTCCCGTTCATGGTCGAGGTAGGCCTGGTCTACGGGGGCGGTCTTCCGGGTGACCAGGCCGTCCAGCTCCTCCGGTTCGCGAACCGCGTACCCCTGCTCTTCCAGCAAGGGGCCTGCGCGATCACGAACGCGGTCTCGAACATGGACTGGCGGCGGTACGGCCTCGACCAGAAGGGCGGCTCGGGCCTCCCGGCCGGGCCGATGGTCGTCCTGGTCCACGTCGCGTCGACCAAGATCCCCTTCACGAGCGAGGCGAAGGAGGCGATCGCCGAGGACCCCGAGCTCGACAAGGAGATCACCCTCGCGCTCCAGGCGGCCGCCCGCCACTTGCGAACGCATCTCTCGCGCAAGAGCCGTCGCGCGTTCGCGAGCGACAAGTTCGCGATCATCCAGAAGATCCTGCCCCGGCTGGCCGAGAAGACGAGCCACCTCGTCGGAAAGCCGGTCCCCGACCTCACGCCGGTCGTGACCCGCATCATGGACGTCGTGAACGTCGAGACCCAGTTCTCGAGCGGCGCCAAGGGGATGGAGCTCCCGGTCGAGGTCACGAACTACACTCCCCGGGCCCGGTCCCTCGAGCTGTTCCTCGAGATCCCGCCCGAGGTGATGGCGCTCGCGCGGTTCGACCCGACGCCCGAAGGGACCGAGCCCGAGCTCGGGCGGGCCTGGTGGACCCTGCCGAAGCTCGCGCCCAGCGGCCGGACCCGGATCCGCATCACCCTCCCGCCGAAGACGGACGTCGAGGCGAACGACCTCGACTGGTACGTCGCCGGCATCGACGAGGCCCACGTCCTCGGCGCCGACCCGCTGCCGGGGGACTGGGACGTGCGACTTCCCCGGACGATCGTCGAGGCCACCGAGCAGGCGGCAAGCGAGGCCGCGGCCGAGGAAGCGCCGGAAGAGGAGGTGGATTACGATGCCGCCGAAGCGAGCGCGCCCGTCCGCGACGAAGACTGACGCCGATCAGCCGAAGATCCGGGCCGACGCCCTCGCACCCACGCTCGACCTGGCCCGGGAGATCTACGCGCAGCTCTCGAACGGGGAGATCCCCCGGATGCGCCTTCCGCTGCGGACGAAACAGAACATCGCCTTCCAGCCGCGCGAAGGGGTCTGGAAGCTCGGTCGCGCGCTCGGGACGCGCAGCGCGCGGAAGCTCGATGGGGCGCTCATGCTCCTCCGGACGTTCTACCTGGTCGATTTCATCAACGAGATGGCCGTGGACGCGAAGACGTCGACCCTGCGGGAGCTCTACTACATCAGCGAGGGGTGGGAAGAGGGAAAGTTCCACAGCGAGGACGAGTCGAACCTCCTCATCGAGGACCTCGAGGTGCTGTGCCAGCGCCTCCGGGAGGAGTTCCGCCTCCACCCGGAAGAGAACGGCGCCTCCGTGATCGGCGACCTCACGATCAAGGAGCGGAACCGCAAGGGGATCGTGAAGAAGATCAACTGCCGGGACGACGTCGGCGACGGAGGCTACTCCCTCCCGTTCAACGTCGAGAAGGAGAAGATCGAGTTCGTCGGATCGAACGCGAAGTTCGTCATCGCGATCGAGTGCGGCGGCATGTTCGACCGGCTCTCGGAGAACGAGTTCGACGAGGAGCAGAACGCGATCCTCGTGCACCTGAAGGGTCAGCCGGCGCGCTCGACGCGACGGTTCCTCAAGCGGATGACCGAGGAGCTCAAGCTCCCCGTCGTCGTCTTCACGGACGGCGACCCCTGGTCGTTCCGCATCTTCGCGAGCGTCGCGTTCGGGGCGATCAAGACCGCCCACCTGTCGAACTACCTCGCGACGCCCTCGGCGGAGTTCCTCGGCGTGACGGCCTCCGACATCGAGAACTACGAACTCCCCTCCGACAAGCTCACGGACCAGGACGTCCGGGCGCTCCAGGCCGAGCTCACCGACCCCCGGTTCGGGACCGCCGACTGGCGGGCCGAGATCGAACTGATGCTCAAGAACGGGAAGAAGGCCGAGCAGCAGTCGCTCGCCAAGTACGGGCTCAACTACGTTACGGAGCGCTACCTTCCCGAGAAGTTACGCGAGATGGGCGTCCTCTGATCCCGCACCGACGGCCCCGACCTTCGGCGGGAATCGACGCGCGGGCCGCGGTCGGCGCGCGCGGGCGGAGGGGTCCCCGCGGCCCCGGGAGTGCGCGGCTCGACACTCGGCCCGCGCACTGCTAATAAGCCTCCGACCCGATGCACGCCCGGAGTTCATGTCGGCGGCCCGAGCGCGCTCCCGAACGCGAGTCCGGCGTCCCAATCCTGCCGGCGGACGGGACGTGGAGCGGTGCCCGTTCGGCGTTCGTTGCCGGCTCCGCGCGGGGGGAACGCGAGGAACGGGAGGACCCGAGAGGATCCTCTGGACGGCCGACGACACGGTTCTCTCGATACGGTCGTGGGAGTAGGGAGGAGAAGATGAGCGCAGAGACGGAGAAGAAGGAGGAACGGTGCCCGGTCGTGCACGGGGCGACGAACGTCGGGATGCGGTCGAACAGCGACTGGTGGCCGAGCCGGCTGAACCTCCGAATCCTCCGCCAGAACTCCTCCCTGTCGGACCCGATGGGCGAGACCTTCCGTTACGCCCACGAGTTCGAGAAGATCGATTTCCGGGCTCTGAAGAAGGACCTTACCGCCCTACTGACCGACAGCCAGGACTGGTGGCCGGCGGACTTCGGGAGCTACGGGGGCCTCTTCCTCCGTATGGCGTGGCATGGGGCGGGCACCTACCGCGTCGGGGATGGTCGCGGAGGCGCGGGCACCGGCCAGCAGCGGTTTCCGCCGCTCAGCTCCTGGCCGGACAATGTGCTCCTCGACAAGGCGCGTCGGCTCCTCTGGCCGGTCAAACAGAAGTACGGCCGCCAGATCTCCTGGGCCGACCTGATGGTCCTCGCCGGCAACGTCGCCCTCGAGTCGTTCGGGTTCAAGACCTTCGGCTACGGCGGTGGGCGGTCGGACGTCTGGGAGCCGGACGAATCCGTCTATTGGGGCAAGGAGGCGACCTGGCTCGGGGACAAGCGCTACACCGGGGACCGGGAGCTCGAGAACCCTCTCGCCGCCGTGCAGATGGGTCTCATCTACGTCAATCCAGAAGGACCGAACGGAAAGCCGGACCCTCTCGCCGCCGCCCGCGACATCCGGGAGACCTTCAAGCGCATGGCGATGAACGACGAGGAGACCGTCGCGCTGATCGCCGGCGGCCACACGTTCGGCAAGACCCATGGCGCGGGAGATCCGAAGCTGGTCGGACCGGAACCCGAAGCGGCGCCCATCGAACAGATGGGGCTCGGCTGGAAGAGCGCGTTCGGCACCGGCAAGGGCAAGGACACCATCGGGGGCGGCCCGGAAGTGACCTGGACCACGACACCAACGAAGTGGGGCAGCGGCTTCTTCGAGAACCTCTTCGGCTACGAGTGGGAGCTGACGAAGAGCCCGGCGGGCGCGTTCCAATTCCAGGCGAAGGGCGACGCGGCCACGATCCCGGACGCCTTCGATCCGTCCCAGCACCACAAGCCGACGATGCTGGTGACCGACCTCGCGCTGCGGTTCGACCCGGTCTACGAGAAGATCTCACGGCGGTACTTTGAGCATCCGGACCAATTTGCGGACGCGTTCGCCCGATCGTGGTTCAAGCTCACGCACCGCGACATGGGCCCGCGCACCCGCTATTACGGACCCGAGGTGCCGGCGGAGGAGCTGATCTGGCAGGACCCGGTGCCGGCGGTCGACCACCCGCTGATCGACGCGAAGGATATCGCGGAGCTGAAGGCCAAGATCCGGGCCTCGGGCCTGACCGTCTCGGAGCTGGTCTCGACCGCGTGGGCCTCGGCCGCCACCTTCCGCGGCTCGGATAAGCGCGGCGGGGCGAACGGGGGCCGCCTCCGTCTCGCGCCGCAGAAGGACTGGGAGGTCAACGAGCCCGCCCGGCTCGCCAAGGTGCTGACGGCCCTCGAGGGCATCCAGAAGTCGTTCCACAGCGCGCGGTCCGATGGAAAGAAGGTGTCGCTGGCCGACCTGATCGTACTCGCCGGCGGCGTGGGGGTCGAGGAGGCGGCGAAGAAGGCCGGTCACGAGGTGAGCGTCCCGTTCGTGCCCGGCCGCACGGACGCGTCGCAGGCGCAGACCGACGTGGAGTCCTTCGGGTACCTCGAACCCGCGGCGGACGGCTTCCGCAACTACCTCAGAGCAAGGTTCACGGTGCCGGCCGAGGAGCTGCTCATCGACCGGGCGCAATTACTCACGCTGACCGCCCCGGAGATGACGGTGCTGGTGGGGGGCCTTCGGGTCCTGAACGCGAACTTCGGACGAACCTCCCATGGGGTGTTCACGATGCGGCCCGAGACGCTCACGACCGATTTCTTCGTGAACCTGCTGGACATGGGCACCGACTGGAAGCCGACCTCCGACGAGAATCTGTTCGAGGGGCACGACCGGAAGACGGGCGAACGGAAGTGGACCGCCACCCGTGTCGATCTCATCTTCGGCGCGAACGCCGAGCTGCGCGCCCTCGCGGAGGTCTACGGCGCGGCCGACGCCTCCGCAAAGTTCGTGGTCGACTTCGTGGCCGCGTGGAGCAAGGTGATGGCCGCCGATCGCTTCGACCTCCGGCGACGCGGCCTGGACCCGATCACCGGGGTTCCTCGGGCCTAGAGTCGGGCTCGGGGGCGGAGGCGGCCGGCCCTGCGGTCGAGACGGCCGGGTCGGCCCCTCTCCGATGCGAGAGGGTTCGGCGGGGGAGCCCATCCCACCCGCCGCGCGCGGACATGGGCCCCTCCGGGGGTCGACCGGCGCGTGCTCGCATCGGTCGGAGCGTCCTCCGCCCTCCCCACGGCGAATTCCGGGGATGGCTCGGGGCGGTCCGTCGTGTCTCAGGAGATCCCGAGGGCGGAGTACCCGTCCGGGGTACAGAGGGCCCCTACGACATCGGCCGGGGCGTAGACGAGGGCCCCCGAGGGGCCGTTCGTCCGCTGCCAGTCGATCCCCTGTTCCGAGAAGGCGGGGCGCTCGGCGCGGACCTCGACCAGGGGCTCGCTGACACGGGTCGGCACCGTCGTTCCGTCCCGGGAGACGCCCAGGAGGTCGTTCGGCTCGTCATAGACCAGCCACGCATGCGGGACCACGAGCTTCAGGTGGACGAGCTTCGGCCGGAACTGGCTCTCGCTCTCGGTCTCGGTCCGCGAGAAGACCGCGTACTCGGTCCCTTGGACGGTGGCGAGCCGCTCGAACTGGAAGGCGCGCTGCCGGAACTCGAGAACGTTGACCTCGAGGTCGGCGACCGTGAGCACGACCTCCCGTGAGCCGACCCGGGCAGATAATACCGAAGGGGGCGGGGTCGGCCCCACCGAGCCACGACGGCGCACGCCCCGTTTTTCACCGGGGGGCCACCAAAGTAACGCTAATAAACGGCCACCCCTACCCGCGCGCCGTCCATCGAATGAAACGTTCCTCTCGGGTCTGGAAGAAACGCGGCCACATGCGTTGGAAGTGGCGCAAGAAGCGGATGCGCCGCCGCATGCGGGCCCAGAAGATGCGTAAGCAGTAGGGCCGGGTCCCCCCGGACCGAACCCCTTCGTACCCGCCGGGGGACCGCGTGCTCCCGATTCCGCCGCGAGCTCTCCCTTCCGGTCGCGCCCTGGCCCCCACCCCGACTCGACGGTTGGCGCGATGTGGGGCCTCTACGGATCGAGGAACGACGGACCGCCACGCTTCTGCGACGCAGGCGGCAGGCTCGGGCGTCCCGGTCGCGGAGCGACCCTCCCCGACGGCGACCTTCAGCCCCACCCGAGTCGATCGAGCTTCCGCGCCGATTTGGTCGCCTTCTTCCACTCCCGGTAGTGGTCGCGGCAGAGCGGGGCCCGGCGACCCTTGTCGGGAAGGTCGGCGAACACCTTCTTCGCCTCCGGGAGCGAAAGGTGCCGGACGGACGGGGCTCCGCACCCCTTGACCGCACAGGGATCGACCTCTTCCGAGGACGACGGGGCCGTCGGGGTCGGATCCGGGCTCATCGACGCGCGCCCTTCTTCAGTGCCTCGACGACGAGATCGGCCACATCGTACGGGAACCGGGCCACCTGGGCTCCCGCAGCCTCCAAGGCCGCCACCTTCGAGTCGGCGGTGCCCCGGCCCCGCGTGATGATCGCCCCCGCATGCCCCATCCGCTTTCCGGGGGGTGCCGATCGTCCGGCGATGTACGCGACGACCGGTTTCGTGAAGTGGTGGGAGATGTACTCGGCCGCGTCCTCTTCGGCGGTCCCGCCGATCTCGCCGACCATCACCATGACGTCGGTATCCGGGTCCTTCTCGAAGAGCGGCAGGGCATCCAGGAACGTGGTCCCGACGACCGGGTCCCCTCCGAGCCCGATGCAGGTGGACTCGCCGATCCCGTGCTCCGTGATCCCGTTGACGATCTCGTAGGTGAGGGTACCGCTGCGGGAGATCACTCCGACCCGGCCGGGGCGGAAGACGACGTTCGGGATGATCCCGACCTTGGAGTTGCCGGGCGAGGCGATCCCCGGACAGTTCGGCCCGATGATGCGGACGCCGCGCGACTTCGCGTAGCTGTACATCACGAGCATGTCGTGGAACGGAACGTGCTCGGTGACGACGGTCACGAGCTTGACCCCGGCATCGACCGCCTCGAGCAGCGCGTCCTTCGCCCCGGGCGCCGGGACGAAGACGCATGCGGCGTTCGCGCCGGTCTTCTCGACCGCCTCCCGCACCGAGTCGAAGACGGGAACGCCCTCGACCTCGCTGCCCCCCTTGCCGGGGGTCATGCCGGCGACGACCTGGGTCCCGAACTCCTTCATGAGACGCGTGTGGGTCCGGCCCTGGTGGCCGGTGATCCCCTGGACCACGACCCGGGTCTCCCGGTCGACGAGAACCGTCATTTCGCCCCTCCGGCCAGCGCGACCACCGCTTGCGCCGACTCCTTGAGGCTCGGGACCGAGGTGATGCCCGCGGCCCGCAGGATATCGATCCCCTGGGCCTCGTTGTTCCCCCGGATGCGGGCGACCATCGGGAACCGCTCCTTCTCGGGGACCTCACGCATCGCCTCGACCAATCCGCTCGCGACCGTGTCGCACTTCGTGACCCCACCGAAGATGTTGAGGAACACCGCGGTCGGCTTCGCCTGGGCCATCAGGAGGAACGCTTCGGCGACCTTCTTCGGATCGTCGGTGCCCCCGAGATCCAGGAAGACCCCCGGTCGTCCTCCGAACTCCTTCAGGACGTCCAGGGTCGCCATCGTGAGTCCCGCGCCGTTCGCGATGACCCCGATGTTCCCGTCGAGCTGGACAAAGGCGATCTCCTTCTCCCGCGCGATCTCCTCGAGGGGCGTACGATCGTCGCGGACCTCGGAGTACTGGGGGTGCCGGAACGCGGCATCGTCCTCGATGATCACCTTCGCATCCAGGGCGACCAGTCCGTCCCCGACGATCGCGAGGGGATTGATCTCGACCAGCTCCGCATCCTCGAGGGCGAAGACCTTCCACAGCCCGTCCAGGAGCTGGTGGAGCGACTTCGCGGCCCCTCCGTTCAGGCCCAGCACCTTCGCCGCGCGTCGCTTCTCGTAGCCGGTCAGTCCGGCGAACGGATCGATCGGCTGGCGGTCGATCGCGGTGTCCTCGACCGACTCGATCTCGACCCCTCCCTTCGCGCTCACCATCAGGATCGGGTCGCGGGCGGCCCGGTCGAGGGTGAGGGAGACGTAGAGCTCGCGACCGATCGGGAGCTTCTCTTCGAGCAGGATCTCTCGCACTGTTTCTCCCTTGAAGGCCAGGCCGAGTATCGCCGTCGCGGCGGACCGCGCCTCGGCCGGGGTGCTTGCGAACTTGACGAACCCTCCCTTTCCACGTCCGCCGGCGAGGACCTGGGCCTTCACGACGCAGGGAAGCGGCACCTTGCCGGAGGCGACGATACCCTCGGCCTCCTCCGGGCTCCGGGCGACCGCGCCGCGGGGAAGGGGAACATCGTACTTTCGAAAGATCTCTTTGCCCCGCCACTCGGCGAGCTTGACCATGGTGCATCAACCTCGGGGCGCGCAAACGGCCGCCCTATTAATCCCGACGGTGGTCGCCTCCGACTTCGCGGTGAAACGGCGTCCACGAAGACGGCGGGCGAGCCGCGTAGGGCGCGTGGGTGAGGGTCCGTGCCGACATCGCCGGGGGCGATGCACGCCTCCGTGGATGCTCCCTCCGGGCCCGAAGAAGGGCTCGCGCTAGCGGGGCCGTCGACGATGACGTCGCGGAGGCCGACGGCGACCGACCGACCGAGTCCCGGCAGCGGAGATGTTCGCGAGCTCACGACCGATGTCGTCCAGCAGCTTGGCGGAGAACTCCGCCTTCGGTCCACGGATCCACCGGCGCGTACCTCCCGTCGGAAGGACCAGGGCGTTCGTCTCGGGGCTTCCCATCGTCGCGACGTCGTTCGCGACGACCCAGTCGGCCCCGATCTCGCGAGCGAGCTCCCGCGCCTCCGCTTCGAGCTCGGGGACGCTGCGCCCGGCGTCCAGCTTGAAGGCGACGAGCTTCGTCGGGGGCGGGGCGAGCCGGCGGAGCTCCGGCAGGACCTTCGGTGCCCGGCGCAAGGTCAGGGTCAGCGTCTCGAGGTCGCGGGAGGGGATCTTCCCCGGCTGACGGTCGAGCGTGAAGTCGGAAAGGGCAGCCGGCACGATGATGGCTGCGGCGCGGGCCAGGTCGGCCCGGTGCCGGCGGGCGTGCGCGATCAGTTCGGGCACTCCCCGCCACGGCTCGACCGGGATCCACGAGGGCACCGGGACCTGGAGCGCGCCGGCCCACAGTACGACCTCGGCCCCCCGGTAGTAGGCCTGATTCGCGAGGGCGATCGCCGAGGCGCCGGAGCTCTCGTTCGTGACCGATCGCACCGAATCGATCGACTCCCGCGAAGCCCCTCCGATGATCACCACGCGACGTCCCGCCCACGGTCCGCTCGCGAGGCGATGCAGCACCGCGGCCGCGACCTCCTCGGGCCCGGCGATCTTCTCCTCGCTCTCTACCGCCGGACCCGAAAGGATGCCGACCCCCCAGGAGCGCAGCTTCTGAAGGTTCTCCCGCACGGCCGGGTTGACCCCCATGAGAGAGTGCATCGCCGGCGCCACCACGAGCGGCACCCCGCCCCCGAGCGCGACGGAGGCGCAGGAGGTCACGGGCGTATCGTCGATCCCGTGGGCGATCTTGGAGATCGTGTTCGCGGTGGCCGGCGCCACCAGGTACAGGTCCGCGCGGCCCTCGCCGGGACCGAGGAGCGTCACGTGTTCCACGTTCCCGGTCAATCGCGTAACCGGAGGGTGCCCCGTCGCGAACTCGAGCGCCTCGGGGCTCACGATCCGCATCGCGTCGGGGCTCATCACCGCGGTCACCTCGGCGCCGTGACGGATCAGTTCCCGGACGATCTTGGGGACCTCGACCGCGGCGATCGAACCGGTGACCCCGAGCACGATTCGCTTTCCGCGGAGGAGCTGCGTCGTTCTCCCGCGGATGACGTGACTTGGATGCACCGTTCCCCCCTCCGTCCTTCGCGGGACCCGGAGCCGGACGACCGTATTAGAGGAGACCATCCCGTGTCCCCTTATGAGCCGCGAGGTATCGCCGGGACGATGCCTAGGGTCCGACGGTCCGCATCCGCCCGAACGGACGAGCGACGAGAGCCCACGGAGACGGGGCGCCCTCCGCCGCTCGTACTACCGGTCGTGTCGGGGCCGGGTCCCATGCCCGAGGTCGCCCGCCCGCCGGCGCCCCCGAGCACGCCTCCCGTCCCCCGTAGGGTGGAACGGGGGGTGGTCGTCTTCGATCTCGACGGTACGATCCTGGACGACCTCAACGCGATCAGTCGGGTCGCGGCGAGCGTCATGAACGGCGCCTTCGGGACGGCGGAAGAGGAGGCCCGGGTCCATTACCTCGCGACCACGGGTATGCCGTTCGAGGCCCAGCTGGCGCAGTTGTACCCGGACGCACCGCTCGACCTCCGCCAGCAGGTCGCCCGAACGTTCCATCAGCGCAAGGTGACGGAGGCGTACGCCCACGCCGAGCCATTCCCCGAGGTACCGAAGCTGCTCAAGCGTCTCTCCGAAGAGCGATGGACCCTCGTGATCTCCACCGGGGCCGAGACCGAGATGGCCGAGCTCATTCTGGAACGCGAGGGGCTCCGGTTCTGGTTCGAGAGCGTCCTCGGAAGCGGGGACGGAACGAAGCGGGAGCACCTCCGCGAGTACCGCCGGCAGTACCCAGAGGTCCCCATCTTCCTCGTGGGGGACTCACGATTCGACATGGAGGCCGCCCTCTCGGCGTCCGGTGTCCTACCGATCGCCCGGGCCTCCCGGCTGCCGAACTGGACGCTCGCTCCCACCGACCTTCGGAAGTGGGGCGCGGCGTGGGCGGACTTCAGCCTGTCGGAGCTCCCGGCGGTGATCGCACGGCTCGCGGCGCGGAAGCCCCGGGGCACGGCGTCAAAGACACGGCGGGCCCGTCGGTCGTAGGGCCGGGACCGAGAGTCTCAGGACGCGGGGTCCGGCCCCGCGTCGCTTTTGAACCCGGGTCGAGGGATCCACAGTCCCCCAGGATAGGCCAAACTACCCCATCCCGGCCACGAACGTTGGACGGTACGTCCGCATGAAAAGGTTTCCGAGGCGACCTACGGAGCGCCCCGCCCGGCTCCGGGCTCCTCCGCCCCCTCGAGCTCGCGAAGCTGCCGCCGGCGATCCTTGGCCGCGGACCGGCCCACATACAGGAAGAACGCGCCGAACACAACGGCAAGGCCGGCCGCGAGCCACTCCTCGAAGAACTCGACCCCGGCGCCCGCCAGGTAAAGCCCGGCCCCGAGGGCGATGCCGAGCCCGATCGTCAGGGCGCCGCCCACGACGAACGTCGTCTCACGGAGTACCATGCGGGGCCCCCGGACGGGACCGCCGCGGGGTCCGAGTGCCCCTCCCACCGGTCATGACTCCCCTCATCGGGACGCGAGCTATCTCCTTACCGGACCGCACTCGAGTTCGAAAGGCTCAAGGGGTCCCCCGTCGAAGAGGTAGCTCGTCGCCACATGACCGCAGAAGGGGATCGCCGCATCGGCCTCGTCTTCGGTGTGATGGGGTCGGTCCTGATCGTGCTCGCCGGGATCCTCCGCATCATACTGGGGGCGGTCTCCCTTGTGCTGGGGCATGGACGCTATGCCCTCGGCAGCTGGGACCAGGCGTTCATTCTCATCGCGGTGGGCCTCATCACGGGCTTCTTCTCGATCTACGGTCGTTCGGGATCGCGCGATCAGGGCCTCGCGGCCGGAGTGATCCTTATCGTCCTCGCGTTCGTCGGCTGGTTCGCCCTCGGATTCGGCCACGAGATCCTGGCGCTCCTTGGCGCGATCCTGATCCTCATCGGGGGGATCCTGTTCCTGGTCTCCGGAAGGTGAGGGAAATGACGCACGCCGGCCCCGGACCAATGGCCTGGCGGCTCCGTTCCCGGGACGCCGAACCGAAGCGCTTCCCGCCAGCTTAAGTGGGGCCGGGCTGGTGGTCGGGCGATGGCGCTCACCCCCCTCTCGTCCGTGGACCCGTCGACGCTCCGGTGGTTGCGCGGCGCCGAGAGCCCGGTCGAGTTCACCCTGCTCTCGGCCGATTCGCCGATCGCCCTCCTTCGCTGGAAGCAGAAGGGCGGTTCGCTCGCCTCCGCCGAGACCTCCGAGCGGGTCTGGACCCTGAAGCGCGGGGGGTTCCTCAGCCCGCACGTCACGGTCCGAGAGGAGGGCTCGAGTGAGGTCCGGGCGCGGCTCACCGTCCATCTGAGCCACCACGAAATCGCGATCGCGCCGGGGCGGGTCTATCGGTTCCGTCGTGCCGGCATGCTCATCCCGGCCTGGAAGCTCACGACCCCGGACGGGACCGAGGTGCTCCACATCGAGCCCGTTCGCGACGGACGGAAGCTCGTAGGGGGTGCGGTCCTGGCCGCTCCGTCCGCTCTCGACTTTCCCGAGCTCCTGCTGCTGGTGGTGCTCAGTTGGTACTTCATCGTCCTCGCCTGGTTCGAGGACGAGGCCCTCACCGCGATCGAGCGCCTCGAGGGCACGGGGGAACCCGCGAAGCCGTCGGGCCCCTAGCGAGGCAGCGACTTCGCCTTGACGTCCGCGTAGCACGCGGAGCAGAGGTTATGGAGATCGGGCCACCCTTCCGCGGGCACATCGGTGACCCGCGTGATCACGTTGTGACAGGCATCGCAGACGAGCTTTCCGTCCTGCAGCATCGCCTCTTCCTACGGGGGCTCCTCCCGACCTTCACCTAGTCCGGCCCTATACAAATACCGGCGCTTAGGACCGACCGCGGGACGGTGGGGGAAACCCGAGCGCCTCGAGGAGACGCGGTATCATCACGTCGTAGCGGGGTCCTCCGTCGCCGTGGATCCCGTCGAACGGCTCGTAGTCGGCCCGTACCCCGAGGGTCCGCACGGCCTCGGTGAAGAGCCGCGCGCCGACCTCCATGTAGTACTCGTCCCGTAGCCCTCCGTCCGCGTAGACGTACCGGAGGCGTCGCGCCGCGTCGCGGTAGGTCTCGCTGCGTACCATGCGCACCGGGTCCCATGCGAGCCAGCGATCCCAGACATCGGCCCGTAGCTCACCGGTCCCAACGTCGAAGGGGAGGTCGAAGCGGCCGGGTTCGGAGTCGTCCGGGGAGTAGCAGGAGGCATAGGCCATGTGCTCCAGAGCGTGGGCCTTCGGGTTCTTCGGACCGAAGCCGCTCACCGGCCCGGAGAGGAGCTCCTTGAGGAGCGGCTCGGGGCCTCCGGCGTGGCGTATCTCGCGGTACGCGGAGGGGAATTCCGGCAGGTAGCAGTACTCGAAGTAGGCGTCGCCGGCGTTCGAGCCGAGCACCCCGAACTGCTCGGGATGCCGAAGGGCCAGTACGAACGCCCCGTACCCCCCGCTCGAAGTGCCGAGCACGGCCGTCGGTCCCGTGCGGTAGCGCTCCCGCACCCAGGGGAGGACCTCCTGCACCACGTAGTCCTCGTACCGGCCGGTGGCCGTAGAGTTCAGGTACTGGCTCCCCCCCAGAGTGGTGAGACAGTCCGGTCCGACCATCACCGCCTCGGGAGCGGCCCCGGTCCGGATCAGCCGGTCGAGCCGGCCCACGATCGTGTCGGTGAGGTACCGGGGACGTTGAAAGTGCATCCAGCCGGCACCGGTGAACCCCGCGAGGAGCACGAGCAGCGGGCGACCTTCGGTCGTCCCGGAGGGCGGTACGTAGACCGGAAGTTCTCGTTCCGTAGGGTCGCCCCACGGGTTTCCTTCCAGTACGCGGCTCGGGAACCGATGCACCTCGACCCTGCCCTTGAGGCGCGTCGGAAAGACGGTCTCGCTCCGGGACTCCGCCGGCACTCGGATCGACATCTCACCCTCTCCTTTCCCGCCCACACCGGCAGAGTAGATGACGTGGCGATCCGTCGCCCGATTGTGGCCCCCCGGCTCCCGCGCGAGTCCGCCGCCCGGACATGCGGTGATCTCGTCCGATCCCTGCGCAGGGTCGCCCGAGACCGAACGACCGGAGCCCAGGGACTGGCCGACGCCACCCTCCGGGCCTTGGCGCGCGCGTCGGGCCGGTGGCGAACCACCCCGCCCCGTGAGCTCGAGAGGGAGCTTCGGCTCGTCGGCGATCTCCTCCGCGAGACGCAGCCGGCGATGGGGATCTTTCGCCGCTGGGCGGCCGAGTGGCACGCGCTGGCCCGCCCGGCGCCGGCCCCCGAGCACCGGCGGAGGGCGGCACGCTGGATCCGCGACTGGGGCCGACGACTCCGAAAGGAGACCCCCGCGCTCCGAAGGGTCGTTCGGCGGAGGCTCCCGGCCCACGAGCGCATCCTCACGATCAGTCGTAGTTCTTCCGTGTACCACGTGCTCACAGGGCTCCCTCGGTCGCGATGGCCCCGCGAGCTGGTGGCCCTGGAGAGCCTGCCGGGGGGAGAGGGGCGCCGGCTCGCCCGTGAGCTCCGACGGAAGGGATTGAGGGTACGGGTCATCCCGGACCGGGAGGGGCCCCGTTGGCTGCGGGGGGTGGACCGCGTGATCATCGGTGCCGATACGGTCTACGCCGACGGGAGCGTCGTCCACAAGGTCGGCACCCGGCCGCTGGCGCTGTGTGCTCTCCACGAACGGGTCCCGGTCGTCGTCGTCACCGGGACCTCGAAGGGCGTCCTCGACGGTCCGCGCCCGCATCATCTTCCCCCGCTCTTCGACATCACACCGGCGCGAGCGATCACCGAGTACTGGACCGACCGGGGGGTCATGCGAGGGGGCCGATGGAACGCACGACGGCGCGGACGGCCGATGAGGCTATCTCGGGCCACGAGGTGAAAGGCCGGGATTCCATGGCGGCCTACGGGATGCCCTCGATGGAGCGGCTCGATGCCTCGGCGTTCTCCGGGACCACGCTCAATCGACCGGGAACATGGGCCATCGCCTTCCTCGCCGATTGGTGCGGCTACTGTCGCGAGTTTGCCCCCGAGTTCGCGTCCCTGGGGAGCGAACACGTCCACCTTGCGGTCGGGGACGTCAGCCAGTACTCGAGCCCGCTCTGGGACCTGTTCGGCGTCGAGGTGGTACCGACCGTGATCGTGTTCCGGGACGGGAGGCCCGTCCATCGATTCGACGGCCGTCCGTCCGAGGGTCTCGGGGCCGAGGACGTCGAGCGACTGCGTCGGCTCCTCGCGAACGGCAGCACCGGTCGGTCGGCTACCCTAATACGCTAGGGAACTTCCCGGCACCGTGTCCGAGACATCTCCCCGTAGCGACGCGAAGCCCGTCGCGTTGATCACGGGTGGAGGCACCGGGATCGGTCGCGCGATCGGGCGGGCGCTCGTCGCCGACGGCTACAATCTGTGCATCGCGAGCCGCTCCGCCGATCACCTCGCGAGCGGGGGGGCCGATCTCCGGGGACGAGGGGCGCGGGTCCTCGAGGTCCCGACCGATGTCCGCGTCCCCGAACAGGTCGACCGCGTGGTCGACAAGGTGCGGGCCGAGTTCGGTCGGCTCGACGTCCTCGTCAACAACGCCGCCGGGAACTTCGTCGCTCCCGCCGAGCGGATCAGTCCGAACGGATGGCGCGCGGTCATCGGGATCGTGCTCGACGGCACCTTCTTCTGCTCGAAGGCGGCGCTCCCGCTGCTGCGCCGCTCCCCGTCCCCATCGATCGTCAACATCGTCGCCTCCTACGCCTGGATGGCCGGCCCGGGCACGGCCCACTCGGCGGCGGCGAAGGCCGGGGTCCTCGCCCTCACTCGTACGCTCGCGGTCGAGTGGGCCCCCTACGGGATCCGCGTCAACGCGGTCTCCCCGGGTCCGATCCGCACCGAGGGCACGGACGAACGGCTCTGGGTGAACGATGCGGTGGTGGACGCGGTCCGTCGGGGGGTGCCGCTCGGACGGTTCGGCACCGTCGAAGAGGTCGCCGAGGCGGTCCGGTTCCTCGTCAGCCCCCAGGCGAGCTACATTACCGGCCAGGTACTACCGGTGGATGGGGGCCAGTGGCTCGGCCGCGGGTTGATGCCGCTCCTCGAGGCGACCTTCCCCCCCGAGAAGAAGACGCCCGACTGACCGGGACCGGCGTCCCCCCCGCCCGCGGGGAACTGCTTCGGTCCCCCCTGCGAGAGTCCGTCGGTCCCGGGCCGGCCCTGTCCGGGTCCTTCCCGGCACCTCAACTGACCGGCACGTTCCTCTCCAAGAGGAACGCCATCACCACGCCGGCGTACTGGGCGGGGTCGGTGACCTGCGGGACGTGGCCCACCCGCTCGAGGTCCCGCACCTGAACGTTGCGGAGCGCGTGGGCGAGGGCGGAATTGATCCGACGCACCGGCGGCGGGCTCAGCTCTCCCGAGGTCAGGAGCACCGGCGGAAGGAGCTCGTCCAGGGCCGCGAGGTCGGGTCGGATCGCTTCGGGATCATCGAGCTCCTCGGACCAGCGGTGCGCGAGACTTTGGAAGATCGCGCGGGTCCTCGGTGTGAGACGCTTCCAGGCCCCCTCATGACCCGAGAACGAGTCGATGATCGAGCGGACGGCCCCCTCCGTGTCTCCCGAACGCACACGCGCCTGGATCGACCGGACCTCCGCGAGTAGGCGCTCGGCCTCAGGAGCCGTCGCCGGATCCAGGTCGAGGAGGCCGACGAACGGCGGCTCGTGCAGGGTGAGACTCCGCACCATCTCGGGCCGGTCGATCGCGAGCCGGAGCGCGACCGCCCCCGCGTAGGAGTGCGCGATGACGTGGACCGGGAAGAGGTCGAGCGATTCGAGCAGGGCCACGAGGTCGGCGGCGTCGTCCCGGACCGGGTGGCTCCGGGGAGGCCCCTCGCTCTGGCCGTGCCCTCGCCGATCGTATACCAGGACCTCGAGGCTTTGCCCGAGCATCGGGAGGACGGAGTCCCAGGTGTGATGGTCCACGAGGGAGCCATGCACCAGCACGGTGGGGTCCCCTCCCGAGCCGTGCGTCTCGTGGTAGAGCCGTACCTCTCCCAGCTCGGTGGTCGGCATCGAAGGGTCGGGCCGTGCGACCCGGAAGTAGCTCCGCCCGACGCCCGCCCGACCCCGGGTGCCGACATAACTCCGCGGGTCCCGTACGAAAGACGGACCGTCGGGACCCGGACCTCGGGCAAGGCGGCCCCCGGCTCTGCGCGCACCCGCCGCCTCGCGACGAAGTTCCGACCGGGTCCCCTTAAGGGGGGGTCGCGGTACGCGGACCGCTCCCGGTCGGCCGGCGGGGGGATGGGATCTCGATGAGCGCGATCTTCCAGCGACCGTTGTGCGACATGGGAGCGGCGTACGACTTCGGGTTCCGGCCCGTCGTCGGCGACCCGAAGACGGGATCCGGAGGGCCGTGCGACGACCGCCCCCACCGGGTCGAGCTGTTCGCGGCCCTCGCCGACGTGCGGCCGGCCGCCGACGAGTGGCGGGCCTTTTCTCTTTGCCCGGAGCACGAGCACCAGCTCCGGGAGTACGACGCGGACCTGCGGGCCACGGGCCGTCCGTCGCGGTTCCGTGCCCCCGCCGGGTCAGCGACGCGGGCGTAGGTTAAGCGGCGCTCCTCCGTACCGGTGCGATGACCGACCGCACGCCCCGGGCCCCCACGCTCCGCCTCAACCAAGGTCCCGAGATCCCGGTCGTCGGTCTCGGTGTCTTCCGTGCAGCGCCGGGGCCCGTCACTCGTCAGGCGGTGAGTTGGGCCCTCGAGACGGGCTATCGCCACATCGACACGGCGGCCTACTACGAGAACGAGGCCGACGTGGGAGAGGCGGTCCGGGCGAGCGGGCTACCGCGCGACGAGGTCTTTGTCACGACGAAGCTGTGGTTCTCGGACCAAGGCTACGATCGAGCCCTGAGGGCCGCCCGCTCAAGCGTCCAGCGTCTCGGGCTAGGGTACATTGACCTCTACCTGATCCACTGGCCGCGCGCGGACTCCCCGCGGACACGGCTCGACTCCTGGAAGGCGCTCGAGCAGCTGCAGAAAGAGGGCGTGGCGCGGGCGATCGGGGTCAGCAACTATGCCGTGCGACACCTCGAGGAGCTCCTCGCGGACTCCGGGACCGTGCCGGCCGTCGACCAGATCGAGTTCCATCCGTTCATCTACGATCCCGAGCTCCACGCGTTCTGCGAGCGGCAGGGGATCCACATCGAGGCGTGGGCCCCCCTGACCCGCGGAACCCGGTTCGACCACCCCACGCTCCGTGCGATCGCCACGGCGCACGCACGCACCCCGGCCCAGGTGCTGATCCGCTGGGGCCTCGAGCACGGGGTCGTCCCGCTGCCGAAGTCGGTCCACCGAGAGCGGATCGAGGAGAACTTCCGGGTCTTCGACTTCTCCTTGACCCCGGAAGAGATGGCCCGGCTCGATGCGTTGCGGGACGGCTCTCGGGTCGGGGCGTGGAACCCCCGCGAGATCCCGTGAGGCCGAGATCGGACCCGCCCCGGGACGCGCCGGTAGAGCGGGGCTCGGCTGAGTCACGGCCCGCCCCGGCATGCTAGGGTCTCGCGCACCGCTCGGGAAAACTCGATTTTTCGCCGTGAGCTCATATATTCGCCCTCGGTCGGCCGCCGGGATTGGCCATGGTCAGCGTCGAGGTGGCCCACGAGAAGTGCACGGGTTGCAGCCATTGCCGGGACGTCTGCCCGGTGACGGTCTTCGAGATGCAGCCGCGAGAGAATTGGCCGAACGTAGTGGACGACCCGGCCGTGGCCGCGAAGTTCCAGTTCCGGGAGGAGAAGTCCGCGGTCATCCACGGCCCGGACTGCATCATGTGCGAAGCGTGCCTCTTCGAATGCGAAGGGGAATGCATCACGATCGTTGACGACGAGGGTGCGACCCACCTCTCTACGTACAAGTAGAGCGCCCCGGCCCTCCGGACCGTCCGGTATGAGCGGCCCCGCCCCCGGGCGAGGCATCGCGTGATGGGGCCCGATCCCGGGGATACGCTAGGGGACCGGCCGCCCGCGGCGTCGCCCTTGTCCTACGGATCCGGGGTCACTACGACGGCCTCGTGCGGGTACCCGTCATCCACGCGCGCGCCCGGGAATCGGCGTCCAGCAGCCGGCGCCAGTTACGGAACACGTAGCGGTGGATCCGTTTCAGTCCCAGGAAGAGGAGCGCTCGCCTCCACAGCGTGACGGAAGCTCGGAACCGCACGTGGGTCGTCCGGACCACCCACGTCCCGCCGGCGCCTCCCTCCAGGTCAAAAGTATCGACGAGCTCCTCGACCGGCCGCAACGGAGGGAGGTCCGTTCGCACCATGCGGAAGGAGAGACGCACTGGGGGGTCCCATCCGAGTATCTGCTGGTGCACCGTCCCCTGGTCGGAGACGCACTCGCGTTCGCGGCCGATACCACCGAGACCCTCCGGGAGCCGGCACTGGACCGGCTGGGGTAGTCCGAGCCGGAACCAGAGCGGGCGGGAGGAGTCCATCTGAGAGTCGCAGAGCAGGGGCCACACCGCAGCGGCGGGCGGGTGGAATTTCTGACGGGTGCGAACGAGCATGGCCCTCGGTCGGCGACCCGTAATGGCCCCCAGTGGACTTGAACCTGCCGGGCTCCTCGAGCGCGATACTACGTAGCGGTACGCACCGAGCCCACGTTCGGCTCCCGGGTCGCTCCGACCGCGGTCGGAGCGTCGGGTCCGCTCTCCCTCTCCGCGTGGCCGGCCCCTCCCCAGGTCGGCTTCCATGGTTCCTACCCCCGGAGTAGATCGACAGCCGTGTCCCACGTTTCCTCCCGGCGCAGCCGGTCGGAGGCGAGCCTCCCCGGCCGTGGGGGGGACCGCTCGGCTATCCCGTCCTGAGTCGCGGTCGGTAGAACGTCGACTTCACTTCGGCGGGGCCACCGGAGGGGGGGAAACGCACGCGGACCGCGGCCGATCGGCCGAACGCCGAGAACTCAAGGGAGTACCAGACCGCCACCCAATCCCCCGTCGCCTCCAAGAACGCCTCGCCGAAGTGGTAGGTCATCTCGAGGACCGAGCTCGCCTTCCGCGCGAGCGGATACGACCACTCGAGCGCCTCCTTCTCGGAGCGCGGAACGCCGGAGTGGGAGGTTTGTTCGATCGGACCATCGACCGTGTAGGGACCCGCGACGATGCCCCGGCCCATCACGTACCTTGCCCAGCTCGTCCGTACCCGACCGTCCCGGTTGCTCTCGTTCAGGAGGAGCCAGACGAACGGGTTCGTCGTCGGAACAGGTGTGGTGAAGTCGCCGACCGCCCGAAGACGACGGCCGATCGCGAGGCGTCCGGCGAGCCGTATCGCGAAGTACGCGACGAAGAACGCGACGAGCACCCAGAGGGTGGCGGTGTAGATCGCGAAGGCGACATGGTTGCGCTCGACCCCGAGCAGCACGTAGAACCCGACCGCCGAGACGATCAGCGTCACGAAGTTGATCGCCCGGTCGGCGTCCATCTGGAGACGTCGGTCGCTGAACGGAGCGAGCGGCGGAACGGCGAACTGGGTGAACCCGTCCTGAAGGATGTGACAGAGGCCTCCGACCTCCATGACCACGAAGTAGATCAGCACCGAGCCGGGGAGGACGAGCGGGGCGAGGAACGCCCCGGCGACCGCGACGACCGTCACTCCGAAGACGGAGTGGGTGATCCCGTGGTGCCGGAGGATCGGGAAGCGGCGCGAGAGCGGGAAGAGGAGCGCATCGGCGTCCGGGAGCCCGCCGGCGAGCGCTCCGGCCGCGAGGTACTGGGGCTGGAAGCCGACCAGGCCCGCGGTGACGAGGTAGGCGACGAGGACGTGGGTGAGCAGGTCCACGGAGAGGGAGAGGCCCGCGGCCTATAGGAGGCCTTCCTCCATCACCTCGACGGATTCGACGTGCGGAACGGTCGCGTACGCTTTCTCCACCTGTTCGAGGACGCCCCCGGTGTCGGGCATCACGACCGCGACGAGGAGCGCCTTCAGCCCGAAGGCGATGTCCTTGACCTGCAGGCCGCGCAGCCGCACGCCCGGCGGCGTCGCCGAGCGGACCCCCGTCGCGAGCGCCTCCATATCGGTCTCGACGCCCTGAGGCATCAGGCGAAAGAGAACCGCGACCTCGCCCATGGCCGGCCCCTACGGTCCCTCGAAGGAGCACTTCGGGCAGGAGTAGGTGACGCTCTGGTCGCGGCATCGTGCGCACCGGCCGATCGTCGCCTCGAGGCAGTTCGGGCAGGGGAACTGCGTCGCGCCGGCGCTCGGGACCGCGCGCCCGCACGATGTGCACCTCAGCTCGACCCGTGCCTGCATCGACCCTGAACGACGGACCGCGGCTACTTGCGCGCTGCGCCCCGCCGGCGCGCGGCCACCCGGGTCATGAATATAAAGAGTACTCCGACGAACGCCACCCCGCCGAGGAGGTACCAGGCGGCGTTGTCCGGGGCGCCGGGCGGGATGTAGATGGTGGTCGAGTACGAAAGCGCCCCGTGGGCGAACGTGACCAGCCCGTGCTCGTTGGCGAGCGACAGCGTGAACGTGTGGTCTCCCGACGAGAGACCGAGCGTGGCGTACTGGAACGAGAGATTGTACTGCCCCTTCGGGGCGATGGAAGGCACCGTGACGTTCCCGACCAGCTTCCCGTCGAGCTCGACATCGATCGAGAACGGAAGAACGGTCGTCGTGCCCGAGTTGTAGATCGTCGCGGTGACCACGTACGGCTGGACGACGTTGACCGTGTAGGTCAGGTTCGTCGAGCTGTTCTGCTGCTGGTAGACCGAAGAGATCTCGAAGGTGATCGTGAGGAGCTCGGGCGTGGCCCCGACCGTGAGGGTCGCCGACTGGTTCGCCCCAGAGAAGAACGTACCGGAGGCCGGGGAGACCGTGACCCCGGTGAGATCGGCCCCCGCGAGCGACGAGACATAGGTCAGGTTCCCGACCAGGGTCCCGTTCGCCGCGAACGCCGGCCCACCCGTGGCGTTGAGCGTCAGCCGCGCGTTCCCGCCGATCGCGATCACGTGCGGTCCCTGGACCGAGCCGGTGACGCTGCTCGACGAGGAGGACGCCGCGCGCGCATCGGGAACGACGCTGACGAGGCCCCCGAGGACGAGCCCGAACACGACGACGACGAGGACCGCGCCGACGAGCGACCGGTTCATCGCCGCGTCCACCTCCGCGTCCTCCACCAGCGGTAGACGACCAGACCGATACCGAGCGCGATCGCCGGGAGGAAGGAGAGGAGCGGGATCAGCCAGACGGGGTACGCCGACGGCCCGGCGCCGATCGACGGACCGGTCACGGTCACCGGCGCTCCGCCGGGCGGCGCCTGGGAACTCACGGTGGCGAACGGGATCGGGAGGCGGGCGGTCGACTGTACGCTCCCGCTCGCGTTCACGACGGCCGCGCTCACGGTGACGCTGCCCGGAGCCAGGAAGACCGGGCCGGTCGCGTTGAGGTAGACCTGGAAGGTGGCGTTCTCGTCCGGGGAGAGGCTCGCGGTCGAGGTCGTCGTTCCCGCCGAGTCGGTCACCTTCACCGTCCAGCCGAGACCGGCGAGCCGCGACGCGTCCACGACCGAGAGACTCACCGTCTCGAACGTGTTGCCGGTGTTGTGGACGTAGAACGGCACGACCGACTGGTTCGTTCCGACCTTGACCGGAGTGCTTGCGACCCCGACCGACACCCCGTAGTAGCCGACGACATGGACCAGCGGTGACGGCGCCACCTGACCGATCACCGTCCCGTTCGTCGTCGCGAACTCCAGCACCACGCCGGGATGGTTGGTCGGGGTGCCGGGCGGCACCGCGACCGAGACCTCCCCCGAGATGTTCGCGCCGGGGGCGAGGGTCGCACGCGAGAAGCTGAAGTTGAACGTCCAGTACGCCGGCGACCCGATCGGGGTGATCGTGACCGGCACGTTGCCCGTGTTCCGGACCGTGAAGGCGAACGTCGCCGTCTCTCCCGTACGAACGGTCACCGCCGAAGGACCGACGAGCGTCCCGGCGACCTCGGCGTGGAGGACCCACGCCAGAGAGAGCAGCGCCCCGGCGTTGCCGTTCACCACGCGGAAGCTCGTCGACGCCGTCGCGGAACCCGGCAGTCCGAGGTAGGTGCCGGTCGCATTGGCGCTCACGAAGTAGCTGCCCGTCGGGAGCGCGAATGTCATCGAGGACGTCGGCGACAGTCCCGAAAAGACGAGGTGGTGCCCGAACGCATCGCGGAGCGCGAGGGTCACGGGGCCGACGGACGAGCCGGAACCGGCGGGCGGGGTGAGCTGGATCGTCGCCGTCCAGGTCGGCGCGAGCGAAAAGGCGCGGGTCCCCGAGACCGACGGGAGAGCGAGCGCGCTTCCGAACGCCGCGCGCGTCGTGCCGAGCACGGACCCGCTCGCATACACGTCGTACGCCCCCGGCAGGACCCGCACCGAGAACGACCCCGCCGGCGCGGGGACGACCGTCAGATGGGTGGACGGGTACGGGCCCATGAGCGTCACGGTGCCGGCGATGCTCCCGGAGACACCGGGGGCGGAGAGCGTGCCGTTGATCCACTCGAGCTGGGGCGTAGCGACCATGGGGACGTGGCAGGTGGGGGCGGCGACGGTCGGGGCACAGCTCGCCCCGGCCGCGTTCGTCCAGCTCTCATCGAAGGTTCCGTTCGGTCCCACGGCGATTCCGGTCGCGTTGGCGTGGGCGTAGTACGTCCCGCCGGGGGGCAGCACGATCGAGAAGCTGCCGTTCGTCACGGGAACGGTCAGGAGCCCGCCCGCCGAGCTCGTGAGCGTGAGGGTCGTCGTGAGGGCCTCCTTCACTCCCGTCGCGTTCTCGAGCGTCCCGGCCACGTGGACCCCGGCGGTATCGAGGACGATCGAGGGGGTGATCACCCCGTTCGTGCCGACGACGATCGTGGTCAGGTTCGCGTACGCGACGCCGCCCGCCGTGACGTTGGCATAGGCGGTGTAGGTAGCCGGAGCGACATAGAACCCGCTCGCGTACTCCGACCCGTTGAGCGTGAGGTTGAGCAGCGTCGAGGACAGGGCGATCGTCACGTCGGACAGGGGGACCGACGCCGGCGGGGCGACCGTGCCCTTCGCGACGATCTGCGGCAGCAGCAGCAGGGTCAGGTTCGAGTAGGCGGCCCCGAGCGGAATGTCGGTCGAGAGCGACGAGGAGGGGAGATAGAGCTGCCCGACCGAGGTCTTCGCGCGGGCGCCGACCCCGTAGGTGCCGGGCGGCAGGCTGAGATGGAAGATCGGTCCGCCCGAGAGGGTACGGTTGACGGCGGAGGCGCTCTCCGCGGTCAGGTCGACGCGGACCGAGGTCCCCGACGGTAGTCCGACCACCGTCAGCGTGACGGTGACGTTGTCCAGCACGAGCGGGAACCGGCTCAGGGCCTGCATCCCGCGGGGCGAGATCCCGCAGGAGCTCGCCGAGGAGAATCCGAACGCGGAGGCCTGGAGGCAATAGCTCTCTCCGTCGGGAAGGGACGAGGGAAGGTAGAAGACGACGTTCCCTCCCGAGGCCGCGACCGACGAGACCGAGCCCCCCGCGGTGCCCGCGGAGACCGTCACGACCGCCCCGCCGGCGGGGAACAGTGTGCCGCCGGCGAGCGTCGAGCCCACCCGGAACACGCTCTTGACCGCGGTCACCGGCGAGAGGGAGACCGTAGTGACATCGCCGGTCAGTTCGACCGAGCGGAGCGCGACCAACACGGGCGAGGAACCGTTGGCCAATGCGGTCAGCGAGTACACCGAGTAGGTGCCCGCCGGAAGGAGCAACGAGTACGAACCGTTCGACGCGACCGGCGTCTGGGTGTCTCCGCCCGCGGACGAGTACGCGACCACGACCGTCGAGGCATTCTGCGTCGAGGTGGAGGAGACCGTACCCGCCAACCGGAGGGCGGGGGTGAGCGCGAGCGCACCGTACGTGGGGGCAAGGAGGGTGACCGACTCCCGGGCGAGGCCGACCTCGATGCTGGTGCCGACGTAGCCGACCGCGTAGGCGGAGTACGTTCCGGGGGGGAGCGTGGCGGTCACGACGCCCGCGGCGGACGTGGTGTAGACGCTCGCGTTCCCCGCGGCGCTCGCCAGGGAGGCGATCGGGCTCGTCGAAGCGCCGAAGTTGGCGATCGGAGTGAAGCGCACCGGGATCCCGGCCGCCGGTGCGCCCCCGGCGGTCACGGTCAGTGTGACGGTGGAGGTCGGTCGCACCACGAGGGTCGTCGTCACATTGCCTCCCGGCTTCGCGGCGGAGACCAGGGCACCGGCCGACCGCCAGTCGGCGGTGGGGCCGGAGGCGGTGAGGGTGTAGTTCCCGGCGCCGGCGGAGGTGATCGTGTAGTCACCGGTCGCGTTCGTGATCGCGGTCGCGACCACCCCGCTCGCGTTCGTGAGGGTGACGGTGGCCCCGGCGACGGTCGCGTACCCGGTATCGAGGACCACCCCCCGGAAGGTCGCGGGCGAAAGGCCGGTGGTCGCGTTGTAGGTCTGACCCGGCGTCAGGGTGACGGTTCCCTCACTGTAGTTCAGCCCGCCGTAGAGAACGCTCGAGTTGTAGACGGCCGGGGGTACGTTGGAGATGCGGAACGCACCGCTCGCGTCCGCGATCGCGGTGTGCTTCGACAGATTGCCGGCCCCCCAGAGCACGACCTGCGCGCCCGGGACGAGGGGGTCGACCTTCGGAACGTACGACGAGGTGTTGGCGGAGTTCCAGAAGACAAAGCCCTGGAAGGTGGCCGGAGCGAGCGTGATCGGCCGGACGAGCGCCGGCGCGTTGGCCGAGAGGCCGACGGACATGGGCACGTCGATGTGGACCGACGTGAGGAGCGTGTTCCCCTGCTGGGACAGACCGTCCAGGGACCCGGTCGTTACGTTGACCGTGTCGTTCCCGGGCGGAAGGACGAGCGAGAACGAGCCGTCCTTCCCGGTCACGGTCGTCATGTGGGGTATCCCCCATCCATCGTCGACCGTCAGCCGGACCCCCGGGACCGGGGCGCCGTCCGGCAGCTGGACGGTCCCGCGGTACGGCTGACCGGGATAGTACTGGAGGATCGACTCGCCGCCGGAGAAGTACGCGTTCGGCGAGGCATCGGCGGTCCCGTGGTGCTGGGCCGAGCTCACCGCGGAGGGATAGTTCGTCGCGGCGAAGCAGCTCGAGCCGGGGGTCGCGTTGTTCTGGGGGCAGTAGTAGGCCGTCTTGTACTCGACCTGGAAGTGCTGGAGCATCCACCCGGGCATGATCGGCGAAGCCCCGGCGGCGGTGCCCGGAAAGCCCGGGATCCCCGGTCCGAGCCCGGCATCGGTCCCGTTGTAGCCGATGAAGATGTGGTAGATCATCGAGTTGTAGAACGGCGCGAAGTAGTTGATCGAGTAGTTCAGGACGGCCGCTCCCGGGGGTTGCTGCCCCGCCGGGAACGTCCCCTGGTTCGTGACGACGGTGACGTTGAAGAACGTCGTCGGGATCCCGGCCGAGCTGATGATGCGACCGGTGAGGTCGGCGGGCGCATAGAAGATGCCCGTGTCGGTCGGACCGAACGGAAAGAGACGGCTGTCCGACATCGCATAGGAGATCGACCATCCCGTGTAGGCCTCGAGGTCATTGTAGAGGTGCGAGACCCCCGCGAGGGGCAGCGTGGTCGCGATGTAGTACTCGAGGGCCAGGTACATCGCATTGGCGTCGGTGATCGTCGACGGATCGACCGGGAGATAGCGCTCGGGGTGGGCGACCACGAGGGCGTAGTCCGCGCTCCGGTTGGCGAGGAGCGTGTGGACCTCGGAGAGCGAGAGGCCGTCCCGGGCGAGGATCTGGTTGACGGGCGCGGGCAGGTAGGTGAGCCCGGACTTCGTCTGCTCCGCCTGGAGCAGCGTGGTCGCAAGGACCGCGATCGCCTGTGACTCGTTCTGCGAGAGGAGGAACTGGCCGGCCGGGTCGATCCCGTTCTGGAAGTTGTCCGCCACGCTCGGATGGTCCCCCTGGGCGATCGCCTGGAACCCGTAGTCCCACCAACTGACGAACGCCGGACGTTGGGACGCCGGCAGATTCGTGTCCTGCTGCGCGAGCCAATTGTACGCCGCGCTGTCATACTGGTTCGGCGTATCGAGCGCACTTCCCGCGGCGCCGAAGTAGAAGCTCGAGGGGCTGGTCGAGTTCGGCTGGAGCCACGTCGGAAGGGTCGCGGCGACCTGGCTGGAGAGCTCGGCCTTCGTGTTCCCGGGGATCCCCGCGTCGATCGCGATCCAGATGTTCGGCAGGAGAAGGCCGATGACGAGGACAATGACCACGACGTGCCGCGCCTTGAACGCCTTGCGGAACGCGGCGAGCTGGCTACGTCGGTCCGAGAGCGAGGCCACCGTACGTCGGAGATCGGGGTAGCCGGCGATGTCGATCGCCCGCACGATCGCCTCCGCCGGTAGAAGGGCGAACGCCGGCGAGCCGATGAGGAAGAACTTCGCCGCCGAGATCGGAAGATAGATCGAGAGGACGGCGAAGACGAGGAAGACGATGAGGACCCTCTTGAAACGGGCGTGGACGGTGAGGTAGACGAAGATCGCGAACCCGACGAACGCCAGGAAGAACGTCACGACCCCGTAGCCGACGATCAGCGCGTCGATGGAGGGGGCCTGCGCCTCGGCGACGGTCGAGTAGATCAGGGTCTTGACGAAGTAGCCCTGCCCCGTGATGATGCTCGTGAAGTAGCCGGGGTTGACGAGCGCGAGGAGCCCGGCCGCCGCCGCGAACAGACCGCCGAGGAGCGGGATCGAGAAGATCCACGGCCAGTCCCGCACGAAGAGGAACGGAAGGAGGAGCAGGAGGACGCCGAAGAAGAGCAGGAGCGGCAGGTCGAACCAGGTGTGGAACTGTTGCTGGACGAGGTAGTAGGGGACCGCCATGGGGAAGCCGACGAGTCCCACGATCCAGGTCGCGACGTACAGTCCGAACGAATCGACCCGCCGGATCCTCTCCACGATCATCACCGCGAAGAGGGAGACCCCGATCACGACGATCGCGTAGGTCCATCCCTGCCAGGCCAGCGCCAGGGCGCCGAGCGAGACCCCCGTGAAGACCGCCCATTTGATCGCCGTCCGCTCGGTGCGTAGGAACCCCCGGAGTCCCGCGAGCACGCTCCGCGGATGCCGGTAGCTCTCGACCCACCGACGGTTCCCCACCGCCTTGACCGTGCGAAGGTAAGAGTAGACGACGACGAGGATGATGAAGGTGTAGAACGAGAGATAGTTCGCGTAGCCGAAGATCGTCGAGTCGATGCTCGCGCTCAGGAACGGATAGATGAGCGCCGCGACCAGTCCGGTCCGACGGCCCGACACCTCGCGACCGATCAGATAGATCGGAAAGACCGAGAGCGAGGCCCAGAGCGGGGCCTGTAGGTCGAGGAACCAGGAGCCCGCCACGACCGGGTTCCCACCGAACAGCGGAGCGAAGGCGACCCCGAGGACCGCGTTCATCCAGTCGAACAGCGGCTCCCGGGGGTTGATCGCGCCCAGAGGGAAGCGGAGGAGCGGGTCATGGATCAGGTTCGTGTGGTTGAGCGCGATGTAGGCCATGACCCGCGAGTGGTAGTAGGAGTCCGAGCCACCCGCGTAGGTGAAGAGCGAGCCCCATTGCGCGATGATCGGGTACGTCCAGACCGTACGGATCGCGAACGCGACGCCGAAGGCGGCCAGGAGGAGCGCGACCGTCCACCCGTGACGGCGCCACCACCCCGATTGAGACGATTCCATCTGTCGCCGCTCTCCCCGAGCCGGCGGCGCGCGAGACTGGGGGGGTCTATAAATAGCCTGCTCCTGAGAAACCGTCCGGCGCGCCGAGGGATGTACCGGGGCCCGCCGCCGGGCGCGCGGGCCACTTTCCGTGGATTCGACCGAGGGATCGACGATCGGGACGGCCGGTCGCCTCTCCGGGACATCGATCGGCGCCCTCGATCGCGACCGCGTTCCCGAGCGCCGGGGTCGTGAGGCGCGGACCGGTCGGCGTGAGGAGCCTACTTTAGGCTCCGACCCGTATGAGGAGCCGGAGAGCGAGTCTCCTCGGACCGTGACGAAACGGGTGCGGGACGTCGGCCCCGGGCTCCGTCCCCGGCGATCGAACTCTACGAGAGCGCCTCGTCGCTTGCCCACGTCGGCGACCCTCATCGCGCTCGAGCTCCGGACCCCGCCGGTGCCGCACTGGCTTCAGGACCTTGGGAGTCGCTGGCATGCGGAGGTGAAACTCCACGTCTGCCGCCCTTCCGGGGACGGCAGCGGAACGCTGCTCCAGTTGCTCGAGATCATCGCGCGCGCGGAGACGATGCCCGAGATCGTCCGGTTCCTGCGCGAGCGGGCCGGCCCCGGCCACGTCAGTGTTTCGACGCTCGCCCCGTACCGCCTCCTCGTGCGCCTGACCCAGCGCCTCCCCCCCCTCTGTCGCTGCGCGTTCGAGATGGGGGCCATCTGCACGACGTGCCCCTTCCTGCCGTCGAACCCCTCGCCGGAGTACCCTTCCGTGGAGGAGGAGTTCTCCTGGTCCCTCCTCGTCCGCGACGGCTCCCGCGTGCCGACGCTCATCAAGTCGTTGGAGCGTCCGGGGGCCGCCCTGCCGCATCTGGTCCGCGTCGGCCGATATCGCGCGATGGAGGCGCTGACCCCGCGGCAGGAGCTCGCCCTCTCCGTCGCCGTGCGTCTCGGATACTACGACGTCCCCCGCCGGGCCCGCCTCGAGGAGGTGGCGCGAGGGCTCGGGATCAGCCGGGCGGCGGCCATGGAGGTCCTCCGGCGGGCGACGCGAAAGCTGGCGATGCAGCGGCAGCAACCGTTCCCCCCGGGGACGACGCTGCCCTCGTCGTGAAGCCGCGGGTCCTCCGGCGCTCCGGGCAGCCCCCGGGGGGAATCGAGCAGGAACCGAGGGCGGTGCGGAGACCCGCTCAGCCCGCGTCCGGACCCCCTTCGGTCGGGATCACGAGGGTCCTCAGCCCGCGACCGGCGCGAAGGTCCTCGACGGCCTCGGTAAGACGGTCGAGCGGCACCCGGCCCGTGACCATCGGATCCAGTCGCACCCGTCCCCGGCGGACGAGCTCGATGATCGCCGGGAAGTCCACGGGTCGGCATCCGAGCGATCCGACGATCTCCTCCTCGAAGAACATGAGACGACCGAGCGGCAGCGGCGCCGACTGGTCGGAGTAGCCGACGACGCACAAACGGCCGCCCCGTCGGATCGTGGAGATCGCGGACGAGAACGTCGCGGGACTCCCGACGACCTCCATCGCGACATCGGCCCCCCCGTTCGTGAGCTTCCGCACCTCCTTGGCCACGTCGACCTCCTTCGGGTTCAGGGTGACGGAGGCTCCGAGGCGACGGGCCCGTTCGAGCCGTTCGGGATTCAGGTCGATCGCGATGACGTGCGCTCCGGCGAGGGTGGCGAACTGGAGGGCTCCCGTGCCCAGGCCACCGCACCCGACGAGAGCGACCCACTCGCCGGGCTGGATACGGGCCCGGTGCACGACCGCGTGGAACGGCGTCGAGAGCGCGTCGGCGATCACCGACGATTCGGCGAGCGGAAGTTCCTCCGGGAGCGCCACGAGGTCGCGGGCGGGAGCGACCAGGAACTCGGCGAAGCCGCCGTCCAGGTGGTTCCCGACCATCCGCAGGCGGGGACAGACGTTCTCCCGCCCGGACCGGCAGAACCGGCAGGCGCCGCAGGGGAGCACCGGAGGGACCAGCACCCGGCTCCCGATCGAGGGCCCGGCGGCGTCCGGTCCCAGCTCGGTGACGATACCCGAGATCTCATGGCCGAGGATGATCGGCGGTGCCTTCGCCGTCGCCGCCTCGCCAAGGAGGTAGTGGAGGTCCGTGCCACAGAGCCCGCAGGCAGCGACCTGAACGAGGGCCTCCCCGGGACCCGCGACGGGTCGGGGAACCTCCTCGACGGCAAGGCCCCGGTCGAGCCCGCGAAAGACCGCGGCCTGCATCGAGGCCACGGCTCAGGCCTCCTTCCACCGCGGGGACCGCTTTTCGAGGAAGGCGCGGAGCCCCTCTTCGGCATCGGCCCCGGCCATGAGCTCGTGGAGGTACGTCCTCTCGGCGAACGCGAGGTTCGGCCACGCCGCTCCCTCCGCGTGCCGCAGGGCCCGCTTCAACAGACGGAGCGCGACGGGGCGGTACCCGCCGAGCGACGTGGCGATCAGGGCGACCGCCGCGGGAAGCTCTCGCTCGGAGACGACCCGGTTGACGATCCCGAGCTCCTCCGCTCGGTCGGCCCCAAAGGTCGCGCCCGTGTACAGGAGTTCGGCCGCCCGCTTCGGTCCCAGGAGCTGGTGGTAGAAAGCGACGCCGAACGGAGGGAAGACCCCGAGCCGGATCTCGGGTTGCCCGAACTTCGCCCCGTCGGAGGCGACGGCGAGGTCGCAGGCGATCACCAGCTCGAGGCCGCCGGCCAGGCAGTGGCCGTGGACCTGGGCGATCGTGATCCCCGGGAGGTCCCAGAGCGCCTCCATCGCGTCGTGGAACGTCGCCAGCATCCGCTCGGTGCGCGGCCGCAGGTGGTCCTCGATCGAGAGACCGGTGCTCCAGCACTTCCCGGCGCCCCGGAGGACCACGACCGTGGCTTCCCGGGTCTCGGGGTCCCGGAGGGCCCGCGTCAGCTCCTCGAGGAGCGAGAGGTCGAACACGTTCGACGGGGGACGGTCCCACGTGATCGAGGTCTGCGCGGCGTCGTGGCTCACCTGAACCTTCGCGGATTCCGACATGCGTCACTCCCCTACTCGAAGAGGATCGACTCGGCGAACGTCTCGAGCTGTAAGCGGGTCTGTTCGTAGGTCGTCGAACGCTCTTCGAATTCCATGTGGAGGTAGGGAACCTTCTCCCGGTCGAGGCCGCGACGATAGAGGACGACGTCCTCGAGCGCCGGTTCGCAGAACTTCGCCGTCAGGAAGAGGACCGCCTCGGCCCGGGCGGACCGGACGCGCTCGAGGATCGAGGTCGCCTTTCCGGCCGGTGCCCGCCGTACCCCGATGTCGCGCGGGGTCTCGATATACGCCCGCGCCAGGGACTCGAGGGGTCGGGACGACTCGGGCGGTCGCTCGTACCACGGATGGAGCATCAGGAACTCGTCCCCGACGACGTAGAACCCGACCTCTTCGAGGAGATCGATGAGATCGAGCGTGGGTTGTTCGCAGAACGGTCCGACGACCAGGAGCCGGATCGCGTCCCGGCGCTTGCGCTGGCGGCCCCGGACCTCCTCAAGGATGCGTTCCACGATCGCGGTGTGGAGCTCGCGGGGCAAGAGCCCGCCGAGGCGTCGGACGAGGTAGTGCTCGCTGAGGTCCATCTTCCACGGCTCTTCGACCCGGATCTGCGCGAGCGAGGCCAGGGCCGCGCGCTGCCGGGCGAACGCTTCGATCGAGGCGCGGAGCGCCTCGTCCGTGAGCGGGGTGCCGCTCACCTTCTCGAGCTTCTCCACCCAGCGTCCGTACTCGGCGATGAGGAACGGGACCGACCCCGCCGACTCGAAGTTCTGGGGAAGGTGGAGCATGTGCGTGCTGACCCCCGGCAGGAGCCGGGAAAAGATCCCCTCGAGGTTCCGGCTCACGTCGCAGATGTAGGGAAAGACGAACGCACGGAAGGCGTCGAGCCGATGCGTGAGCGCGAGCTCGAGCGTCGACTTCGAGATCGAACAGAGGAACGAGCCGAGCGCCGCATCGGCGTGCGAGATCTCGACGTTCTCTCCCCCACCGTGGAGCGCGACGGGCAGGAGCCCGAGCGCGTGGACGATCTCCTGCGGTGTGTAGACGGGAAAGCAGCCGACCGCGCCCCGTCCGGACCGGGCCCACGCGCGGGCGGTGGGGTAGCCGGGATCGCTCAGGACCTCGCGCGTCCAGCGCACGACCTCCGCGAGCGTCCGGGCCTCCGAGAACTCCCGGAAATCCTCGGAGATCTCGACCGAGGGCGAGGCATCGGCCGCCTCCGGAAAGCTCGGAAGGATCGGGATCGGTCGGCTCATCTCTCACCCACCCGCCGCGACGGGGGAGGAGGTCTTGAGCAGGCGCCGATGGCCGAGGACCGCGGCCCCGATCGCCGCCGCGTAGTGGCCGTTCTCCGTGACGTTGATCGGGAGGCCCACGGTCTGCTCAAAGGCCCTCACGGCCCCGGAGTTGTGGACGAGCCCCCCGACGAGCGTGACCTCGGGGTGGATCCCCACGTACCGCATCAGGGTGTGCGCGCGCTGCGCCAGCGACACGAAGACCCCCATCAGGATCTCGGCGACCGGCACCCCGTCGGCGATGTGGTTGATGATCTCCGTCTCCGCGAGGACCGCACAGACGCTCGAGATCAACTTCGGGTGCTCGGCCGAGACGGCCCGCTCTCCGAGCGACTCGAGCGGGATCTGGAGGTACTTCGAACAGCGTTCGAGGAACCGACCGGCCCCGGCGGCGCACTTCTCGTTCATCTTGAAGCGCTCCACCCGACCGGACTCGCTCGCGGCGATCGCACGGGTCGACTGGGCGCCGACGTCGACGACGAGCCGGGTCCCTGGGAAGAGGAAGACGGCGCCGCGCGCCGACGCCGTGATATCGCTGACCTGGAGGTCCCGGTTCGGGAAGGTGTACCGCCCGAACCCGGTCGTGCAGACGTAGTCGACCTCGCCCGGAAGCAGGTTCGCCTCCTCGACCAGGAGCTCGAGCACCTGTCGGCCGGCCTCCGACGGGTTGCCCCGGGTCGGCAGCGCCTTGGGCAGGAAGAGGCGGGTTCCGTTCTCGAGCAGCACCCCCTTCGCGAGCCCGGAGCCGATGTCGAGACCGGCCGTGATCATGCGCCGGCACCTCCCGCGCGCTCCTGGCCCATCAGCGCGGCACCGAGGGCCCCCATGTACTGCGAGAGCGGGCTCACGTTGACCGGCAGCCCGACCCGTTGGGCGAGCGCCCGGACCATGCCCTCGTTCCGGGAGACCCCTCCCGTGAACGTGACCTCGGGAGCGATCCCGACCCGCTGCATGAGCGAGAGGCTGCGGTTCGCGATGCTCGCGTGGAGACCCGCGAGGATGTCGGGGGACTCCTTCCCCCGCGAGAGGTGCGAGGTGACCTCGGACTCGGCGAAGACCGTGCACGTGCTCGTGACCTTCACGGGCCGGCGCGCGCCGAGCGAGACCGGACCGATCTCGGCGACGTCGAACCCGAGCGCGTTCGCGCAGACCTCAAGGAAGCGACCGGTCCCGGCCGCACACTTGTCGTTCATCGCGAAGTCCTCGACCTCTCCTCGCTCGTTCACCCGGATCACCTTGGTGTCCTGGCCACCGATATCGAGGACGAGACGGGTCTCGGGAAACAGGAAGCTCGCCCCTTTCGCGTGGCAGGAGATCTCCGTCACGACGAGCTGCCCGAACCGGATCTTGTAGCGGCCGTAGCCGGTGCCGACGATGAACCCCACCTCCTCCCGCCTCCGGCGGGCATCGGCGAGCGCGAGCTCGAAGGCCTGGTCGGCATCACGGACGATGTCGACCCCGACCGGCCCGAGGGACTTCCCGACGATCTGGCCGTCCTCGAGGATCACGCACTTCGCCGTCGTCGAACCGATGTCGACCCCCCCGATCAGGGTCATCGTCCCGCTCCCGGAGCCGCCGGGGAGGCCGCCCGTCGCTGCTCGAGCGCCTCGAAGAAGGCGTCCGTGCGGTTGCGCATCTGGGCCGGCGAGAAGTACCGGGGGTCCTCGTGGTCGGATTCGACATAGAGGGTCGGGACCTTGAGCTCGTGGATGAGCCAGTCCCTCAGGTCCCCCTGACCCGCCGTGAACGAACGGCACGACTTGATCCCGTGGATGACGGCCGCGTCGGCCGAGTACTCTTTCACGTAGTCGGCGATGATCCGACGCCGCTGGGCCCACGACTGATTGACGTACGCCCCCAGGCTGTACTCCGCGATGCTCTCGAACGGCCGCGCCGGGTCATGGAGGAAGCCCCGGTCGAAGAGCCCCCCCACCTTCGGATACGTGGCCGCCACCGAGACGGCCCCCCATCGGCGGAAGAACTCCCAGAAGGTCCGGTAGTGGGTGTAGGGCGGTACCCCTTCGACCAGGACCCGGACCTTCTCCTCGGGCACCGGATACGCCGCCTCGCGGACCCTCCGTTCGACCTCGCGGTTCACGACTTCGTAGAAGTCGGCGGCCTGCGCGGTCCCGCGGAGGACGTTGATCGGGAACATGTAGAAGATCGCCTCGAAGTAGGCCTCGATCGGCGACGGCCGCCGTCGGCCGGCGTCGAGCCACTTCACCCAGCCGGCTTCGGCCCGTCGTGACTCGGCGAGGACCTTCTTCAGCTCCTGCATGTCGAAGGAGCGGTCGGTCGACTTTTCGAGAAAGTGGACGAACTCCCAGAGCTGGCTCACCATGTAGTCGATGTCTTCGCGCCACGGCCGGTCGGAGCGCATGTACGGCACGTCGAACGTCGTCATCGGCGCGCCGTACGACTCGGCGAGCGCCTCCCACCACTTCACGTAGATGTAGCAGCCGGAGAAGCTGCAGACCAGAAGGTCCGGCCGCGGGACCTGGCCGAAGGGCGTGGCCCCCCCGAGGTCCTGGAGACCGATGTCGTTCTTGACATACCCGCAGACGTCGAGGCCGTAGCCCATCGACTCGGCGTGGACGATATTGTCCAGGGACGCGTGCTTGATCGCGCAGTTGAGCCCGACGATCTCGGGAAAGACGACCTCGTAGCCGAACGACCGGACGAGCTCGGTCAGGTTGCCGCCGACCAGCATGTACGCGATCGGCTGCCCGCGCTCCTTCGCCGTCGCGAGGTTCCGGTAGTACTCCTCGACGAGATCGCGCTGGAGCTTCCGACCTTCCTCGAGGAACCCGCGGGAGGACTCGCCGCCTCCCCGCGGGGGGGAGGCGGCACGATCCGAAGCTTGCGTCCCGGACATACCCCTCGTCAGAGCCGGTGGCCGCAGCGACCGCAGTACGGGAAGTCGGCCGGGAGCCCGGTCGCGCCGCAGTCGGGGCAGCTGCGTACGGGGCTCCCATAGAGGAACTCCCCGTTCCCGCCCTCGGCGAGCGCTTGGCGGATCTCTCGGACCCGCGCCGGTCGCTTCTCGGTGAAGGCGCGCATTCCCTCGTTCGGCTCGAGCGTTGCGAAGTGGAGCGAGAGCCAGTCCTGCGCGTGGCCGATCGTCTGGTGCCAGGCGAGCTCCTTCCAGAAGTTGGTCTGCTGCTTCGTGTACCGAAGGCACTCCGGGAACATGCCGAGCAGCCGATGGGCCAGTTCGTCGACCGCTTCGTCGAGCGGGCCGAGATCGATCCCCCAGCCGTCGTTTCCCTTGACCGCCCGCTCCGCCTCCTCCGCCGACGGGTTCGCGACGAGGCCGTCCGGCCCTCGCACCGACGGCGCGACGCGGGAGACGAGCCCCCAGTCGAGCGCCCGGGACGCGGGAATCCGCTCGTTGAGGAAGAGCATCTCGCGTGCCCGGCGGTCCCCGACGGTGACGGGGAGCCATTGGGTCGCGCCTCCGCTGGCCACCGACCCGACGCCGACGCCGACCTGACCGATGTAGATGTGGGAGGCGGCCACGGCGAGATCGCACGCGAGGTGGAGCTCGTTCCCGCCGCCCACGACCATTCCGTTGAGACGCGCGATCGTCGGTTTCCCGGAGCGAAGGAGCCCCTCGACCGCCCCACGGAAGAGGGTCATGTACTTCCAGTAGTCGTGGGGCCGGGCCGTGTAGCGGGTCGCGTACTCCTTCACGTCGCCCCCGGTGCAGAAGGCCCGGTGCCCGGCGCCGGTGAGGACGATGACTCCCACGCGATCGTCGAACGCCGCTTCCTGGAGCGCGTGGATGAGCTCGTTGAGCGTCGAGGTCGTGTAGGCGTTGTAGGCGTTCGGACGGTTCAGGGTCACCCGCGCGATCCCGTCCCGGACCTCGTAGAGGATGTCGGAAAAGCGAGCCCGACCGCCTGGCAGCGGCCGCAGAGGATCGGAAGGGCTCTCGGTCGATGAAGAGGGGCTGGCCAGCAGGTGTGCGGTTCCCATGAGAGGTCGCAACACGGCGAACGGCTTGGACGCGAGCCCTCACCGGTAAGGGTTCGTCGTCCCTCCCGCCGAGAGATCGCCCGGCTCACCTCGAGGGCGCGAGGTCCGTCCTCCGCGACGCGTCCTGCGAGAGGGAGGGGCCGGAGGGCCCAGGGTCGAGGGGACGGGAGGGGTCCCATACTCTGAAGAACCGGAGACGCCCGTTCCCCGGCCGATGTCTCTCCGCGTCGAGCGACGGGGCCCGGTGGCGATACTCACGATCGACCGACCCGAGGTGCACAACGCGATCGACCCGGAGACCCATCGAGAGCTGGTCGCCGGCTGGGAGCTCGTCCGGGACACCGAGTCGATCCGGGCCGCCGTGCTCACCGGGGCCGGGGATCGCGCCTTCAGTGCCGGTGTCGACCTACGAAAGATGGAGGAGCTCTACGCTGAGGTACCTGCGAACCAGCGGCGCGTGGTGTGGAACCGACGGCCGGGGATCGGGGGGCTCACCCGCAACTTCGACCTGGGAAAGCCGGTCGTCGCGGCGATCCGGGGGTATTGCCTCGGCGGCGGTCTTGAGCTCGCGCTGGCCTGCGACATTCGGATCGCCTCGCCCGACGCCGTGTTCGGCCTGCCAGAGCTCAAGTGGGCGATCATCCCCGGCCAGGGGGGGACCCAGCGCCTCGCGCGGGCGGTGCCGCCGAGCATCGCGCTCGAGATGATCCTCACCGGTGAGACCATAACGGCCGCCCGAGCGTTCGAGGTCGGGCTCGTGAATCGGATCGTGCCAGCGGAACGGCTCCTCGACGAGGCGATCGCGCTGGCCGAGAAGATCGCCGCCCGTTCACCGAGGGCGGTCCGGGCGGCGCGCGAGGCGGTGCGACGGGGGCTCGACCTCTCGCTGGAGGAGGGACTTCGGGTCGAGCAGGATCTCGCCGACCCGTTGCGCGGGAGCGAGGAGAACCGGGCCGCCGTCCGCGCGTTCGAGAAGAAGGGCAAGGGTCGCTGAACCGGGCACGCCGCGTCGCGGGTCCTTCCGCAACGAGGGACCCGCAGAACCCTTAGGATGAACGGCCGATGGCTTTCTGTACCCGTCGACCTTCCCCGACCGCGGGATGACAGAGCGAAAGGCCGATCGTGCGCCGGACCGCTCGACCTCGACGTCCGCGGCTCGGGTCTGCTATCTCAGCCGTAGTCAGGGATGGATCGATCCCGACCACCCCCGCCGACCGACCTCCGAGGTGAATCTGCTGGCCGTGGCGATCGGCGCGCCGGTCTGGACGATGGGGACGGCGTGGGAATCGATCTTCCATCGGCTGATACCGCTCCCGGTGGCGCGGGCGTTTCGTGCGGCGATGGTGCGTTCCCGCCTGACCGAGGAAGAGGTCCGGGTGCTCCGAGGAGCGGCCGAACAGCTCCACGTGACGCTCGAGGTCCGCGACTGACCCCCGGAACGGGGGCGCCGCTCAGCCGGTCGCCCGGAATCGGTAGAAGTACCGGCCGTCGCCGATGTCGAACGGCTCGACCCGGACGGTCTGGCCCACGACCAGCTCGTTCCACGAACGGCCCTCGATCCGACCGAAGATGCGCAGCGGCACCCCGTCGAGGTCGACGAGACCGACCGCGAACGGGACCTGGTCCTCCATGCCGAGCGGAGCCCCGGCGAGCACCGCACTGAACGCGTAGAGGCGGCCGGTCTCGGGCAGGTCGACCCAAGCGAGGTCCTCCCCGTGACACTTCGGACATGCGGTGCGGGGGGGCCAGAGCAGCTCGCCGTCCTTGGCGCAGCGCGTGGTCGAGAGACGCCCTTCCCGGAGCCGGGCGAAGAACCGGGCGAGCCGGGTCTCCCGCTCGGTCTCGAGCGGGAAGAAGTCGAGGAGGAACGGCCGCTTCTCGTAGGTCAGGGGCGGGGTCACCGTAGGAGCGCTCTCCGTCGCCGGGGCGGTCGTCGGGGGCGGCAGGGTCTCGGTGGCGCTCTGCGCGCGTCGGGGGGGCGGGGCGCTCATGCGGCCCCCCCTCCCTGATAGACCATGACCGAATGGACGTTCGCGGCCCCCGACAGGTTGTGGACCAGCGCCCACTCCGGCGCCGGGGCCTGCCGGGCCGCCGGGACCTGGTGGGCGAACTGCTGGAAGACCTCGACCGCCTGTCCGATGCCGGTTGCCCCGAGGGGGTGGCCGCAGCCGAGGAGGCCCCCGCGGGGATTGACGACGAGATCGCCGCCGACGTCCCCCCGGCCCTCCGCGGCGAACTTCCCCCCCTCGCCCGGGGCGCACAGGCCGATCGATTCGTACTCGATGATCTCCGAGATCGTGAAGCAGTCGTGGACCTCGGCGAGGTCGAGGTCCGCGGGGGTGATCTTCGCGCCGGCGAGCGCCTCGCGGGCCGCGTGCGTGAGGCCGGCCCACCGGGTGAGAGATCCCGCGTTCGCGAGGTTGTGGAAGTCGGAGTACTGACCCGTGCCGCGGACCCAGGCCGGCGTGTCGGTGTACCGGCGCACGAACTCCTCGCCGGCCAGGACGACCGCGGCCGCTCCGTCCGTCATCGAAGAACAATCGCCGAGCCTCAGCGGGGGCGCCACGAGCGGAAGGCGGAGGAGCTTGTCCCGCGAGAACTTCTTTTCGTAGAAGTGGGCGTGCGGGTTCGTGTTCGCGAAGCGGTGGTTCTTCTCGGAGACGGCGGCCATCTCCTCCGCCGACGTCCCGTACTCGAGCATGTGCCGCTGTGCGACCATCGCGAAGAACGGAGGGGCGGTCGCTCCGTGGGGGCCGTCCCAGGGGCGGTCGAGCGCGCAGCCCATGGCGGTGTTCGCTTCCGCCATCGAGGGAAGGTTCATCTTCTCGACCCCGACCGCGACCGCGATGTCGGAGAGACCGGCGGCGATCGCCGCATAGGCCGACCGGATCGCCGACTGGCCGGAGGCGCACGCGAGCTCGGTCCGCTGGATGATCTTGGTCGGGCGGAGGCCCATCTGTTCCGCCGCGAGCGGGGCCACGTGGGACTGGAAGGCGAACCGCTCCGGCTCCGCGGCCCCGAGGAAGAGCGAATCGACGTCCTCGCTCCGGAGCTCGGGGACCGCCCGGAACAGCGCCGCTCCGACCTCCTGCGCGAGCTCGGGCCACGTCGCGGACCGGACCCCCCAGGGGATCGTCGTCCCCCCGACCACGGCCACACGGCGGCCGCTCATCGCCGCTCCGAACGGATCGCGTCGGCGACCTGGTCCCCGGCCGCGCTGGTCGACACGGTCCCGCCCTGATCGTAGGTCCGTGCGACCCCCGAGGCGAGCGTCTTCGCGACGGCGCGCTCGAGACGGTCCGCCGACTCGAGAAGGCGGGCATCGTGGTGCCGCTCTCCGAGCCAGCGGAGCATCTCGTGGACCGCGAGGAACGTGGCGAACGGGTTGACCTGGTTCTTTCCGGCGTGCTTCGGGGCGCTCCCGTGCACGGGCTCGAACATGCCGTGCTCGGTCCCCACGTTCGCTCCGGCCGCGAACCCCATCCCCCCCTGGAGGACGGCCGCAAGGTCGGTGATGATGTCGCCCATCATGTTGGTCGCCACCACGACGTCATAGTGCTCGGGATTCCGTACGAGCCACTGGGTAAAGGCGTCCACGTACGCATAGTCCCTTTCGATCTCGGGGTACTCGGCCGCCACGCGGTCGAACGTCTCGCGGAAGAAGCGGCAGCCCTCGAGGACGTTCGACTTGTCGACGCACGTCACCCGCCGCTTCCCGTCGTCGGGGGCACCGCGATCCCGGTGACGGGCGAGCTCGAAGGCGTAGCGGATCACGCGTTCGGCGCCCTTGCGGGTGATGACCCGGGTATCGAGCGCCACCTCGGTCTCGCGCGCCCGGGTCAGTCGGCCCCGGGCGGGCGTGTAGAGGCCCTCGGTGTTCTCTCGGACGATGAACAGGTCGACGTTCTTCGGCGACCAGACCTCGCGGTAGCTCCCGCTGATCCGGTGGAGCACGCCGGGATAGAGACGGCAGGGGCGCACGTTCGCGAAGAGGTCGAGCTTCTCGCGGAGGCCCAGGACGAGCGCCCGGCCGGCGAGGTCCCCGTTCGGCAGCATCGCTCCGGGCCAGCCGACCGCGCCGAGGAGTACCGCGTCGGCCCCGGCGGCCGCCGCCTCCGCCTCGGGCTCCCACTCGCGGCCGGTCGCGAGGTAGTACTGGCCTCCCCCCGGATACGTCGTGAGGTGCCAGGGCGCCGTCCCTCCGTCGGCGAGGGCGGCCAGGACCTTCTCTCCCTCGTGGACGACCTCGGGACCGGTCCCGTCCCCGGGGAACACGGCGATCGCGTACCCCGCGTCCTTCACGGGGAGTCCGCCCCCTTGCCGGCGCGCGCCGCCAGTTCCCTCCGGACCTTCTCCACCAGCCCCCCGGCCTCGAGCAGCTCGAGCAGATGGGGCGGGAGCGGCGGGAACGAGAGCGAGGCCCCGGTCCTCGCGTTCGCGACGCGACCGGCGCGCAGGTCGACCCGGGCGGAGTCGCCGGACTCGAAGAGCGCCCGGACGCCGGGGGCCTCGATCGCCGGGATCCCGAGGTTGATCGCATTCCGGAAGAAGATCCGCGCGAACGAGTCGGCGAGGATCGCCCCGACCCCGATCGCCCGCATCGCCTGGGGGGCATGTTCCCGGCTCGAGCCGGATCCGAAGTTCTCGCCGGCCACGATCAGGTCGCCGGGACGCGCCGCGGCCGCGAACTCGGGGAGCGCGATCTCGAAGACGTGCTTCTTCAGCTGGTCCGGGTCGATGATCGTGAGATACTTTCCCGAGATGATCTGGTCGGTGTCGACGTCCCGTCCCAGCGTCCACACCCGCCCTTCCAGGATCTCCTGCACGGCCGTGCTCCTACAGGATCTCGCGGGGGTCGGTGATCTCGCCGCGGACCGCGCTCGCCACGACCGCCGCCGGGTTCATGAGGTAGATCCGGGCCTCCTTCGGTCCCATGCGGCCCGGGAAGTTCCGGTTGGACGAGGAGGCGCAGACCTCGTCCGGCGCGAGGATCCCCATGTTGCCACCGAAACAGGCCGAGCAGCTCGAGTTCGTAAAGACCGCCCCCCCGTCGGTGAACGTCTCGATGATCCCTTCCCGAAGGCACTGGTCGTAGATCGCCGTCGACGCCGGAGAGACGATGAACCGGACCCCGGGCGCGACCTTTCGGCCCTTCATCAGCGCGGCGCCCTCCCGCAAGTCCTCGATGCGCGCGTTCGTGCACGAGCCGAGGAACGCCTGATCGACCCGGATGTGCTCGCCCGCCACGTCCGGCAGGGGACGGACGTTGTCCGGCGAGTACGGGCAGGCGACCATCGGGGGCATCCCGTCGACATCGATCTCGATCGTCCGCTCGTATTCCGCGTCCGCGTCGGGCGCGAGCGGATGCATCGGGTGTTTGGCGATCTTCGCGAGGTAGTCGAAGGTCGTCGCGTCCGGGGCGACCATCCCGGTCTTCGCCCCCATCTCGGTGGTCATGTTGCAGATCGTGAACCGCTCGGGCATCGAGAGCCGCTCGACGGTCGGCCCGCCATACTCGACCGCCTTGTACTGGGCCCCCGTGGTGCGGACCTTCCCCAGGATGTGGAGGACCAGGTCCTTCGCCGTGACCCCTGGGCCGAGCCGGCCCTTCACGTCGACACGGATCGTCGGAGGGACCTTGAGCCACAGCCGGCCGAGCGCGAGGACCGCCGCCATCTCGGTCGGGCCGACGCCCGCCGCGACCGCCCCCACCGCTCCGAGCATGTTCGTGTGGGAGTCGGTACCGACCGCGAGATCGCCCGGGACGACCCAGCCGTTCTCCGCGAGGATCTGGTGACAGATCCCGTGGTTGCCGACGTCGTAAAAGTGCGGAAGGTGCACCTCGGCGGCGAACTTCCGCAGGATCCGGTGAAGGACCGCGGCGCCCTCGGTGGAGGCCGGCACCCAGTGGTCGATGGCGATGACGACCCGGTCGGGGTCCCAGACGCTCTCCGCACCCATCTGGTGGAACGGAAGGACCGTTTGCGCGCCCTGTTCGTGCATCATCGCAAGGTCCACGGCCCCCTCGACGATCTGCCCCGGGTGGACCCGCTCGACGCCGGCGGCGCGTGCGAGGACCTTCTCGGCGAGGGTGCTGCCGTGCCCGTTCGGGCCGGCGGAGGAGGTCATGGCGACCCTTCCGTCGGCCCCGGACGCAGGCCGAGTTCGCCGGCCATCTTCCAGAACTCCGGGTCCGAGAGTCCGGGCCGCTCGAAGAGCCCCCGGTAGTCGTGGACGAACCGCCGGAGGTCGGCCTTCGACCGTTGCTCGATCTCCGACTTGACCCGGGTCAGGAGACGGAGCAGGTCCGCGTCGGACGCCACGATCCCGCGCTCCTTGAGCTTCTCCGCGATCGCCGCCTTGCCGGTGTGCTTCCCGAGGATCATCTGTCGCTCGCGTCCGACGATCTGGGGCTGCATCGGCTCGTAGGTCAGCGTGTGGGAAAGGATGCCGTGGGTATGAATCCCCGCCTCGTGCGAGAAGGCGTTGTACCCGACGATCGCCTTGTTCGCCGGGACGGGCACCCCCGAGAGCTCCTCGACGAGCCGAGAAAGCTCGAACAGCCGGTCGGAGCGGATACCGGTCGATACCCCGTAGAGCTTCTCGAGACCGAGGACGACCTCCTCGAAGGAGGCGTTGCCCGCCCGCTCGCCGATCCCGTTGACGCAGACGTGCGGGCAGCGGACCCCGTGCTCGACCGCCGCGATCGAGTTGGCGGTCGCCATGCCGAAGTCGTTGTGGCAGTGCACGGAGAGGTCCTTCGGCCGCACCCGTCGCGAGAACTCGTCGAGGAACCAGCCGAAGGTGAGCGGGGTCATCACGCCGACCGTGTCGGCCACGACGAGCGTGTCCGCGCCGGCGTCCTGGACGTCACGGTAGAGGCGCTCGACGAAGTCCAGCGGAGCCCGCACGGTGTCCTCGGTGACGAACGCCACGTGGAGGCCCGCGTCCTTCGCCTGGCGCACCGCGGAGACCGAGGCCTTCTGGACCTCCTCCTGCGAGAGCTTCAGCTTGTACTTCAGGTGCACGTTGCTCGCCGCCACGAAGATCGCGATGTGCGTCGCGCCGCTCCGGATCACGGCGTCGACGTCCTTCGGGACCGTCCGCGCGGCGGCCAGGATCTTCGGCTTCAGACCCGCGTGCGCGATCCGGCTGACCGCTTCCGCCTCCGTCTCGGACACCACCGGGATGCCCGCGTTCAGGATCCCGACCCCCACCTCCGAGAGAAGCTCGGCGATACGGAGCTTCTCCTCGGGGGAGAAGTGGACCCCCGGCATCTGTTCGCCGTCCCTTAGGGTCTCGTCCCAGATCGTGACGTGCTCGGAAATCCGTCGGTGACCCGCGGTCTCCGGGTGGTAATCCTCGACCAGCCGCTGCTCCGCCATCACGACGATAGCACCCACGACCCTTTTGCGTCTTTCGAGGCCGGCCGCGCATCGCGGCCGGCCCCCCCCGCGAGTGACACGGTATCTCGCGTCGAACGGCCGGACCACCACTTAAATATCGCACGGACCTGAAACAGACCACCTGTGGGCGACACCGCCCCGTGACCCTATCATGACCGTTTCTGCCGCACGCACGACCCCGATCGCTGGAGAATCGCCCGCCGAGCCGGCCCCACCTCCCCCCGAACTCGCCGACCTCGCGGTGATGATCGGCGGACAGGGAGGCGACGGGACGCTGACCGTCTCCGATCTCCTCGGCCGCTACTTCCGCAAGCGGGGCCTCTACATCTACACCTCCCGTAACGTCCTTTCCCGGATCCGGGGGGGGCACGCCGACGCCTCGGTGCGGGCGAGCCGGGACCCGATCGCGGCCGTCAAGGCCCAGGTCGATGTCCTCGTCGCGTTCGACCGGGAGGCGGTCGAGATCGGCAAGGCGGAGCTCACCCCCCAGGGGTTCGTGGTCTACGACTCCACGACGTTCCACACCGACCTCGCGAACGCGGCCGGGTTTCCGTTCGCGACCCTCGTCGGGGGCCCCCTCGGCCAACCGATCTACAAGAACACGGCCGCTTACGGAGCCCTCTCGATCCTTCTTGGGTTCGACCCGGATCTCACCCGGGAGGTCATCGTCGAGCGGTTCCGTCGCCGCAGTCCCGAGGCGCTCGAAAAGAACCTCAAGGCCCTGGAGATCGGCCGGAAGTCGGCGCTCGAGTACCCCGGCGTGCCGAACCGGTTCTCGGTCGCCGAGGGCCACGCGCATGACCTGATCCTCACGACCGGAAACCACGCGGTGGCGCTCGGCTTCGTCGTCGGCGGCGGCCGCTTCTTCGCCGGATACCCGATCACGCCCGCGACCGAGATCCTGGAGCACCTCCAGCGCTACCTTCCGTCGTTGGGGGGGGTCGTCCGTCAGGCCGAGGACGAGCTCGCCGCCATCAACATGGTGATCGGCGCCTCCTACGCCGGGGCCCGCGTGATGACCTCGACGAGCGGCCCGGGACTTTCGCTGATGACCGAGGGGATCAGTCACGCCGGCGCCGCGGAGATCCCGGTCGTCGTCGTCGACTGTCAGCGCGTCGGCCCGTCCACCGGGGAGCCGACGCGGATGGAACAGTCGGACCTCTCCCACCTCGCGAACTTGGGTCACGGGGAGTTCCCACGGTTCATCCTCGCGCCGGCCACCCCGGAAGACGCCTTTCTCTTGACCGTCGATGCGCTCAACCTGGCGGACCGGTGGCGGCTCCCCGTGTTCCTCCTGATGGACCAGGCACTCAGTCAGAACACCGCGACAAGCGCCCGCTTCGACCTCTCGGCCGTCCGCCTCGACCCCGGGAAACGGCTGAGCGGGGACACACTTGCGACAATGACCCAGTACAAGGTCTACGAGTTCACGGACGCAGGGCCGAGCCCGTACGCCCCACCCGGCACACCGGGCGTCTGGTCGGAGGTGACCGGGAACGAGCACGACGAGTGGGGACACGTTTCGGTCAACCCGGTGAACCGCGCTCGGATGATGCGCAAGCGGATGGAGAAGATGGCGAAGGCGAAGGGCGAGCTACCGGCCGGCCGGCTGTTCGGCCCGTCCCAGGCGCGGATCGGGATCATCGGGTTCGGCAATACCTCGGGGCCGATCCTGGAGGCGATGCGGCTCCTCGAGGCGAAGGGGGTGTCCACCCGCTACTATCAGGCGCGTACGCTCTTCCCCGTCCCGGTCCACGAGCTCGACCCGTTCCTGAAGGGCCTCGACGCCGTCTACGTCGTCGAGCACAACTACACCGGCCAGTTCGCTCGCCTCCTGCGGGAACACCTTCCCTGGCACCACGAGCGGATCCGGTCGGTCCTCAAGTACGACGGATCGACGTTCCGTGCCCCCGAGATCGTGGGCGCGGTGAAGGAGGCGGCGTGAGATGACCCAGTCGGTGAAGGCCGTCCCGCCGATCTGGTGCCCCGGATGCGGGGACTTCGGGGTCCTCGCGGCGGTCAAGAAGGCCGCGGCGAACCTCAAGATCCCGGCCCACGAGCTCGTGCTCGTAGGGGGGATCGGCTGCTCGGGCTCGATCCACAACTTCCTCGAGATCAACGGGATCCATGCGCTCCACGGTCGCCTGCTCGCCCAGGCGGTCGGTGTGAAGCTCGCGAACCCGTCGCTCACGGTCGTCGCCGCCGGTGGGGACGGGGACGGCTATGCGATCGGGATGGGCCACTTCATGCACGCGTTCAAGAAGAACGCCTCGATCCTCTACATCGTCATGAACAACGAGACCTACGGCCTGACGAAGGGCCAGGCCTCGCCGACCAGCCAGATCGGGTTCGAAGGGAATGTCGAACCTCCGTTCCATGCCATCCTCACGGCGCTCTCGATCCCCGCACCGAACTTCATCGCCCGGACGTTCTCGGGCGACCCGAAGGGGATGACGGCGATCCTCGAGGAGGCGATCCGGTTCAACCAGGAGGGTCGGGGCTTCGCCTTCGTCGAGGACCTCTCGCCCTGCGTCACATATAACGACACGTACAAGCTGTGGCGCGAGAAGGTCGTCAACGTCGCGACGCTGCCGGGGTACGATCCCACCGACCGGAAGAAGATGTTCCACCTCGCGCTCGATGCCGTCGAATCCGGACGGATCCCGATCGGGGTGATGCATCGGCCCAAGGTCCCCGGGCACGACGGGCTCGAGACGATGCTCGTCGGCGATCGGCCGGGGCCGGCGCGCTCCGACGTCTCGCTCGAGACGAACCGGGCCGCCTATCAGAAGCTCCTCGCCGCCCTCGGTTGAGGAGGGCACTCGCGGGACCCGGGTCGACCGGCCCGACCGCTGCAGCCCGAGCGGACCCGTGTGGATCGGGATCGACGACACGGACAGCGCCCGGGGCGGCTGTACGACGTGGGTGCTCACGGAGCTCCTGGCCCTGGCCCGGGACGAACGGATCGATCTGATCGGAGAACCTCGCCTCGTCCGCCTGAACCCCAACATCCCGTGGAAAACGCGCGGGAACGCCGCCCTTTCCGCCCGGTTCGGAAAGGGGGAGGGACCCCGGCGCCGGCTCGGAGAGCTGGGGGGCCGGGCGCTCTGGTCGTACCGCCGGGGGCGTTCGATCCCTCCCGCGGACGCGGAACGGTTTCGCGCGGCGGCGTGGGAGCGCGTGGTCGCCGGCTCCCGGCTCGGGGAGCCCGACACGGATCCTGCGATGGTCGTCGCCGAGCAGCGCCTGCCGGCGGGGCTGTACTGGCACGCCGTCCGGGAGGTCGTGCCGGTCGCGCACGTGCGGGCGATCCTCGACTTTCGGGGGGCCTGGTGGCGCACGAGGGGAAGCGAGCGCGGCCTGGTCGGGGCGAGCGCCTCGATCGCCTGGCCGGGCCGCCACCCGACCTGGGAGCTCGCCTCCTATCGGGAGGGGGCACGGATCGGGCGGTCCCGTCAGATCGATGCCGAGAGCGTGCGCTCGGCGGCCCGTCGGTACCCCGAGCTCTTCCTCTGCCACGATGCGCGCACCCGACGCCTGTTGGTCGCACCGCACACGGGCTGCCCCGTCCTCTACGGCCTCCGCGCGACACGACCGGATCCCCTGTTCCGCGCGCGTCGGATCGTTCGGTCCGAACCGGTCGACCGGTGGGTGCTCTTCCGCACGAACCAGGGTACGGGGGACCACCTGGTGTCCCGGTCGGCCGGCGCGGTAGATCCGTACATGTCCGCGCGGGTGCGCGGGACCGTCGCCTCCGCACCGGAAGCGCTGCCAGGAGGCCACGTACGCCTCTCCCTCATCGGGGAGGACGGGGAGATCCTGCCGTGCCTCGCGTTCGAGCCGACCAAGACGTTACCGCGGGTCGCCGCCGCCCTTGCACCGGGAGACCGACTCGTGGTGTGGGGCAGCCGGAAGGACGACCCGACGTTCCGGCTCGAAGGGATCCGGATCGTCCGGCTCGCGCCCCGGGTCGGGCCCGCGCGGCCTCCGGACTGCGCGGAATGCGGGCGCCCCACGCGGTCCCTCGGAACCGGCCGAGGGTACCGCTGCCCGACCTGCCGTCGCCGATTTCCCCCGGAGCGGGCGGTGAGACGACCGACCGTCCCCCATCTCCGTCCGGGCGAGTACCATCCGACCCCTTCGGCACGTCGTCACCTCGCCCCTCGGGGCCCGGAGCGACCGGGAAAAGATGGACGAAGCCTTTTGAGCGATGACGGGTAGCCGGAAAGGAAGCTCGAGGGCGGACCGATGCCGTGGACACGGGCCAAGACCGCGGTCCTTTTCGTGGTCATCATCGCATTGTTCGTCCTGGTCGGTGGACTGGTCGGGGAGTACCTCTTCGGCTCCTGGCTGGCCGGGCTCATCATCGCGCTCTCGCTCTCTCTCGTCCTCAACTTCGCCTCCTACTTCCTCGCCGACCGGATCGTCCTCTGGTCCACCCACGCGAAGATCGTCTCGCGGGCGGAGGCGCCGCGGCTCGCCAAGATCGTCGACGAGCTCGCTCCGCAGTTCCACTTGGAGTCGCCGCGCATCGCGATCGTGCCGACCCCGACGCCGAACGCGTTCGCGACGGGCCGGAACGAGCGCCACGCCGTGGTCGCCGCGACCGAGGGCCTCCTCGCGATGCTGGACGACCGGGAGCTGAAGGGAGTTCTCGCTCACGAGCTCGCCCACATCCAGGACCGGGACGTGCTCCTCATGACGTTCGCGGCGACGCTCGCGGGCGCGATCTCCTACGCCGCTCAGATCGTGATCTTCACGAGCCTCTTCGGCGGGGGAGGCAACCGGAACAACAACGGCTTCCTCGTGCTGATCGCCGCGGTCACCGCGCCGATCGCCGCGATGCTGATCCAGCTGGCGATCTCGCGCTCGCGGGAGTTCCGGGCGGACGAGGTCGGAGCGAAGACGCTCGGTGACCCGAACGCGCTCGCGAGCGCCCTCGGCAAGCTCGAGTCGGCGAACCTTCGCCGCCCGATGAACGTCGGGTCGCCCGCCCATTCCAGCCTCTACATCGTCAATCCGTTCCGGGGGTCGTGGTTCACGGCCCTGTTCTCGACCCACCCTCCGACCGCGGAGCGAATCCGCCGCCTCCACGCGATGCACCCGGATTTCTCGTACCGTCCCCGGATCCGCGGACCGACCGTCCGGTCCGGCACCTCCCGACCGCTGCGGAGCTAGCGCGGGGACCGAGGTACGCGTGGTCCGTTGTCCCGCGTGCGGTCACGAAGTCCCCGACGCCGAGTCGGCGGTGGCCTGTCCGCACTGCCGCCTGTCCACCGGTCTGTTCCGGGCCGTCGAGGAGGCCGCCGGCACCGCCCACGCACCCGATCCGGCGTACCTTCGCACGATCGCGGAGCTGCTCGCTTCCGTCGACCTTTCGTCGCCTCCGGAACCGGAGAGCCGCCCCGTGCAAGGCCTCCTCAGCCGGCCCGCGCGTTTTCCGTCCCTACCGACCCCGCCGTCCCCCGGCCCTACCCCTCCTTCCGAGCTCGCGACGATCACTCCGCTCCGGGAGCTTCCGGCGCTCCCGGCCGCGCGCTCGGGAGAGGATCTGCGCCGACGGCTCGAGGAGTACTTCCAGACCGGCCGGCGGCTCGGGCTCGACTTCACCGACTTCGAGCGGCGCGCGGGGGCCGCCGGTCTCGTCGACGACGAGTCCTCGCTCGAGGTCCTGGTCCGGGAGATGTTCGTCCACCTCCTCAGCGCTCTCGCCGAGGAGTACGAGAGCGTGCTCGCCCGACGCAACGAGCTCACCCCGCTGATCCCCACCCCGAGCGCGGATGTCGAGCTGGACGCGATCCAGCTGGCGATCGCGGCGGGCGATCTCGGTGGCGCGCAGCGTCGGCTCGTCCACGTGAGGGACGAGCTCGCCCGCATCGAGGAGGAGTGGGAGATCGGCCGGATCCTCGTGACCGAGTGCGACCTTCTCGTCCGGACGCTCCGTGACCTCGGCGGAGACCCGTCGGCCGCGACAGGGCCGCTCGAGGAGGGGCGGAAGCTCCTGGGCGCCGGCCGGCGCGCGGAGGGGGAACGGCTCTTGGCCCGGAGCGCGGTGGCCCTCTGGGCGCTCGTCGAGCCGCGGCTCTTCGAGGACCTGCACCGGATCCGAGACCGGCTGGTCGAGTGGCGATCGGCGGGGCTCGACGTGGCCCCGGCCCTCGCCGAGCTCCGGGGGATCGGGACCGAGCTCCGTCAGCGGAACTTCGTCGGTACGCTCGGCGCCTATCAGCGCCTCCGTCAGTTCTGCGAGCGGGCCGCGCTTCCGGGGTCGAACGGGCTCGGCGGCCCCGGCGAGACCGCCCGCTCCTCCTCGCCCTCACCATGAAATAGCCGAGGAGGGGTCCCGCCCGGCGTGCCGTTCCACGCCCTGCGCGGGTTCCGCGACTACCCACCGCCCGACGGGGGGGCCCGTTCGGCGATCCTTGCCCGGATGCGGGCGGCGGCCCGCCGGGCGGGCTTCGTGGAGCTCGAGATCCCGTGCGTCGAGAGCTTCGAGCTCTATCAGACGAAGAGCGGCGAGGGGATCGCGGCCCAGGCGTGGATGTTCAAGGACAAGGGGGATCGTGCGGTCGCCCTCGTTCCCGAGACGACCCCGTCGCTCGTCCGCGTCTTCGTCGACCGTGCGAAGTCCGAACCGCTCCCGGTCAAGTGGTTCACCGTCTCGAAGCACTGGCGCTACGAGGAACCGCAGGCCGGCCGTACCCGAGAGTTCCTTCAGTTCGACCTCGACATCCTGGGGGTCCCGGGGGTCGAGGCGGAGGCCGACCTCCTTTCCGCGGCCGCGCTCGTCATGGACGAGCTCGGGGCGGACGGCCTCTACGCGTTCCGGGTGAGCGACCGCGCGCTCGCCGAGGGGTTGGGACGCCTCTACGGCGCGCAGGACCCGGACCGGTTCTTCCGAGCGGTGGATCACTACCGGAAGGTGTCGGCGGCCGAGTTCACCGAGGAACTTCGGGAGATCGGGCTGGCGGACGACCGTGCCCGGGACCTCATCTCGCTCTTCGAGAGCGTCGGGCCCGGCGTCCGGCCGGCCGACGTCGATCGGTTCCTTTCCGACCTCGTCGGGCAGGGGCTCGACCCGAACGCCCGTGCCGGCGCCGATCGGCTTCGGGCGCTCTTCGCCCTGCTCGGGAGGTCGAGGCTCACCGACCGGGTCGTCTTCGACCCGACGATCGTCCGGGGGCTCGCGTACTACACCTCGACCGTCTTCGAGACCTTCGCGCGCACGGGCGAGGGGCGCTCGATCTTCGGGGGAGGCCGGTACGATCATCTGGTCGAGCTCTTCGGCGGCCCCCCGACCCCCGCGGTGGGGCTCGCGATCGGCGATCAGACGCTCGAACTCCTCCTGCGGGGCGCCGGCCGCTGGCCCGAGGGGGAGCCCCCTCTCGATACCTACGTGGTCGTGGCCGACCCGTCCCGGCACGGCGAGGCGGTCGGGCTCGTCGAGGAGCTGCGTCGGGCCGGACGGAGCGCCGACTGCGACCTACTGTCCCGCTCGATGTCGCGTCAGCTCAAGGAAGCGGCGCGCCGGAGAAGCCGTCGCGCCCTGATCGTGGGACTGAAGGAGACGGCGCCGGGTGCGGTGGTCGAACGTGATCTCGCGACGGGTGCGCAGCGTGAGGTCGCTCGGGATGCGGTAGCACGGTCGGCGTGAGCGACTCGAACGTCGAGGCGTCCCAGAGGAGGATCCCGGGGGGCGACTCCGCCCCGTCCACGAAGCCGTACCAGTAGACGACCGCTCCCTCACCGAACATCTGGGTGTACGGGGCGAGCTGGCGCCGCAGGTTCTTGCGCAATTCGACATCGTCCCCGAAGTTCGCCTTCGATTCGATCCAGGAGAGCTTCTGGCCGTAGACGACGATCGGCTGGTCGAGCAGCGCGTCGGGCGTCTTCGCGTACTTCCCTCGCAGATCCTTCTCGGTCCGGAACGAGATGCCGTGGTGGGTCAGCCAGTTCTGGAGCCGTTCCTCGCCCTTACGGCCCCGCTCCCGCTGGAGCTCCATGCCCTGCGGGGAATAGATCATGTCGTTGTGGAGCAGGTCCTCGACCTCGTGCCGGATGCGCGGGTTCGGGGCCGTTTCGGGGTGAAGGAACGTCTGCCAGACCTTCTTACGCGGGATCCCGAGCTCTCCGAGCATCTGCTGGCCCATGAGCACCGGGGGGAAGTTCCACTCGCGGGCGATATCCAGGATCGACCGGCCGTGCTTCCACTGGCCGACCATCCGGGGGACCTGACGTCGCACGACGTAGAACCTTCGGGTGGCGTCCCGCGTGACGCGATGCGTGTGGATGACGAACAACAGCTCCTCGTCGAACTGTTCGGCGTGCGCGATCTGGTGCACGTCCGAGTAGGTGACGAGCGCGTTGTACAGGCGTTGGTAGGTCGAACGGTCCATGGAGGGTCTCGGAGCCAGGTCCGGTTCCCCCGAACCCTCTCCGCGGATAACCTAGCGGTGCGACCTCGGAGAGCCGGGAGCTCCGTCGCGCACCGGCTCCGGCGGTTCTCCACGTTCGGAGGACGCTATGCCCCCCTCCGCCCGAAGCGGACGACCCGGGAGGTCGGAGCACCTTCCTCGGCCGTTCCGATGGAACGTTCCCCCCTCCGGTGCCCAGAAGTACCGCCGGAGGGCGGTCTCGCTCGCGGCTCCGGCGGACCCTGCGTACCCGTATCGCTGTCGCGCACGCACACGAGCCTCGGATCCGGCCCCGAGAGCGGCGACGACGGCCCCTCGGTACGCGGGGGCTCCCGTGCCACGGCCCGAGGCAAGCTGAATCGCATCGAACCACAGTGATTTACGTTCCTATGGTATAGGCCCGAAGGGAGGAGAGTGGGGGGTGACCCGACCATGATCGTTCCGTCGTGGCTCGTCGTGTGGGCGGTCCTCCTGCTTCTCGGCCTGGTCGTAGGCGTCCTCGCGCGGTTTCTGCTCACGCTCGCAGTGGCGGTCGTCATCCTGGGCCTTATCGGGATCGCGCTGCTCGGACTGTTCGCTCCCGCCATGCTCTCCGAGCTCCCGGGAATATTCGGCGGGCTCTGGAACGACCTCCCGGTCACATCGGCCACCCTCTTCACGCTGGGTGCGGTCGTCTTCCTCATCGGAGTACTGGGCGGGGTACTCCTCACGACTCCGCTCCGCGCGCTCTCCCCGGCGCGGTCGGCGTCGTAGGTCGGCCCGTAGACCGCTCCGACCCGCGGGCGTGGTCGGACCGATCCGACCGTCCGGAGGACCTCATCTCTGCGGGGACGGGCCCGGGGTCGATTGGAGGTCGGGACCTGCACGGCGGAAGGGCTGGGGAGGCGTTGCGGCTCTCGATGCCATCCCGTCCCCCCCGGACGGTCAGTCCCCCGGCCCATCCCCGGCCGTACCTCCCACGCCCCGAAGGGAGCGCTTTGAGCGCCATCCTGGGGTCGGAGAGAGCCGGAGCGTTCTCAGGTCTCGACACGGAGGGCGGCCCCCCAGCGTGCCTACATCGTGGCGGAGAGAGGCGGAGCGTCCCGAGGAGACCCTCGGCGGGCGTCCCATGGGTAGGCCGATGTCCCTCCCGGCGGGTCGAGGGCAGATCAGTCGCGCCAGTCGATCCCGACCGTACGGAGTCCGATCTTCGGGATCGGCGGGGAACGGCGCTTGTGTCGGTTCTTCTCCACGCGTCCCACGACCTCAAGGATCCGTGCGAGAGGAAGGCCCGTCGCCGACGCGATCTCGCCCGGCGCGCGCAGCTGTTCGAGGCCGACGAGGATCCGGTCGGCGTCGTCGTAGGAGATGCCGAGCTCCTCTTCGTCCGTCTGTCCCTCCCACAGCCCTGCGGACGGCGCTCTCTCCTGGATCGGTCCCGGTAGCTCGAGCTCGTGCGCGAGCGTGCGCACCTCGGTCTTGTACAGGTCCCCGATCGGGAGAAGATCCACGCCACCGTCTCCGTACTTCGTGAAGTAACCGAGCAGGATCTCGGACTTGTTCCCCGTGCCGGCCACCAGGCGGTGGCGCTCCCGGGCGAGCATGTAGAGGACCATCATCCTCAGCCGCGCCACGGCGTTCCCCACCGAGATACGGTCCTGGACCTCCGGCACGAGCGCGCCGACCGCCCGGACGAGCGATGCGACCGGTACGACCCGGTGCTCGATCCCGAGAGAGTTCGCGTACTCCTCGGTCTCGGAGAGGAGCGCGGCCGGGAAGGTGGCGTCCGGCAGCTGGACACCGAGCACGTGCTTCGGACCGAGCGCGTCCCGGGCGAGTCGGGCGACCAGGGCGCTGTCGATCCCGCCCGAGAGGCCCACGACGACCCCCTCCGTCCCGTTCGACAGGGCGTGGGATCGCAGGAACTGGTGGATCGTCGGGACCGCGTGCGGCGGAAGTCGCGGACGGAAGCTCATGCCACTTCGACCCCGAGGGGCTCGAGACGACAGGTCGCGTCCCATGGGCCCCGACAGTCGCACGCAAGGGGATCGAGGGCGGAGAACTCCTGGTCGAGCGACGCTTCCTCGATGGCCGCGAGCACCCGGGCGTCGCATTTCCCACAGTTGTGGGGCCCCCGCGGCAACCCCCCGGCCGTGGGAAACGAGACGAGCCGTGCCCGACCTCGGACGCGCGCGCCCCGGGCGAGGGCCTCCACGACCGACCAGAGCCACGGAGGACGGTACCGACCGCGCCGGTAGAGCCACTCCACCACCGTCCCGTTCTGGATGTGCACCGGGTTGATCGAGAGCGAGTCGAAATGCGGCGAGGCCACTTCGACCGAGCGTACGACGTCCTCGATCGACTCGGACTCCGAGAGGTACGGGGGCTTGAGCAACAGATAGGCCTTGCTACGGGCCCCCAGCGAGCGGACGAGGTCCCCCGCCGCGAGGTACTCCATCGGGGAGGCGCTCTTGTGGACGTACTTGGCGAGGACGGTCGGGTCCGTCGACTCGAGACCGAGGGCCACCTCGAGCTCGCCCGCGAACGCCTCCCGGAGAGGGCGCAGCGTCTCCTCGGTGGCGAACTCGGGCAGGGTCTCGAAGAGGAACCGCCGTGCCCGACCGGAAAAGGCCGCGACGATCTTCTGACGGCTCTCGGGGTCGACCTCGCGGTCGTCGAGGAAGCTCCCCGAGGTGTAGACCTTCACGTACGGTTCGTTATGGTAGCGGGCGAGGGCGTGGGCGAGCTGCTCTCCCAGCTCCTCCGGGGTCGCCGACCGGCCGAGCGTGTCCTTCGCATAGCCGCACATCGTGCACCCCTTGACGTCGGCCCAGTAGCAGCCCCGGGTCCTCAGGATCAGCACGAACGCCCGGACCCTCTCTGCTGCGATCGCCTCGTCCTCGACCCACTCGCGCACGTAGCGCCGCGCGGTGACGGGAGCCGCGGGCAGGGGGCGGCGGTCTCGCGCGACCTCCCGGGCGAGGGGTTCCGGCATCACGACTCCTCGATGTCGACCGAGACCGCGTCGTCGTCCTTGACCGGGAGCGCCTCTCGCAGGCACTCCGGGGCCACGAACTCGACCACGTCCTTGTAGTGCGAGCGGTCGGGATGGATGAGATGGCAGGTGTGGCCGTTCATCCGGGCCGGGAAGCACGTCGCCCCGCCGAACGTCCGTCCGCTCGCCTGGAACCCATCGATCCGGATCCCGTGCCATCCCTCGACCAGGCTGACCTTTCGCACCGCCTCTCGGTCGACCCGCACGTTGAGCGTTCCGGGGTAGGGGGAATAGCCGAGCCGCTCGGTGAACTGCACGACGTAGCCGGGCTGGCTCAGATAGTACCGACCCTCTCCCAGTCCGGACGTCACGACCCCTGCGAACGAGATCTTCGCGGGTCCCTCGAAGATCCGCCGGTAGGTGTGGTACTCGAGGCGAAGCAGATCGAGCGCGGTCGGTGTGAGGAGGAGCCGCTGCCTTCGTTGCGCGAGGGATCGGGTGATGAGACCGCGCTTCTCGAGCGCGACGAGGTAGCGGTCGGCGGCCTGCTGGCTGACCCCGATCTTCTCCCCGAGCTCGCTCGAGGTAAGGAGCACGGCCGCGTGGTCGGCCCCCGCAAGGGCGAGGACCTTCAGCACCGCGAGCGCCTCCCCGTGCGGCCGGGGGCGGATCGACTCCGAGGTCGACGAGGTCACGGTCACGGTCAGGCCGGCTTTCCCGCCGCTCCCTGGGGAGCATTGAGGCTGACCACGTTGGAGCCCCGCAGCACGACGCGACCCAGGTGACGGGTCACCTCGCTCGTCGTTTCCTCGGCATCGTCGAGGACGAGGTTCATGTGATCGTCCACTCCGATTAGCTTCCCCCGGAGCTCGCGGGAGTCCTTCAGTACCAGCGAGACCCTCTGCTGGAGGACCCGATCGAGGAGGTGGGAAGGAGCCTCCGTCATCGTCGGCTCGACCGAGGTGGGGCGTTTAGCTTTTGCCTCCGCGGTCCACCGGTGCGCAGTTCTCCCCGACCCCCCGGGCCCGGAGCCGGGAGCATCCGGGCCGGCCCGGCAGGTGGATCGACCCCTCGGGCCGTTCCCCCGCCGTTTCCCGTTCCGGACCGAACCCAGACGTTCTAAACCCCTCCCCCCTGACGGGTGCATGAGCGAGACGTCGCACTTTTCGAAGGGCCTCGATGACGTGAAGGTCGGGCGGTCCGAGATCTCCTGGGTCGGTGGCGAGACCGGCGAGCTCGTGTTCCGGGGCTTCGACGTGCGAAGTATCGTACCCGGCGTCCCGTACGAGTCGATCGTCCATCTTCTTCTCCACGGCGAACCCCCCGAGGCGGATCCCTCTCCCGAGGTCGTGAACGCGCTACGGACCCATCGCACCGTCCCCTCCACCATCGAACGGGTCGTGGACGCCCTTCCGTCAGGGCTCCCCCCGCTCGAGGCGCTCCGAACGATTCTCTCGTCGCTCGGCGACGGTACGTACGGCTATCCCCCAACCCTCGACGAGGGTCTCCGACTGATCGCACGGACCCCGGTGCTCCTGGCCCGGTACGTCCAGAGGTCCCAGGGTCGTCCGGTGGTGCCCCCCCGCGACGACCTCTCGCATGCGGCGAACTACCTGTGGATGCTGACCGGGCGAGAACCGGATCCGACCCGGGTCCGTGCCCTGGAAGGGTACCTCGACCTCCTCGCCGACCACGGCATGAACGCCTCGACCTTCGCCCTGCGCGTGGCCCTCTCGACGCAGTCCGACCTCATCAGTGGGGCCACCGCGGCCCTCGGAACGCTGAAAGGGCCGATCCACGGAGGCGCTCCGGCCCGCGTCACCGATATGCTCGATCAGATCGGAGAGCCGGACCGGGCCCGGGAGTGGATCCAGGGCCGTCTCGGTCGCCGTGAGGTCATCTTCGGATTCGGGCATCGCGCCTACAAGGCCGACGACCCGCGCTCGATCGTCCTCCACGCGATCGCGCGGACGGTCGCGCCGTCGTCCCGTCTCGCCCTCGCCGAAGCGGTCGAACAGGTCGCGCTCGAGGAGCTACGACGCGCCCGGCCGGCGGCTCGGCTCTTCACGAACGTCGAGTACTATGGCGCGGTCGTCCTGGAAGCGGTGGGGCTGCCGCCGGAGCTGTTCACCCCCACCTTCGCCGTGGCCCGGACGGTAGGATGGGCCGCGCACGCTCTCGAGCAGGCCTCGGACAACCGGCTCATCCGGCCGGATGTCGAGTACGTCGGTCCCGCCAAGGGCCGGGCGTGGCCCCGCCCGCTTCGACCGAACTAGGTCGCCGGTGGAACGGGGCGGGGTCGGGTCGTCCTAGGACGACCCGTGCTCCTTTCCGTCCTCTTTGTCGACGACCTTGAAGTCGGCGTCGACCGTGCCGGGGACGTTCGCCGATCCGTTGGACTCCTGGCCCTCGGTCGGAGGGGCCTCCGTCGGTCCCGACGGTGGCGGGGTCCCCTGCTGATACAGCCGTTGCGACACGGCATGGAGGGCGCGGGTGAGCTCGTCCACGGCGCCCTGGATCTCCGACTTCGTGGCCTCCTTGTTCGCCACGACCTCCCGAACGGCCTTGATCTTCTCCTGGACGGTCTCCGTCTGGCCGGCGTCGATCTTGTCCTTCTGGTCGGTGAGGAGCCGCTCGGCCTCGTAGGCGAGCGACTCGGCCTGGTTGCGTGCGGTGACGAGCTCGGCCCGCTCCCGGTCCTTCTCCGCGAACTCCTCGGCCTGATGGACCATCCGTTGGACCTCGTCCTTCGCGAGCTTGTTCGACGCGGTGATCGTGATCCCCTGTTTCCTTCCGGTGGCGAGATCCTTCGCCGAGACGTTCAGGATCCCGTTCGCGTCGATGTCGAACCCGACCTCGACCTGGGGTACCCCGCGCGGGGCGGGAGGGATGCCGGTGAGGAGGAAGCTCCCGAGCGCGACGTTGTCGGCGGCCATCGGTCGCTCCCCCTGGAAGACCTGGATCTCGACCGTCGACTGGTTGTCGCCCGCCGTGGTGAAGATCTGGCTCTTCCGGGTCGGAATCGTCGTGTTCCGCTCGATGAGGCGCGTGAACACGCCCCCGAGCGTCTCCACCCCGAGCGAGAGGGGGGTCACATCGAGCAGCACGACGTCCTTGACCTCGCCGGCGAGCACGCCGCCCTGGATCGCCGCACCCATCGCGACGCACTCCATCGGGTCGACCCCATGCTCGATCGGTCGTCCGATCGACTGTTCGAGGAACTTCTGGACCGCCGGCATCCGCGTCGGACCCCCGACCAATACCACGCGCGCGATCTGGTCCTTGGAGAGCTTCGCGTCGGCGATCGCCTGCTCGACGGGCTTGCGGCACCGCTCGATGATCGGGCGAACGAGCTCCTCGAGCTTCGCGCGGGTCATCGGGAGGGCGAGGTGCTTCGGGCCCTCGTGGGTCGCCGTCAGGAAGGGGAGGTTGACCTGGGTCTCGATGGTCGACGAGAGCTCGATCTTCGCCTTCTCGGCCGCGTCGCGGACGCGCTGCATCGCCATCTTGTCGCCGCGGACGTTGACCCCGGATTCCTTCTGAAACTCGCCCGCGATCCATTCGGTGACGGAGTTGTCCATGTCGGTCCCTCCGAGCTGGGTGTCGCCGCTCGTCGAGAGGACCTCGAAGACGCCTTCCCCGAACTCCATGACGGTGACATCGAGCGTCCCGCCGCCGAGGTCGAAGACGAGGATCTTCTGATTCTTCCCGGCCTTGTCCAGGCCGTACGCGAGCGAGGCGGCCGTGGGTTCGTTGATGATCCGCACGACGTCCAGACCGGCGATCGCCCCGGCGTCCTTGGTCGCCTGGCGCTGGTTGTCGTTGAAGTAGGCCGGCACCGTGATGACGGCCTTCTCGACCTTCTCCCCGACGAACGCCTCCGCGTCGCGCTTGATCTTCTGCAGGAGGAAGGCGGAGAGCTGCTGCGGAGTGTACTTCTTGCCGTGGATCGCGTACTGGTGGTCGGTCCCCATCTTCCGCTTGAACGCGGTGACGGTCCCTTCGGGGTTCGAGTTCGCTTGGCGGCGCGCCGGCTCCCCGACGATCAGCTGACCGTCCTTCGTGAACGCGACGTAGGAGGGGAACGCCTTCCCTCCGCCCACGGTCGTCCCTTCTGCGCTCGGAATGATTACGGGGCGGCCGCCTTCCAGCATCGCGGCCGCCGAGTTGCTCGTTCCCAGGTCGATCCCTATGATTTTCGCCATGGTGACTCTGTTCCGGACGCTCCCCGGTCCCAAGGGGATAGCGCCGACCGGATTGCGAAATCAGTATGATACCACTCGTATAAAAAGGTATACTATTCGGGCCCCCATCCGAGCCGGCCCCGACCGCGGGCTCTGGGGCGGAGGACCGACCCGCCCGACCTCAGTCCATCCGGACCTCGCGGTTCGTCAGGGCGACCGTTTCGGGCTCGACGCTGCGGTTGATCGTCACCTCGTTGACGACCACGAGCATCTCGGTACCCATCTGGATCTTCGAGACGATCCGCTGGGCGGCGAGCGCGACCCTCCGGTCCCGCACCCGGCGCGCGAGCGAGTCCCCGAGGCCGGAATCCGTGGCGAGCGATACGGTGACGTCGTTCAGGATCGCGTTCGCATCGACCACGGAGAGCCGGTCGAAGGCCTCCATCGTGCGCCCGAGCCGCTCGTCGAACTGATGGATGAGGGCGACCAGATCGTCCCGTTCCGACTTCCCCAGGCGACGCAGGCCGGCGAGGTTCGCCTTCAGCTCCTCCCCTACTCCCGCGACCAGGTCCCCCATCACCTCGATCACCTTCGCGAGCAGTCGGTAGCCGATCTGGTAGTGGTGGCTCTCGACCCCGATGTCGCGCGCCACCTGGAAGTCGTCCGAAGAGAGCAGGAGCTGCCGCACCATCAACAGGTAGAACCGGTCGACCTCGTCCTCGAGCGCCCCCAGCTGCTCGAGCGAGGCCCCCCCGGCGTTCGAGAGGGAGGAGGCGCAGGCGTCGAGCTCGCTGCGAAGGATCCGGACAACCTGACCCAACAGGCGGTGGAGCTGGTAGCGACCGGGGTCCACGAAGTTCTGGACCTCGATCGCGTCCGTGCTCTCCTCCACGACCGTCATGCCGAGCACGTGCGCGACGGTCCTCCGCACTTCCTTCCGCTGGTCGGCGGTGAGCCCTCCCCGCGCGTTGACGATGATGTGGTCCTGACCCGTGATGTACCCTCCCACCAGGAGGCGAGAGATCAGGTTCGGGGCGGCCCCGCTGCCGTCGATCCGCAAGAGCCTCTCACGACGCTCCTCGGGGGAATCGACGTTCGCCGGAGAGAGCTCGAGGCGACCCCGGCCCAGGTCGCGGAACCGCAGGGCGTCCCCGACCTCGAGGTTCATCGAGTCGGTCCACGACTTCGGGAGGGTGACCGAGAGCGAGGAGACCCCGGTCCGCTGGACCCGTCGGGTCAGACCCGGCTCGGGGCGTGCCTCCTTGTCGACCTCCGCTTCCCGGGCCACGGGACCGCCATCGCTCCAAGCTCTTAATCTCCTTGCGTATGGCCATAGTGCAGGGAGATTCCATCAAAATCTCCTTACACTCCATTCCGAAGCGAGCGACCTCGCATCACCCCCCCTACCTATCCTCCTCCCAGGTGGCGCCTATGCGAAACGGAACCCTACAGGTGTTCGACCGAGCCAACTGGCAGAGAAAGGCGAGAGTACCACGGCGGTTCCGCCGAGCGGAGAAGGCGAAGTTCGCCTACTCTCCGAGCTCGAACGGATCGGCCGAAGGCGAGGGGGTCTAGGCGATGGCGTTCATCGATATCCTCGCCTTCTACATGGTGACCCTGATCTTCGCAGCGGTGGTTGTCGGATACGTGGCGGTCCGCGGGCTCTTTGCGATGCGCAAGAACGACACGAGCGGTCTGACCTCGGCTCTCAAGGGTGCCGCGGTCCCGCTCGGTGCGATCGGCGGCGCCGCGACGTTCATCGGACTGTGGAGTGAGATCGCCTGGCCGCTTCCGGGCAGTTACAACATTCTCTTCAGTGACGTCTACCTTCTCTTCGGCATCACGCTGGTGATTCTCGCCGTATCGGTGGCCTACTCGCTCAAGCTGCAGTACGCGGGCCTCTTCGGCCTCGTCGCCGGCGGCATGGCGATCGCCTACGGATGGAACGGCTACCAGCTCGGCATGACCAAGGACCCGTTCCAGATGTTCCTGCTCTACGGAGCCTTTGGCCTCACGGGGATCCTCGCCCTCCCTGCGTCGATCCTGGTCGATCGCTACCTCGCGAGCCCCTCGTCCACGGCCACGCCGGCCGCGGCCGCGGCGGGCGCCCCGGCCTCCCGCCCCGCGTTCTCGCTGCGCGGCGCCACTCGCGCTGTCCAGCCGATCGCCCCGGGCGCGACGCAAGAGGCGCCGGAGCCCTCCGCGAGTATCCTCACCCGGTTCCACCTGCCGATCTACATCAACGTCGCCCTCGTCGTGTTCGTGGTATCGGTCGCTCTCTCGGGGATCGCCGCCCTCTTCTTCCTCGACAGCACGTTGCCGAGCCACCTGGCGCACGCGCCGTAGGTCGAACACCGGGAACGGAGGGCCCCGACCCGGGAGGAGAGGCGGGAAACCGCCTCTCTGAACCCCTTCACGAACGAAGCGACGGCCCGGCTGGGATACGAGAAGGAACCGAAGTTGAGGAACTATGACGCGGTCAGTTACCCGCCGGCACTCGGACGGCGTTCCTAGGAGAGCGGCGATGTCAGATCTCGGGGGAGGGCGCACGACCGACGGTTCCCGGGTCCTCGTCCTCGGCGACTCGACGACGTCCCGAGAGCTCGGGGATGTGTTCGCCCAGTACGGCTGGACCGTCATTCGAGCGAACGACCCCGATTCGGTCGGACCGGCCTCTCACCCGTTCGACGTGGTGCTCATCGACGAGCGCCAGGTCCCGGCGCCCCTCCACGAACGGGCCCGCGCGCGGTGGCCCGGAGCCGAGGTCGTCCGGCTGAGCGCTCGCACGGCGAGACCGCACGCGGCGAGACCCCCGCGAGAGGACCGAGCCGTCCCGGAAGGAACCCACGCTCGCCGGACGGGGGACTCCCCCTCGGTCCCACCGTCGGTCCCTCCCACAGTCCGTCGGCTCCCGCATGATCTCGGCATCGGCCGGTTGGAACCGGCCGATACTTCCGCCGGTGCCTCCGACCTACCGGAAGAGAAGGTGCTCCGAATCGATGCCACCCGCGTACCGCATCGGGCGCTCGGTCGGCTGCTCGTCGGTGGGTACATCACCGGGCAGGACCACGTCGTGGTGACGGCGCCGGAGGACCTGACGACGCTCCAACGCGAGGAGATCCAGCAGACCGCCCACCGGCTCCTGGGAATGACCGTGGTCACCGATCGACCCGAACGGATGGAGGTCCAGAGCTTCCTCGATCCGGCGAAGTACGGATTCGTCCCTCTCCTGAACCGGACGGTCTGGATGCTCCGCGCGCAGCTCGAGCTCTGCCGTCGGGCATTGGACGGGACCGACCAGGACTTTTTGCCGGACGTAGAGGAGGTCGAGGAAGGGGTCGACCGCCTGTACCTGCTCATGGTCCGCCAGCTGATGCTCTCCTGCGACAATCCGTCGATCGCCCGTCGCATCGAGGTCGAGAGCCGCCACTACCAGATCGGAGACCGGATGGTCGCCAAGATGCTCGAGGTGATCGGCGACCTCATTCACGCGGTCGGGACCGAGCTCGCCGCCCACCGCGAGGGCTTTCAGGCGCTTCCCCCCGAGATCACGCGCGACCTCGCCGCCTTCTTCCAACGGTTCGACACGTTCCTCAAGCGCACCGCGGAATCGCTGCTACGAACGTCCCCCTTCGAAGCGAACGACCTGCTCGACGAGATCCACGTCTCGGTACCGACCGCCTCGACCCTGGGCGACGAGCTCGGTCGGAAGATCCCGGACCCCGCCCTCGCCATCGCCGCCGAGCATGTCGTGTGGAGCCTCGTCCTGGCGCTCGACATGCTGGTGGTCATCAACGAGGTGACGATCAACCGCAGCGTCGAGCCGGTCTCGGGCGGCGGAACGGGTGCGGTCCTCCGATTCCCGGGGACCGCGCAGGTGAACCGGCGAGGGTCGCGGACCGACGCACCCGACACCGAGTAATACATCCGCCCACCTGTGGGCGACCGAATGGCGAGTCGCTCTCTCGCCGGGCCCCTGTTCCAAGGGAACGTCCATCGGTCCGGCGCCGCACCCCCGCTCTCTGAGGGCCCGCTCCGTGTCGGGAGTTGCCCCTCTCGGCGTGCCGGAGGTCCGTGAGCACGACCCGGGATCCGACGCCCCTACCCGTCCCCCGCGTCGTTCTCTTCGATATGGACGACACGATCTTCGATCATGCCCTCACCTGCCGGGACGCGCTCGCTCGTCTCCGTCAGGACTGGCCTCTTCTGGGACGGCGCCCGCTGGGAGAGGTCTGGAGGGAGTACTCCCGCCTCCTCGAGGAGTTCCACCCGCAGGTCGTTCGGGGCCAGCTGGCGCCGGACGACGCCCGCCGCCACAGGTTCCAGCGGCTGGCCCGGTTCTGTGGCGGGGAGATATCGGACGAGGAGGCGGCCACGCAGTCGCGGCAGTATCAGTCGCACTACCAGGCGCTCCGCCGGGCCGTCCCCGGGGTCGGCCCCCTGCTTCGGCGTCTCCACCGTCGGGTCGCCATCGGGGTCGTCTCGAACAACACGACGAGCGAACAGCGCACAAAGCTCGCGTTTCTCGGGTTCGAGCGCTGGGTCGACCATCTCGTGGTCTCGGGAGAGGTCGGCATCGCCAAGCCGGACCGCCGTATCTTCGAGATCGCGCTCGACCGCGCCTCGGCCACACCGGAAGAGGCCGTGATGGTAGGGGACTCATGGGCGAACGATATCCTTGGGGCCCGAGGGGCCGGAATCGGTGCGGTCTGGTTCAACCGCTTCGCCTCGGCCCCGCCCGAGGAGCTCGGGGTCCCCGAGATCCGCTCGTTCCGGTCCCCCCTCCGCGCCGAGGAGGTCCTCTTCCGCGAGGCGGCCCGCTCCCGGGTTCCTTCCGGCTGAGCTCCCCGGGCGCGCGCATTATATCGGCGGCGCCTCTCGCCCGACCATGCCTGGCGGCCGGGGGCAGTGGAGCACGCTCGCCCGGCAGATGTTGCCCGCGATGCGGACGTGGCGGGCGGCGTTCCATCGGGAACCCGAGCTCTCGCTGCACGAGGTGAAGACCCGGGAGAAGGTCATCGCGGCGTTGACGGAGCTCAACATCCCGTACCGGACGCTCACGGCCTCTACCGGGGTCATCGGGACGATCGACGCGGACCGGGCGGGCCCGGTCGTTGCGTTGCGGGCCGACATGGACGCGCTCCCGGTCACCGAAGCGACCGGCCTGACGTTCACTTCGAAGTCTCCGGGACGCATGCACGCGTGCGGCCACGACGTGCACATGACCTGCCTGCTGGGTGCCGCGGCGATCCTCTCGAAGCAGGGGGCGAGCCGGAGGGGCCCGATCCGTCTTCTATTCCAACCCGCGGAAGAGGAAGGGCGGACCGGTGGCGCGCTCGGCCTCATCGAACAGGGAGGGCTCGAGCGGCCCAAGGTCGACTACGTGGTCGGCCAACACGTCGACCCGAGCCTGCCCCTCGGTCAGATCGGTTGGCGAGTGGGCCCCCTTATGGCAGCGGCCGACGACTTCCACATCGTCGTGCGCGGGCGGGGCGGCCACGCGGCGACCCCGCACCAGGGGCCGGACGCCATCGTGGTCGCGAGCGAGATCGTGGTCGGCCTCCAGGCCCTGGTGAGCCGGGTCCGCGAACCGGCCGACCCGGCCGTCGTCAGCGTCGGGACGATCCACGGCGGCACCCGCCACAATATCCTGCCCGACGAGGTCGTGCTGGAAGGGACGGTGCGGACGCTGCGGCCGGCAACCCGTACCCTCCTCGAGCAGGCGCTCCGACGGCGGGTCCGCGCCCTCGCCGCGAGCCTCGGAGCCCACGTGCAGATCCGTTACCGGCATGGCTATCCGCCGCTCATCAACGCACCCGGTCCCACGCGGACCGTCGCGGATGCTCTCGCGGTGGAGTTCGGGACGAAGCAGGTCATCGAGGTCGACCACCCGATGATGGGGGCCGAGGACTTCGCCCGCTACCTCGAGCGTGTGCCGGGCACCTTTCTCCGCCTGGGAGTCGGTGTTCCCGGCCGCCCGGCCAGCCTTCACAGCGCGACGTTCGCCCCCGAGGAACGCGCGCTCGTGCTCGGCGCGGCGACGCTGGCGGCGGCCGCGGACGGCCTCCAGCGGAGCCCGTCGTGAACGTGCGACGGCTACGCTCGGACTTCCCGGCGCTCGAGGCCCGGGCCGGTCGCCCGCCTCCGGTCTACCTCGATTCTGCCTGCATGTCCCTCGTTCCCCGACCGGTGCTTCGGGCGATGGAGGAGTACTACCGTGAGTTCCCGGGATGCGCCGGCCGAAGCCTCCACCGGTTCGCCGAGGAGGTCGGCCGCCGGTACGAGGGGGCGCGGTCGGCGTTCGCCCGATTCCTCGGCCGATCGGACCCTCGCGGTATCGTCTTCCTTCGGAACGCCACCGAGGCGATCAACCTGGTCGGCCAGGGTCTCTCCTGGCATCCGGGCGATCGCGTCCTGATCTCGGACCAGGAGCATAATTCGAACCTCATCGTCTGGCAGCGGCTCGTCCGGGAGCGACGGATCCGCCTCGATGTGATCCCGCTGCCCGACGAAGGGGGTTTCGACCGGGAGGAGTTCGAGCGCCACCTCGCCCGCCGCCCGCGGCTCGTGAGCCTCTTTCACACCTCCAACCTCGACGGCCGCTCGCTCCCGGTCCGCGAGATCACCGAGCGTGCCCACGACCGCGGGGCGCTCGCGCTGTTCGACGGCTGTCAGGCGGCTCCGCACACGGAGGTCGATCTCGACCGCTGGGGGGTCGACTTCTACGCGGTCTCGGCCCACAAGATGCTCGGACCCACCGGGACCGGTGTGCTCGCGTCGACCCCGAGCGCTCTCGAGACGCTTCGTCCTCTCATCGTCGGCGGGGAAACGGTCGAGGAGAGCACGATCTCCGACCACGTGCTTCGGCCTCCGCCGTACCGGTTCGAGGCGGGCCTCCAGAACTACGCGGGAGCGATCGGGGCCCACGCAGCCGTCGACTACCTTCGGTCCGTCGGCCTCGGGGCGGTCGAGCGGCAGCAGCTCCGTGTCCATCGCACGGTCTCCGCCGGGCTCGAGGACGAGCCGCGGGTCCGCGTGCTGGGACCTCGGGCACCCGAGGAGCGCCCGAGCATCTTCGCGTTCACGATCGAGGGTGTCGACCCCCACGACGCGGCGCTCTTCCTCGACGAGGGACATGGGGTCATGGTCCGGTCCGGTAGGCACTGCGTCCACTCCTACTACGAAAAGCGGGGTCTTCCCGGGAACGTGCGGGCCTCCTTCTACCTCTACAACGACACGGCCGACGCGGAGGCTCTCCTCGCGGGCATCCGCGAGCTTCTCGAGCGGATCCCTCTCGGGGCCGTCAGCGGTACATCGGCGGGGAGGGCGCGGCCGTCGCGTCGGCGCGCGTCCGGTCGGCCGCGTGCCGCTGGATCGACAAGAGCTGCTGCTCGATCCGCTCGGCCTCGGTATAGAGCGGGACCGGATCGAGGGGTGTACGGAGGAGGATCCGGTTGATCGTCTCGATGACCTTCGCCGCCGCGCGGGCGTCCGGGTAGTCGGACTGCGCCTCGGCGAGGAAGGTCAGCACATCGAACTGGCGCCGCCGCCCCTCGTTCAGGAGGACGCCCGCGATCCCGGTGATCACGCCCTCGGCGAACGGGATCATGTTCGGTTCGATGTAGAGCTCGCGGGCCTTGTGCGTGCTCGCGACACCGTAGACCTTCACATCGTTGAGACGCGGGGTCTTCACCCCCCGGCCGGGGGCGGGGGCTGCTTCGACGACGAGGCCCTCGGGAGATACGAGCAGCGAGCAGCGCTGCTCCTGGATCCAGTCGAGGATCGTGGTCGCGAGGGGATGGATGATCGTCGGGGCCGGGTGGAACTCGGAGACGAACGCCACCAGCTTGTCGGCGCCGCGGCCCGCCCGGTCGGCGGGCGGACGGCCCGCGTAGATCCGGACCGGGTGCTGGGGGTTCCCGTTTCGGACGAGCGAGACCGTGGGGAACGCGGGGGACTCGACGATCCCGATCTGCTCCATCTCAAGCGTATCGATGAGGTAGTTCGCGACGATCGAGCTGACCAGTCCGACCGAGGGGAAGCCGTCGATGACGATGGCGCCCTCGACGTCGACCCGCTTGATCTCGTAGATCCGGACCTGATCCGGTGCCATCGGCATTCTATAGGGACCTCTCGACGATCTGGCCGAGTTCTTTCGAGAGAAGGTCGACCAAGTCCTTCATCAGGGTGCGGCGGACCTCCGGGGGCAGCGCGGAGAGACCCAGTCGGGCGGTCGCCGTCCCGACGCGCAGGACGGCCGCGTACTCGTTCGCGCGGGCCGCGAGGAGGTCCCGCACGGCCTCCCGTAGCGCCTGCTGGAGGGTCGGATCCTCCTTGAGGGTCTTTTCGAGGTGCCGCCGGATCTCGTCCTTGACGATGTCGCGCGTCGCCTCGCGCACGAGCTCTTCGGGACGGAGCAGGTCACGCGTGCTGCGGACGAGCAAGTCGATCGGCTCTCCGGTCGAGGAGCCCTCAGAGCTTTCGCCCATCTGAGGACCGATGTCGGGGCAGAACCATAAGGGTTTGCCGGCCCGAGGAAGCCCGGACGGACGCTCGGCCGACAGCTTCCTGCGGTCGGAGGGGATTTCCCGGTACGAGGCGCGCTCCTCCATGGAGGAAGCCGACCGCTGGCCCCCGGTGCGATTCTACCGTGGGCTCTTTCTTGCGATCTTTGGGTTCGCCTTTTCGGCCGCCCTGCTGGCTCTCTCGGGCTTTCTGTTCACCTTCTGCACTCCGAACGTGAGCTACGGCCAGACGGTCGGCTGCGTCTGTCCGGACGTGGCGGGCGCGGTCGCAACCCTCATCCTGGGACCCCTGCTCTTGGGTCTCGGAGCGTTTGCGAGCGAGCAATCGCTTTCCGTGCTCGCCCCCCGGCGGGCCGAATCGCCCGGTGTCGTGCCCCGCTCGGGACCGCCGAGAAGGCCGGACATCCCTTCCGGGGCGACCTCATGGGACCGGCTCCGGAGAGGGTTGGGGCCGAGGTCGTGGATCGACGACTACCCGGCGTCGGGACCCTCCACGGAGGACCCTTCCGCCTCGCGGGACCCTCGGAGTTCGGCGCCCTGACCGGCGGCGTCGGCCCGGCACGAGAGAAGCTCTTATCCCGCGGGCGTCCTCGGCCGCGCGGCGTGGGCCGGTAGATCAGCGGAAGATCGCTACCTTGGCAAGGTAGAGGTCGCGAGTTCAAAGGACCCGGGACGTGCCACGTCCGGGGTCGGAGAATCTCGCCCGGTCCACTCTTCCTCGGGTTCGGAGTTTCGAGGGTGTTTTCGGCAGATGTCGAGCCCTCCCACCGACAGGAAGGGCAGTGATTTATACCGGCCGTTCCCTCGCCCGAGCCCGTGGAAGCGGAGATCCGGGAGAAGATCGCGGGAGAGGTCGTGCTTTCGCCCCATCCGGGCCGCACGCTCCGCAAGTGGAGGGAGGACTTCGCGATCTCCCAGCGGGACCTCGCGCGCCGCCTCACCACCGTCCCTTCGGTGATCTCCGACTACGAGGCCGAGCGCAGGGCGAGCCCCGGTGCGGGCTTCATCCGGCGGTACGTCGACGCCCTGATCGCGATCGATCTCGAGAACGGGGGGAAGGTCGGCCAACGGCTCGGGATGCCCCCGCACTCCGATGGGATCCTCGGCATGCGCGAGTTCGCGGTCGCGATCCCGCTCCGCACGCTCTCCGACCGGCTCGACGCCCGCGCGGTGAGCCGGGTCGACCTCCACCGCGACATCCACGGCTTCACCGTGCTCGACGCCCCCCGGGCGATCCTTTCGATCGACGCCTCGCGGTTCGTGGAGGTGTATGGGTGGACGACCCAGCGGGCGCTCGTCTTCGCGAACGTGAAGTACGGTCGCTCCCCGATGGTGGCGATCCGGGCCCATCCGCTCAAGCCGGCAGCGGTCGTCTTCGCGAACCCCGGTCGCATCGACCCCCTCGCCGTGCGTCTGAGCGAGGTCGAGAACATCCCACTCCTCACCACGGCGCTCGGCGCGCCGGCCATCCTGGAACGTCTCGAAGAGCTCTGAACGAAGGGAGGGAAACGAAAGTGCAAGCAGGCATCGTAAGCTACGGAGCGTACGTCCCGCGGTATCGGATCACGCCGGCCGAGATCGGAAGGGTCTGGGGCTCGGACGGCGACGCGATGGGCCAGAGCCTGAACGTCCGGCGCAAGAGCGTCCCGAGCCCGGACGAGGACACGATCACGATATCGACCGAGGCGCTGCGGACCGCGCTCGTCCGCGGGGCCATCGACCCCCAGCAGATCGGAGCGATCTACGTCGGATCGGAGTCCCACCCATACGCGGTCAAGCCGACCGCGACGGTGGTCGCCCAGGCCGTCGGCGCCACGCCCCACCTCACCGCGGCCGACTTCGAGTTCGCCTGCAAGGCGGGGACCGCGGCGATCCAGACCTGCCTCGGACTCGTGGGCGCGGAGATGATCCGCTACGGGGTCGCGATCGGAACGGACACGTCCCAGGGTGCCCCGGGAGACGCGCTCGAGTATTCGGCGAGCGCCGGCGGGGCGGCGTTCGTGATCGGCCGGGAGCATGTCATCTGCCGCGTGCACCGGACGCTCTCCTACACGACGGACACGCCCGACTTCTGGCGACGGGAGGGACAGAAGTACCCGAGCCACGGCGGCCGGTTCACCGGAGAGCCCGCGTACTTCCGGCACGAGTCCGAGTGCGCCCGCCATCTGATGGAGGCGTCGGGGACCGCGCCGAAGGACTACCAGCATGTCGTGTTCCATCAGCCGAACGGCAAGTTCCCCCAGCGCGTGGGGAAGCAGCTCGGCTTCTCCGAGCAACAGATGCGCTACGGGCTCGTCACCCCCTACATCGGGAACACCTACTCGGGGGCCGCGCTCATCGGTCTCGCGAACGTCCTCGACCACGCGGGCCCCGGCGAGCGGATCCTCGTGGTTGGCTACGGGAGCGGCGCCGGATCCGATGCGTTCGACCTCGAGACGACGGAGGAGATCACGAGCTTCGATCGCGCCCACGGCCGGCCGGTCCACTGGTACCTCGACCGCGGGGTCGAGATCTCCTACGCGGTCTACGCGAAGTACCGGGGCAAGATCCACATGGGAGGGGAGTAAGATGCGGGACGTCGCGGTCCTGGGCGTGGGCCAGACGAAGTTCGGAGAGCTCTGGGACCGGTCGTTCCGCGAGATCGGCATCGAGGCGGGACTGCAGTCGCTGGTCGATGCCAAGCTCTCCAGCGGCGATCTCGACGCGCTCTTCCTCGGCAACATGGCCTCCGGCTCGCTCCTGGACCAGGAGCATATCGCCCCGCTCATCCTCGATTACGCGGGCCTGTCGGGTCAGCACCTGCCCGCCGTCCGGGTCGAGGGCGGCGGCGCGTCGGGTTCGCTCGCGCTCCACCAGGGGTACCTCGCGGTCGCGAGCGGTCAGTACGACTACGTCGTCGTCGGCGGCGCCGAGAAGCTGACGGACGTACCGGACACGACCGCGAGCGAGATCACGAGCTCCTCGGCGGATCACGAATGGGAGGTCGTCTTCGGCGCGACCCTGCCGGCGCTCTGGGCGCTCGTCGCACGGCGGCACATGCACCTCTACGGCACGACCCGCGAGGAGCTCGCGCGCGTCCCAGTCCACGCGCACGAGATGGGGTCCCGCAACCCGAACGCCCACTACCGCAACAAGCTCACGCTGGAACAGGTCCTCGGGGCCGGCCCGGTGGCCGAGCCGCTCGGGGTCCTGGACTGCGCTCCGTTCTCGGACGGGGCCGCGGCGGTCGTCCTCGGACCGCTCGAGACGGCGCGGCAGCACACCGATACACCGATCCGCATCGCGGCGAGCCAGGTCGCCTGCGACACGATGGCGCTCCAGCACCGTCCCGAGGTCACGACGATCGACTCGACGGTCGTCGCGGCACGCAGGGCGTTCGGCCAGGCGCATCGCGCCCCGAAGGACGTGAGCGTGGTCGAGCTCCACGATGCCTACTCGATCAGCGCGCTCGTCGCCCTCGAGGACCTCGGCCTGGTGGAGAAAGGGAAGGCCGGTCCCGAGTTCGCGAGCGGTCGGTTCGGGCTCGGCGGCGCCCCGACGGTGAACCCCTCGGGGGGGCTCAAGGCCCAGGGCCGTCCGTTCGGCGCGGTCGGCGTCGCCCAGGTCGTGGAGATCGTCCGACAGCTCCGCGGAGAGGCGAAGGGACGCCAGGTCACGGACGCGACCCTCGGGCTCACGCACGATGTGGGGGGGACCGGTGCGACCAGCGTCGTCCATCTCCTCGAGAGGGCCAGCTAGGAGGAAGGGCCCATGTCGATCGCACGTTTCTGGCGCGAGACCCCCCGGCGCTACAACCTCGGCGGCTCGAAGTGCAGCACCTGCGGGACCGTCTACTTTCCCCCGCGCGGGGTCTGCCCGAGCTGCACCTCCCACCGCCAGTCGATCGAGAAGATGGTCCCCCACCAGCTCTCGGGGGACGGCGAGGTCCTCTCCTACACGATCGTCCACGAGGCCGCGGAGGGGTTCGAGATGCAGGTCCCCTACGTGGTCGCCCTCGTCCGGACCGTCGAGGGTCCGGTCCTGACCGGTCAGGTCGTGGACGTCGAACCTTCCGAGGTGCGGATCGGGCTCAAGGTACGGGCCACGTTCCGCAAGCTCCGAGAGGAAGGAAAGGCCGGGGTCATCCACTACGGCTACAAGTTCGCCCCGGCCGACGAGCACGACCGCCGGACGCCGCTCACGGGAACGAGCGTTCCCGCGGCCGCGCCCGGCGCGACGGAGAAGGACCGGGCCCCGGCGTGAGCGCCCCCGAGCGACGGCCGAATCCGCCGTCACCACCTCCCGAGGAGCCTCCGGCCGACGAAGAGTACGCCCGCACCTACGCGGCCGGCTACGAGGAAGGGGTCCGCAGCGCCCTCCGCGAGGTCCTCCAGCACGCATCCCGGGGCCACACCGCGCAGGAGCTCCGGATCCTGGTCGAGAGCCGGCTCGCCCGCCTTTCCGAGGAGGTCGAGCTCAAGCGCAAGGGGCTCCTCGGGCCCCCCCGCCGGCCCACGTGGAACTCGCTCCTGCGGGCCCCCCAGCCGGCCCGTGCATGGACGAGCCCGGTGGGAGGGGCGTCTCCGCCGCCGCTCCGACTCGGCCCGGGACGGACCGTGCTCGTGCGGGAGGAGCGGCCGGCCCGCGCGCTCGAGGTCCTTCGAGCGAACGCGGAGGCCTTCCCGCGCCTCGCGACCGTCTCGCTCCGCCCACCCGACGCGCCGGGCATCGAACTCGACCGGCGGGTCGACCTCACGGTTGGAGGGGCCGGGGGTTCCGAGGAGGCGACCGCCGCCCGGCTCGCGCCCGGGGAGATCGGGGGGCGACTGCGGGCCCCGACGGAAGCGCTGGGGGGAGCGCTCGTCTACGTGGACGCGCTCGAGTACCTCGTGACGGAGTATTCGCTCGACACGACGTTGAAGTTCGTCCACTGGCTCGTCGCGCAGGCGCGTGCGACCGGCTCGGCGCTCATCGTCTCGTTCGACCCGCGGGCGCTCGACGTGCGGGAGATGAGCCTGCTCGAGCGGGCGTTCGAGACCGTGATCTAGCACGCGCGGCGACGCTACCAGACGAGGCGACCACGGCGCGCCCGGGAAAGGTCGCTCGGACGTCGGCGCCGCACGAGGCGCCAGCCGAGGCGAGCGGCCCAGATCCGACCGCTCCGATCGCGCTCGAACCGGACGTAACCGACCTTCCCTGCGCGACGGACGACGAATCCGTCCGGGTCCGCGGGCCAGAGCCGCAGGCCCCGATCGGTGCGCTCGATCCCCCGATAGTCCGCGACCAGGTGCCGCCGGTGGGGGACGATGTGGCACCAGATCCCCTCGCCCGAGCAGTACCACCCACCGTACTCTGCGAGCCGCCGGTCCGATCGCGACCGGCCGGGGACCTCGACGAACGGGGTCGTGACGGGCAGGCCGAGCAGGTGGTTGATGCCCGCCTCGAGCACCCGCAGGGACGGGGCGGCGTCCGAGTTCGCGAGGACCGTGCCCCCGACCCGCTCGTTCGGGAGGACCGCGAACGCCGAGGCGACCCCTTTCAGCCCCCCCTCATGGAAGGCGAGCGGACGCCCGTGGTAATCGGGTCGGACGGCCATCCCGTACCCGTAGAAGAGACCCGGTTGGATCGGGACCCGAGGGGTCAGCATCGCGCGAAGGCTCTCGGCCGTGACGATGCGTTCCCGGCCGACCCGGCCCCGGTCCAGGAAGAGCGCGAGGTACTGGAGGAGATCGCGGACGTTCGTCCGGAGCGCCCCGGCGGCGCGGAGGCAGGTATCCTCCCACCACTCCTGGGAGGCGACGAGCGGCCCCTTCGCGCGGGACCAGTTGGGGGAGTAGAGGGTCGTCACTTCGGGGGAGCGGAGCATGATCCCCGTGTCGAACGTCGAGCGCGTCATACCGGCCGGACGCAGGATCTCCTCCTCCACGAACCGTTCGTACGTCCGACCGGCCGCCCGCTCGATGACCGCACCGAGGAGGCCGTAGCCCTCGTTCGAGTAGCTGAACTGCCGCCCCGGCGGACCGAGGAGGCGGTACGTCGTGGTCCCGAGGTACTCCATCAGGCCCTCGTAGGTGTCGATCGGAGGGTGGTCGGGGTCGATCCCGACCCGGCGGGCGGTCCGAGGGTCGTACGGAGGATCGCGGGCGATGCTCCGGCCCGACGTGTAGTAGAGGGACGGGAGCGGCGGTAGCCCGGAGCTGTGCGTCAGGAAGTGTTCGAGCGTGATCCGGGACGTCCACCGGGGTTCCGGGGTCCGGAACTCCGGGAGATGGCGCACGACCGGGTCCTCGACCTTGAGCCGGCCTTCTTCCTGCAAGCGCAGTACCGAAAGGGCGGTGAACGACTTGGTCATCGAGGCGATCCCGAAGATCGTATCGGGGGTCGCGGGGGCCCGACCGGCCCGGTCCCGGTAGCCGTACCCTCGCGCGAGGACCGGCCGACCGGCACGGACGAGGCCGAGCGCAAGGCCGGGGATCCGGGCCCGCCGCATCACGCGCTCGGTCCATCGATCGAGCTCCGACGTTCCCTTCCGAGCCGCGCGGGCAGGCATGCGCGGCGTACCGCGCGTGGACCCATAAGGATAGGAACCTGTTCGGTCCGGTCGCGTCCCTGAGCACTATGGAGATCGTCTACTTCACCGACTCCTACCCGCCGATCCGGGACGGGGTCGCTTCGATGACGAGCGGGCTCGCCCGAACGATGGCCCGTCTCGGACACTCGGTGAAGGTCTTTGCGCCGAACCCGATCCCCGGAGCGAGTTCGGAGGAAGAGACACCGGAGGGAGTACAGGTCCGGCGGGTCCGGTCGGCCCCGGTCCCGCTCTACCGGCAGTACCGCTGGCCGGTGTTCCCGTTCGGGCTCCTGCGGGAGGCCCAGGGGGGACGGGACGCGGACGTCGTCCACCTCCACTCGCCCGGCCCGCTCGGAAGCGTCGGGTTCCTCACGGCACGGCGTTTCGCCCGGCCGTTGGTCGGCACCTTCCACACCAACATCAAGGAGATGCGGGAGAGCTTCCCGCAGAAACTCCTCGTCCCGTTCTTCTTCCGGTTCGCCTGGTGGTGGAACCTCGGCACGTACTGGCGGTGCGACCTCACCACCGCGCCGTCGGGGGCCGCCCGGGAAGCGCTCATGAGCAGTGCGCGCAAGCCGTTCCTGTTCCCGATCGAGGTCGTTCCGAACGGCATCGACGTCGAGCGGTTCCGCCCCGGTACCTCGGTGCCGGACTGGAAGGTGCGGTGCGGTCTTCCGAACGACCCCCTTCTGACCTTCCTCGGCCGCCTCACCGTCGACAAGGGGATTCACCGGTTCCTAGACGCGGTCGAATGGGCCGCCGACCGTACGGACCTCGTCGCGATCGTCGGAGGCCAGGGTCCCGAGGAGGAGGCGGTGCGCGCCCGGATCGACCGGAACCCGAAGCTGCGCCAGCGGGTGCGGTACGTCGGCCCGGTCGCGGAGACCGAGAAGGCCGCGCTGCTGGCACAGACCGACCTCTTCGTCCTTCCCTCGACCAGCGACACCTCGAGCGTCGCCCTCCTGGAGGCGATGGCATGCGGCGCGATGGTCGTCGCCCCGGACCTCGGTGGCCCGGCCGAGATCGTCCAGGACCACGTCACCGGCCGAAGGGTGCCGATGCTCCAGTCGGGGGTCCTGGCGGAGACGCTCCTCGAGCTGGTCGATCGTCCCTCCGAACGGGCCTTCGTAGGCCGTACGGCGGCCGAGATGGTCCGTCGGACCGCCTCTCTGGACGTGATGGCCCGGCGCTTTATCTCTCTCTACTCGCTAGCAAGGGAACGGAGGGATCGCTCCCATGGACGTTCCGCTCTCCGAGCTTGATGGACTCGCTCGCAAGTTCGCCGGGGAGCGCCACGACGTCTATTCCGAGCGCTCGCTCGCACGTGCCTACGAGGAGTACCTGAGCCGGCGCCGCGCGCCGCTCGCCTCGTTCGTCCTCCTGGTCGGGGAAAAGGAGTACCCGAACTTCTACGCGCTCCTCGACGATCCTCCGGCCGCCCCCGCCCCGATCGAGCTCCGTCTCGAACCGCGGCCACCGGAGGGCCCGGGCTGGGAGTTCCTCCGACCCTTCGAGCGGATCGTCGCCCGACCCGACGGATCGGCCGAGCTCCACCCGCTCGTGCCGGGCCCACCGGAGCGGGGGATCTTCCGTCTCTTGCTTCGTGAGCACTTCCTCCCGCGTTCCCGGTCCGAAGAGGACCGGGCGGCCGCCGGAGGCGCGCGGGTCGGGCTCGGGGGGTTCTTCGGGGACTTCGACGCCGGCCTGGCCGCGTGCCGCCAGCGGTCGCTTCTGCCGTTCGCGGTCGCCATGCTGATCTATCTGCCCGAGGAACGGGCTCGCTACGAGCTCGACCTCGTACGGTCGATCCTCCTGCCCGACCCCCGCGCCGGGCGTCTTCCGGCCCCGCGACGAGTGCATCGCACCTCCCGGTTGGCGTGGGCCGTCGATCGGGCGGTCGGCCGGGGGGATCTGCCGCTCCTGAGCGCCCGGTGCTTTGAGGTCCTGACCGAGTCGAACGGGCTCACCGCCGTCGAGCTCACCCATATCTTCGGGGGGGTCCGCGAGCTGGTCGACTCCGCACTGCAGGGACTGGTCGCCCGCCGGTGGGTCTCCTTCGACCACCGGCGGGGGATCTACCGCCCCCGGATCGATGCGTTCCTGCCCCCTCCGGGCGCCCCGGTGGCGCCGCCACCGAGAGACGATCGGCTTCCCGACCCTGGCCTACGGACGAGCGTGCAAGAGCTCATCGCCGCCGCGGACGCACGGGCGACCTGTCCCCTGTGCGGCCGCCCGCTTCCCCCGGCACACGGGGGACTCCTGTGCGACGAGTGCACGGCCAGGGTGAACGCCAGTTAGACCCCCGGGCGGGCCTGTCGGGAGTCTCCGTCGCCGAAGCGGCTTAGCACCGGCGACCTTTGAACCCGAGTTTGCTGGCTTAGAAGGCCAGTACTTTATCCAAGCTAAGCTACAGGCCCGGGCGGAGTCACGCCGGGTCCGCACTTAGTTCTTCGGTCGGAACGGCCGGCCCGCGGCCGGGCCCCGTGGCCGTGCGCGACTTCGTCGAAGGCGCCGAGCGTCGTCCCTGGACGGGGACGGGGCGGGACGCGTGCCCGGGGCCGCGGAGGCCACGAGGTGCGCGAGCCGCAGGGGCTCGGGCCAGTACCCTCTCACGGTCGTCCGCCGGAGGAGGAGCGTGGCGTCCGCGTGGGAGCAGCCGACGGCGGTCGCGAGGATCGGCTGACCGGACGTCGGCACGCGGAACAGGCGGTGGGCCGTCAGGAGACGCCAGCGGCGGCTCGCGTCCCGGCCGAACCACTTTCGGAGGGCGAAGCGGATGCGACGGAACTCCGGCGGTCGCCGGGTGACCGCGACCACCGGGAGTCGGAGCTCTCGGTAGAGTGCGTCCAGGTCGATCACGTTGAACCCGCCAAGGACCGCTCCGTCGACGAGAAGGGCGCGCACGCCTCCGAGCGGCCCGGTCGCGCGCACGAGCTCGGCGACGCGGGTGGTCGCGTCCTTTCCATCGACGGTGACCGTGGAGGTGCGGATCGCCTCGACGTAGTCGGGGGCCGAGAGAACGACCGCAGCGATCGGAGCGAGCGGGTCGCCCCGGTCGAACGCCCCGTCGTCGACCCCGACGACGCGCGGATGGGGCTTCCCGAGCGCACGCCGTAAGGCTAAGACCTGTGCCGCGGTCGGACTCCCCGGATGACGGCGCCTTCGGTCACGATACGGTGCCCGACGTGCGGTCTCGACGTCCGTGCGGGCCTCGCGCCGACGCCGCCGACGCAATGGTTCCCGTGTCCCCGCTGCCACACTCCCGTCCCGGTCGTCGTGCCTCGCGACCTTCCGCCGCTGTTCACCTGGGAGGTCGTGCCGGGACTTTATCCCACCTTTCCTCGACCGCGCCCGCCCCGCTGGAGCACCCGGCGCGCGACCGTCGCCGCGCTCCTCGCAGTCGTCGTGCTCGCGGCGGCGTTCGGTGGACTGCTGAGCTACGACGGGGCGCTCGCGGCCGGTCCCGCGACCTATACGGTCTCCGGTCACGTGACCCGGGAGCTCGCCACCGGGGGGACCGGGCCGGCGTCGGGCGCCCGGGTCGTCCTGACCGAGGACAGCGGAGCGCGGACCTCCCAGTTGACCGCGTCGGACGGATCGTTCCACTTTCCGGGCGTTCCCGCCGGGGGCGACAGCCTGAACGTAACGATGCCGGGCTACGCCCCCGTCGAGGTCGACACCTTCGCGAGCCCCGTGTACGATACCGGGACCGAAGGGATCTCCGTGACCCTCGTACCCGGTGGTCCCGTGAGCGGCACGACGGTCGTCCTCTCGCAGTTCCCCGACCTCGAGACGTTCCTCGCATCGATCGGAGGCGCGGTCGTTCTCCTCGGAATCGTGGCCGCCGTTTCCGGGTGCGCCGCCTGGCTCACCCTGCGACAGGATCGGCCCGCCCTCGGCGTCGTCGGAGGCGGGGCGGGGGTGACGGCTCCCTTTGCCCTCTACTTCCTCGGGCTCGCGCCGGTCTTTCCGGTCACGGTGGCCGCGACCGCCACCCTGGCGGGGTTCGGGGCCTTCGCCCTCGCGGCCCGCACGATCGAGCTCTTCCAGACGGGCCCGGCGGGGAGCTCCGGCTGAGCCGACTATCCGACCGGCGTCGGAGACGCCGACCGGGCCCGCTCGGGGATCGGACGGCGGTCGCGAAAGCCCCCCGCCACCGGGTGATAGAACTCCACGTTCGGCTCTCCACGCTGCCAGCAGAGGAAGACGACCTCGTCCTCCACACGGCCGTAGAAGTCGACCGTCCCGCTCTCGAGGTCCTTGATCTCGATCCCTTCGCCGCGGAGGGAACTGACCGCTTCCTCCAGGCGACGGGTGAGGTTGCGCCACTCGGCATCGAGGCGGGCCTTCAGTTCCCGATCGACGTGGTCCGTGGCATCGAGGTCGGGCCCCCAGAACCCGGCGAGCCGTTTCAACTCCTCGTGGACCTCTCCGAGCCGGAGCACCCACCCCTTCAGGCGCGGAAGCAGCTCGGCGAGATCGGCGATGCGACGGTTCGCTGCGGCGACGGTCCACAGATGCGGTGGGTTCGGCGATTCACTATCCTTCGCCCGCACGGTCGCCCGGCACCCTTCGAACGGATACCGCCCCCCTATTTACTACCGTGATAGACGTGGGGTAACCGCGCGTCACGTCATCGCGGAGGCGGGGCGGGGACATCGCCGGCGGGCGGCCCCCAGAGATCCGGCCCGTCCCGCCATTGCCGGAGCGTCGATCGGGACGGAAGGGAGTGTCCCCGGCTCACTCGGGGCCGTGGGAATCCCACCGCATGCGGTAGCGTAGGACCCGGCCGTAGGCCGCGAACCCTTCGCTCTCGTAGAGGTGGCGCGCCCGGGTGTTCTCCTCATCGGTCTCGAGGAACACGGTTTCGATGCCGCGCATCCGAATCTCGCGCAGGGCCTCTTCGAGGAACTCGCGCCCGAAGCCCTCTCCCTGGAAGTCCGGGTGGAGGTAGAAGTCGGAGATCCGCGCGTACTTCGCGGTCGAGCCGTCGAACCAGGGCCGCCGTCCCTCGTACCAGAAGAGGAACCCCGCGTAGGCGCCGTCGTGCTCGGCGATCAGCAGACCCTCGCGCGGCAGGCGTCGGATCCGTTCGAGGTCGGAGAACGGATGCCAGGGGGTATCGACACTGCCGGGGGCGTACTGCGCGACGATCGTGCTGAGGTCGTCGTCGGTCGCGACCCGGACGACCAGGCCGCGGGGAAGGCTGACCATCGTCCGGCCCGATGGTGCGGCTCCCTGAAACCCTATCGCTAGCGCTCGTCGGCGGACGGCCGCGTCGACACGCGGGCTCGGGAGCGGGGGCTCCCTCCTAGAGGATCTTGAGGTCGTGGCCCGCCTTCTCGAATGCCGATATCGCGAAGTTCAGGTCGTCGTCCGTGAGCGCCGCGTTCATGATCGTCCGGATCCGCGCCTTGTCCTTCGCGACCATCGGGTACACGATCGGGAGGGCGAAGACTCCGAGGGCGTAGAGCCGATCGCTGAGCTCCTTCGCCCGCCGGCTCTCCCCTACGATGATCGGGGTGATCGGCGTGGCGCTCTTCCCGGTGTCGAACCCCAGGCCCTGCATCGCCTTCTTGAACCGCCCGGTGAGGTCCCAGAGACGACGGACGTGCTCGCCCTCGTTCTCGAGGACATCGATCGCCGCGACGCACGCGGCCGTCACGGGGGGCGGATGGGAACCGCTCAAGAGCCAGGTACGGGACTTGTTGAACGCGAAATCGATGAGGCTCTTCGCGCCCGAGATGTGACCGCCGACGACGCCGAACGCCTTCGAGAACGTTCCCATTTCGACCTGGACCGCTTCGCGGGAGAGGCCGAAGTGGGAGACGATCCCGCGGCCCCCCTCGCCGAGGACGCCTTCGCCGTGGGCGTCGTCGACGTAGACCATCGCCCCATGCCGCGCACCGAGCGCGGCGATGCGGTCGAGCGGCGCGATGTCGCCGTCCATGGAAAACACCCCGTCGGTGATGAGGAGGATCCGCCGGTAGCTGGGCCGGTGTTCCTCGGCGTCGGCGAGGACGCGCTCGAGGTCGGCCATGTCCGTGTGCTTGTAGACCGCCCGGTCCGACCGGGTGAGGCGGACCCCGTCGATGATGCTGCCGTGGTTCAGCTCGTCGCTGACCGTGAGGTCCCCCTCGCCGACGAGCTGGGGGATGAGCCCGGAGTTGGTCGCGAATCCGCTCTGGTAGACGAGCGACGCTTCGGCGCGCTTGAACTTCGCGAGCCGACGCTCGAGCTCGACGTGCAGGTCCATGTTGCCGGCGATCGGCCGGACCGAGCCGGAGCCGACCCCGTGGGTGCGGGTCGCCGCGATCGCCGCCTCCTTGAGCTTGGGATGGTTCGAGAGGCCGAGGTAGTTGTTCGAACAGAACATCAGCACCTTCTTCCCGTCGACCTCGCACCACGGAGCGCTCGGGCCGGCGAGGACCCGTAGCTTCCAATCGGTCGAGCTCTCGACGAGCGATCGGTACTCTTCGGTGAGGAACCCGGTCGGGTCCCGCCTCGGGCTCACCACTTCGCCTCCAGGGAGACCTTCGCCGCCTCGCCCGACCGGATCAGGTCCATCGCCCGTGGGAGCTCGGCGATCGGTACCCGGTGCGTGATGATCTCGCCCATCTTCTCTCGGAACCTCGGCTTGGCAAGCATGCCCTTCGCCTGGTACCAAGTCTCGAACATTCGACGGCCGAAGATCCCATGGACACGGGCCGCTTTGAAGATAATCGCGGCATCGAAGTCGAGCGTCGCTTCCCGATCGAGGATCCCGAGCAGCGAGACCCGGCCGCCCGGCGTCAGGGCGTCGAAGGCGAGGCGGAGCATCGAGGGGACGCCGGACATCTCGAGGGCGACGTCGACCCCGCGGCCGTCGGTCTCCTCTCGGAGGGCCGCCGCGAGGTTCGTCGCGCCATCGCCCGGGTTGTAGACCCGGTCGGCGCCCATCTTCTCCGCGAGCGCGATCCGTACGGGGTTGATCTCGGTCGCGAATACCTTCCGCGCGCCGAGATCGCGCGCGACCGCGATCGCGAGGAGACCGATCGGTCCGCAGCCGGTGACGAGTAGGTCCCGACCCGCGAGGTCTTCGATATTGTCCTCCGGCAGGAGCGAGTGGAGCGCGTTCCCGAGCGGCTCCTGGATCGAAGCGAGCGCAGGGTCGAGCGACGGGTCGTTCTTCCACGCATTGATCTCGGGAAGTACCGCGTACTCCGCGAAGACCCCGTCGCGGTCGACGCCGAGCACCTGGACGTTCTCGCAGATGTGCATCTTGCCGGTTCGGCACTGGTAGCAGGTCCCGTCGGCGATGTGCGTCTCGGCCGAGACGTGGTCCCCGACCGCGAGGCTCTTCACGCCGGTCCCGAGCTCGACCACCTCCCCGCTCACTTCGTGACCGAAGATCATCGGGACCCGCTTCACACGGGACCGGGCCCACTCGTTCCACGTCCAGATGTGGACGTCGGTCCCGCAGACCGACGACGCGCGGACCCGGATCCGCACCTCGTTCGGTCCCGGCGTCGGGTCGGGTACGTTCCGAATCTCGCCGCCCGGCGCGCGGCTCGTTTTCACGTACGCCTTCACGCCCTCTCCCTCGGCCGGTGGAGGTATGGACGGGGATAATGGTTGGCGTCGGCCCGGTCGACCTCTGCGTCCCGGGGGACGTCCGCGCCGGCCCCGGCCGCTCTACGCGCGCGTCCGGGGCCACGGGTCGGACCGAGCGATTCTCCGAGAGAAATCGACCGGAATCCTCGGGTCGTTCTCGCCGTTCAATAGCGCTTAAATACAGCACCCTTCTCCCCCGTCCCCACTGGAGGTAGGACCCCCTATCGACCGATGGCGCGACGGCACCGTCCCCGGCGAGGATCCCTCGCCTTCTCGCCCCGTTCCCGCTCCGCGCGGTCGGTCCCCCGCGTGCGTTCCTGGCCCGACGGTCCGAAGACGCCGGCCATCGAAGGCTTCGCCGGATTCAAGGTCGGAATGACCCACGGCTTCATCGTGGACTACCGCAAGCGGTCGACCACGGCGGGACAGGAGGTCGCGGTACCCATCACCGTGGTCGAGGTCCCTCCGCTTCGCATCGTCGGCGCCCGGGTCTACCGGCGCGATCCGTACGGGATGCGCGTGGCCGCCGAGGTCTGGGGTTCGGGCGCGAGCGAGGAGCTCGACCGACGCCTGCCCCGCCATCCGCCGAGCGCCCCGACCGAGGTCGAAGCGTTCGCTCATGCACCCGGGGATGAGGTGCGCCTCATCGCGCACACGCAGCCCCATCTCGTCACCGGCGTCGGGTCGAAGACCCCGCAGGTCTTCGAGGTCCGCGTCTCGGGCGAGAAGTTCGACGAGCGCCGTGCGTTTGCCCTCGAGAAGTTGGGCCAGGAGATCGCGGTCGACCAATTGACGAAGGAAGGGGAGTTCGTCGACGTCATCGGCGTCACGAAGGGGTTCGGATTCCAGGGCCACATCCAGCGTTGGGGCGTCAAGCTTCAGCCCCGGAAGAATTCGAAGCATCGTCGGATGATCGGGACGCTCGGCCCGCACAACCCGAGCTTCGTGACGTATCGCATCCCGCAGTCGGGCCAGCAGGGCTACCATCGGAGAACCCAGTTCAACATGCGGATCCTCCGGGTCGTCCGGGACCCGCGCGCCGATCCGATCACTCCCATCGGCGGATTCCTGCACTACGGGGACGTGCGGAGCCCGTGCCTGCTCCTTCACGGGTCGCTCCCCGGCCCGGCGAAGCGCCTCCTGAGGTTCCGCGCCCCGATGCGGAGCCACATCGCCTCGGTCGAGAAGGTCGACCTGCGCTACCTCAGCACCCGGTCGAAGCAGGGAGCATGAGCGCAGCGCCTCCTACGGGGAGCCCTCCGCTCCCCGCCGAGTCCCACCCGACGCACCACCGCATCCACCTGCTCGGGATGGACGGCAAGGCGGGCGAGACGATCCCGCTGCCGCTCGCGTTCTCACAGCCCGTTCGGTCCGACCTCATCCGCCGGGCCGTCGTGGCGGCCCAGTCCCACCGCCGTCAACCGTACGGCACTTCGCCGACCGCGGGCCTCCGCCACTCGGTCGAGTGGTCCGGGAAGGGCCGGGGCGTGGCCCGTACTCCCCGGCTCATGGACTCGATGCGGGGCGCCCAGGCTCCGAACACGGTGGGCGGCCGACCGGCCCACCCGCCACGGGTAGAACGCATCTGGACGAAGAAGGTGAACCGGAAGGAGCGACGGCTCGCGTTCGCGTCCGCGCTTGCCGCGACCCGGGAAGAACCGCTGGCCCGCGCCCGGGGCCACGCGTTCTCTCACGGGATCCATCTCCCGCTCGTCCTCCCGGACCCGGTCGAGGAGATCGGGGACTCCGCGGAGGCCCGCCAGCTCCTGCACCGCCTGAAGGTCTGGCAGGACGTGGAACGGGCCCGCAACGGGACCCACTTCACCTCCTCGGGAAAGGCACGACGTCGCGGGCGCGTCCGTCACACGCCGAAGGGCCTGCTCGTCGTCATCAGCGCGCCGGGTAAGGCGCTCGGATTCCGCAACCTCGCCGGTGTCGATGTCGTTCCGGTCCAGCGACTCGCGACCGAGGACCTCGCCCCGGGGGGGACCGCGGGCCGGCTCACCCTGTTCTCCCGGGGCGCCATCGAAGCGCTCCGCGCCCGGCTCGGGGAGGCGATCCCGTGAGCGCACCGGGACCGGCCCTCCGTCATCGGGTCATCCTCCACGCCTACGTGACGGAGAAGTCGATGGACGAGATGGAGCGGCAGAACAAGCTCGAGTTCGTCGTCGACCACCGGGCGACCCGGGCGGAGATCAAACGCACGATCGAGAGCCTCTATCAGTGTCGGGTCGCCAAGATCACGACCAAGATCGTCCGCACCGGTAAGATCGCCACCGTTCGCCTGGCGAAGGAGTTCTCGGCCGAGGACATCGGTAGTCGGGCGGGAGTGTTCTGATGGGAAAGCGGATCATCTCTCGCCGCCGAGGGAGCGGCGCCCCTACCTACCGATCCCCGAGCCACCGTCACCATGGCGCGATCTACCATCCGTCGCCCGATATCGTGGGCGAGGGACAGGTGCTTCGGATCGTTCCGTCCCCCGGGCGGACCGCGCCGGTCGCGGAGGTCGCCGCGCCGGGCGGAGCGAACGTCCGTGTGCTCGCCTCCGCCGGCCTTGCGACGGGGGACCGCATCGCCTTCCAGGAAGGAAAGGTCGACCGCGGCTCGATCCTCCCTCTCGGCCGGATCCCCGACGGAACCCTGGTCTCGAACCTAGAAGTGAAGCCGTTTGACGGGGGACGACTCGTGCGCTCGGCGGGTTCGAGCGCGCTCGTGGTCGCCCACACCGGTTCCGACGTCACGGTCCAGCTCCCGTCCGGCACGTTCAAGCAGTTTCTGGCGACCTGCCGTGCCCAGGTAGGGGCCGTCGGCGGAGGTGGCCGTCAGGAGCGTCCGTTCATCAAGGCCGGCAAGAAGGTCTGGGCGACCCGCTCGCTCGCCCGGGCGCCGTTCAAGGTTCGCGGGGTTTCGATGAATCCGGTCAGCCACCCGTTCGGCGGCGGCGCCCACCAGCACGTGGGACGACCGAGCACGGTCTCGAGCGGCACCTGGCCCGGGGCGAAGGTCGGCCGCTTCTCGCGCTCGACCCGAAAGAAGCGGCGCAGGTCCGGCCCGCGAGGCGCGTAGGAGCGAAAGCGATGCCGAGGGCGAGGAAGGCGAAGAAGGTAGAGGCCCGCCGCAAGCGGGAGTTCAGTTACCGTGGGAAGACGCTCGAAGAGCTCCAGGCCATGAATCTGGAGGAGCTCGCACAGGTCCTGAACGCTCGCGCACGGCGGTCGATCCGTCGTGGGTTCAATTTCGAGACGACCCAGTTCTTCGAGCGGCTGCAATCGACCCCGAGAGAGAAGGTCGTCCGGACGCACTGCCGCGACGCCCTGGTGCTGCCCGCGCACGTCGGGCGTCGGATCGCGATCCACAACGGACGGGCGTTCACCGAGGTCGAGGTCCGCCCCGAGATGATCGGACATTACTACGGGGAGTTCTCCCTGACGCGTCGGTTCGAGAAACACTCCGGGCCGGGGGTCGGCGCGACGCGATCCTCGAAGTTCATGCCGCTGAAGTGAGGGGGGAGGTTAGGGCGGTGCGAGGGTACACGTATCGGGACGAACCCGGGGTCTCGGTCGCCCGAGCCCGGGGGGTCGAGGTGCCGATCTCTCCGAAAAAGACCTACGAGGTCCTCAACGCGATCCGGGGCCTTTCGGTGGACCGGGCCCGCGCCGTGCTCGAGGACGCGATCCACCAACGGCGCGCGATCCCGTTCCGGCGCTACAATCAGGAGACGGCGCACCACCGGGGCGTCGGGCCCGGGCGGTTCGCCACCAAGGTCGCGGAGAACGTCCTGAAGGTCCTCGAGAGCGCGGAGGAGAACGCCGAGTACGACGGTCTCGACACCGACCGCCTGTTCGTCAAGGTCGCCGCGAGCGCCCGGGGCCAGATCCGCAAGACCTCGATGCCGCGCGCCCACGGACGGGCGACCAACTGGAACGAGCAGACGACCAACATCGAGATCGTCCTCGCCGAGAAGAAGGAGGCCGAATGAGCGGCGAACGCAAGGTCATCCAGGAGCAGATGCGCCGTGTCCTCCTCAAGGACTACCTGGTCCAAGAGAGCGCCCGGGCCGGTTTCGGCGGCCTCGACATCACGCGCACTCCGATGGGTACGCGCGTGACGCTCATCTGTGAGCGGCCCGGGATCCTGATCGGGCATCGTGGCGAGCTCATCAAGCGTCTCACCGAGGACATCCAACATCGCTTTTCTCTCGATAATCCCCAGATCGAGGTCCAGGAAGAGCGGACCCCGAGCCTGAACGCCCAACTGATGGCCGAGAAGCTCGCCTCGACGCTCGAGCGAGGCTGGCACTTCCGACGCGCCGGGCACTCGACGGTGCGCCGCATCATGGAGAGCGGGGCGCGGGGCTGCCAGGTCATCCTTTCCGGAAAGCTCACCGGGGAGCGCCACCGGACGGAACGGTTCAAGGCCGGCACGATCAAGTACTGCGGCGAGGCCGTCCATCTCTGGATCGACAAGGGGTTCTACCAGGCTCGGCTCAAGCCCGGCGTCATCGGGGTCAACGTCTGGATCATGCGCCCGACGGCGAAGCTCCCGGACGAGATCGTCGTGAAGGGTGTCGAAGAGCATCCGGGGCCGCCCGCCGAGGAGTCCCCCCCGCCCGAGGCCACTCCGAGCCCGGTTCCGCCGACTGAGACACCGCCGTCGGAGGCGTCGTGACGCTGCTTCGGATGCGGGACCTGCGCGCGCTCTCCGACGACGAGCTCCGCCGCCGGGTCGCCGACGCCGAGAACGATCTCCTCCGCGAGCGCGGGGTGGCGGCGATGGGCGGTGCTCCGCCCAGTCCGGGCCGCATGCGTGCTCTCCGGACGAACGTCGCGCGGGCGCTCACGGTCCTCGGCGAGCGCTCGCGAGCGGCCACGGAGGGCCGACGTCCGTAGGGGGCGACGTGGTGCACCGATGCCGACACCGACCGGTCCCGCTGCACTCCCTTCCGACCGCGCACTGCGCGAGGCGCTGGCTGGAGAGATCCTTGGCGCGCCGATCACGGTGCGAAGCGCGCCGGGGATCTCGGGTGAGATTGTCGGCACACTGATCGACGAAACGCTCTCGACCTTCGTGATCCGGCGATCGGACAGCGGTCGCCGCATCCGCCTCCCCAAGGCGGGCCTCGAGGGCTCGCTCCTCCTCCCGCCGGGAGAGTTACCGTTAAAAGGCGACACCCTTCGCGTGCGTCCCGAGGACCGGACGAAGCGACTGCTCGGAGCCGGTCCGAAGAGGTTCCGATGACCCCCTCCGGTACGACGCGTGCTCGCCGGGCGCGGGACATCGGTCTCGACGTGCGGGCCCCGAAGACGCGGTGCGACGACCGTCATTGCCCGTTCCACGGCCGGTTGTCGCTCCGCGGACAGGTCCTCGAAGGGACCGTCGTCTCGACCTCCATGCAGCGGACGGCGGTCGTGGAGCGCGTCCTCCTCCATTACGTTTCGAAGTTCGAACGGTATGAAAAGCGCCGGCGTCGCTATCTCGCACATGCCCCCCCCTGCCTGAATGCCGTCGTCGGCCATCGGGTCCGCATCGCGGAGGCCCGGCCCCTCTCGAAGCTCGTCTCGTTCTGCGTCGTCGAGGACCTCGGCGAGGCGGCGCACCGCGTCCGGGGCGAGGAGAAGGAGACGACCGACGAAGCGCCGGCCGCGAAGGAGGAGGCATGAAGGGACTGGCCGGCCACCGCAGCCGGGGCCTCCCGAAGGGCGCGCGCCTCGACTGCGTCGACAACACCGGCGCGAAGGTCGTCGAGATCATCTCGGTCCGCAACTGGCACGGGACCCACCGCCGCTACCCTCGCGCCGGGATCGCCGACCTCATCATCGTCTCCGTCAAGAAAGGGACGCCCGAGATGCGGCGCCAGGTCCTGCATGCCGTCATCGTCCGGTCGCGCTCCCCGATCCATCGGGCCGACGGTTCGCGCCTTCAGTTCGAGGACAACGCGGCGGTCATCACGACCGAGACCGGCGAGATCAAGGGCTCCCAGATCAAGGGCCCGGTGGCAAAGGAGGCCGCCGAACGGTGGCCGCGGATCGCCGCGGCCTCCTCGATCATACTCTAGGAGGTACCGTGCGTTCTTCTCCCCGGTCTCCCCGGCGCCAACGAAAGGCCCTCTTCACCGCGTCGCCGCCCGAACGGCGTCGGAGGATGTCCGTCCCGCTCTCGCACGAGCTCCGCGCCCGCTTCCACGTACGATCGCTCCCGCTACGCAAGGGCGACACGGTCCGCGTCCTTTCGGGGAGCTTCGTCGGTCGCGAGGAGCGCGTCGCGAAGGTCGACCGACGCGGCTACGCGATCACCCTCGACAATGTCACGCTCAAGGCCGCCGACGAGAAGCTGAAGCCGCTCGCGCTCCGCCCGGCCCACCTCGTGATCACTCGTTTGAACCTCTCCGACCCGTGGCGGCGCCGAGGGCTCCGGGTCCGCGACGAAGAGGTGACCCCCGAGGAACGCGGCGAGGCTCCCACGGAGGAGGTCGCGACCCCCCCGACCGAGGAGGCTCCCTCCTCCGGGGAGGCCGAGGTCGACCAAACGGCACCGGAGCCCACGGACGAGCCCCCCGAGGCGGCGGAAGAACCGGAGGAGACCGAGGAGGAAGCCGAGCCGACCGCTCCCGCTCCGAAGTCCCCCCGGCCGCGAACGCGTCGTGCCTCGCGTAGCGACGACGAGGAGCCCCCGGAGGAAGACGAATGACGTTCCGCCTGAAGCGCCGGGCCGCCCCGCGGACCTGGACGGTCCCCCGGAAGGGAACGAAGTGGCTGAAGCGACCGGGGCCGGGCCCTCATCCCCAGCACGAGTCGATCCCGCTGCTGCTCGTCCTGCGCGACATGCGCCACGTCGTCGCCTCCGCGCGCGAGGCCGGCATCCTTCTCCGATCGGGGGCCGTCAAGGTCGACGGTTCGGTCGCGAAGGACCTCGACCGCGGCCTCGGGCTCATGGATACCCTGTCGTTCGCCCCACCGTTCGACGCCCACTTCCGTGTCGTGAAGGACCGGCACGGCAAGCTCTCGCTCATCGCGATCCCTTCGACCGAAGCCGCCGTGAAGCTCGGCCGCGTCCGGTTCAAACACGCGGTCCGCGGGGGTCGGGTCGAAGTCACGCTGCATGACGGCCGGAACCTTCTCGTCCCGGCGAACAGCCCCTGGCGGGTCGGCGACTCGGTGAAGGTCACGCTGCCCGACCAGAAGGTCCTCGAGCACCTCCGCCTCGCCCCCGGCGCGCTCGCCTACATTGCGGGCGGGAGCCACGTCGGCGAGCTCGCCCGGGTCGACAAGGTCGAGGTCCGGAACTCCTCGCAGCCGAACCTGGTCCATCTGAAGGAAGGATTCTCGACGATCAAAGAGTACGTCTTCGTGGTCGGTCAGACGACCCCGGAGGTCACGCTGACGGAGGCCGCCGATCGATGAGCGTGCCCGAGTCGAACGCGCCCGCCCCCGCTCCACCGTCCCCGGGCCCGACGGAGAACCCGCACCGGGCGATCCGGGTCATCAAGGTCGTGGTGAACGCCGGTGTCGGCGAGGCCGGCGAGGCCCGGACGAAGGCGGCCCGGGTCCTCGAGATGGTCACCCACCAGAAGCCGATCGCGACCCGGGCCCGGTCCACGAACCGCGACTTCGGGATCCGCAAGGGCCAGGAGATCGGCGCGAAGGTGACGCTCCGTGGCGGGATCGCGGTCGACTTCCTCAACCGGGCGTTCGAAGCGCGCGATCGCCAGCTCGACGTCGACTCGATCGACCGAAACGGGAACTTCTCCTTCGGAATCGCGGACTACACCGACTTCACCGGCATGAAGTACGATCCCCAGATCGGGATCCATGGGATGGACATCGCGGTCGAGCTCGGCCGCGCGGGCTATCGGATCCGTCAGCGCCGGGTCCGATCGCGCCCGCTGCCGAGGACGTTGCGGTCCACCCCCGAGGAGACGCGGGCGTTCCTGACGCGGGCGCTCGGAGTGACGCTGCTGGAGTGAGGGCGCGATGAAACCGAAGAAGCTCTTTGGGCGGAAGGAGGGATGCCTCCGGTGCAACCGCAAGCGGGGGATCGTCCGCCGGTACGGCCTCCATCTTTGCCGTCAGTGCTTCCGCGAGGTCGCGATGGACCTCGGCTTCCGTAAGTACCAGTGAGGAGGAACGAGCGATGCGACATGACCTGTTGAACGATGCTCTCCTCGCGCTCCGCCACGCCGACCGGGACGGCCAGCCCCGGGTAGAGATCGCGCCGACCTCCAAGCTGATCGCCGAGGTCCTCCGGATCTTCCGTGAGCACCATTACATCGACGAGTTCACGTTCGTCCCGAACGGACGCGGAGGCGTCTACGACGTCCACCTCTCCCGTCGGATCAACTCGTGCGGCGTGATCAAGCCGAGGGTCTCGGTCACCCACACCAACCTGGAGCGGTACGAATCGAGGTTCCTGCCGGCCCAGGACTTCGGCATCCTCGTTCTCTCCACGAACAAGGGCGTCGTCTCCCAGCGGGAGGCCCGCGAGAAGAAGATCGGGGGTCGGCTCATCGCCTATGTCTACTGACGTCGAACGGGGCCGGGAGGTCATTCCCCTGCCGAAGGGGGTCACGCTCTCGCTGGAGGGCCGCGTCCTCCGTGCCTCGGGCCCGCTCGGAAAGGTCGAACGCCCGTTCCCGTCCGACGCGATCGCGCTCTCCGTGGCCGGAGGCTCGGCGACGCTCGAGCTCAAGATCCCGGCCCACCGCAAGCGCTCGCAGTCGCTGCTCCGCACCTGGGTCGCCCACGTACGGAACCTCGGGGGCGGCCTTTCGCGGGGGGTCGAAGCCCGCATGAAGATCGTCGCCGCCCACTTCCCGATGAAGGTCCAGGTCCGGGGCTCCGAGCTCGTGATCGAGAACTTCCTCGGAGAGAAGTACCCGCGGTCGACCCGGCTCTTCCCGGGAACGAAGGCCGAGGTCGAGGGCGACATCGTGACGGTCTCGGGGTACGACGTCGAGGAGGTCGGACAGAGCGTCGCGAACATCGAGAACGCGACGCGGATCCGCAACTACGACCCCCGCGTCTTCCAGGACGGAATCTATCTCATCGAGCGCGCGCACCTCAAGGAGGCCAGCTAATGGCGGAGGAGACGCCCCCGACCGACCCTTCCGATACGGAAGCGCCGACGGCCGCCCCGACGCCGACGAAGCCGCGCCGACTGCGTCTTCGCCGTAAGGCCGAGCCGGCGACGACTCCGCCGGCGGAAGCCGCGAAAGAGCCGGAGACCACCGAGGAGGAGGGCTCCGACACGAAGGAGTCGGTACGGATCCCGAAGCGGGCCGAGCTGTCGGCGGAGACCCGCCGATTGCTCGGGATCCGCCGCACGCTCGAGCGCCGGCGGCCGATCTTCGGCCGCCAGCAAGCGAACCGGTACCTCCGGGTGGGGCGAGACGGTGCCTGGCGGCGACCCCGCGGGATCCAGTCGAAACAGCGCCGCCACTACGGGTACCGTCCGAAGATCGTGAGGGTGGGGTACCGTTCCCCGGCGGCGGTCCGGGGCCTCGTTCCGAGCGGGTTCCTGCCGATCCTCGTACGGACGCCTCGGGACCTCGAGGCGATCGATGGCAAGACCGAAGCGGCGGTCATCGTACGCACCCTCGGCACCCGGCGACGGCTCGTGCTCGAGGAGGAGGCCCGCCGGCTCGGCATCCGCGTCCTGAACCCGATCGTGAAGGGAGAGGAGGAGGCGTAGGGAGCGTGCCGGACCTATCGAACCAGCGGCGCATGGCCGCCGCGCTCCTCAAGTGTGGCGAGGGACGGGTCTGGATCGACCCGGCCAGCCAGGAAGAGCTGGCCGACGCCGTCACCCGCTCCGACGTCCGCAGCGCGATCAAGGCCGGCGTGATCCGACGACGCGCGGTGGAAGGCACGTCCCGGGTCCGGGCCCGCCGCCACGCGCGCGAGCTCGCGAAAGGCCGGCACTCCGGACCCGGTTCCCGACGCGGGACCCCCGCGTCCCGCCTCACGCGCAAGGACCGCTGGATCCGGCGGATCCGGGCCCAACGGAAGCTCTTGCGCGAGCTCCGCGACCAGAAGCGGGTCTCGGCCACGGTCTACCGGGAGTTCTTTCGCCGGGCCAAGGGCGGCATGTTCCGCAGCCGGGCGCACCTTCTCGTCAACCTGAGGCTCGCGGGCCATCTCAAGGAGGGCCGCGTATGAGCACCGGTCCGCGCTACCGGGTCCCGTTCCGTCGGCGTCGGGAGGGAAAGACGGACTACCGGGTGCGGCTCCGCCTCTTGAAGTCCGGCGGACCGCGCGTGGTCGTTCGGATCTCCGACCGCCGCGTCCGTGTCGCGATCGTGCGCTTCGACCCGATCGGCGACCGGGTCGTCGCGTCGGCGGACTCCACCGAGCTCGCGACGCTCGACTTCCCGGCGAAGAGCCTCTCGTCGACCCCCGCCACCTACCTCACGGCCTACCTCGCCGGGCTCCGGGCGAAGTCGGAAGGCACGACGGCCGCCGTCCTCGACACCGGGCTTCGTCGCCCGTCCGCGGGAGGGCGCCTCTCCGCCGCGCTCAAGGGTCTGTTGGACGCCGGCCTCGAGGTGCCGCATGGCGGCGAGGGGTTCCCGAGCGCCGACCGTCTGAACGGCACCCACCTCCCCTCGCGCCTTCCCGTTCCCATGGAATCATACAAGCTGAAGCTGCCGGGGCTCCTCGGCGCACCGGAGGAACGGACGTGAGCGCCGCGATGCCCGAAGCGCCCGCCACGGCACGCAGACCGTCCGGACCGCCGCAGGCCGCCGCCGCGCCGTGGGTCCCGAAGACCGAGCTCGGCCGCAAGGTCGCCTCGGACGAGATCGCCACGATGAGCCAGGCCCTCGCGAGCGGACTGCCGCTGCGCGAGCCGCAGATCGTGGACAAGCTCCTTCCCGGCCTCCACGACGAGGTGCTGGACGTCAACATGGTCCAGCGGATGACCGACTCGGGCCGGAGGTTCAAGTTCGCGGTCACGGTCGTGGTCGGGAACGGCGACGGGTTCGTCGGTCTCGGCCGGGCGAAGGGCCGTGAGGTCGGGCCGACGATCCGCCGCGCCATCGACCGGGCGAAGCTCGAGGTCATCGAGGTCCTTCGCGGGTGCGGCAGCTGGGAGTGCGGGTGCGGCCGCGCCCACACCCTGCCGTTCCTCTCCCACGGACGTTCGGGATCGGTCGTCGTGACGTTCAAGCCCGCGCCCCAGGGGGTCGGCCTCGCCGTCGGCGCCATCGCGAAGCCGATCCTCCGGTTCGCCGGGATCACGGACGCCTGGGGATTCACCGAGGGCCATACGAAGACGACGGTGAACTATGCGCAGGCCGCCTATCGCGCCCTGACGGGACTCTCCGGACTCAAGGTCCCGCCGGAGGACGCCCAGCGGTTGAAGATCGTGCGGGGCCCCGTCGGGGTCTCGATCCTTCCGCCGAAGGAGGAGGGGGCGGCCCGCCCCGTCCGGGGCGGACGGGGCCGGGGCCGCGGCCCCGGAGGTCGCAGTACTGGTAGCGGCGGACCCGGGCGGGGCGGACCCGGCCGGGGGCCGCCGAGTTCGAACCGCTCCGGGCCCGGTGCGGCCCGAGGAGGCCGGTAGGCCGATGGCGTGGATGGTCGTTCGGGTCCGGGGTACGATCCACGCGCGGCACGACGTCGTCGAGACGCTCCACCATCTTCACCTCACGCGGGCGAACCACGCGACGATCGTGGCCGAGGTCCCCTCCGTGGGCGGGATGCTGACGCGCGTTCAGGGCTATGTCACCTGGGGCGAGGCGGACCCCGGGACCATCGAGCTGCTGCTCCGCGAGCGGGGCGAGACGGCCGAGGGCGATCGGATCACCGACACGACCGTCGGGGAGGCGTTGCGGGCGAAGGACCTTCCCGAGGTGACCCGGCGCGTCGCCGTGGCCGGGATGCCGAAGGTCGCGGGACTGCGGCCGCTCTTCCGTCTCAAGGCGCCCAAGGGCGGGTGGCGGTCGACGAAACGCGCCTACTCGCTCGGGGGAGCGCTCGGGTACCGCGGACGGGCGATCAACGACCTCGTCCGACGGATGGTCTAGGAGGGAACATGCCGAGCCGTACCAAGAAGTTCCGAGGGCAGCGCACCCACGGCCGCGGCATCAAGGCCGGCCGTGGCGCCGGCAAGCAGGGCGGACGGGGGAACGCGGGCCTCCACAAGTACAAGTTCAAGTCGCTCCAGATCTACGCCCCCGACCACTTCGGGAGGCACGGGTTCAAGCGGCCGCCCGAGATCGTCGCGCGGCCGACGGCGCTGAACGTGGGGGAGCTCGATTCGGTCGTCCCGCTTCTCCGGGCCGTGAAGGCGGTATCCCACGAGGGCGAGACGTTCGTCGCCGACCTCTCGAAGATCGGGGTCGATCGACTGCTGGGCGGGGGACAGGTCCGTGGTACCTGGAAGGTCTACGTGGCCCATGCAAGCGAGCACGCGCGCGAGAAGGTCACCGTCCTCGACGCGGCGCCGACGTTCGGGACCCCAGCCTCCGTCCCGTAGACTATATAAATCGGTCCTCGGCTTCGAAAGCATTTCATGGCGGAGGAAGAGCTCCCACGCGATGCTCGGTGGGCGGTGCCCCTCGTCGTGCTCGGGGTCGCCGTCCTGGCCCTGATCTGGTTCTGGGAGCGTCCGACCCCCATCGCGCTCGGCGTCGTGGGGGTGGCGGTCGCCGCGGTCTTCGCGCTCCTGTACCTCGGCCTCTCCTACTCCGGGTCCCGTTCGAAGCTCTACGGACTGAAGCCGCTCACGACGCGACTCCCCGCGGTGACCCAGCCGAAGGGCCACGTCCACTTTCGGACGAAGATGTTCTGGACCATCGGGGTCCTTCTCCTCTACTTCCTCCTGACGAACATCTACCTCTACGGCATCGACCAGGCGACGGTCATCGACCTGTTCGCGAGCTACCGCGCGATCCTCGCCGGCGCGCAGGGCACCCTGATGCACCTCGGGATCGGCCCGATCGTCACCGGGTCGATCATCATGCAGCTCTTCACCGGCGCGAAGATCATCAACCTCGACCTCACGGACGACGAGGACAAGGCGGTCTACCAGGGCTCGCAGAAGGTCGTCGTCATCGCGATGATCTTCGTCGAGGCGATCCCCCAGGTCTTCGGCTACCTCACGCCCTCGACCTCCCTCGTCTCCTCGCTCGGGGTCACCTCCCCCGGGAACGGCCTCCTCCTGGCCAACTCGATCATCGTCGCCCAGCTCGTCTTCGGCAGCTACCTCGTCTTCCTGATGGACGAGGTCGTCTCGAAATGGGGGATCGGAAGCGGGATCTCGCTCTTCATCGCTGCCGGGGTCTCCCAACAGATCATCCAGGGGACGCTCAACTGGATCCCGCAGAACGGCGCCGGCACGGCGATCAGCTACCCCACCAACCTTCCGAGCGGGACGATCCCCAAGACGATCTGGGTGCTGACGCACCTCACCGCCGGGCAGATGGCCAGCGGGGGCTGGGAGGACATCCTCTTACGGCAGCCGAACCCGCTGGTCGCGCTCGTCGGCACCGCCGCGATCTTCTTCCTGGTCGCGTGGACCGAATCGACACGGATCGAGCTTCCGCTCTCGCACGCGGAAGCGCGGGGCGCCCGGGGACGCTACCCGCTGCGTCTCATCTACGCCTCGAATATCCCGGTCATCCTGATGGCGGCGCTCCTCGCCAACGTCTCGATGGTCTCGATCCTCCTCTGGACGAACCCGACCCTCGTCCACTTCCCGCTTTTAGGACATCAGTGGTGGATCGGATCGTACCCGGCGTCGGCGCAGGTGGCCAGTAGCATGGGGGTGAGCCAAACGACGCCGCTCACTGGCGGAGCCTACTATCTGTCGACGGTGAACGGTCTCGAGTCCTGGTTACTGCCGATCCTCAACTTCCGGACGTACGGGAACTTCCTGGTGGGCCATAGCGTGTGGCAGGGGCTCCTCCACGTCGCGGTCTACTTCGGGGCGATGGTCGGGGGCTCGATCCTGTTCGCGAAGTTCTGGATCTCGACGACCAATATGGGTCCGGAGGCGGTCGCCCGCCAGATCGAGTCGTCCGGGATGCAGATCCCGGGGTTCCGTCGCGAACCCCGGGTCCTGCGTCGGGTGCTCGAAAGGTACATTCCGGTCATCACGGTAATATCGGGGGCGGCCGTCGGAGCGCTTGCCGCCGGAGCGGACCTTATCGGCACGCTCGGCAACGCGAGCGGAACAGGGGTCCTCCTGATGGTCGGGATCATCATCAACCTCTACGAGGCGATGGGTCAGGAACAGCTGATGGAGATGAACCCGCTGCTCCGTCGGTTCCTCGGAGGCGAGAGCTAGTGAGCGGCGACGAAAAGCCCCTCCCGAGCGGGACGGAGGAGGACGCGGAGCCGGAGCCCGATACGGACGAGGAGGTGGCGGAGGAGCCCGAGCCGGAACCGGCGAAGCCGGCAGCGACCCGGCCTCCGGCCCCGCGACCGGTCTTCAAGATCTCGACGTTCATCTACGTCTTCCTCGGACTTCTGGGCCTCCTGATGCTCGTCGAGCCCAACACCCGGAACAGCTTTTCCTACGCCCTGGGAACGAGCTCCCAGTGGGGACCGCTCTACGCCGCGATCGGGTTCAACTCGGACTATCTCCTCCTGACGATGGCCCTCGCCGGCGCGATCGAGATGCTGATCACCTCGTTCGCGTACAACTACACGACCGACTGGGTGAAGGCGGCCCGCATCCAGAAGTGGAGCTCGGCGTTCCGCAAGGTCCAGATGGAGGCGATCCGCTCCGGGAAGAAGGACCGGATCGCCGCGCTCAAGCCGCACCAGGAACGCCTGACGCGCCTTTCCGGGGAGATCTCGATCGCCCAGTTCAAGGGGATGGCGATCACGTACTTCCTCCTCATCCTGATCTACAGCTGGGTGGGGATCGTCATCGGGAACGCCAACTCCGTGCAACAGACCGTGGACCTCGGCGGCGCACTGATCAACCTCAACCACACGGCCATCTCGTACGGAAGCGGCGGGATCCCGTGGTGGTTCATCATCTTCAGTCTCTACACGATCCCGACCTCGCTCATCTTCCGCCGGGTCCTGAAGAACTACGCGCTGCGCCGATACGCCGAGAAGCAACACCTCGCTTCGACGGCCGTGCCTCCGCGGAACGGCCGGAGCTCTTCGTGATCCGGGCCGTCATCACGGTCGCCGGTCCCCCCGGGAGCGGAAAATCGACCGCCGGGCGGCTGGTCGCCGAAATGCTGGGTCTCGAGTACCGCTCGGCGGGCGACGTCTTCCGGGCCGAAGCGCGCGGGCGCGGGATGTCCCTCGGGGAGTTCGGCCGCTACGCCGAGGCCCATCCCGAGGTCGATCGGGAGCTCGACCGGACGATGCAGGGGCTTGCGCGACCGGGGCGTCTCCTCGATGGCCGGATCCAGGGGTCGCTCTGCCGGAAGAACGGCGTCCCGGTCCATCACATCGTGGTCACCGCCGAAGAGGAGGTGCGGATCCGTCGGGTCGCGCACCGCGATCGCGAGGAGGTCGAGACGGCGCGCGAGGAGGTCCGGACGCGCGAGGCGAGCGAGCGGGAGCGCTACCTCCGCTACTACGGGATCGACCTCGACCGGGATCTCCCCGACCTGCGGGTCGACTCGACGAGCCAGACCCCGCACGAGGTCGCGGCGGCGATCGTCGAGTTCGTCCGCGCACGAGAGGCGGCGGGGACCCAATGACCGAGGCGCCCGAGGACCCCGTCGCCGAGCGGATCTCCCGCGGCGCGTTCCTCCTCGTCGACAAGCCGCGCGGGCCGTCCTCCCACCAGGTGACGGCGTGGGTCCGGGACCTCCTCAAGGTCGGTGTCGCCGGCCACGCGGGGACCCTCGACCCCAACGTGTCGGGACTCCTGTGGGTCGGCGTCGGGCCCGCGCTCAAGTTGATCCCGCTCGTGCTCGAGTTCCCGAAGCGCTACGTCGCGTCGGCGGTGCTGCACGGGGAAGTGGCGGACCGCGAGCTCGAACGGGTCCTCGAGGAGTTCACCGGCCCGATCTACCAGACCCCGCCCGTGCGATCGGCGGTGAAGCGGGAGCGGCGGGTGCGCAAGGTGCACCGGCTCCGGCTGCTCGAGCGGGACGGGCCGCGGCTCCTGCTCGAGGTCACCGCGGACTCGGGGACCTACGTCCGGACCCTCGCCGTCGATCTCGGCGAGGCGCTCGGGGTCGGTGCGCACATGGAAGAGCTGCGCCGCGTCGCGAACGGCCCGTTCGACGAGCGGAGGACGATCTCCCTCACGACGCTCGCCGATGCCGCGGCGGCCCGGGGCGACGGCCGCCCCGAGGAGCTGGTGGCACACCTTCATCCGATGGAAGAGGTCTGGAAGGAGTTCCCGGCCGTCGTGGTGAAGGACGGGGCGGCCAGCGCGCTTGCCCACGGTGCGGGACTTGCGAGCGGAGGTATCCTGAAGGTGCCCCGGTCGTTCGCGCGCGGGGCGCACGTCGTTCTCGTCTCCCGCTCGGGGGAGATGATCGCCACCGGCGTCGCCGAGTGCGACTCGCGCGCCGCGCTCTCGACCCCCCACGGCTGGGTCGTCGGGGCGACCCGGGTCTTCGTGGACCCACGCCGTTTCCCGGCGCTGTGGAAGCGGTCGGCGCACCGACCGGATCTTCCCGTCGAGGCGGAACCCCGCTAAGCGTTATTTCCCGGGCAGGACAGTGCCCGCTCCCGATGTCCCTGGCCGAAAGGGGAGGCTCGCGGGGCGCGCATCTCTTCGGTCGTTTGGCCCGGTGGATCGTCCGTCATCCGTGGTACCCGATCGTCTTCTGGGTCGTGCTCCTCCTGGTCGCCGTCCCGTTCCTGGGCCTCCTCGGCTCGGTCACGACGAACTCGACCACCACGCTCCCTTCGAACGCCCCCAGTGCGCACGCCAACGCCGCGCTCGCCCGGCTCTTTCCCAACGAGACCGGAGGCTCGTCGACGATCCTGCTCTTCTACGGCGCGAACCTCACGGACGCGCGCGCGCAAGGGGTCGTGAGGAACGTCACGGCCGCCCTCGCGGTCGATCGCTCTCTCTCCGATGTATCGGACGTCACGAGCGTCTACACGGCCTACGCGGGGTTCCTGGCCGGCCAGGCGGAGGTCGCGGGTGGGGTGCTGGCTCCCGGGCTTCTCGGTTTCAACGCCTCGGCCCGCCGGGTCTGGGGTCCCCCGGCGGCGTACGTCCTGACCTGGCAGAGCCTCGTCGCCAACTACTCCACCCCCACCGCCGCGAACTATCCCGCCTTCGAGCAGACCAACGCCTCCCTCGGCAACCCCAACGCTTCGG
>JBJKRJ010000015.1:0-6075 GCA_046704665.1 Thermoplasmata archaeon | reverse complement strand
GCCGGGGTTTACAAGATAGCGTGCCGCTGACGAGCAGCCAGTAGCCCGCCCGGTCCCCCGTCTTCTCTCGAGGATCTGTCGCAGGCCCTTGATGTATCACCTGCCAGAACTGAGACATCTCCAATAGAGATATGAATCTGTATCACCTGTACGTATGTCGTGGTCTCCCTCACGAAGAAGAAGGTCCGCCGTCAGGCCTACTGGTACCTCCAGGAGTGCCAGCGCGTTCGCGGTCGTCCGCGTATCACCTGGCAGAAGTACCTCGGAACCCCGGACCACATTCGAAACCTTCTCGAGGCGGCGGAGAAGGGAGGGGGCCCGATCGAGGTGGATGTCACGGACTTCGGTACGACCCCACTCCTCCGCCTCGCGCGTGAGATTGACTTGGTGGGGACCATCGACCGAATCGTTCCCAAACGAGACCAAGGATACTCGGTGGGCGAGCATCTCCTGATCGCTGCCCTCAATCGCTGCATGGCGCCGTGCTCGAAGCAGCGCATCCGCCCGTGGTTCGACCGGTCCGTCCTCCCGCGCCTTCTCGGGAAGAAGGGGGGTCTCTCGAGCCAGGACTACTGGAACCACATGGACCGGATCGACGATGGGACCATCGAGGCCATCCAGTTCGAGACGACCCGCCGCGCCCGATCCCGCTTCGGCCTGACCACCGATCTCCTCTACTACGATCCCACGAACTTCTCCACCTACATCGAGGCCCATGACGACCGGGGCAACGAGATACCGGAGCGAGGGCCCGCGAAGGACCACCGAACCGACCTCCGCCTCATCGGGCTGGCGCTCCTCGCCAGTCGGGATCACGGCATCCCTCTGCTCCACCGAACGTATCCGGGGAACCAGAGCGACTACCCGCTCTTCGCCGAGGAGATCCCCCACATCCGCCGATGGGTCGAGGCGATGGGCAAGAGCCCGAAGGAGACGACCCTGATCTTCGACAAGGGCAATCCCAGCAAGCCGAACTTGGACCGCCTGGAGCTCTCCGGGATCCACTATGTGACCTCCTTGCGTCCCCAGTGGGGCCGGGACCTGCTGTCGATCCCCTTGGACCAGTTCCGACAGTGTTACGGCGAAGGCGAGGAGACCACGCTCACGTACCGGACGACCCGCTCCGTGTTTGGTCGCAGAGTGACGGTGGTGGTGAGCTACAATCGTCTCCTCGAACGCCACCTGAGCGCCAAGCTCGAGGACATTCTGACAACGGCCGAGGAGAAGCTCCTCGCCTTGAGGGCGGCGCTGGAGCAGGCCGACCGTTCCCGTATCGGCCGCGCCAAACGAACGGTGGCCGGGGTGAAGAAGAAGGTCCGTCAGTTGATCGGGCCGAGCACGAAACTGTTCCAGTGGTCGGTGACCCGTCACGGGAAGGGTCCGATCGAGCTCAGCTGGAAACGGAACGAGGCGGCGATCCGCCGCCGCTCCTTGGGCTTCGGCCGGACGATCCTGTTCACGGACCAGCACGACTGGGACGACGAGGCCACCGTCCGCGCGTACCGGGAAAAGGCCGTCATCGAGGAGCAGTTCCGACGCCTCAAGGACACCTCCTACCTCTCGGACACCCCGGAGTATCACTGGACCGACTCGAAGATCAAGGTCCACCAGTGGATCTGCTTCCAGGCGCTCCAACTGATGGGACTGCTCCAACGCCAGCTCTCGAGGACCGGGCAGCACCTCACCATCGACGAGCTGGTCACCGAGCTGCAGCAGTGGCAGCAGGTGATCCTGCTCTATCCGGGTGGGCGGGCAGAGAAGCGGTTCCGGCCGATGAGTCCGATACAGGAGCGCCTCTACCGGGAACTGAGCTTGGAGGAGTTCACGTAGGCGGACGGCCGAAGAAGCGGGCGTAGGTAATACGCCCCGCGCCCTCACTTCAGCGTCAGAGATCGGAGGAAGCGCTCGTGCTCAACTTGTAAACCCCGGTCAGTGGTTGGCAACCGGCCGCCTGACGTGAGGTGACGAGTTCTCGGGGTGCTCTCGCGCACCTCCCTTTCCTCTGGAGTTTGGCATTGAAGAAGGGAACACCGCGGACGAGTCAGTGTGTGGCCAACACGCCGCGGCGGCGGTCTTGAGACCGCAGCGAAGAGAGTTCGGCACCGAGAGAAATACCCTCCGTCCCACCGGACCCGATGGCGACCGCGGATCCTCGGCGATCGTCAGGTCCGTCACGCCGCGCTGGCCTGGCTCCTTCCCCTCCTGAAGAGCGCGCTCTCCCGATCGTTCCGCCCCTCGACCCTCTACGATACCTCCGACCTGCTGCTCCGAGCCGCCGTCCTTCGCGCCTCGGTCCATCGCGCTCGAGCCCAGTGCCGTCGGGGGCACTCCGACCGCACCGTTCGATGGCTCTTCGGGCACCTCGAGCTCGGCCGGGTCCAGAAGGCCATCACCCTCGGCCTCCGACGGCAGATCCGGGAGCGCCTTCCGACAGAGCCGGTCGATGTCGCCATCGACTTCCACGACCGACCGTACTACGGTCGACCCCAGGACCCGCGACGCCGCCAGGTGGTGAAGACCAAGGAGGAGCGGGGTACCCATCGCGCCCACCGTTTCGCCTCCCTCTCGATCCTCCTCCCCCACTACCGTCTCATCGCCTCCCTGCGGTTCCACCCGAGGAACGGCGGCACTCTCGCCGCCGTCCGGGCGGCCCTCCACGACTTCCAGATGGCCGGCGGCCAGCTCAAGGCGGTCTTCCTCGATCGGGGGTTCTACAACTACGCCGTCCTCTCCTGGCTGAAGGCGCAGCGGATCACCGCCGTGGTCCCCTTGCGCCTCGGTTCCCGTCAGCGGAAGAAGTGGGAGCGCGGTCAGCGCTCCTACACGACCACCCACGTGTTGAAGGGGCCCCGGCCCGGGGACCCTCCCCTCGAGGTGACGATCCACGTCGTGGTTCGCTACCAGATGGGCCGGAAGTGGGGCAAGCACGGCTGCCAGTATCTGATCTACGCGGTGCTCGGGGAGATGGGTCTCCGCGAGGTCGCCGATCGCTACCGAGGGAGGTTCGGCATCGAGTCCAGCTACCGGGTGCTCGGGCAGGCCCTGGCCCGAACCTCGAGCCGGTCGCCGGCGCTGCGCCTGCTCCAGGTCGGCGTGGGCATGTTGCTCCAGAACGAATGGGTCCTGCTTCGGTTGATGTACGCAAGCGAGGGGCGGCAAGGCCCCGTGGGGTTCCGCATTCGCGAGGAACTCCTTCGGTTCGAAGACCTCCTCCAGATGCTGTTGCGGGCGATCGGCTACCGTCTCGGGACCCTCACCGAAGTGACGAACCATCGACGGTTGCCCACACGTCTCCGCCGTCAGGGAATCGTGATCTCGTGAGGGAGGAACTCATTGCCAACCACTGGACTCGGATTCACTTTGGCGATCTTCGGGGCGCCTCTGATCTTCACGAGGTGGCAGTACGCGAGAAGGCTGGGGTTCTGCCCGGCATGCGGAGCCGACACTGGACGGGGAGACACGTTCTGCCCTCGCTGTGGTCGTCGCCTCTGGTAGTCGCCTGACAGCCACGTGGCCTTGAAGCGGCAGGTTGGTTCCGTGACTGAACCTTCCCCTCAGTCTGCACGAGCCATGTGACGGCACAGCCCGTGGGGGTGGGCTCGAAAGGCTAACATCGTTCCGGTGTCAGCTAGCGAGGCGACCGGTACTTTCGCGGAGTTTGAGTGATGTCAGGAGACAGTGTGTGAACCGAGTCTGGGAAGTGTGCGACACTGAAGCGAGCCTGTGAGCTTGCTCAAACGCCGGAGCTGGGGAGGGGTAACGCACAAACCACCAGCTTCGAGTTCCCGGGTCCAAACTGAGCCAAGAGTATCGACCGGGCATGCTTTGAACCCAGAGTTTACTTCAATGCAACTCCGACCTTGACGAAGTCCGATCGGTGCTTGTTTCGTGGCGACAAGACGACAGGAGCGTCCGGATCCCTCAAGTCTGACCGCCAACCGGGGGTCGGTTCCCACAAATACTTGTCCGTCGTAAGTGACTATAGATGGCTTCGCGATTAGCTCGCCTGTACCCCTACTCGAACTGGCTGCTGGGGGGAGCCCTAGGGTCTTTCGTCGCGCTTACCGTGCTCAGCTATTACGCCGCAACAGCAAGCAATTGCGCCGGGTCCACATGTAGCACACCAGGCCTGGGCCACCCGACAATCGATCCGGCACTCATCCCTGCAGCGATATGCGTCGTTCTCGCAGCCCTGTATCTATTGTCAATCTGGAGTGCTCGCAACGCTGTGGCGGACGACATAGCTGACTCACATGAGCCGGCATAGACGGAATCGGGAGCGGTCCACTGACGTGAGAGGGTTTGACGAGAAGCTCATTCTCCCTTGGTTCAGTCCAGATACTCGCTCACGTGACGAATCTGCACAGAGGTCAAGCGAACCCGCATGGGTCCGGCCCACGTCTTGAGAAGAATACTGGTTGGTCCCAGTGGTCGCACATCCGTCCAAGGGATGTTGACGGTTCGCCACGGGAAGCACAGCGTGAGATGAGTCTTCGAGAGTCCTAGCCTCCTGATGACCGGCTGGTAGGTCCGGAGTATCCAAGCAAGCAGCACTCCCGTAATGGCTCCAAACATCACAAACGCGTCGAGCAATCCGCCCGACATCGTAGGAGCGGAGTACCATCCGGCTCCGATTGCTGCAAACTCTACGGACTGAAAACACAGTATTATGAAGGATCCTGCGGCGACAACCACCCACGCGATTGGCCACCACGGGTCGCCCCTGACCCACTTGACACTAGTGTCCTCGTGGGGGTTTTCCAATTCACGTCGCTCGTCTTTGCCGAGAGGAGACCGACGCATGATCGCCCCAAGCGCAACCAAGAGCAGCCCCAGCGTGCTCGAGCACCAATCCGCCCGTCTATGGCGCCTTGGTGAGGGCCCTCTCACGACAGAGACGACCAGCTCCGCTCTGCGCGACCCAAGCCGCACGTTGTGGCATCAGAGGTCCACTGACGAGAACGTCAACCTCTGGTTGACGCGTCACGGTACTGGGTTCCCCCAAATGTACGACCAGTAGGTCGTTGTCCAGGACCACCAGAGAAAGTGAGTCGTCTTCGTGTACCCGGCCGCGTAAATCCCCGAGTTGGAGGGGCTGCCGTAGTAATCGGCTATGGAAATGTACGCGTAGCCTAGGCCCGCCGCGAGGAGGACGATGGCTACGCAGTACCCGGCCCCTACGCCCCAAACCATGCAACTGGATATCAAGGTCCACGTGTTGTGCACAATTCCGTATAGAATCTGTTGAGTTGCACACTGATTAAACGTCTCTGCGAGGTAGTTGTTCGGGTAGCCGGTCATCGCGACCTGGCGCGCGCTGGCCGTGCAACTAGCAACCTGCAACCCACCGACGGGTGCGGTCGGTGAAGAGACGACAGCGTCTGTTACCTCGCTCGTGCAACTCCGAGTTACTGAATTACAGGAGTAGAGTGTGATGGAGCCGGAGTCGTTGACCTCTTTAATCCATTGCACGCTTCCGTTCGTGAACGTGAAATTGTAATTCGTAGTCGTGGTAGACGTCTCATTCACACTGGTGACGTTAATCGCCACGTATAGAGTGGTCCACTGCCCGGTTGTAGTGTTCTCAATCGCATCGTAGTACCCGTAATGTTCCCACTGACAGGCCGGACTGGAAGGGATCTTCGAAGAGTCATCGAAGATGTACGACGGTCCGAACGATCCGGTCGCAGTCGTGTTTGTCGCGAGACAGTACTTCTCGTCAAGATCTGAGGAACTGGGGGGCGAGGTGGCGAATTCCAAACCGGTCTGGCCACGTGACGAGCCCCAAAGCGTGAACCCGCCAATGATGGCAACGGCGATCAGGGAGGAAATCGAGACCGCCGTCAGCACGACAGTCAGCGGCCTTCGCGTGGACCTACGACCTGACTTCACGCTCGGTTGAATGCCGATGTTCCGCGTCATGTCAACGACGCCAATTCACGTTCGCATAAAGCCCTTCAGTTCCGCGCGAAGGGTCCATCGTCCGCTCGTGCAGTTCGGGGTCACGGTAGCGATCCATCTGAGCCTTTCGAGCCCGACCTGAGGGAGTTCGCCGAGTGCCAGCCCGGCGTTTCC
>JBJKRJ010000014.1:0-7963 GCA_046704665.1 Thermoplasmata archaeon | reverse complement strand
GATCGTGCAACGCGTGCTGGAAGGCGACCGAGCATTCGACCGCGTCGCGCGCGTTGGCGAACTCGACGAGCAGGCCATCGCCGGTGGACTTGACGAGGCGCCCGTGGTGCGCCTCGAGGAGGGGTGTGGCGAGAGATTCCTGCTCCCGAAGCAGCGCCAACGCGGTCCTCTCGTCCTTCTGCGCAAGCTGAGTGGACCCAACAAGGTCAGTGAACATGATGGCCGCGAGCCGACGGACCATGGCCGCTTCCCGACATTGAGTCCGTTCAGATTAGACCTTGGGACCACCCCTCGAGAAGGGTACCCTGTGCTCGAAAAGGCCGGTCTCGCAGAAAGGCGAACTTTGGCCCCGCCAGTGGCCATGGAGTCCGCCCACGAGCCGGGTAGGGCGAGGGGGGCGGGGAAGCGCGGTCCCGCTGCTGCTCAGTACCGCTCGAGGGGTGAGGCGAGAACCTGGGCAAATCGCCCACACGGAACGAGATGTGGTCGAGGCCTTCTCCGGGCTCGTACGGAGTGGCGAACTCCGACCCGGCGGGATACCAATTGAGCTCGAGCTTTTGCCCGGACCAGGGGTCCCTGGCTCAAGGAGAGCGACTTAGTAGGAAGGAGCTGTCGAGGGTCCCGAGGTAACAGGAGAGATGTCATCGGGTCGAAGCACCGACACGTCACACGGCCCGGTGGATCCGCTTATCGGAACCGGTCACGGATTGGATCACTATGTGATCGCGGTGCAGGATGTCGCCACGGCATCGCGGGATTTTCGCGACCGGCTGGGGTTCGCTCTCGACCCGGTGGGTGCTCGATTTCCCAACGGCGTGGAGAGCAGGATCATCAGGCTCCACGAACGCGAGTACCTGGAGCTGCTGGGGATCTACGATCCCCGGAGCGGTCATTCGGACGTGGCCGAAATACAACAGTTCCTAAGCCGGGGTGAGGGAGCCGTCACGTTCGGGATCCGGGTGTCGTCAGCCGAAGCTACGGCCTCGCACCTCCGACGGGAAGGCTTTGCCGTCGGGGGACCGGTATCCGGGACCGTGGCATTCCCCGGCATTGACGAGGTCCCGCCGGCCCGCTGGAAGTTTGTGGGACTGAAGACCGGGCTGGGGTTCGTCGACGACGTCATCTTCTTCATCGAGTACCTCGAAGGAGCCTACCGCGAGTTCCGGGCACGGCACCCGGAACTCCCCGACCGCGACGCTCCACCCCCGAACCACTCGAACTCAGCCCTCCGGGGCCTTCACCCCTGGCTCGCGGTGGGCCGGCTCGACGAAGCGGTGACAGCCTACGCGAAGGTGGGATTCTCGAGAGTCCGAAGGACCAGGTTCGACCGGGTGAACGGCAACGCTGTAGAACTTCGTGTCGGCCAGAACAGCATGGTGGTTGTCGGAAGCGCGGAGGCCGGAGGGCCCGTCCAGGCGTACTTGAGTCAACGACACTCCGCCTACGGATTGATGGGGATCAGTGTGGGAGTCGGGAGCCTCGCGACGGCCCTCGCGGCGATCCAACCTCACCTCGCTTCGGATCTCGACCCCCAGGAGGGCCCGTTCGGCAGGAGCGTCGTGGTTCCCCCGGAGGCCACTCATGGAATCTGGCTCGAGCTATTCGAGTCTCCCCCGTCCCCGCGATAGGTGTGTCCGAACCAACCTGAGGAATCGGGACCCTTGGGCTGCACCACCCCCTTCAATCGGTCGAGCGACCCTTTCCCGCGTCGAGGACTGCCCCCACCCAGCCCAAATCGTCCGGTTTGGCGCGGCCTGAAACGGTCCTTCTTCGAGCCCCCGAAGATTGCTGGGACGCCGCCTACCAATCGGTACGGTGTCTCCCGTCATCCGACTCGGGATCGTGCGACCCTTTCGTACGTACGCCCTGGGTACGGAACGGCGAACGGGCGCGCTCTCTCCTTCTAGCAGGATCAGGAGGGCTCCGGGACCGCTCCAATCGAGGTAGAGGATCATCACGCCCTCGGCACCGTCGATACAACCCACGTGAGGACTGGGGTCGGCTGATGGCACATGGTATCCGTCCGTGCCTCGGGGGGAACGGGTATTCGCAAGTTCGGCGCTCCTCGGTGGAGGCGGAGGCCGTGCCCCCACAGGGCGGTTCCGCCCGGCCAAAGACTAATCTGACCGGAGGGCGTTCAAACACCCTCTATGCCGCGGCGACTCGCCGCCATCGTGTTCACCGACATCGCGGGCTACACCTCGCTCTCCCAGAAGGACGAGCGAGCCGCCCTGGCGCTTCTTCGGGAGCAGGAACGGCTCGTCCGACCCCTGCTCGAGATCCACCGGGGACGCCTCGTGAAGGCGATGGGCGATGGTCTCTTGGTCGAGTTCTCGAACGCGCTCGACGCCGTGGCGTGCGCGGTCGACCTGCAGCAACACATCCACGAACGCAACGCGCGCGAGCTTCCCCCTAAGCTGCGGGTAAGGATCGGCATCCACCTGGGGGACGTCGAGGACGCCGGGTCGGACATCCTGGGCGACGCGGTGAACGTGGCCTCCCGGATCGAGCCCCTCGCGGAGCAGGAGGGCATCTGCCTCTCCTCCCAGGTCTACGAATCCGTCCGGGGAAAGCTACCGCACTCGTTCGACGGGCTTGGCCCGAAAACCCTGAAAGGAGTCCAGCATCCGGTCGACGTTTACCGTGTGGTAATGCCGTGGTCCGCCTCCGCGGCCGGCTCGTCCGGGAACACCGCGGCCCGCCTCGCGGTCCTGCCGTTCTCCAACATCAGCCCGGACCCTAACGACGCCTACTTCGCCGACGGCCTCACGGAGGAGCTGATTTCCGCCCTCTCGCTCATCCGCGGCCTCCGGGTGATCTCCCGCACTTCGGTCGGACAGTACCGTGGCTCGACGAAACCCGTCACCCAGATCGGCGCGGAGCTCGGCGTCAGCTCGATCCTCGAGGGGAGCGTTCGGAAGGCCGGCAATCGCCTGAGGGTCACCGTCCAGCTGATCGACGTGGCGACCGACGAGCACCGCTGGAGCCAGTCGTATGATCATCAGCTCGACGACATCTTCGCGACCCAAAGCGAGATCGCGGACCACACGGCCCGCGCGCTCAAGCTCGAGCTGCTCGACTCCGCTCGCGCTTACATCGCCGAGGAACCGACGAGCAACCTCGCGGCGTACGAGGCGTCCCTCCGCGGGCTCGAGGCGATGCGCCGGATCCCGTTCCGCGAAGCGTACAAGGAGGCGATCCGACACTTCGAAGAGGCGATGCGGCTCGACCCCAACTACGCCGCCGCCCTCGCGGCCACGGCGGTCCTCCTGGTCGGTTCCGCGGGAGAGACCCACGCGCCCCGGGAGGTCTTTCCCCGTGCCCGTGAGCTCGCCTCCCGCGCCGCCCAGCTGAACCCACGGTCGTCCGCGGCGCATCTCGCCCTCGGGTTCGTCGCCATGCAGGCGGACCTTGATTGGGCCGCAGCCGAGAAGGAGTTCCGAACCTCGATCGAACTGAACCCCAGCGCCTCCGCGGCTCACGTGTGGCTCGCCAACCAGTTGACCCTGCTCCAGCGGTTCGACGAAGCCCTGCCCGAGGCCCGGGCGGCGATCGAGCTCGACCCGCTCTCTCCGTACCCTTTGTTCGCCCTTCTGTCCGCGCAGAGGGCTCGGCGGGACCTTGCCGGTGTGGCGGCCACCCTCGACCAAATGGCCGCGAAGTTTCCGGGGAGCGAGTCCGTCGACTTCGCTCGGGCGGGCCTGTTGATCGATCAGGGCCGTCTCGACGAGGCCGAGCGTGTGCTGGCCCGGTTTCGGGACGACCCTTCGTTCGACGCGCGCGGCCAGCGGGCCTATCTCCTCGCCGTCGCCGGCAAGCCCGGGGAGCTCCGAGAGATGCTGCGACGCATCCGCGAGGTCGGCCAGGCTCCCGAGTACGTGGCCCGAGTCCGGGTCGCAGAAGCGTATCTCGCGGCCGGCGACCGGGATACGTGCCTCACCCTGCTCGAAGAGGATTGGCGGGAGGGAGAGAGGATGTTATGGTTCCACTATCTCGACCGCATCTTCGACCTCATCCGCGACGAGCCGCGGTTCGTCGCCCTGCTGCAGGCGTTCCACCTGCCGACGCAACGACCCCCTTCCGTCGAGGGGGCGAGCACCGTCGGTGGGTGATTCGGCCGCGAGCCAGTCCGGTCTGCCGTGTCGGCTGCCTCGCGGCCCTGCGGGGGCCTCGGAGTCGCGCGAACGACAATCTGACACCTGCCTTACTGCCCGGTATCCGATGGCGCGTCGGGGCAGCTCTCGCTTGCTTCCGGCCCGCCCTTGGTGATCGGAAGCCCCCGGTTCCGCGAAGGATGGGAGGGGCGCGCTCGGCCTCAGAGGCCGTCGACGCGCATCACCGAGCTGTTGGTCCCGATCCACACGACCGGGACCCTGGGCGAGAGCGAAAGCGAGGTGATCGCATGGTCCGAGCTGAGCGAGATCTTCAGCAGGTAGCCGCCCGTCGGGCTGAACAGGTGGACCACTCCGGCGGGGCTGCCCGTCACGATCTCGTCGCCCCCATCGCCCACGACGACCGAGTTCTGGTACGGACTGTTCACTAACGTCACTGTGCCCAGCCAATGCCGCCAAAGGACCGTTCCCGAGCCGATGACGACCAGGTAGAGGTAGGGCCCCTCGGTGACCGCGATCTCGTTGCCCCCGGGCCTGAGACCCAGACACCAGACCCTCCCCCCTTCGTTGAACGACGCGATCGGGGCCCCACCGCGACCGTACACGGCGACGAGGCTTCCTTGCGCCGCGTACCAGACTCCGTAGGAGCCGAAGGCTGAGATCGCTCCGTCCTTCGCCATCGACACCGACGTGACAATGCCGGGAAGATCGTGGGACCAGAGGAGGTGGCCCGCGCCATCGAACATCGCCGCGCTGCCTCCATCGGCGAAGCCGTTCCCGAGGGCGAGACCAATCCGTGTCCCGTTCCAGCTGACGGCGATCGCATGAACCACGGCGAACGTGGTGCCCCAGCTGTATGTCCAGCGGAGCTGACCCGTCGCGGGTACGAAGGAGTAGAGCATGCCGGTCGGGTCTCCGGTCGGCCCGGTCGCTGCGCCGATCAGGGTGCCTCCGTCCCGGCTGAACGCGACCCTCGCGGCGACCCCACCCGAAACGACACCCCCGATCGTGTACTTCCAGAGCTGGACCCCCGTGCCACTGAAGACCCGGAACTCTGCGCCGGCCGCCACCGCGACCAGATTCCCGGAGGCATCCGAGGCGATCGAATTGGCCTCCGCACCCAGCGCACGAGTCCAGAGACGTGCCCCCGATCCACTGTATCGGAGCAGATGGCCGGATGCCGTGCCGGCGTAGAGCACGTTCCCGTAGGTCGACATCGCGGTCAGCCAATTGGTGCCGCCGCCGTTCGGGATCGTGGGCGCCGACCGGGTCCAGATCGCGATCTGACTCCCGGAGCCCACCGCACCCGTGGGCACCACCATGAGAAGAACCAGCGCGATCGCGCCGACGACGACCTCGCGCGCTACCGGGCCGCGTGCCGACAAGTGCCCCGAGAGTCGCATCTCGGGCGCCACGACCCGGCGCATGGTTTCCACAGGCTTAACCCTTGTGAAACCGGGTCCGGGAGCCCCCCGGGATCATTCTGGGACGGCAGGGTCAAGCGCAGGAGCGGAGTGACACCACCGCCCCGCAGGTGAGTCGGGACGCCTCAGCTGAGGGAGTTGGCGAAACTCTGACGGGCAACGATGCGGACGAGGCGGTCCGTGTCGACGAGGGGCCGACGCTCGGTTGTCGCGGAGCCGTACGGTGGCGTTGAACCCCTCACGCGAGGGGAGCACGGGGAGTCAAACCGCCGCGCATCATCGCGCTACGTACTCGACCATCTGTTGACCCCGTGGGTGATGCCAGTCCCCGATGAAGCGGGGCTCCCACCCTTCCGACTCACCGAATGACTCGGCCGTCGCTCTCGGATAGAAGAACCCCTTGTGCGAGCCGGAGGTCGCGGGATTGCGCACCGTGTCGGAGGCGACAAAGAAGGTTGCGAAGAAGCGGGTCCCGGCTGCGACCGAGGCCCTCAGTCTTCGCAGACATAGGTGGATGTCCGGCGGCGCAAGATGAGTAAAGAGCGACTGAGCGAGGGCGAACTCGGGTCTCTTGCGGAAACGGTCGAACTCGAAGGAGTCGGAGACAACGAACTCGGGGCCTTCTCCGAGGCGACTTTCGGGTCGATCTCGTTGCGCAGCCCGGCTCGGATGAGCCCCCGTTCCTTGTCGAGCCCAAGATAGTTGCCTCGGTCCAGGTAGGGGATGAACAACCGTCCGCCCCGGAGCGAGCCACAGGCCACGTCGAGGAAGACATGGTGGGGTCTGAGTCCTTGAGCCACCATGAACTCGAACTGCAGTTTGCCGAGCTCGTCCCACAGGCCGCCGACGTAGTTCCGTTGCCCCAGTACCGCCACCCCGAACGAGCCTTCGGGCCGAAGCCGACCCGGAATCCGGTTCATGGTAGTGGAGCCTCTTCGCCGGAACGGTGGCTCGATGGTCGGGGGCCCACGTTCACAACTCCGGGCCGGAGTCCTGCGGGTCCGAGGTAGACCCTGCGGGTCCTCCTGCTGACCGCATGCCACGCGATACGGGCCCGACTAGATGGGATTTTTGCCGGAACGGTGTTAGAGATCTCGGCGCAGGACTGGGCTATCTCAGATGCACTCTCGCCCGCCCGGAGTGTGCGATGCGCGAGCGGCATCGATGTTGGCTCAGGGGGTGACGGGGTTACTCCCCGCGCTGGAGGAGACCCCGGGGCTTCGGGAACGGGAGGGACGTACCAGGTTCTCGCGATCGGTCTCTAACCGGTCCCGGGCCAAGCGGGAATGGGCAGCGGCTCCGCCGATGGTTTTTTAACGTGCGGTAAGGGGTCAAATCATGGGCGCTCTCGGGCCCCTGGGTCGGACTGCGCCGTGACGGTCCGGGACCCATGGAGCGACGAGGGACCCTCGGCGGATCGCGTGGTTCTCGCTTCTTCTTGGCGGGGTCGCTTGCCGTCCTGGTCGCCGTGCTCTTCATGGCTCCCACGACCGCGCTAACGGGCACGCTCAGCCACCCTTCTCCCCACCATGCGGTGAGCGCAACCCCGGCGGCCGCGACCCCGCCCTTCCCTACCCCGATCCGACACGTCATCACCATCTTCATGGAGGACCAGAACCGAAGCGATGTCCTCGCGAACGGCAGCTTTGAACGCTACCTCGCCCAGCACTATGCGTCCGCCCAGGATTACTACGGCCTCACCTCCAACTCCGCCGCCGACTACTACTATGCCACGAGCGGGGCCTACACCAAGAATCCCACCTTCACCATTCCCCAGCTCGTCGATAAGGTCGGAGAGACCTGGGCCGCCTACATGGAGAGCATGCCCACGCCGTGTGCCACGAACTCCACCTACGCCAACACTACGCTCCCCGCTTCGGTCGTCGGGCCCCAAACGAACCATCTCGTCTATGACGTGTACCACAATCCGTTCGTCGAGTACTCGAAGATCGTATCGAACACCTCCTACTGCGACCGCCACGTCGTGCCGCTCCATTTGGGGGACTGGAACGCGATGTCGGCCTCGGGGAACCTCCCGAACTATGTCTGGATCACCCCCAACGACACCGACAACGACCACCACTGTCCCCCCGCGGAGTGCCCGGGCGCCATCCCGCACGGCGACGCCTGGCTGAACGCGTTCCTCTCGCCGTTCCTCAACAGTACCGCCTTCTCCGACAGCGTGGTCTTCCTGACCTTCGATTACAACTCCGTCCAGAAGTCGACCACGCACCGCATCATCTATTTCGTGGCGATCAGCCCCTACGCGAAGATGGGGTATCAGTCGACCACCACCTACGATCACTTCAACCTCCTGACGACCACGGCGTGGCTGCTCGGTCTCGGCCAGTCGGGAGGACGCAACAACTGGACCACCTATCCTCCGATGGAGGACCTGTTCAACACTGGAACGGTGGGAACGTCGTA
>JBJKRJ010000013.1:0-4198 GCA_046704665.1 Thermoplasmata archaeon | reverse complement strand
AAGCGGCTGACGTGATGGCTCTCGGAGACGGGAAGCTCGCGGACTCGGAGCATGAGGGAGGAAACGCCTCCCCCCGGAAAGTACTACCGATTCAAAGGTGAAACTCGGTTACCGGTTCCGGCACTAGAGAGCCTGGCATCGTCCATCTTTCATCGACCTCGCGTGTTTGAAGTTGGTAGAGGGTAACTCTCCCGACACGGGATGAACGGTAAGCAACCAGCTCTTGGTGCACGCAGAGTCAGACGCACATCATCTCCGACAGGCACTACGATCTCACCAGGGTCGAGGGGAGTCGCGGAGACTCCCAGATCCCCTCTCGAGGAACCTCGAAGCGGTACGTGGAACGTTCAGGTGAGAGCCTTTCTGAGGGACAAGCGAGAAAACACTGATGTGGGCAACACATGGCTTCGCCGAATCGAGTGGGAGCTTCGGCGGTTCCCGAAGCTGACGGGCCGTGCCGGGAAGCCCTTCCACCGGCCTAGCTTGGGAGGCGTAACCGCGGCCCACGTTCACGCACTTCGCGATGAGCTCCCATGGGAACCCCCCACTTTCGCCATTCACTTCCAGGCGCTGAGACAGTTCCTTCGCTGGGGTAGAAATCCAATCGCCCTTGAAGGCTCACTCTGGAAGCTTCCGTCGGGATCCCCAGTCCATAGACGCTGGCTTACCGGAGCCCAACTTGCTGCTCTTTATCGGGGTGCCCGCGGGATAGAACGGGTGATCGTGGCGCTAGAAGGGTTCAACGGACTACGACGAGTGGAGGTTCTCCGTCTTCGGGTCAAGGACGTCCTCGTGAAGGAGGAGAGCCTTCGCGTGCTCGGGAAAGGACGCCGCGGTGGAAAGTGGAGGGTCATTCCGATGCAGCAAGAGGTGGTCCGCGTCCTCAGCGCGTGGATTCGAAGCAAGGGAGAGGATGAGAGAGTCGTTCCTCTATCGAAATCAGGCGCCGATGCCGCCCTGCAGAGGGCAGCCCGTCGCTCGGGGTTGGTGAACGAAGGAATCAGAGTATCGCACCACGACTTGCGGAGAACATTTGGTCGGGTAGCAAACGCCTCCGGAATGAGTCTGGTCTCCCTCCAGGGCCTCTTTGGCCACGCCTCCCCCGCTCTTTCCGCCCACTACATCGGACTAGATTTCGACGAACTGAAGAGCGCGCTGGGCAGGTTCGGGTCCTACTTAGGTCAAGTTGATTCGGTCGGAGTAAGTTCCAAGACGGCACGTCCGCGGCCACACCTCGTGAATCGGGTCCGGGGCCACGCCGCCGCCGTGGGTCGGTCCTCCAGTAGATGAGAGTTAGTGAATCACCCCGACTGAGACGTCGATTGGTGCGTGTCCAGTTGCACATCAAGAGATAGCGACTGAACGATGACCGATCAGAGAGCGCAAGCGCCGTACACCCTTTCGTCGGTTGAGCAGGGCCAACGTCGATCTCGACCACTTCGAGAGGTGAGGGTGCACCGCCGATATTGTTCTGGAGTAATCCTAGCGAAGGTCTCACAAGAGAGACCCCGGAGGCATCGCCCGCACCGTCCCGTGAAGAACCCCTTCGCTCAAGCGGAAAAGAGACCGCTCGGCCCTTCGAAATTCGGGCCGGCGTCGCTCAGCGTACCGAGCCCGTGGTTCACGGTCGTCTGCGGTGAGCTTCGAAGTCTCTGTATGTTCGCTCTGTTCGCGGAAGTATCGCTTCAATCAACGGGCGTCCCTGACGAACCTGATAGATGGCCCGATACCCAAGGACCTTCAAGCGCCAGCGAACCGGATCGTTCCTGATCGGGCAGACATCCAACCCTTGCGAAGGTCGGAGGGGGTGTCGGGTGAACTCGGGGAAGACCCCGGCGAACCCCTCGATTGCTTCGTCAGGAAGGGACCAGAACTGAATCCGGGCGGACTTCGTGAAATCAGGCCAGTCGTCAACGACCCCTGGCACCTGCACCTCGACGTCGCCACTCGGAGTACTCTCGCTTCATCTCGGCGCCTGGGACGATCTCCTCCGAGCTAAGTCGTCGGTCGAGTTCTCGTTTCAGCGTCGGGGAGATATAGTCGTCGGCCAAGGCCATCAGAAAGTCATCCCAAGTTTGGTCGGCTGACTTTACTCCCCTAAGGGCCCGAACGGTGGACTGATGGACGGGAATGCTAGTCACCGCGTCCTCTGTGGTCATCATTATCACAATGATAGTCATGGTTCATAGGACTTTTGCCCTCACAGCGAGTGAAACGGACACCGATCCCAGACCCTCTGAGCTCTAGGGAGTAACCTTCGTGGGGCGGTCGACGTCATGAATGCGCCGCCTCGCAGCGTGGCTGAATCGACGTTACAGCCGCTCCCCGTGAGGCGCCGCGACGGTCGGCCCAGCCGCTTCACCGATCGGACCGTTGCAATGACCCATAGAATCCGGGAGCGAGGAAGTGGCCCGGGAACTGGTTCGCCATTCCCGAGATCGGATGTAGCAATATATATCAATAACATACGATATTGACGTATTATGACCATCGGATATACCGACGCAATCGCGCTCGCATTCGGGGGCTCCCCTTTCTCGCTTCGAGAATTCGGGAACCGGATCGGCTCGCTTCGGCCGGCCCAGACGCTCTCCGAACTCAAGACACGAGGTGTGATCGCTCGGGTCGGACGTGGACGGTATCGTCTGCTGGCACCGCAGGAGCGGCCGGATCTCCGGTCATCGGAGTGGGGGCGAGTTCGGAGGTTGCTTCTTTCCTCGGGACTTCTGATGCGATGGGCTGGCCGAGATGCCGTCGCACTCTGGACTGGATGGCGATATACGGTGTCACCCAGCGTCTACCTCCGCGAATTCGAAGTGGAAGTCCCTGAGGACTCCAAGCGGCAGTGGGTGTCGTACCTCAAGGTTCACCACATTAGCACGGACCCGCGCCGAAGGACGGGTGCGGTGGTGCGGATTCGAGCACGAGCGGGTGCGGACTTCTCCACCCACCGTGGGGAGCCGGTAATCTCGAGGGAGGAGACGCTAAGGCTCATTCGGTCGCATCGCGGGTTGTATGGGGAGGCCGATGAACTCGTCGAGCGCGGACGCTGAACTCCGAGAGGGCGATGCCACCGTCTTCCTCGAACAGTTCCCGACCGGTTTCGGCGGGATTCTTATCGGCGGCTACGCCATTTCCGCGTACGGACGAGCACGGTTCTCCGTCGACGTCGACTTGGTGTTATCCTCAGATCAAGAAGGTCCGGTTACTCACTGGTTGGCCGCGGAGCGGATCGATGCATCAAGTACTCTTGCGACGCAGAGTGGTCGCCACGATCTGTCGAAGTTGCGGATTACCCGGGGCAAGCTCTCGGGAGATTTGTATTTCGGTGGATTGCGGGCCAGGTCAACGGGTAGTGAGGTCCCATACAGTTGGATCGCCAAGGATCCACGCCCGCTGCGACTTACTCTTACGACGACGAGCCTCGCGCGACCGATTCTCGTTGCACGGCCGGAAGCCTTGTGGGTCCTCAAGCTGCTCGCCGGCCGGAGCCAAGACATCACGGATCTGTTCTCCATCGCCGGTGAGACGATCAATACGGAGGAGATTCGCAAGAAGCTCTCTGACTACTCCTCCCCGCGGGAACGCCAGTTTCTGCTCGAAGTACGAGAGGCCGTCGACCGTGGCGACGACTTTGCGGATGCCCTGAGTCGGAGAGGGCTCGGATCCCCGAGACTCCCACGGAACGTCCAGTTGTGGAAGGGGTTTCGTGGCTTGGTTGACTCTGTGATCAGTCCGCCCTAGGTGTATTCAATGTTACACCTGAGAATCGGTCTCAGCTACAACCAACGCTGACGAGAGACATCGCTCCGGCCGTGTCATTCGCCCCAGAGGGCGATAGTTGTGCGATCGCTTCAGGGAACGACTTCAATCTTGCCCGATCGGCCCGTCGAGACCTGGAGCTTCCCCCGGAAATCCTTGACCCAGCAGTCTGTTAGATGGAGCTTCTGGCCCACCGAGTAGCGTGTGAAATCTTCTCCCCAGAGGGTCAAGGTGATGGTGCCGGTCTCGTCTTGCAGGGTCGCGTCGGCAACCTTGGAGGGGCCCCGGGACGTGGATACGTCGCGCGGCGGAGAGATGGCCGTGATCTGCGCATCGAATGTCGCATTTTGATTCGCTTTCAGGGTGGCAATTCCAGTCATGCGACCGCGGACTACCGCACCACATCATAAGGAGTGGCCATCGTGCGTGGGACGCC
>JBJKRJ010000012.1:0-19178 GCA_046704665.1 Thermoplasmata archaeon | reverse complement strand
CTGTCGGAGCCCGAGTTGGCCACGTAGACGTAGCCGTTCTCGGGGTCAACCACGACGGCGTGGGGACGAGACCCCACTGGTATCTCCCCGGCTCCCGCCGTGAGCACGACGGCCTGTGTCACGTCGGTTCCGCTCACTGTGATTGATCCGTTCGACGGACTCGCCGCGTACCCAGGGGCGCTCACGGTGAAGTCGTAGGTGCCGTTCGCAATCCCTGTAAAGACGATGGAGCTCCCGGCGGTGCCCGAAGTCGCCGTTCCGTGGAACGTCACCGACCAGCTGGTGCCTTCCTGGAGTCCCGTCTCGGTGAAGCTCACCGTGTAGGTCCCCGCGGCCATGGGAGTGAATGTGATCGTCTGCGATACACCTGCCCCGTCCACCGCCATCGACCCGCTCGACGGGCTCGCGGCATAGCCGGCGGCGCTCGCTGAGAACGAGTAGGTGCCGTTCGGTTCCGAGAAGGCGATCGTACCCGAGGTCGATGAGATCGTGCTACCTCCCAGTTGGACGGACCAGCTCGTGCCGCTGGGGAGCCCGGATTCGTCGAAGGTGACCGAGTACGTGGGCACGGCACTGAAGTCGGCCGTTTCGGTGAGGTTGGCGTTGAGGGTGATCGTGGGGGACGGTGAGCTGCCCGAGTAACTGCCGGTGCCCGTACCCGACCACCCCACGAACTCGTACCCCGGAGCGGCAGACTCCGTGAGGCTCACCTGGGTTCCGGCACTATAGGAGTGGACTCCCGCCGGGGGAGAGACGGTGCCGCCGCCGCTCGGCGACACCGACATGCTCAGCGTATACGACGTTCCCACCGTTCCAGTGGTGAACAGGTCCTCCATCGGAGGATAGGTGGTCCAGTTGTTGCGTCCCCCCGACTGGCCGAGACCGAGGAGCCACGCCGTGGTCGTCAGGAGGTTGAAGTGATTGTAGGTGGTGGTCGACTGGTATCCCGCCTTCGCGTAGGGGCTGATCGCCACGAAATAGACGATGCGGTGCGTGGTCGACTTCTGGACGGAGTTGTAATCGAAGGTCAGGAAGACCACGCTGTCGGAGAAGGCGGTGCTGTTGAGGAACGGCGAGAGGAACGCGTTCAGCCAGGCGTCGCCGTGGGGGATCGCACCGGGGCACTCCGCGGGGGGACAGTGGTGGTCGTTGTCGGTGTCGTTCGGGGTGATCCAGACATAGTTCGGGAGGTTCCCCGAGGCCGCCATCGCGTTCCAGTTCCCCAGGTCGAGGGGCACAACGTGACTGTCGCAGTAGGAGGAGTTCGACACGATCTTCGTGTACTCGACGAACGGGTCGTGGTACACGTCGTACAGCAGATGGTTCGTCTGAGGTCCGACGACCGAGGCGGGTAGCGTGGTGTTGGCGTAGGTAGAGCTCGTGGCGCAAGGGAACGGCATGCTCTCCATGTAGGCGGCCCAGGTCTCTCCCACCTTGTCGGCGAGCTGGGGAATGGTGAACGTGGGATTCTTGGTGTAGGCCCCGCTCGTGGCGTAGTAGTAGTCGGCGGCGGAGTTGGAGGTGAGGCCGTAGTACTCCTGGGCGGACGCATAGTGCTGGGCGAGGTAGCGTTCAAAGCTGCCGTTCGCGAGGACATCGCTTCGGTTCTGGTCCTCCATGAAGATGGTGATGACGTGTCGGATCGGGGTAGGGAAGGTCGGGGTCGTGGCCGCCGGGGTAGCGCTCACCGCATGGTGAGGCGAGGAGGGGCTGAGCGTACCCGTTAGCGTGGTCGTGGGAGCCACGAAGAGCAAGGCGACCAGGACCGCCACCGACGCCGCGAGCCAGAGGCGAGAACGACGGGATCCACCCACCACGGCACGTCGGCCCAGGGTCCCTCGTCGCTCCATGGGTCCGGATCGTCTAGGCGTCATCCAGGCCCCGGGGCCCGGAAGAGCTCGACACCCGACCCCTCACCCTACGTTAAGGTCATCGGCCCGGCCGCTGTCTTCAACCGCTCGGCGCAGGGGGCCGTGGAGGGGGGCAGCTCCCAGGGCCGATGGCATGCACCCGGCCCCTGGAGGCCCCGGGTCCCCGTACCGGCGACCTCCGTGCAGCAGAACGACCGACCCGGGCGCCCCCGGAGCGGGAGAGGATGTCACCACCCCGTTCTTTCGAGACCTCCCGGACGCCGCTGGCCCGGCGCGGGTCTATTTCGTCTTCCGCTTCCTGCGTCGGCGTCCGTACGCCAACCCCGCAGTGACCGCGGCCAGGCAGATCACGACCCCGGCGACCACGGTCCACTCGCCGCCGGTCAGCGACAGTGGGCTGGATGCCCCCGTGGAAGTCTGCACGAACCGAATCGTCTCATTCGTCGTAGCGCCCAGTACGGTCACCAGACCCGACCGTGGAGTAACAGAATAGCCCGTCACGTTCCCGATAGTGAAGTAGTGCGACCCGTTGGTTGCCCCGAAATTGATCGTGGAACCGGCCGAACGTTGGACCGTCCCGTCGAGCGCCACGCTCCAGACAGTTCCGGCCGAGAGACCGCTCTCGACGAAGGTCAGAGCGTAGGTGACGGCGGTCCAGCTCACCGGAACGACCACCGGCGCCCCCGCGACCGTCAGTTGGGGAGGCAGCGCGCTCGTTCGGTAACCGGCCGGCCCCATGACGCTCACGGGATACGTACCGTTCGGAACGAGGAAGGTCAGATTGGCTGAGGTGCCCGACCGGGCCGTTCCGTTCAGAGTAACAGTCCAGTTCGTGCCCGGAGGAAGACCGCTCTCCGCGAACGTCACCCGGTAGTCGAAGGATGTTCGGGTCCATCCGATGGTCAGAAAGACGGAGGAGTTGTCCACCCGGACCGAGCCCACGGCCGGTGTCGCCGTGAACCCGACCACCTTTCCGACAGTAAATGCGTACTGCCCGCTGCGCTCGGCGAAGACGATGGTCGTGCCGGTCGAGGATCGGACCGTCCCGTTGAGCGTGACCGACCAGTTCGTGCCGGTCGGGAGACCGTTCGCCGCAAATGTGATAGAGAACGGACTTCGGGTCCACTGGATGGCGACGGTAAGGTTCGAACCGGTCAAATTCACGCTGCCGGAAGAGGGGGATGCCACGTAGCCGGTCACGGGTCCCACGGTGTAGTTGTAGGTGACACCGCTCGCCGCGGTGAAGTTGATCGAGCTCCCCATGGAGGAGGAGGTATTCCCGGAGAAGGTCACCGACCAGGAGGTGCCCGAGGGAAGGCCGGACTCCTCGAACGAGATCTCTTCGAGACCCACGAAATTCGCGACCTCGCTGATGGGCCCGAGCATCGTCACCAGGGCGGTCGCGTTGGGCCCCGTGTAGTTGCCGGGTCCCGAGCCGGTCCACCCGGAGAACTGGCCGCCCTGGGCGGGCGTCTCGTTGAGCGGTACGCTCGTGGACTGGTCGATCCAGCCGGACGTCGGAGTGATCGTGCCTCCCCCGAGGGGATTGGTGGAAGTGGTGAGGTAGTACTGGGTCGTGAACGTGTCGTTCCCGCTCCAGTTCGCGTTCTGGATCAGGAGCGGGATCGACAGGAACGAGGCGACATACCGGGTACCGGGCGGCCCGGCGATCGGGCTCGACACGTTGAGGATGTAGTTCCCCGGCGGGACCAGAAAGAGATGCGGATTGTCGGTCCCATTGAACAGTAGCGTGTCGACCGAGGCGGCCCACGTGGTCCCGGGAGGCAGGTTCACCGCAGTCAGCAGAAGGTCGTAGCCGGGGACGAAGGAGATGTTGACGGTCGCCGCGGAGCCGGAGACACGGAGGTTCCCCTCAGGGACGAGGGGGGCCCAACCGGCAGAGCCGTTCGCCGAGGGTTCGGATACCCACAGGACCGACCAGGCGTAGGACCCGTTCCCCTGTGGGACGACCACGGTGCTCGAGTTATTGGTGTGGTGCGTACCGGCCAGGACGAACGTCCAGGATGTGCCGTTCGGTAGTCCCGTCTCCGAGAACGTGATGTTGTACTCGGTGGCGGCGACCCCAAACGTAGCCGGCACGCTCTGGTGGGCATTGCCCCCATCCGCCGGGCCGAGGACGGCAAGCACGGACAGCAGGACGAGCGCTCCGGCCACGGCGGCGAGGGCCTTTGCTCTCCGACGAGATCGCGATCTCCGCGTCCCCGCTCGAGGCAACCTCTGCCTGGAATCGGTCGGGGGTTCGGTCACTGGGTCGCTCCTTTCGAGGCACCCGTGCCATCGCGAGCGTCAAGCGTATTTATACACACACGCAGGCCTTTAGAAGGCGCTAGCCCCCGGTCCTGCGGGGGAGCCCGAGGGCGGACCCCTTGGTCTCCGTCGCGAACGGAAGGCAGGCACGGACCCCCACGCATGGCGAACGAAGCCTCTCGAAATCGACACGGGCCGAACCTCCTGTTCGTCATTCTGGACGCGGTCCGCGCCCAGAGTGTCGCTGTCGCGGGGGCCTCGGACCCCGCACCGACCCCGGTGATCGACGGCCTCGCGCGGGACGGCAGCACCGTCTTCGACCGGATGATCGCCCCGGCGAACTGGACGATCCCGGCCCACATGTCGTTCTTCACGGGGAGCTATCCGAGCGCGCACGGACTCCGCTCCTTCGTGAAGGGGGTCCCGTCCTTTGAGACCCTGGCCTCCTGGCTCAACCGCCGGGGCTACGAAACGGCCCTCTTCACCGAACAGCTGCACCTGGTCTCCGGCTATGGGCTCGAGGATGGTTTCGAGGTCCGAAAGGCCACCCGGATCATGCGATCCAACGACGACCGATCCTCGCTCCATCGCTTGTTCGCCCGGCGCCGGTTGCTGTACTCGCCCAAGCTGCGTCAGACCATTCGGGCCATCCCGCCCACGGTTTTCCCGGTGAACGCCCTGAACTACCCGTCCGAGGTCGCGTTCAAACGTGAACGGACGACCGACCTCGTCCCCCGGGAGTTTCGTTCCTGGCTGGCGCATCGGGACCGTCACCGGCCGTTCTTCGCCTTCGTGAACTTTGTCAACTGCCACGAGCCCTACCCCGAGCTGGATGCGCAGGACTCGCTCGGTTGGCTCCCCCGGTGGTACTCTCGCACGGCGCGGTACTACCTCCTCGCGGTGCCCGAGCTCCAGGCGCACGTGCCCTGGTCCGCCCTCGTTCGTGCGTACCACGAGTCGATCCGCCGGGCCGATGCCAAGTTCGGAGAGCTGCTCGACGCGGTCCGGGCGGAGGGCGAGTACGAGCGGACGTTCGTGGTCGTCACCTCCGATCATGGCCAGTCGTTCGGCGAACAGGGGAACGTCTACCACGGTTGTGGTGCGACCGAGTCGATCTCCCGGGTGCCGTGCGTAGTGCGCCCCCCGGAGGGGATCGCCCTACCGAAGAAGGTCGAACCGTGGGTGAGCCTGACCGAGGCCTCGGGATGGTTCCGTGCTGCCGCCAACGGCCGGGTCCCCTTCGACGCCCGCGGGCGAGCGCCGTTTCCGTTCGTGCCCCAGAGTCGGGAAGCGGGTGTCGTCTACTTCGAGGGGGGCCCGGCCTCGGACCAGAACCGCTCCCTCCGTGGTGTTCGGGCGGACCTGCCCTGGAACCACCGACTGATCGCGGCATACCGGGAGGCCGAGAAGTACCTCCTCGACCTCAATACGGGAGAGCTCAACGTCTGGACGTTCCCGGCGGACCCCGATGTGACTCTGCCGGTCGTTCTCGCCGGCGCGGAGGCGGAGCGGACACGTCGGGAGGTCTTCGGGCCGTACGAGCGTTGGGAAGCCGACCGTCAGCGAACCCATGGCTCGACACCGGTGGTCGAGGCGGAGCTCGACGAGCAGATGCGTTCCTGGGGCTACGAGTAGCGACGCCGGGTCGGGGTCGCGGGCACAACAAGGGGTCGCAGACCTAGCTCGCCTCCGACGACAAAGCATATCTCCTTAGGCCTCAAGATAGGCCCCCCGCGGCCGATCATGCCGAAGAACCTGGTGGTCATCGTCCTCGATACGCTTCGCCACCCGAAGTTCTTCCCGGGGCTCGACGACGGGAGCGCGATGCCGTACTTCCGGTCCCTGGAACCCTCGGGCCTCTCGTTCTCCAACCTCATCGCGAGTTCGTGCTGGACCCCCCCTTCTCATGTCAGCCTCCTTTCGGGCACGGATCCCTGGAACACCCACTTTCACATCGCCTCCGGCACCAGCCATGTGCCCACCGCCCCGTTCCTCGCGGACCGCTGGCACTCCCTGGGCGGGGAGTCCGCGGCGTTCTCCGCCAACTGGCTCGTTGCTCCCGAGGTCGGGACGGCCCGGGGATACGACACCTTCAATCCCGGCCTGCCCACCTCGCTCTCGGGCCTCGCTCTGCAAGGGGTCCAGGTCGCCGGCTTCGAGCAGTTGATGTTCTCCCGTATCGCACGGAGCCCCTGCGATGCTACGGGCCGGACCCGAGGACTGCTCGACCGTTCGATCCAGATCTTCGGCACGGCCTTTCATCGATCGATCCGTCCGCTCTACTCCGGCCTTCGCGTCGTCCGGGCGATGAACCGGTTCCTCCGGCTTCGAAGTGACCGGCGGCCCCTGCATCTGTTCCTCAATCTCATGGAGATGCACGAGCCGTACCCCTCACCGGGCGGTCGGCGTGGGGGCGGGTTGGACCTTCAGTACCTTCCCTCGGTGAATCTGGCCCGGCATACGCAGGCGCTCGAGCGGTGGGGGGAAGCGCTCGGAATGATGGAGCCCTACCGGCTCGCGGCCCGGAACCTCGACAGTGCGCTTCGATCTGCGGTCGAATCCCTCCGCAAGGCAGGGGTGCTGGACGACGCCGCCCTGTTGGTCACCAGCGATCATGGCCAGGGTCTCGGTGAGCATGGAGGGTTCTTCGGCCATGCGTTCTTCCTCCACGACGAGCTGGTTCGGATCCCGGCCGTGTACCTGGAATTCGAGCACGGTCAGCCGAAGCTCGACGCCGGTCGGTACGACGGCGTGTTCGACCTTCGCCACCTGTTTGACCTGCTCATCGACCGGTCGGTGGAGGTCCGCCCGGTGGCTCCCGACCGATCGATCCCCGCTTCCGTGGCCCGCCGCGGACCGGCGGCCTCTTTCTGGGAGGGCCCTCGGCCCCACCCTCCGCGAGGGTTCCTGCTCTCTCCCCCTCCCTCGGCCTACCATCGTGCGGTTCGGGTCTTCGGTGAGGAAGGGATCTTGGCCCTCGATAGCGATGGGACGACCGTGTTCGAGGGCGCTGCGAGCTCGCCCTCGGAGCTTCTGGTGGCCTCCGCGGAGACCGCGATCGGTCAGACCGGCGGACCGGCGCGGACGTCTCCCGGGCGACGCGACCCCGAGGTCGATAAGCGCCTCAAGAGCTGGGGATACGACTAGACCGAGGGCCCGGGCCCGCGAGGTCCTTACCTTTTAAGGGTACTCGACCCATGGTGACGGAAGTGCGGCGCGCAGGTTTTCGGGCACTGATCGCCGGATTGATCGCCGCGATCGCCGTCTCGGGGACGTTCGTGGGCGTTTCGATCTACGAGGACTCGCTCACCCCAGCCGCGCCGCCGACGGTCTCCGTGAACCTGTCGGTCTCGAACTCCACCTTCTATACGACCGCTCCGAACTTCCTGGGCGTGAACCTCCGGGCCAACTACCCGATGGGCCCCCAAGGGGCGGCGGTGGCGAACACGGGGATCCGGTTTGTCCGATGGCCGGGGGGTGGGCTCGCGGACCGGACCGACGTACTGGCCGCGAACGGTTCGGGGCTCATCTACGAGGGTCTACCGGCCCCGGTGCCCGCCGCAACTTCGGCCGCCGACTTCGTCAGCTGGTGCCTGGCGAACGGCTGCCGGGCGATCATCGATCTTCCCGGCGAGATCAACAGTCCCTCCTACGCGGCCGCAGAGGTCGGCTACTTCGTGAACGTGCTGCACTTCGAACCCGCGTACTGGGAGGTCGGCAACGAGCCGGCGATCTGGACGCACTGGTCGTACCCCTGGATCGACTGGCAGCCCGGTCAGAACTCTACCCCGTCCCCTCTCCAGTACGCGCATGAGGTCGCCGCCTACATCGGGGCGGTCCGGGCCGCGAACTCCTCGAGCCCGGTGCTCGGCTTGCCGGGGACGGGGACCGGAAGTGTGAGCGACTCGGAGTGGATCGGGGCCACCGTGTATGTCAACTCGGGGGAGATCTCCTCCCTCGCGATCCATGTCTTTCCCGTCGGTGCCGAGGGACCGAACGATACCACGCAGGAGCTCTTCGCGACGCTCGAAGGCCCGAACTCCTTGCCGACGGTGCTCGGGATCGATCAGGAGGCGATCCGCATCAACTGCGGCGGATGCCAGGTCGCCATCCTGGTGGACGAGGCCGGCATGGAGTCCTCCGTCACGGGCGCGGCGCCGTCGTTCCCGTGGGTGCTCTACGAGAGCGTGCTGATCCTCCAGGGCGCCGAGGCGAATCTCTCCGGCCTCGTCTTCTGGGATTCCCAGGGCACCTACCCGGGCAGCTGGCTCTCGAGCACCGGTGCCCCGCAGCTCACGTACCAGCTGTTCCACGCCCTTCCGGCCACCTTCCCCAGCCGAGCGTACCCGGTGGAGATCCGTAGCTCGATGACCGGACTCTACGCCCTCTACTTCGGAGCGACCCCCAGCCAGCCCGCGATGTTCTGGCTCGTGAACGTGAACACGAGCGTCGCCGCCGGGATCGATCTCGCGCAGGTGCTTCCCCCCGCGTCCGGCGGGGTGGTGTTGACGTGGAGCGCCGGAACGGCCGCCCCGGTCCGCCACTCGGGAAGTTCCACCCGATGGACCGTTCCGCCGGAGTCCCTCCTGATCTGGGAGCAGGCCGCGTAATCGAGAACGGACGGGAGTCCGGTACCCGTCCTCCCACGTCGTGGCCCGGGTTGCCTGCGACCGACACGAGGGAGAGAGAGCCCGCCCGCCGTTTACACACCAGACCGGTCCGCCGACGGATCCGTAAGGAGATGCTGGGAGGGGTCAGAGATGCCGACGTATCCCCCACTGGCAGGAGATCGGTGGAACTGCTTGGATACGACCGCTCACGCGCACGGGAGCTGGAAGTTGACCTCCACGCTCGAACCTTGGACGATCACGCTCGTCGAGGACGACGTGCACCCTCCTGCGGGGTCAGTGGCACTCAATGCGTACGTCCCATTTGACAATGGCAAGGAGAAGATCCCGCTCGAGTCCGCGGAGAGCGCGTAACCGCTCCCGTTCACGATCGCTCTGACCACGGGCACACCCCCGTAGGTGACCGTCCCATGCACTGAGTACGTCGGTCCGAAGTTGAAGAGGTCGAACATCGGAGGGAACTCGTACCAGTTGTCGTGCTGGTTCGTATGACCCAGGCCGAGAAGCCACTCGGTCGTGGTGAGCATGTTGTAGTGCTCGTAGGCAACCGTGGAAGTGTAGAACTGCTTGGCGAAGGGGCTTACGAGGGTGGTGTAGATGTTCCCGTTCCCTACGGTGCCGGGGGGCGGGCTCTCCGCCGCCTCCGAATCGTAGGTGACGAACACGGCACTGCTCTGGAACAGCGTGGAATTTAGGAACGGGCTGAGAAACGACTGCATCCACGAGTCCCCGGCCTGCAAGGTAACGCAGTTCGTGGACGAGGGGGGGGGATAGTTGGGGAACGCGGTCGAGCAAGGCAGGTCGCTGTCGTTCCAGTCGTCCGGCGTGATGAACACATAGTTGGGAAGATTGCCGGAGGCGACCGCAGCGTACCAGGCCGACAACGGCAGGACATGGTCCGCACAGTAGTTCGCTCCTTGGGCCGAAGTTACGTAAGTGTAATGCACGAACGGGTTGTGGAGCGGGTTGTAGTAGGGCATCGACTCCACGCCTCCACTCTTGTTCACGTAATGGAACCCGGCCGTACCGTAATTCGCGTCGCACGGATACGGCATGCTCTGCAAGTAGCTCGCCCACGTCTCCCCCCCCGTCGCGTCGATGAGGTTCGCGACCGATCTCCAGGGAGCGGTCTGCGCGTAGGCGCCGCTCGTGGTGAACATGTAGTCCGCGAGAGAGTTGTACGTCTCTCCATTGAAGCCCGAGGTGGTTGCGTAGTGTTCGGCCAAGTACCTCTGAAACGGAGCGTAGTGGAGCACCTCGCCGCGAGGATGATTCTCCATGAAGAGGATGATCAGGTGACGGATCGGTGTGGGGAAGGAGAGGGAGGGTGCGGTCGGAGCCGGCGCCCGGAGGACCGATTGACTGATCGAATCGAGCTTGTAGAGCGTGAACGACGCCACGAGCATGACGACGATCAGGACCGCCGCCACCCGGTAGTGCCGGTGGCCGACGCCCGGCCGTTGGAGCCTCCGGCTCGCGAACGTGGCCGACCTCGGTGGAGGCCGGCGTGGGATATCCGACACGCGAGGAACGTACCGTGTCGCCATATATCCATTGTCCTCAGACGGAACGTGCGTGCACCATCGTCGACCAGCCAGACCGGAATTGGATCGAGCAGGCTCCAATGGTGCCCGGACGAGCCGCCGCGCCGGAAGGTTCATCTCCCGGCCCGGTTCCACCTCCACCGTCCCTAGTCAACTTCGGGAGTCGAGAGAATCGATGCGGGACCGGGGGGGTCCGTTCCCTGCGACGGCCTCGAAGACGCATGGCCCGCCCGCCTGGACGCTCGCGGGGCTGCTTGCGGCGGGGGGCAGTGGGCTCTTTTCGTGGCTGGACGGTCTCCTCAACCTCCCCCAGACCGTACGCGGCTGGAACCTCCCTTTGGGGGCCATACCCATTGGACTCGCCCTGGTCCTTGCGTTCGTGTACTTCGTCCGTGCGACGCAGGCGCGCGCCTCCAAAGCTCGGCGGGTGCTCGAGCCCCTGTTCCCGTTCCACGAACTACCGCTCAGCGAGGAGGAGCGGGCAAAGGTCGCCGACGAGGTCGCCAATGAGTCCGGACAGGTCCGGATCTGGCGGCGGGACTCGATCAGCACGATCTCCGAGCACTACGTCCCGAAGAAGCCCTCGCTCGTGCCCCCACCCCCGACGTCCTTCGTGAGGAACCTGCTCGTGGCGTTCTCCGTGCTCGTGGTGGCGATGATGATGTACCGCCGCCCGTTCTTCGCCACCTTCGACGCCATTGTGCATTGGGTGGGGACGGCGATCTTCTGGCCCCGGCCGTACGTGACCCTGCTCTCGACGCTGGCCCCGGGCGCGACGTTGCCCGACTACATCTTCCTCGTCTACTTCGCGTTCCTCATCGCGTTTCTGCTCGCCTCCGGTGTCCTTTCGACCGGTCGGTTCGACGCCGGCCGTCGATCCCGGGCGCTGGGGATTGTGGCCGCGTACCCGCTCGTCGCCGTCCTCTCCGACGTTCTCTTCTTCACGATCGGCGAGCCGTTCTCTCACTCGGCCGCGCTGCTCACGAGGGGGATCCTGGGGGGGATCTTCGTGTCGGCCCTGGTGCTGACGACGTTCCGGCTCCCCGAGATCGTTACGGTCCGTCCTCTCTTCGAGAAGGAACCCGGCGTGGTCCTGGTCTTCTTTCTCGCGGTCGGCGCCTCCGTCATCGTGGGGCTCGTCATCCTCTACACGGTCTTCCGGTACGTCGGCCTCGGACAAGTGTTCATCCCGATCGGGGTCATCCTCCTCCTGCCCCTCGTCTCGCTGACCGTCTGGGCGTTGATCGGACGCGCGGTGTACTACCGACACTTGGCGTCCCGGCCCCCGCCCCCGCTCGGGGTCTTCCATCCCCTCGTGTCGGTCATCATCCCCGCGTACAACGAGGCCGAGGGAATCGCCGAGACGATTCGTTCGGTCGATCTGGCCGCCCGGCTCTATCCCGGCCGCACCGAGATCCTAGTGGGGAACGACGGTTCGACCGACCGCACCCTTCCCATCGCGATTCGTGCCGTGCTCGACCTCGAGCACGCCTCCGGCGCGGTGGTCGACCTCCCGCACGGTGGAAAGGCCAACGTGCTCAACGCGCTCGTTCGGTTGGCCCGCGGTGAGGTCCTCATCCGCATCGACGCGGACATGCGCCTATCCAGCACGCTCGGGTTCGCCTCGGTCGTCCCGCACCTCGCCGACCCCGACATCGGAGGGGTCCAGGGGCTCATCCTCCCCCGCCAGGAGGACGGCTGGACGCGACGGCTCCGGTGGACCGAGATCAGCTGGAACCACCTGTTCATGCGCCCCGCGACGATGGGGTTCCGCGCCTGCCAGGTGGTCGATGGGGCCTTCTCGGCGTTCCGCCGACAGGACATCCTCGATGCGGGGGGATGGGTGGAGTGGAACGGGGAGGACACGGAGATCACGATCCGTCTGCAGCGCCAGGGGTTCCGCATGCGCTACGAGACGGGGGCGGCCGGGTTCGAGGACGTCCCGGAGAACTATGCCGCCTTGGAGCGGCAGAGGGTCCGATGGAACCGCGGCGGCGTCTACGCGCGGTACCGCCATTTCTACCCCTCCCTCGCCGATCCCTGGGGCTACGGCGGGCTGGCCACGATATACTGGCTCGCGCTGTTCATCCGGTCCGGCCTACGGAGCGGCCTCTACCTCTATGTCGTCCTGGTCGCGCTCTTCGTGCCGACCATCGTCCATCTGGCGTTCATCCTGGTGTTGCTCATGCTTCCGAGGGGGATCGTGATCGGCTACTACTTCCTCAAGTACCACCGGGGCCGCCTGCTCGGCTGGATCTTCGCCTACCCGATCTTCTCGATCGTGAAGCAGCACTTCGCCGTGAAGTCATGGGGCACGATGTTCCCCGGCGAAGCGGAAGAGTACGTCTGACGCCCAGCTCCCCTCCGGATGCGATCGGTCGGACCACGTCGGGGCCGTGGACCGGGCGCGCGAGGACCCCCGGTCGAGGACCCGGCGCGACCGCACAACGTCGGACGGGTGACGCCGGGAAACCCGGCCGGCCTTCCTGAGGTCCGGCGCGTGATGCGGACCTCTCGTCAGGAAACCGGAGCAGGACGCGCGGGGATCCAGCCGAGGCGTTCCAGCTCCGAGACGACGAAGGCGGCACTCTCCGAAGGAGTGCTGTGATCCGTCGCCACGACGATGTCGGGGTGCGAGGGGGTCTCGTACGGGTCGTCCACCCCCGTCATGTCGCGGATCTCTCCCGCCAGTGCCTTGCGATAGAGTCCCTTGACGTCTCGCTGTCGACAGAGATCGATGGGAGTGTTGACGTAGACCTCGACGAAGTGGCCGATCTCCTCCCGCGCGCGGACCCGGGAGGCGTGGTACGGCGAGATCAGGGCCACGATGGGCACGACGCCGTTGCGGGCGAGGAGTCGGGCCACGAATGCCACGCGCTGCGCATGGGTCTCGCGCGAGGGCCGGTCGAACCCGAGGTCGGCGGAGAGTCCCCGTCGCACTTCGTCCCCATCCAGGAGCTCGACCAGGAAGCCGCGACCCCGGAGCTGGGGGGCCAGTTCATGGGAGATCGTGGTCTTCCCGGCGCTCGGCAGCCCGGTGAGCCACAGGCAGAAGCCGCCGGTCTGGTGGGGAGGCATGCTATTTCGGGGTTCTTTGGTCCATAAGTAGTTTGCCCGAGCCGAAGGAGAGGAACGCTCCCGGCCGAGGTCCCTGTTCGCGTGGGGCCGGATCGCCGGTCGGGCCCCGGTGGGTCCCGCGCCGGGGCCCTCGGAGGGAGCCGACGTATCGCGCCGGAGGGAGCGACGGGCCGGCGACCGAAGGTTTGATGAGGGCTGTCCACGAGTTTTGGAACGGCGAGTACGATGCGTCCGACCTCCCGACCTCTCCCGTGAGAGAACATGCGGCTCGGTCTCTTCGAGAACTTCTATCCGGCGAAGGACCGGCTCGGTACCCATTCGACGAGTCTCGCCCTGCTTCTTCAGCGCGCCGACCCTACGCTCGACCTCGAGCTCGTGGTCCCCTCAGGGTCGACATGGCCCGCCGCGTTCCCGGCCGGACGCGTCCGATTCCGGCCGTCGTGGAGCCATGGGGACCCGGGTTCGCTGCTCCGGGCGGCGAGCGGCCTGGGTCGCCGATTCGGACCGGACGACCGCGTCCTGTTCAACTGGTTCCCTACCTGCTTCGGCGAGAACCGGTCCGCGAACGCGATCGGCATGCTCCTGCCGGCCGTCGTTCGGGTCGGAGCCCGTCATCCTCCGTACGTGTACGCGCACAACTTCATCGAGACCCAGGACGTGGGCCGTCTCGGCTACCGACCGAGCGCGTTGGAGCGGATCGCGCTCGGGACGTTCGAGCGCGCCCTCGCGCGGGCCGCCCGCGTCGTCGTCCCTCTCGAAAGCCAGCGGCGAGCGGTCGAGGCGCTGTTCGGGGGGGACGTGATCGCGCGCCCGCTTCCGTTCGTCGAGGCGATCTACGGCCACTGGGTCCATCACCTCCCGGAGTCGTCCTCTCGCCCCGGGCTGCCCGAAAACCAGATCCCTCCGAAACGAGGCTACCGCATCCTCCTCTTCGGTGTCTGGGGACCGGCGAAGGACCTGGGTTCGGTACTGCCCGTGCTGGAGCGTCTCTACCACGACGGTCAAAAGTTCGAAACGGTCTTCGCCGGATCGTTCAACCGGTTCTTCCCCACGTGGCGCACGGAGCTCCCCGGCGCGCTGGCGCGACTTCCGCGGGAGTCGTGTACCTTCGTCGCGAACCCCCCCGATGAGCTCACACCGGAGCTGTTCGGCACGAGCGACCTCGTCATCCTCCCCTACCACGCGATCGCCGGCCCCTCGGGGGTCATGGCGCTGGCCGCCTTCCACGGATGCACGATCCTGGCCTACGACGTTCCCGAGCTCCGGGAGTACGACGCGATCCTGGAAGGACAGGCGACCTTCACACCCCCGCGGGATCCGGCCCGGCTGTACGAAGCAGTCCGCCGCGCGCTGGAAGGAAAGCTCCCCCGCTCGACGGAGTCGGCCGAGTCGAAGGTCACCCGCGCGGTCGCCGCCGCCCGTCGTCTCTGGGAGAGCATACGCTCCGACGGCGCCCCGACCGCCGGCTAGCGAGCGGTGCGCGAGGCCGGGTCGGCCGCCCGTCCGGGGATCGCCTCCCGAACGGCCCGACCCTGGAGCCCTTCCGGAAGTTCCTCTCCCATGGCCGCGAGCAGCGTCGGCATGACGTCGACCGCATCGACCTGCCCGATCGTCCTCCCGTCGGCCCGGTCCGGGTCGTAGAGGATGAACGCCCCTTCGACGCCGTGGACGGCGTCGTCGGGTCCGGTATCGTTCTCCTCGAGGTAGTTGGTGGGATGCCCGAGCGTGCCGGCCGAGCGCCATCGCAGGCCGTCAAAGTAGACCATCAAGTCCGGGGGGTCCCCGCGGGACTCCCGGTAGAGCGTACGGGGATCGAGGATCTGAACGGGGAACGGCTTCCCCGTGGGGCCCACTAGGCCGGAGAGGTCCTTCTCGAGCTCCGCCCGCACCGCCGCTACCTCCTCCGGCGGAACGATTCCGAGGCTCTCGCGGCCCCGGACGTTGAAGAAGATCCGGGCGTAGTACCCTCCCGCGCCCCAGGCGCGGGTGCGACCCCAGTCGACGTCCGCCTTCTCGAGGGGGGTCCCCGGGGCCGGCGGTGTCCCCCGAAGGACGAGGTATCCCTTCTCGATGAGCCACTGGTTGATGCAGAAGCACCCGTGCATCGGCATCATCCCATGGTCGGAGACGATCGCGACCAGGGTGTCGGTGTCGATGTGGGAGACGAGACGACCGATCCACTGGTCCAGTTGCTGGAAATACTCCTCGGTCACGTGCTCGAAGGGGTTCCCGGGCACGTACTTCTCGTGCGCCGGGTCGATGTACTTCCAGAAGGCGTGATGGATACGGTCCGTGCCGATCTCGTGGATCGCGAAGAGGTCCCACGGCTCGCGGGTATAGAGGGCCTCGGCGACCTGCCAACGCTGTCGGGTCATGTCCACGATCTTTTGGAACAGCGCACCGCGCTCCTCGGCCCGGAACGGAACGTCAAAGCGGTACGGTCCGAAGCGGGCTTCGAGCTCACCCTTGAGGCCCGGGGGGTGGGTGACCTCCGTGCTCTCCGGCGGGGTCAGGAAGTCGGAGATGTAGAACCCGTTCACCTTCGGTGGCGGGTACCCCGGGGGCATCCCGATCACCCCGACCCGACGCCCGCGGTCGGAAAGGAGCGTGAACATCGAAGGTACCTCGAGGAGCGTCGACCGGGGGACGTAGGTCTTGGTGTACGAGTGGTCGAGCCGGTGCCGGAAGCCGTAGAACCCCAAGGAGCCCGGGTCGTAGCCCGTGAACATCACGGCCCAGGCGGGCAGACTGATCGGCGGGTCCGTCGTACGCATCGCACCGGATACCCCGGCTTCGATCATCGCCGATACGTTGGGCATCCGGCTCCGGTGGACCCGGCTCAGCGTCTCGGGGGGGACCCCGTCGAGCCCGATCAGGAGGAGCTTGCGCCTCGAACGACCTCCGTCCTCCAAGTGCATCATGATCGGTCGAATCACGGGACGGCGGGTTAATAAAACAGTCGCGCGTACGGAGCGCGCTCAGGACGCGTACCGTGACGACTGGGGGGCGAACGCCCCCCCCGCTTCAAAGCGGGTGTCGGAGACGGAGCCACCTTACGGCTGGTTTCGATCCCCAGGTCGACGGCGCCCCACGACCACCGTGGCGGCGATGAGCGCCGCGACGACGACGCCGGCCGCCAGCTCGACCCACTCGGTCTCGGTAAGGCCCGTAGGCGGGCCCCCGGTGGAAGGCCCGGACCGGGTGAAGGAGACGTTCACCTGGAGGGCGGAGCCCGTCATGTGGATCATCCCCGAATTCGAAGCCGCCGAGTACCCCGGTACAGCTCCGAGACTGTAGGAATAGGTCCCGTTCGGCACGTCGACGATGAGCGTCGAACTCGACCCGTATGAGATATGCCCCCCGATGGCCACGCTCCACGCAACCCCCTGACCGAGCCCGGTCTCGACAAAGGTCACGGGCCAGGCCGGCACGGGGTAGAAGATGACCGGGAGCGTCGTCGCACGGCCGCAGACGCTGACGTTCCCCGCGGGCAGGGTCACGTTCCCTCCGCAGCTACCCGGGTCGGTTCCGCTGTCGGGGAGATACAGGAGGAGGTCATTCACTTGGAAGGGGTACGTCCCGTTCGGGACCAGGAACAGGATGGTGGCGTCCCCGGAGGCGCTGCTCGTCACGTTCCCTAGGGTAACCGTCCAGTTCTCCGTCGCGGGAAGGCCGGACGCCGAGAACTCGACCGGAAAGGCATAGGGCACGAACGTCACGTTCACGATCTGGTTCGCGCCGCTGACTCGGAACGACCCCGTGGAGAACGTCGTATAGTAGCCCACCACCCGGTCGACCGCAAACGTGTAGCTTCCGTTCGGCAGGGAGACATTGATCGTCGGCTGGTTCGAGGTGTACCGGACGCCGATCGTGATCCCCCAGGGGGTCCCGGCCGGGAGACCCTGCTCCGCGAAGAGCACTTCAAAGACGCTGGTGCTGAACGCGATCGAGACCGAGACGTTCCCGGCCACCACGACCTGAGCGTCGGAGGGGTACGCCCCGTAGCCCGCGACGCCCTTCACCGAGAAGTTGTAGGTCCCATTGAGCACATTGAAGTCGATGTAGGGTAGGGTCGAACTCTGGTTCTCCGGAGCGATGGACGGACCGGACAGCGCGACGGTCCACTTCGTCCCTGCCGGCAGACCCCCTTCATAGAACTGGAGTACGTAGACTTCCTTCGAGAAGGAAACCGACTCCGCCATCGGTCCGCCGCTCACGGCGAAGTTCCCGGGCGGGGACGGCGAGTACCGTTTGTCGGCGCTCGCGAGGTGATAGCTGTACGATCCGTTGGCTAAGCTGAAGGTGACAATCGTGCCGGCGGAGGTCGAGGACGCTCCGGAGGTGAGGTTCACCCACCACACGGTTCCGCCGGGCAGTCCGGATTCGGTGAACGTGACCGTGTACACCTGGAGCAGGAACGTGACCGACTGGCTCACCGGCCGGCCGCTCACCGTGAACGTGCTGCCCGATGCCGCATAGAGTTTGTTGGTCGTCCCGATCGTGTACTGGTAGGTCCCGTTGGGCTCCGAGAATGACACGGTAGTGGTCCCGTTGTGGAACGACTGGCCGGTGGTCGTGACGTTCACCCACCACTCCGTGCCGGCCGGCTTGAGACCTGATTCTGTGAACGTGACCGTGTACGACTGAAGCGAAAAGGTGACCGACTGGCTCACCGGCTGGCCACTCACCGTGAAAGTGCCGCCCGGTGCCGCATAGTTCTTGTTGGCGGACGCGATCGTGTACTGGTAGTTGGTACCGTTGGGCTCCGAGAATGACACGGTAGTGGTCCCATTGTGGAACGACTGGCCGGTGGTCGTGACGTTCACCCACCACTCCGTGCCGGCCGGCTTGAGACCTGATTCCGTGAACGTGACCGTGTAGTTGACTTGGATGAAATCGACGGGGACAGTAACGTCGGTCCCGTTCACCGTGACCTGCCCGGCAGTGGGTGACGTCTGCCACTGGGAAGAGCCGGATGAGATTGTGTAGTTGTAGGTTCCATTCGGTTCGACGAACTGAATCGAGGAACTGGACTTCGTTTGGGGCGACCCCGCCAGCGTGACCGTCCAAGGGATTTTGTTCCCAGGGTAGTTAGTCGCCTGAAAGTTGACGTTGAAGTTCCCGGGGGGGAGAGCGGTCGCCAGCTGTGCGCTGCCCCCGGTGGAGAGGAGAGTACCGGGAAGCAGAAGGAGGGCGACGCTGAGGAGCACCAGCACGGCTCCCCCCGCACTGCCTACTCGCACCCCCCACATCTTCGGCTCCCGAGGTCCGTTGCCCCCTCGTACTAATCGTTTCCCCTTCCGATAATCTCGACCCCCCCTAGGGCCAATGCGGGCGCGGGGCCGGAACTACCCAGTCCGGGGCGGTCTTGGGGGCCCCGGGCCCCCGGGTCAGGGCAAGGTCGATGGCAGGAGCAGCACTGCCCATGGGTTCTCCTGGAACAGGAGCGTCGCCCCGAACTCCTGCTCAAAGAAGAGCGCGATCGGGGCCTGCAGAGGCTTGGCAATGTTGTTGAACAGCACGAACCGGACATCCCAGTTCTCCAGGATCGATCGGGAGTCGAGAAGCGCGGGGAGCTTGCTGCCGAGGGAGTTCGCCCCCGGGACGCTCAGCGCGATCGAGATGTTGAGCGACGGACTACCCCTCGACACCGTCGGGCTCAGTGCGTCGAACTTCAGGTTGGACACACCGGACGCCGCATCGAGACTTCCGTAGGAGATCGTGGTCGGGGGGGCCACGGTGCCATCGGTCACGAGGGACCGATAGGTCGTCAGGCCGACGTTCCACGA
>JBJKRJ010000011.1:0-5034 GCA_046704665.1 Thermoplasmata archaeon | reverse complement strand
AGGGCTCCGGCCCCGTCCTTCAGGTCGGGGCCACCGGGCATCTGGGTCGCCTGATCCTAGGCGACCTTCTCGCTCGGGGCAAGAGCGTCCGAGCGCTCGTGCGTCCCGGAAGCGACGTCGCCGGGATCCCCCGCTCGGTCGAGGTCATCCGGGGGGACCTCCTCGACCCGAGTTCCCTTCGGGGAGTGGCGGAGGGCGTCTCGGCCGTGGTCACCTCCGCGATCGGCTACTCCCAGCGTAAGGAAGGGGACTCGCTGAGGACCGATCGGGAAGGGAACCGGAACCTCGTGGACGAGGCGAAGCGCTCGGGCGTGCCTCGCTTCGTTCTGCTGAGTATCCTGGCGTGCGACCAGGCTCCCGACGTGCCGCACTTCATGGCCAAGAAGGAGGCCGAGGACCACCTTGCCCGGCAGGGGGTGCCGTTCGTCTCCCTGCGACCGGGCGCGTTCCTGTATGCCCCGGAGGGGGAGTACGGCCGGATGATCCGACAGGGGATCGAACAGGGGCAGGTCATGGGCATGACCCCCGAAGGCGTCCGCATCACGTACATCGCTCCCCGCGAGGTGGCCCGCGCGATCGCCCTGGCCGTAGATGCACCCAGGGCGGTCGGGCAGAAGATCGACCTTGGGTCCGATCGACCGTTGTCCGGCCCGGAGTACGCCGCGTTGATCGGCCGGCTTCTAGGTCGACCGATGCACATGGCATCCATGTCGGGGGCTCGACCGAGGAGGAGCGACGACCTGATGGCCATGTTCCGGTTCTTCCAAACGGGAAAGTACGTCGCCGACACCCGTCGGCAGGCCGAGCTCTTCGGTCCGGTCCCCCTGGTCGAAGACGCCGCTCGGGAGATGCTGGTCGGACTCGGTCTCCTTCCGGGACCGTGACACGGCGGAGGCGTTCGCGTGGAAGCTTTGCGCGGCGTCATCGGAACCTTGCGGGGCACCGTGGCCGCGAGATCAGGCCGGCGGGGAGTGCCTTCCCCGTAGAGTTCGGGAGCGCGCGCACGGCGGTCCTGCGCGCGGTCGAGCCCTCGCGGCGGCTCTACGGGCGAATCGGGGAAGCGGAGGTCGATCGCGTGTCACTCTCCGTCGCCTTGGTTCTCGGAGCCCCGGCCCGGTGAATGATCACTTCGAACTCCTTTCCCCAGGATGTGGCCGATCCTTGGGAAGGGTCTCCCGATGCCCTCCACTTGGAGGCAAAGTGGATCAGGGTCAGCAGTACCGGTAGGACGTCGCCTCCCTTGGAAGTGAGCTGCCAGCGAATGTAGCCACGGCGTTGCTCCGCGCGGCCGATGAAGCCGCTGTCCTCCAGTTCTCGTAGTCGCATGGCCAGGATCCGCTTGCTCATGCCGGGCGACCTGCGAAGCAGTTCGTTGAATCGCTGAGCGCGACCCAGCGCGATGTTCATCAGGATGAGGAGGGCCCACTTGCGCCCCAGTACCCCGAGGCTCGATTGCAAGGGATACGCCAGGAAATTGAGGCGAACTCGGATGCGTGTTCGGCGCCGGGCTGTCGGGGTCACGACCGTCCTACTTTCTTTCGCCTACGGAGGCATATAGTCCACGGTGGTTAGGGGTACCGGATGGTGAACCGACATGGTCTACGTGAGAGATGAGGGCAGTGAGTTCGAGGCGCCGATCGATTTCGTCTGGAAGTACATCTTTGGAGGGGACGCGCACGACTCCTCTCACACGACGGCCCGTAATCCGGAGTTCAAGCAGGTCTCCGACATCACCATTGAGTACGGGTCCGAGAGGCTCCTTCGAGGAAAGTGGGCGCCGGATCGGCTGCGGATCACGATGGTCGAGCCGATCGCGGTGACGACCGAGTGGCTGGAGGGGGTCCTCGCGGGGTCGAAGCTCGTGTATGTCTACTCGCCGAAAGGAGAGAAGACCGGTATCGATGTCTACGGTGAGTTCACCTCCAAGACGCTCCCCCCCGAAGAGGTAGAAGCCGCGGCCCGAGAGTTCCTCGAGACCGAGTTCGCCGCGGATGCTCCCGCCATCAAGGCGGGGTATGCCAAGGCGAAGGCCTCCTCGGGCGGATCCCGGTAGCCAGGGCGGTCACGGCGCCTTGGCGCCGCCCGGCCCCCGAGCGTACCGGCCGACGAAGTAGACCAGGAGCAGAACCACTTCCAATGCAAGTACCGTGACGGCCCCCCACTTGGTGAAGGCCACCAGGAGCAGAGGAAGGATCCCCATGAAGCCGAAGACGCTCAGGAAGAACAGGGTCGTCCCGAGCTTGTCGACGAAGCTGTAGGCCCCGGCCATGCCACCGGCGACCTCCAGGAACGCCATCATGGCCACGCTGCTCACGGCTCCTACGACCGCCACGTACGTGGTCACCGTTTCGAAGTACTGTTGCGCCGAGAGGGGCCCGATCGAGGTATGGAACGGACCGGGCGAATTCAGTATCAGGACCAACGACGTCAGAATGAGGCCGGTGAAGAACCCCATCACCGTCAGCGCCTGCTGATGCAGGATGCTGCCCTTCGTCTCGGCCATCGGAGGACGCTCTTCAGGAGCAACCACGGCGGCAGATAACCACCGAGAGTGCCCGGAGGACGCGGAGCGGGCGATCCGAACGGGTTGGTCGAGAGCGGGCTCCCTCCGGAGCCGCGCTCTCCGGACCACCGCCCGGTGCGGAGGCGGTTCAGCCTTCGGCGAAACCGCTTGCGATCCCCGGTGTCCGTGCGATGGGTCGAGGTCGCAGAGACGTCGACCGGAGTCTACCACCCTCAGGCCGGGTGGAGACCGAGCTGCTCCGCCATCAGGGCGGTGTCCCAGTAGGACTGGATCCGGTGGATCTTCCCGTCAAGGAAATCCATCCGGAACGCGCCCTCGACCCGGTAGCTGCGGCCCGTGGGCGGAACGGGACCCATCTTCCCCGTCATGGTGCCCCCGTGCGAGAGCTCCGCCACGAGCCGGTCGCCATCGGTGGTCGTCTCGAGGAGGTCCATCCGGAAGTCCGGGAAGGTGTCGTAGATGGTCTTCCAGTGGTGTCGTGCCTCGTTCTTGCCGTTCGCCGGAGGCATCTTCGCGCCCGCCGCGCTCCGGATGACCACGTCGTCCGTCACGCAGTTCAGCAGACCATCGAGGTCGTGGGCTCGGTGTGCCGCCAGCCACTTGTCGAAGGTCCGCAGGTTCTCGTCGGTCCCCATGGTGACACGCCAGCGACCCGGAGGGGAAGGTCCCGCTCCTCGTGGCGTTCGGGAATGGGGGTACCCCCGGGGGATTTAGTACTGTATTCCGATTCGGAGTCCGGGAAATGGACCAGCTCGACGTGAAGGTCCTACGCGCCCTCCTTCAGAGCGGACCGCCCACATCGCTCGACCTCGGCTTTCGCCGGTCCTTCTCCGCCATCGCGCGGGATCTCGGAGTGGACGAGGGCACCATCACCAACCGCATCCGCCGGTTGCACGCATCGGGCTTTCTGAAGGGATGGTCGGTGGCGATCAACCCGCGGCTCATCGGTGAGGAGATGGTCCAGCTCTGGGTGGACGTGGAGGGCCCGACGGCCAAGGCCGATGCGATCGCGAAGGTCCGCCTCCTGCCCGGCGTAGCCGTGGTGAAGGACCTCTACGGTCCTTCCCTGGGGCTGGTCGTCTATTACGAGGGGGAGGCCCGCCTCCAGCGACTGACTCGGCTCCTCGGCCAGATCACCGGCTCGACGGCGGTGGAGGCAATGCCCGAACCGTTCCCGCCCTGCGACCTCGTGCTGAGCGAAGGAGACCTCCGCCTGATCCGAACGCTCCAGAAAGAGCCGCTTACGTCGTACGCCCGCCTCGCCCAAAGCGTGGACCGCACGGCGAAGACGGTCAAGCGTCGTGTCCGCCGACTCAGCGACGGCGGCGCCCTCTACCTCGTGGCGGAGCTCGACCCGAAGTTCCTCGTCGGAGGGATCGTCGGGAGTCTGCTGGTCTCGTACGACGCCTCGGTAGAGAAGGGGACGGCCGATGGCCAGATCCTGAGCCGGGTCGCGGACCGCCTCCTGTTCGCGAGCCTCGACGCGCCGCGGCACAGCTACTTCGCCCTCGTGCTCTCCGGCGTGGCCCAGTCTCGGGACCTCCTCGGGGAGGTGCGACGGACCCCCGGGGTCGCCGCGTCCCGTCTCGATCTGGTCGCGGAGGTGTTCTCCCAGTACGAGGTCTACGCGGAACAGGTCGAGCGGCTGCGGAAGAGCCGTCAGTTCCGACCGCACTCCCGACCCCCGGTGCCGGCTTCCTAGCGGGCGGGGCAGAGCCACCGAGACGGCCTTCTCTCGTGGGTACGCCCGCGTCCCGAATCGGGTGGTAACGGGACCCGGGTCGGGGCGTTCCCGATCCGAGACCCAGCAACCCGCATCGGCCGCCGTCGCGATCCGCGTTTGCGTGCCGCTCGCACAGGACAGAAATAGCGGGTCAGGGTCACGTCCCGCGGGGATTGCGGTGTCGCGGGCGTGGAGCATCTCTCTGGTCGTCGTCCTGTTCCTGATCTCTCCCCTTCTGGTCGGCGGGGCCGGCACCGCCGCGGCGTTTTCGTCGGCCCTCCACGCGCCCGTGAAGGGTTCGCCCGCCGTGCTCCCGGGTCCGGGGTCGTTCGCTTTCGTCGCCAATTTCGAGGACCACGCCCTCGACGGGTGGACGGTCACGACGGGGCACGCCCGGGTGGTCGGGACTCCCAACTATAACGGAGAGCCCTCCCTGCGCTCGGTCGCCAACGGTGCCTCCCAGATCGACCTCGCCGGCCCCTCGAGCGGGGTGGTCGCGGACGATCTCTTCGTATCGTTCCAGGCGGCCGTACGGCCCGGGTCCGGGACCGGCTACGTCGGTCTCGCCGACTCGTCCGGCGGTGCCGTGGCCGTCGTCGGGGTCGGGTCCGGGCATGTCTGGGCTGGGAGCAATCCAACGACCGCGAAGCCGATCGAGCTGATACCCCAGGGTACCGCGCAGCCGGCGGGGTGGGTCTACCTCAGCGCGAACGTCTACGAGACGACGCTCAAGAACAAGGCGACGGCGTGGGTGATGGATGTCTTCGTCGACCGCTCCGACCAGGTC
>JBJKRJ010000010.1:0-5097 GCA_046704665.1 Thermoplasmata archaeon | reverse complement strand
CCCCCCCGGCTGCGCCTCGGCCGACACCGCCTCGCTCGCCTGCACACCGACCTCGACCGGTAGCTACACTCCCGAGGTCCAGGTGACCGACTCCTCCAGCCGATCCGCCTTCGCGAACACCAGTCTCACGGTCTCCCCCCCGGGCACCGGACCGCTCAGCGTCTCGGCCCCGATCATCTCCCCCGACCCCTCCTACGTCGGGACCCTCACCTCCTTCTCCGTCGCGGCGAGCGGCGGTTCTCCTCCCTACAAGTATTCCTGGCACGAATACGTCAAGGGCATCCCGAACCCGGGGAACGTCGCCTCCTTCACCGGGACCCCGACCTCCCGCGGCACCTGGAGCATCTCCTGCACCGTCACCGACTCCTCCGGGACCTCCGTCGCCTCTGCGGCCGTCACGCTCGTGGTCGATCCCGCGCTTTCCGTAGCTATTGCACAACCGTCGAACGCCAACCTGACGCCAACTCCGTCGCTCCTCGTGTCGTCGGGCGCCGGTCATTCCGCCACCTGGCTCGTCGCACGTTCGTCGCACGCCTAGCCGGTCCATGCGACCTTCCGGGCGTGCCGTACGACCTCCTTTACGACAGTGCGGGCCTTGTCCGACCTGACCCGCGCTCCGCTGGTGGACGTGGGACTACGGGGCGTGTCTCTCTCCGAGCGCACCGTGCAGGGTTTGACGACCCCCAGCCCGTCGTTCAATATCGGCACACGCGACGGGCCACCCACGGCGCCTTCACTTCCGTCTCACCTCCTTCGGGCGCGGTAAGCGTGCCGACCCACAAGTTTAGCTCGTAGCAGTCATTCCTCGTGGCCGGTCTGAAGGGACCGATGTAGGATACCTCAACGATGGTGGACTGGTTCAGCATCGCCATCTGGTCGCTCGTCGGGACCTGGGCGCTGGTCGTCGGCACTCTCGTGCTCATGTACTGGCAGACGCGCCAGAACCAACACCTGAACTCTGCGAACGCGGTCATGAATCTGCGCGAGCGGTTCGACTCCCCAAGAATGCGCGCCGCGCGTCGCCACCTCGCGGACCACCTACTCCGTGGAGCCCACCAGGACGTAGCCAACGTCGAGGTCGCCACCTTCTTCGAGCTGATCGGCACCCTGACCCATCGCAAGGTCCTGCACGACGACCTGGTCTGGGAGGCGTTCGGCACGTGGATCGAGGTCTACTACTCGGCCCTCCGGCATCCGGTGGACATGATCGGACAGCTCCGCACGAGCCTGTCGGACCCGCTCGTCTTCCATGAGTTCGAGTGGCTCCACGGACGCCTCGCCGAGCTCGACCAGAGGCACCTCAGCGGTCCGCCCCCTTCGTCGGGCCATGCGGAGGAGGACCACCGGCACTTCCTCCAGCGCGAGTCCGCGCTCGAGTCGATATAGAAAGTGGAGCCCGTGCCCTATACCTGGCCTCCATTCGAGTGCACCCCGGCGAGCGAACGATAGGACAGCGCGGCGCCCTCTGCACGCCGGCGGTCGTCACGGGACGAACCGCTTCCCGTGGGTGAGGGCCCGCCGAGGGCACGTGGCCGAGCCCTGCCAGTGGGCGGCCGGGCGAGGGCGCGTCGGGGGGCCAGCCTACAGGTCCGGATGGAGGCGAAGCCGACGCAAGGGTTCGGCGAGTCACCGGTCTCACGCGCCGACGTTTGACATTAGGGGGCATGTACGCCCACCCGACCCTCCAGCAGGGCGACCCGCTCGTCGGAGTGGCGGGGGGTGTGTAGTTGGTAAGGTCCGTTTACCTATCGCGGACCGTCAAAGCGCCCTGGCGGCCTCCGGGGGATCGAATCCGTGCTCATCCTGCCCAATTCGAGCACGGTGTCTCACAACGGTAGGGAGCCCGGGTTCACGCGCAGGAACCGGGGTCCCCGGCCCCGGCGCATGTGCAGTATGTGCGCCCAAGGGACGCATCGCTTCGAATCGGGCCACCAGGGAATGCGACGCGCCGTAATCCGGCCGTCGACTGCGGAACTCTTCGTACTGGCTCGAGAAGAACGGCCGTTGGGGCCCGATGGTCCCCTTTGGCCTACCTTACCGGCGGATTCGGGTTATAGTACGTCGCGAGGAGTTCGAGAAGCCGAATGTCCTTTCTCGAGTTCGCCAACAGGGGTGACATTCGAATCCGGATCAGTTGCAGCGTGTGGCCCCGGGCCGCCTGCCGCATGCACTCAAAGTAGCGATCGAGGTCCCCCAGGAAGTAGTGGACGAAACCCAGCGCCGAAACGCGAAGGGCGTAGCCTTCGGCCGAGGCTTCGCCGATTCGACCGACAATTCGCATGGCGGTCTCGCGGTCTCCCTGGACGGCGGCCAGGCAACCCCGGGCCATGTACACCAGGTCGTTGTCCGGAGCCATCTTCTCGAGCTCCTGAACTACGGCTTCCGCCTTGTCGAACTCTCGCGTGAGCAGATAACATTCCACGAGTCCGCGTCGCGCATCGAGCGGAGCTTGCTCGAGGTTCTTCTTCCAGTGCTCCAGCGCCTGGTCGGTCCCGCCCGTGAAGAAGTAGGCGTTCCCCAGATCCCGGATGGTCCCTGCGGCAAGGGGGTCCAGTCGGTATGCCTCCTCCGCTTGAGCCACATACGGCTCGACGATTCCGAGGTTGCCGGCGAGGGCGCTGAGCATGAGGTGGGCCTGAGCCAGGTTGGGATTCAGCTCCAGGGCCCTGCGGACCTCTCGGTGTAGGAGGTCGGTGAGGTCGTCTCCCATGTACGCGAGCTCGGCACGCAACGCATGCGCCTCGGCAAGGTCGGGGTCGATCGCGATCGCCTTCTCGGCAGCCGCGATGCCCTCGCGGATCGACGCCGCCCAGGAAAAGTGACCCTCGGTACCCAGAGCGATGTACGCGCGGGCCATACCGGCGTGGGCTCGGCCGAACGTCGGGTCAGTTTTGAGCGCCTTCTGGAACAGCTCGAGCGACTTCCGAAGGGACGGTTCGTCCGTCTTCAACACCAGGGCCTGTCCCTGGAGGTAGGAGAGGTAAGCCTCCGTCTCCTTCGGCTTCTCCAGGGTGGGCACCGGCGCCTTGCCCTGCTCGAGACGACCGGGCAGGGAGGTCGCTACCTTGTTGGCGATGTCGCTCTGGACCGAGAAGATGTCGTCGAGCGAGTCGTCGTACTTGGCCGTCCAGAGATGCTCCTCGGTGGCGACGTCGATCACCTGGACGGTAACTCGAATCCGGTTGGCGGCCCGTCGAACGCTTCCTTCGACGATCGTTCCGACCCCGAGCTCCTTGCCGATCGTCGCGACTTTCTTCTCCGTCTTCTTGTAGCCGACCACCGAGGTTCGGGCGATCACCTTGAGCCCGGGGACCAGCGAGAGATTGGCGATCAGCTCTTCCGTGAGCCCGTCGGCAAAGTACTCGTCAGCCGAGTCCGGACTGATGTTGGCGAACGGGAGGATCGCGATGCGAGATCGGTCCAGGATGCCCGATTCGTCTCCCGGGCTGGGGCCGCCATCGGCCATCCACGGGAGAAGCACTCGATAAACGTCGATTGGATCTTGGACACCCTTGAGCGCCTTGGGCGGCAGCAGCTCGAACCTGTCGGGAACCTTGGACCGCACTTGATCGTAGACCGCCCCCGAGACGCAGATACCCCCCGGTTCGGCGAGCGGCTCGATGCGGGCGGCTAGATTCACCGCGTCGCCCAGGATGTCCGAGCCGTTCTGGATCACGTCCCCCAGATGGACCCCGATCCGAATCCTGATCGGGGCGAAGTTCGCCTCGGAGTTACGTTCGAAGATCCGACGCTGAATGCCGATGGCGCACTGCACCGCCTTGAGGGCACTCTCGAACTCGACCAGGAACCCATCGCCGGTGGACTTGACCTCCCGACCTTGGTGCATCGTCACCACCGGTCGGACCAGCTCGACCTGCTGGCGCAACAGGTCCATCGAGCGCCCTTCGTCCGCTTGCGTCGCGGCGGTGTATCCGACCGTGTCGGTGAACATCACCGCGGCGAGCCGGCGGCCGGTTACCACGCGGCCGGCGAGGCTCCCGGTGAAATAAGCGCTTGCCCGGGTGGCAGCATCCTCTCCGCGCCCTCTCGACCCCGCTACGGCGACGCGCCCTCGGCCGACCAGGTGACTTCGGACCCGAACCAGTCATCGAGAGGCGTGAACCGGAACCCCTCTCTCAGGGCCTTCTCGACCGACAAGAGGCTGGTCGCTCGGAAGTAAGATGACCGCTCGCTGGCTTCGCCCTCGGTCGAGACCTGCTTGGTCCGACCCAGCTACCGACCCATGCGCTCGACCACGTCGCCGGCGCCGAGTGCCTCAGGGGTGGCGGCGTTGTATGGCCCCGACTTCTCCTCCCGGCCCAGCCACGACAGGAACCGACCTGCGTCCTCGACCCACACGTACGTGCTGCGGCCGGCGCCCGGGGGGATGACGATCCGCTCGCCGCGCCGGATTCGCTCAGCGTGCCATTGGAACCGATGCGTACTGTCGTCGTGCCCGAGGACCACGGAAAAGCGTGCCGCCGCGACCGGGAAGCGGGCCTTCTGCAGGAGCCAGGCCTCTGCGCTCCGCTTGCCTTCGCTGTAACCGAGAGCGTCCATCGTGCCCTTCTGCAGCGGGTAGTGGAACGGATCGAAGTCGTCCTCTCGATATGGTCTACTTCTTCCGGAAGACACGGCTCCGCTCGAGACAAAGACGTAGCGTTTGACACGGCCGGAGCACAGGTCGATCGCCCGGCCGGCGTCCTCGGGATCAAAGCAAATCTGATCGAAGAGCACGTCGAACTTCCCTGGCGGCTCGACGGCGGCGGTCAGGGTGGCCGTGTCGTCCCGGTCCACACTCAGGGTTCGCACATCCTTACCGAACGGATTCCGGGTCCGGCCCGTCGTTCCAACGGTAACCTCCCAATCGTGTCGTCGTAGATCGGCGACTAGTCGCCTTCCGATGAATCCGGTTCCACCGAGGACGAACGTCCTCATCCTGCCGTTACCCAATCCCCAATCGGGCGGGAGGCCGAACGGCCTTCGCCCTATAGACCCGGCCGATTGGAGAAACCCCCCCGCCCCGGCTCCGCGCCCCGCGTCCGCAGGCCCCGCGACCACGCCCCGGTGGTGGGGCGGGCGCCCCCCCCCGGGCCG
>JBJKRJ010000009.1:0-18456 GCA_046704665.1 Thermoplasmata archaeon | reverse complement strand
ACACCCCTCCTCGAGGCGCACCACGGGCGCCTCGTCAAGTCCACCGGCGATGGCCTGCTCGTCGAGTTCGCCAACGCGCGCGACGCGGTCGAATGCTCGGTCGCCTTCCAGCACGCGTTGCACGATCGCAACGCCGGCGACGGCCTCGCGGCCCTCCGCGTGCGGATCGGCCTCCACGTCGGGGATGTCGAGAGCAACGGGACGGACATCCTGGGCGACGCGGTCAACATCGCCGCCCGCGTCGAGCCCCTCGCGGAACCGGGCGGAGTGTGCCTCTCCGGAGCGGTCTACGAGCAGACCCACAACAAGGTCACGTTCTCGATGGAACGGCTCGGTCCTAGGTCGCTGAAAGGCGTGTCGGGACCGATCGAGATCTATCGCGTGGTGTTCCCTTGGGAGACGACGGCGGCCTCCCTAAGTCCCGAGCTCGACCGGACCCGCGTGGCGGTCCTCCCCTTCGTGAGCATGAGCCCGGATCCGGCCGACGAGTATTTCGCGGACGGAATGACCGAGGAGCTCATCGACCGACTCGCCCAGGTGACCGGGCTCACGATCATCGCCCGGACGTCGGTCATGAGCTACAAGAAGACGTCCAAGAAGGCCTCGGAGATCGCGAAAGAGCTCTCGGTCGGGACCCTGGTCGAAGGAAGCGTCCGCAAGGCGGGCAATCAGGTCCGCATCACGGCGCAGCTGATCCACGCCGGGACCGAGGGGCACCTTTGGTCGAACCGATACGACCGGCAGCTCGACAATATCTTCGAGGTCCAGACCGAGATCGCCGAGACGGTGGCAGCGGAGCTGCATGTCCAGCTCCTCGACTCCGACAAGAGGGTGATCGAGAAGAAGCCGACAGAGAACACGGAGGCCTACGGGTTGTTCCTTCACGGCCGAGAGCTGTTCCGGCAAGGGTCCGGGCCCCCCCTGCGTCAGGCTCTGGGGCTGTACGAAAAGGCGCTCGAACTCGACCCGTCGTTCGCACGGGCGCACGTGGGCGTGGCTGAGTGTCATCAGGTGCTCGCCGCCAGCGGAGAGGAGCCGCCAGAGGTCTCGTATCCCTCCGTTCGGGCTGCGTTGAAACGAGCCTCCGAGCTCGACTCCGATCTCCCCGAGCTCCATGCGGCCCTCTCCATACTCCGCATGAACGAGGACGATGGCCCCGCATGGGAGCGGGAGGCGAGGCGGGCGCTCGAGCTCAACCCGAGCCTACCGGAGGCTCACGCCGCGCTCTCTGTGCTGGCCGGCTTGAAGGGTGAGGTCGAGGAAATGGTCCGCGAGATCGAGAATGCCCAGCGTCTCGACCCACTGAGACCGGAGTACCTCGCGGATCTCGGCATGGCCTACTTCAACACCGGACGGGAGAAGGAGGCGCTGGAGCACTGGCGGAAGACGGAACCGCTGGCCCCTCGAGCGACGGCCACCTTGAGGACCCGGTATTACCTGGCCAAGGGAGATCTCGAGAGGGCGGCGGAGTGCTACGCCGAGCGGGTGAAGCTGTCGACCTCCGCCCACGACGTCTGGATTCCTCTCTTGGGCGGCCTTCTTGCGGCGCAGAGGGGGGAGAAGGAGAAGGCCTTGCTCGCCATCCGCGAGCTCGAACAGGACGCCCACCTCGGTGACTTCGGTCTCAACATTGTCGGGTTCCTGTATCACGCTCTCGGAGACTTCGACGCGTATTTCGATTACATGAACCGGGCGTTGGAGGCCCATGTGCTGATCGCTCCCGAAGTGCTGTACTCGCCGCTGCTGGCCAAGGCACGGTCGGATCCTCGCTACCGGGGCCTGGTGGAGAAGATCCGGCGGCGCATCGGCTTTGCCAAACCGGCCGCGTAGCCGGCTGGGTTGGGTCCAGCTTGCCCCCTCGGCGGCGTCTTCTGAGAGGGACGTGGCCCGCCCCCAAGATCCGTAATCGACGGGATTCGTAGCTCGCTCGTCGAGGGGCTACCCACTTCCCTCACGGAACCGCTGACCACGCTGGGCGGAAGCCCCTCCTTGCGGGCGCTCAATACCAGACGGTTCAGGTTAGGCGGGTACAACCCTCGACGCGAGAAAGGGTCGCTCAACCGACGGAAGGAGGTCGTGCAGCGCTAGGGGCTGGACAGCCCTCAGACTTCTTTCTTATACAGTTTGGTCTGCCGGCCGCAGGGTCGCCTTTGCCGTCCTATGCCCGCAGCCGCGTCCGGGCGACTCGTTCGCCCCCGCGCCGTAGGTACGCCACGTAGTAGAAAATCGCAACCCCGGCGAAGACACCGGTCATGACTAAGGAGAGTCCCGCGCCGAAGGAAAGCCACTGAAGTGCGGCAGACACGGCCGAGGTGACCGCGCTCGCGATCGAGGTGATGAACGCCACCCACATCCACTTCAATGCGCGAGGGGACAGTCGAGAGGGGTCCACGTGTAGCAACTGACCGATCGACGACGAATTCGTCACATCGAACCCCGCGTCGGTCGGCGGCATGATAAATCTACGCTCGCCCTTCGGGAATCAAAGCGCCCCTTCCGATCACGTGCGTGCGGCGGCAAGACTCCGCGTCACGTGCGTCGTAGACGAGGCCTCGGAAATCTTCCGCTCAATGGTCGAGTCAAGCCACTGCGTGAACTCTCGCACCTCCCGCAGAATGAGGAGCTGAGCGTCGCACACACCCTCGGTCTTCCGGGCCTGGATGAGACTGTCTTCGGTATCTGCAAGCGTGCGTGCCGTGAGGTAGAAGGCAGCACTCACCGGGGGGGTCAAGCGGGTCAGGAAGAACGAGTGGTTGAAATCGGACGACAGCCGGTCCACCACTTGGTCCCAACGCTCCGGCAGCGGGCGGACCAAGAGCATGTACGTGATCGTGTGTGCCAAGTGCGCCGGGTTCACCACAGGAACCACGATCAGGGCGTGGTGACGCGCCATCCTTTCGAACCGCCGTCGCACCGTCTTCGTGGTAAGCCCCGTCTCCTTGGCCACTTGGGAGAGCGGGCGGAACGCACGGTAGCGCAGTGCCTTGATGATCTTCCAGTCGGTGCGTGACAGCGATACCTCCACTGAGGGCATGACGCGCTCGTAGAACTTGCGGGGGGACTCGCAGCGTGTCAGCTTGCGCAACAGCTCGAGTCGGCGGCGCTCATCGTCGGATTCTTGATAGGTGAAATCAATGCACAGGAGGGTACCCAGGAAGTTGTGAATCTCGGTCACGCCGTCCACCAAGGCGCACCGTTCGACCACCTCGGACTTACGGAGCACGTCGCCCACGTCGAAGACGTACGCTGCGCCGTGGATTCCGAGGAGCCGGAAGTTCGGGTAGACTTGGAAGTACTGGATGAAACCCTCCTCGACCATTTTTCTCAGACGGAGCTTCACCGTGCTTCCGTCGACGCCCAACTTCTTCCCGATGACCCAAGGATTCAGACGGGACAGATCGGCGGAATCGGCTCCATACGGGAGGAAACCTATGGAACGAAAGATCCTCAGGTCGAGCAGATCCATGGTCCCAGGACCGTATTCGCTCCCAGCTCTGGGGACATGAATAAGCTTGTCTGGCCCGAAACCGGGAGCGGTAGCATCCGGCGTTTTTTGCGGTTCTCGGCGATGCGATACCTATGTGGTTCGTCACGCTGGTGAAACTGCGACGACAGGTGGAGAAGGCGGATATCGAACGGGTAAACCGTACGATCCAAAAGTGGATGGCGCGAGGGAACAAGATCCACCAAGCGGTCTCGACGCTGGGTGCCTACGACCAGGTATGGCTCTGGGAGTCGGCCGACGAGAAGACGGCGATGCAGTCGGTAATGGAGGTCGCCGACCTCGCCGCGACCGAGACCCTGCCTGCCGTTAGCCGGTCCGAGGTCGATAAGTGGTTGGAGCAGTGAACGGGCACGAATTGTGTCCCGCCGGTGGCCATCGGCCGAGCCCGCCTCGAGGACATCGAAGGCAGATGCCGCCGCACGAGCAGAAGGAACGGCTGTAGGTCAGTCGCGGGCGCCGGTACTATGTGGCATTCAGAGCCCGCTCCCCATGGAATCGGTGCTTGGGTGTCCAGTAGGAACACTCTTCGACCCCGGATCCAGGACGACTGAAGGTGCGAACGTCGATCCGCGCGTTCCGGTCAAAGGGTGGACTAGGTCGACCAAATACCCGTTGCCCGCTACGAGCCGGAGGGATTCCCACAGCTATGGGGACGTTTGCAATCGCCCTTCCCCTCCTGGAAGGTAAGGAGCCCGCACTAAGGCAGTTCGCCCAGGAGCTGGGTGGTCCCCGACGCAAGTCCTTTGACGAGTCTGAACGACGTCTGGGAATAACAGACGAATCCTGGTTCCTTCAGCCATCCCCCGGCGGTCATCTGATCGTGATCACGTTTGACTCACCCGATAACCCCCGCGCTCTCGAACTCTTCAGCAAGTCACGAGACCCGTTCGACCTCTGGTTCAAGGAGGAGGTCAAGGGAATCACCGGGGTCGACCTGGGTGGTCCCCTTCCCCCTCTTCCGGAAGAACTCGTCCGCTACGAGCGCTAGAAGGCAGGCGGTTACCGGCGCCGCGAGATTGCCCCAAAGAGTGTCTGGATACGGTGCCGACGGGCCTTACCCGGGAATCGACAGGCTCACCGCGTCGCCCTCCTCGGTCTCAGCCGAAGGGTGGACGAGCGAAGCTCTATCGGGCACAACCTACGCTTATCGCCCGAAGCCGGACGCGTTGGACCAGTCGAAACGGAACGGACCCCTCCGGCGTGGTAGACCACTGGGAACGGTGCTCAGCCTCAGTCCCGAGAACTCGGGTGGGGGGCACGACGTTCGAAACCGACCCCTATCGCCTCACTTCCAGTGGGCAAGGTTCAGAGGGACCCCCCAATCGGTCACGGCCAGCGTATGACGGGCGACCGCACACGCGTCGCCCGTCGTCGAAAGGATCGCCCCTCCTCCCGTCCGGGTCCTTGCGTCCCGAGCGATCGGCCAGGCCATCACCACGTGGGGTGCGCCCGCTACGATCGGCGCCAGTTGCTGGACCGCCATTCGAGCCGAGACCGCACGCTCGGACGAGTCCGACGGTTCCTGCATGACGAGGGCCCAGATGCTTGGGCAGTCGAGCACCGACCAGACGTACTCGGGAGCCACCACGTGGTCCTTCCCGGCCAGATTCCGGGAGGGGGTCAAAGGGCTCGCCACTACCTCCCGGTCGGCGACCGGCCCCGGGAAGACCCTCAGTCCGTCGCCCTGCTCCCGTTGCGGTCCACAGGCGAAGCAGTTCGGAAACAGATGCCGACCGAAACCCGGGTACCCGCGCGCGGCCGTTTCGCTCTCCTCGAACCTTACAGGGAAGGGCGGGGAGAGATCGACTCGGAGGGGGCGCGCCTTGGCCAAGAGCTCGGTGCCATCGAGGAGAGCGGTCTCGCCGCCGGACTGCTCCTCACGACGTAGATTCTGTCCGAGGGGAACGGGCCGTCGGAAGACCGCCTCCGCTCCCATCGATCCTCCGGCGAGAAGACCTCCCACGTAACCTCCCAGCGCGATCTGCGGGAACCCCTGAAACCTCGGGTCGATTACGACCACGTCGTTTCGGGACATCGCCGGAAGCCGGTCGTCGACCGTCCTACGTCGCGGGCGCGATGTTCTGGTTGAACCGAAACACGTTGTCCGGGTCGTACTTGGCCTTCACCTTCTGGAGTCGAGGATAGCTGGGACCGAAGTTCACCGGTGCCTTGGCCTGGTCGTCCTCGGATGCGAAGTTGGTGTAGCCACTCTTTTCGGAGAAGGGTTCGAGCGCCGCGTAGTAGTCACGCACCCAGCGTATGTTCGCCCTGTTCTGACCCGGGTCGGGCCACATGCCCGCGATGACCGTCGCATACTTCGCCGCTCGGTGGCCGAAGGCGGTGGCCTCCGGCTTGACGTCGTGCACCGCCCCATTGATCGGATAGATGTGCACCGTCGAGTTCACGACCGGCACCTTCGGACCGTGCGCCATATGGGCCGCGATGACGCCCTCCCCGAGCTCCTGGCCGAAGGCGGTCTTCCAGTAGTGCTGGAGCCCAGGGGGGACGAGTCCGTCGAACGCCGAGTTGATCGCGGGGTACGGCATCGGACCGAGGTGCTGGGCCACGATCCTGGCCGAGCCGAGAATCGGAGCGAACACCTTCTCCGCCTGGTCCGCCGGTCCCGTCCAGCAGGTCACGAGCGCGCAGAGCGGATCCCCCTGGCGGTCCGGCGGGATGAACGGAAGCGGAGGGGCGATCTGCCAGGCAAAGAACGCCCCGAGCTCACGGGGTGCCTTCGTGATGTAGGCATCATAGGCACGCATCACGGCCGGCGCGTCCTCCTTTTCGAAAAAGGTAACCCCACCGACCACGGTTTCCACGGGATGGAGGCGGAACTGGAAGTCGGTCACCACGCCGAAGTTGCCTCCTCCGCCTCGGAGCGCCCAGAAGAGGTCCGGATGGGACTTCTCGCTCGTGGTGACGAAGGAGCCGTCCGGCAATACCACATCCGCGGAGACCAGATTGTCCACGGAGAGTCCGGAGTTCCGGGTGAGGTAGCCGATGCCGCCCCCGAGGGTCAGACCCGAGACGCAGGTCGTAGAGATGATCCCACCGGTAGTTGCGAGGCCGAAGGCGTGGGTCGCGTGATTGAAGTCACCCCAGGTGCAGCCGCCCTCCGCCCGAGCGGTCTTCGTCGACGGATCCACGCGGACGCCTCGCATCCGCCCGAGGTCGAGCACCATCGCCCCATCGGCTGTGCCGAAGCCGGGGACGCTGTGCCCTCCGCCGCGGACGGCGATGTTGAGCCCACGGGCCCGGGCCGTCCGGACCGATGCGATCACGTCGGCCACACCCGTGCACCGCACGATCACGGAGGGGCGTCGGTCGATCATCGCGTTGTAGACGTGCCGTGCCTCGTCGTATCGTCGGTCGTTCTCGGCAATGACCTCGCCGCGAATGCTTCCCTGCAGTTCGCCGACCTCGTTCCCGTCCATCGTGTCTCTCCCGCTCGAGCGGTCTCCGACCGCTCGCATCGGGGGGGTGGTATTTGGTCGGCCTAGTCCGCTGTTTGACGGGAGACCGATTGCCGTGGGCCCTCCTCCCCGGAACGGGGAACCCACGACCCCGAGATCCGCGCTTCGAAAGTTTATTGGAAGCGAGCACGTGCGGTTCAACGTCTAGGGTAACGAACGTGGGGGAAGCATACTCCGAGGCGAGCATCGGAGGACGCGTGCGAAGACGCAGGGCCGCTCGTCCCGCCCGGTTGTGGCTCCTCCCCGTGCTTCTGATCGCCCTGCTCATTCTGGGCGGGCTGCCGGCTGTTCAGGGGCCGGCGTCGCATCCGGGGGCCTCTCCGGTCGCGCCGGCGCCTGTCCCGGTCGCGGCGGTCGGACATCCGACCCGGGCGAGCATCCTACTCCACCTCGACAAGGTCCCGGGAAATCACTTCCACGGCATCGTCCGGGGCGTGGGCAAGAGCGTCGGTGTCGTGCGCCATCATCTGAATGTCCTCAAGCGCGGGCAGTGGATCCGAGAAGTGCACCAGGGACAGCGGTCTCGCTACTATGCCGAGCGAACGACCTCCGCAGCCCGAAACCGGGTCTTCGAGACGATATGGGCGCATCAGGACACCCGGCTCCGAGTGCTGCAAGTGGTCTCCCAGAGGGGGGTAGTACACCCATCTCAGGTGGCGGGCGAGATCGGTATCAGCCGTCAGCTCGCTACGTACCATCTGACGCGACTCGCGGGGGCCGGCCAGATCCATCACGGCCACGGCACCTACAGTCGCCGCGGGTGGTCCTCAGGCGGTCCGGTGACGATGCGGCCGTAGTCCCGCGCAGCCCTCAGTCTTCGCAACCGTGCCGATGATCCCAGCGACGTAGCGTGGTGACCGGCGGAAGGATTTCCCCGCGATCAATATCCTCTCTCCCTATCGGGTCGAACCGACCGAAGGGTCGGGAAGCCCCACTTCCTCTTGGGCCCAGGAGAAAGAAGAGGAAAGAGTTGTCCCCGATGCGTCGACCGAGCTCCACACTATCGTGTTTCCCAGCGTGCCTACGCCGGAATAGGTCCGAGCGGAGCCCGCGTGAACTTCGAGTGTACCTCGTCGATCCCGAACTGCTTCACGCTGAAGTTGCTGAGCCCGGGATGCTTCGATACCGCCGCGATGATGTCCCCCTGGAGGTACTTCTGAAGCGATCCCAAGTCCTCGAATAAGTGGATCCCACCGGACTCCTTACGCGCAGTGTCGAGAAGCCAAACCTTCCACAAGAGACCCGGAACTTGCGAGACCGGTTGTGCGATGCCGTCGAACGCCTTCGCGAGCTCGCTTTCCGACACGCTGTAGTTGAAGTTGATCTGGAGAATCTGCTTTGCCATGTTTCTCACCCCCTATTTTCTCTTGACTCCCTTCGAGAGTGACGGCCGACCACTCCTAGTGGGCAACGGGTATTTGGTCGACCTAGTCCACTCTTTGACCGGACTCCGCTAGATGCGATGTCCTGCGCCGCCCACGGTCCTGAGTACGACCATCCTGGAGTGCGCGATATCCCGGGGGGATCGAGCTTCTTCCCAAGGACCGAGGGCGTTCGACGAGGCGGTGCTGCGTTGCTAGGTACTACCAGCGCTTCTCGCGGGTTGTATCGTGTTGGGCGCGAAGAGGCTGAGGCCACGCCCATTCGACTCGGGACAGCCAATTCCCAAGTGGGTCCGAAAACTACATCGCGCGGTGGCCCGGTGGCTGTATCGTGATTACCGGCACACGGCCGGTAGCCGTTCGAGGGTGGCCCCGGAAGAAGGTCGCGCTGCTCGGCATCGTCCTTATGATCCCGTTCTTGGGGATTCTAGGGGCGTGGACGCTCTCCGGGTTTTGGGGGGACACGGGATTGGCCGGGGTCCTTATCGTCCTTGGTATCCCCGCGATGCTGGTCGGAGTGGCAGGAGGCCTCCTTCTCTTCGCGGCGTGGATAACCCCCCCGGGCAAGCGACCGCTCGTGGATCCGGTTCGACCGTGGCAGCTACGGAGGGCAACGCCTAGGAAGACTCCTTGAGAAGTGCTCCGAAGGACGACTTTCGCTTGATCTTCCCGCTCTCCAGCTCGAAGATGTCGACAAATCGGACGCTGAAGGCGCGGCCGTCCTTCTTGGTCACGTGAGCAGTTCCCTCCGCGACCACCACGTTGTTCTCCTCCGTAAGCCGCGCGACCTCGTCGCGGAGATCGTCGTCGCCGTAATTGTTGATGAACGCTTCCTTCCCCCGTGTGATGACGCCCGAGGCGGGGACGCCGTCCCCCCATTCCACCCACTCCACGTCGTCGGCCAAGAGCGGGCCGAGTTGCGACTTGTCGGTAGTGGCCAAGTAGTTCTCGACGACCTTCTTGTTCGGGCTCATGCGCGGAGGACCGGTTCCCGCCTAAAAACCGCTCGCATCGTCCGATCCGGCCGTCTCCGGGTCAACCACCACCCTTCGCAGCGGGAAGCCGGGTGTTCGAACCCTCTTCTCCGCCGAAGCGTCAGGTCCGCTGCGGCGTTCATCGGGCGACCGGTTCGTGACCTCACGTCACAGTGATCGTCCCGGACATCCAGCCCGGAGTGCCCATCGGGCCTCCCCATCCGCTCGCATCGGTTCCGCAGGGGGCCATGCACTGCCAGGTAAAGGTCCCGGTTTGGTTGAGATAGAATTGTGCCGACTCAGTATCCATTCCCACGACCGGGATGTTGATCCCGAGCTTCTGGATGGTGAACGTGTGCGCCATCGATGCGAGGGGTACCGAGCTCACGGTCCGACCCCAATCCGTGGGTTCGCCGCCCAGCATGGCGGCGGTTCCGTTGATGAGCTGCATCGTGCCTCCGACCGTCCCTTGCACCGAAGAGAATTGGGCCGGAATCCCCGGCGTCGGCATGTCGTACGCTACGATGGTGATGTCGATGAGCGTGTGCGAAGGGAGCTGGATGTCCTCCGAAGAGAGGAGCTGCCCGTCGCTCCCGAGTACGTAGAAGATCGGCTCAGACGAGGTCGCGTTCCAGTGGCCGTTCATCGCCTCGACCAGGGTGAGCTGGTACGGCCCGGAGGCGCTCGAGGCGGACGTCGCGGGCGCGGAGGACGAGGCGAGCGACGCGCCGAAGTAGGCGGCTCCAAAGGCGGCCACTACGACGACCACTGCTACGGCGGCGACCGCATTGAAGAACGTCTGATCCTTCATGGCGCTCTCCGCGGGCACAGGTGCTGCGGGGCGGGAGAGGGGTTATGAACGCTTCGTGAAGAATTGTTTACCGTCCTAAATGCTTCGTGAAGCCCGGTTTACTCTACCCACGTCCGGCGGACGACGCGTCGGTCGGGTCGGTCTCCTAGTGTGACGCACTGACTCCCTCGGGCCGGGCATCGAGCACGCGGCCGCGGCTAGGGCTCGGTGACCGCCCGGAGTGTGCCCTGCGCGGAGAGCCACCCCTAGAGGATCAAGACGTCCCGGCGGACCGCCGGGCCGTTCGCCATTCGGGCGGTCAGCGAGGGCGGGATGGCGGTCGGTGTCGGGATTCCCTGGTTCGTCGCGGGGGGTGCATGGAGTCCGCATTCCTTCGTGCCCGACTCCCACCACCATCGACCGCTGCGTGGGTCGGTGCCCGGAGGGACCGCCCGGGTACAGGGCGCGCAGCCGATGCTGAGGAAACCTTGGCGATGGAGATCGCTGATCGGCACCTTGTGCCGGTCCACGTACTCGAGAACGTCGGTCCAGCTCCACTCCGCGAGGGGGGAGATCTTGACGATCCGAGGATGCGCGGGATCCCTCGAGACTTTCGGCGTCGCGGACCGCTCGGTCGACTGTTCCCGACGGAGACCCACGATCCACGCATCGACTCCCGCGAGGGCCCGGTCCAAGGGGTGCACCTTGCGAACGGCGCAACAGAGCTTGCGGTTCGCGACCGAGTCGTAAAAGAGGTTCGGCCCTCTCTCCCGGACCATCGCCTGGACCTCGGCCGAGTCGGGGAAGTAGAGCTCGATCGGCATCCCGTATCGCTCCCGCGCTCGCTGGATAAGGTCGTACGTTTCGGGAAACAGCCGCCCCGTGTCCAGGCTGATGACCCGGATCCCGCGGCCGTTCGGAGGCCGATGACGGGCGATCATGTCGATGAGCACCATGTCCTCGGCACCGAAACTACAGGCAAACACCGCCCGGGCCCCGAAGCGCTCCTGGGCCGTTCGGACCAGTTCCTCGGCGCTCGACTGCTCCCACTCCGGCCCGATGACCTGGCCGACTTTCATGGCGGCCACGGTGCCGCGGGACGCATTTATGCTCTTGTTCGTGGCACGAATCGTGGGATTAGACGAAGGGATATCATCTAATATCGGCAGGAGACGTACAGGAACTTCGTTGATATGCCAAGCGAAACGGGGCGGTTCTTGGAGGGCATGGTCACGACGGCCCGCTCCAAACCACGGGAGCGGGGGCTTACGAGCGTGCTCGACCGCCTGGGTCAGGAGACCGACCGTTCGCTCGACCTCCTGGCTCCTTACATCGACATCTGGAAGTTCGGATGGGGGCTCCCTCTGCTCCTCGATACCCGGGCGCTCGAGCGAAGGGTCCGGGCGATCCGCGCGCACGAGATCCACGTCTCCAACGGAGGGACCCTGCTCGAGATCGCGATCTCGAAAGGGCGACACCGGAAGGCGCTAGAGTCGCTCCAGAAGACGGGCTTCGACACCGTGGAACTGAGCGAAGGGGTCCTCGACGTTCCCACCCGTATCCAGCGGGAGGTGACGGAGTTTGCCCACTCGCGTGGCCTCCGACTCCACTGGGAGGTGGGACGGAAGAGCGTGCATCATCAGCTCAGCCTAGAGGAGACCATCGCCCGGGCCGAGCGGGCCTTGGACTCCAAACCGGACATCGTCATCATCGAAGGCCGGGAGAGCGGCAAAGGGGTCGAGATCTACGATGCCAACGGTGCGATCAAGTGGGACTGGGTCGACCGGATCCGCGCGTCGGTCCCCGACGACCGACTGATGTTCGAGACCCCCCTTGAGATCCAGCAGACCGAGATGGTGCTCCGCCTCGGACCCGACGTGAACCTGGGGAACGTCGCGATCGGGAGCGTGGCCGCCCTCGAGACCCAGCGGGAAGGCCTCCGGGGGGATACGTTCGGGGTCATCCCCCCGCTCGCGAAGACCGACGCGAGCCCGGCGGGGAAGTTCGTTCACCACGTCCTCCGCACGCACGGCATTCTCGATCAGGGGCGGATTATGGAGCTCACCGGGCTGAACCGCCGGACCGTTCAGAACGCGCTCGACCGGCTCGTCGGGGCCCACCTGGTTCGGACGGGGAAGGACTCCCGCGACCTTCGTCGTCGGGTTTACGAGTGCTTGCCCGCGTCGGGAGAGGACTGACGGTTCTCGGGCTGGGCCGGACCGCGGTACGGTGAGAGCCCTGGAGGGTAGGTATTCCACGACACCGAGCCGATCGGACCCGTGGGTCCAGAGTCTCGAGCTTCCCCATGCCACGCGGCGGTGCGCGCAAGGTACGCTGGGCGGGGATTCTTACCCGGCGGTACTGCAGCCCCAGCGTTCCTGTGAGTACGGATGCTCCTCGGACTCTCACTATCCCGCGCGCATTCCGGATTCTCAGGGTTCCGCCAGAATGTCTATGTAAGCAAGAGCCCTGCCACGACCCGCCGGGAGCGGTTTCGTGGCAAGCCAACGGGCTCCTCCCTTAGTTCTCGCGGACCTTTGGCAATGTCACGAGGGTGCCCCCGACATGGCCAGAAGACCGGGGTGAAAAATCCTAGATGACCGAACGAAATAGTCGGGAGAAGCGGAACTCGACGAGTGACTGGCAGGTGCGACGCGCCTCGCACCGAAGAGCGAGGATACTGCTCGCAGTAGTGGTTGCGGGGTTCGCGACGCTGGCCACCCTAGCAGTGGTGGTCTGGGTGCCGGGAATCGCATCCGCCGGGGGTCCACCGGCGGACGCCTCGATATGCGCGGGCTGGGGTGCCTCATGGGATCCTTCGACCTCGACATGCACGATCAGCAGCTCTGTGGATACGGGCACGGCGACATTCTACTCGAACATCGTTGTCCAACACTCGGCCACCTTCACGGTTACCGGCACGTTTACGAGCCGTGGAACGCTCACCGTGGATGCGGTCGGGATTTCGATCGCTAGTGGAGCCGTACTCGTCAATCGAGGCACTCTCACTCTCAGCGGATACGCAAGCGAGATCTACAATGACCATGGCGGAACGATCGACAACTACGGCACGATAACGACCGGTCCGTTCTACGGTGCCATCGAGGTCTCGGGCAATGGCGTCCTCAATAACCGCGGCACGATCGCGCTCTACAACTACGGCGTGCTGGAAACGGACAACCTCTACGGCGCGCCGGGCACAATCAACAATCTCGGAACCATCGACGTGTTCGGATCGACCTCGACCATCGGGAACTACTACCCGAGTTGCACGGCGTGCACCATCAACAATCTCGGGACCATCAACAGTCAGGGCATCATCAAGAACGGCGGGGTCTTCGACAGCTCGGGCACCCTCAACAACTGGGGAACTGTCACCATTCGACCGGGGGGAGTGCTCTCCAACACCGGCACCTTCGACGACTACGGTGCGATCACCAACTCGGGTAACCTTGAGAACGGTGGTTCCCTCCTGATCAGCAACAGTGCCGGAACCGGCCTGTACGACTACTACGGGACGGTCACCAACAATGCCAACGGTGCCATCACTATCAGCTCGACCGGTTCGTCCACGGGCATTGACATAAACACCGCCTCGTTCATCAACCTGGGCACCATCTCGATCACGACCTCGCACTCCAGCACCTTCGGTATCTTTGTCGGATACGAGGCGTCGTTGACTAACTACGGAACGATCGACATCAGCGGCAGCAGCGGGTTCGGCATCGATTGTGACACGACGTTCACTAACTACGGAACCGTGAACATTGGAAACTCTGGAGGCTACGGCGTCTGGATCGCATATCCCTACAGCACCCTCGACAACTACGCGACCATCACCATCATCAACTCCGGTGGAACCGGCCTGACCAACTATGGTGTCGTCAACAATGGGCCCGCACCCGCGCTGATCACTATCAGTAACACGGGCGGCACCGGTTTCCTGAACGGCGGCACGGTCAACAATACGGAGGGGGGATCGATCACCGGGACGATAACCTCGAGTTGACTCGTGACTCGTCCGGACCCGAAAGACTCGGCCCAACCCTTTCCCGCGCCCTCTCCTCGCCTCGAAGCCCCGATCAACATGCACACCCTCCGCGGAGTGGTTCTCGCCCGACCGTAGCGCATCCGCCGTGGAAAACCGTATCCAAACGTCTATTACGGCGGAGCCGATGCTTCACCGGGAGTCGCCATGCCGCACTATGTGAGCCTCGTGAACTGGACCGAGCAGGGCATCCGCAGCGTGAAGGACTCGCCGAAGCGCGCCGAAGCCCTCCGAAAAGCGATCGAGGCCACGGGCGGAAAAGTCGTATCGCTGCTCTATACATCCGGCCCGTACGACATGGTGCTCGTCGTCGAGCTGCCCTCCGATGAGGTCGGGAACGAGCTCGCGCTTCGCACCGGGATGGCCGGCTGGGTACGCACGGTGACCCTCAAGGGCTGGACGGAGAGCGAGTTCTCGAAGCTGGTCCAGAAGCTGTAACGCCCCGGGATCGACCCGATCGGGGGTGACCTTGCCCCGGGCGGTTGTGCGGCGGGCGAGACCGGTCGGCGGTAAACGGTGGGGGGCCCGCGACGGCCAAGCCGGCCTTACCGGGACTCGCGCCAAGTCGACTTCGAAGGCGTGGCGAACGGCAGACCGAGGCGAGCGTCACGCGATGGGTCCCTGTCCCGCCACCGGTTCGCGCTACCGGGCGCCTCGTCCCCGGAGGAAGACGTAGAGCCCAAGTGAGGAAAGGATCAGTCCGAGAAAGAACAGCAGGTTCGGGGTCTCGACCAGCATCAGGAATACGCCGCTGAGGACCAATGCAATGGCGGCCCACCACGGATAGGAGGGCCGCGCTTTGACGTAGGAAGTAGCCCCCGGAGAGGAGGCGGAGGGCCCTTTCATGACGGTCGGAAGAAAGGACCCTACGCCCAAGCGGTCCTACGGCCTACGGGTGGCCCGACGGGGAGCCGGGGTGCTGCCCCGAGCTGAAGGCATTCTGGATCGACTGCAGGACACTGTGTGCGTGAGTCCACGTGGGCACGTGGTTCAGTGCGACCGCGACGCCCGGCGCGGCGCCCGCGTGAGCGGCGCCCACTGCCCCCGCAACTACGATTCCCAACCCCGCCAGCACCTTGACTGCTACTGCCGACATCATGGCTTCCGACCTCCCACGGACCTCGCCGGAAGGGCTACTTAAACTCACGTCCATCCGAGGGGTGGAAACCGGGGCGGCGTGCTAGGCTCTCTCGCCGAAAACCGGGACAAGGTGTGTGGCCGGAGGCGCTGCGAAGACCACTTTCCCTGCGGGTGCCGCGTCCGTGCCGGCATCCTATACGACGGTGCTCGCCCCCGGCAGTCCCCGCGTCTCGGGCCGCATCCAACGGGACCGTTTCGGCGCCGGAAGTCCGGCCGGACAAGCCGCGAGCGGGGCGGCGCCGTGTGAGAGGTTTGTCGCGCCCGGGTGCTAGGCGAAGTGGAAGCGAGTCCCCACGCTCGACTCCAGGTAGGCGCTCGGTAACCTGCGAGCGATCTCGTGACGCGCCTTCCAGCCGGTGCAGTGGCCGGGGACGATGTAGTCGGGGCGAATCGCTTCGAGCGCGGTGACGGTCGGAGGGATGATCCGCTCGAAGAGGCCGCCGGTCAGGTGCAGGCCTCCGACGAAGGCGTGAATCGGACCCACCCCGGTGAGCCGCTGGGCGTTCCGTAGAATGTTGATGGCGCCGGCGTGGCCGCAGCCGGTGAGAACCACGAGCCCCTTGCCCTTGACGTTGCAGACGAGATACTGATCGTCCCAGATCATCGGGTCCGGTTCCCATCCGCTAGCTCCCTGAGCCCAATGGATTGGGAAGCCCTTCTCGAAATCCGTCCCCCGCTCCACGCGGCCCGAGACGAGGGCACAATCGTCGAACAGGAAGGAAGGACCTTCGCCTTCGAGAAGCTCGACGTCCGCACGGGCCAGGACCGAACGGTCGGGAGGTGGCAGTGGGTACTCCGCTCCTGTCGGGAAGACAAGCTTGCGGGTCTTCCACGCGTCCGGGTGAAGAATAAGCGGAAGGTGCCTACGGCCGACCTCCCGCAATAGCCCTTCGAGCCCCCCATGGTGGTCGCCGTGTCCGTGGGAGAGTACGAGCGCGCTCAGGTCGGCGGGCGAGAGGTCCAGCGCTCGCAGATTCTGCGTGAGTGTCTCTCCCGTGAGGCCCGCGTCGTAGAGGAGGGAGGTTTCCTGGCCTCGGGAACGGAGCGTGACCATGGCGGAGAAACCGTGTTCCGCGCGCAACTGGGGCCGGTCGGTCCGGTTCAGAGCCAGGGGGGACCGGACCGCGCGCTCATCGCTTTGAAGGAGGAGATCCACCGAATTGTCCACGAGGATGGTTACATCGATCGAGTCGACGGGGTGCAGGGAGACTGGACCCGCCATGGCCTTCCCACTAGGGGGTGAGCCAAAAGACTGTCGTTCGCGCCTTCTCGGATTCCAGCGGGAGTTCTCTTCCAGCCAGGCAGACTCCGGTCCTCGGCAGGCTTAGGCTCGAAGCTCATTCTTCGAGGCTCGCGACGCGACGCGGTCCGCGGAGCCATAGGTCCCTCCAGCCCGCTCCGCCCGTGGGGGTACGAGAGTCGCTCCCGGACCGACCCGACTACCGGCCAACGCGGAGATCTTGGGGTGTACCGCGACGCGCGTCGACCGGGGCGACAATATCCCACCCCTCCTAATCGCTCCGAGACGGACCCATGGGGGCAGCCTTCCCCCCGATTCAAGTGGTTCGAGCCTTAGATCGTTTCCTCGGCCGTAGGGTCCTTGTGGACAACACCCTCCGAACGACGACCCACCGGCGCATGGCGATCTTGCGCGACTTCTTGAACCCCGTCTTCTCGAACATCCCTAGCGTCCCGCTACAAAGGAAAGAGCTCGAGGTCCTTTCATCGGTGTAGTCCTCAGGGTAGGCCTCGACCGTTCCACCCCCCGCCTCTCCAATGTATCGCAGCGCCTCGCGGAGTGCGAGGGAAGCGATGCCCTCACCCCTGCGGTCACGGTCGATGAAGAAACAGGTGATGCGCCAATCGGGCGGCTCCTGAGGGCGCCTCTCGTACTCCTTCCTACTTCGGATGTTCGGGAGCTCCGCGGTGGGTCCGAACTGGCACCAGCCTACGGCCTCGGTGCCTTCGAAGACCAGGGCCGCGTGAGCCCGCCCCTCGCGGACACGCCTCTCCTTCAGTTCCCGATACCTTCCGGCCCACCGCTTGTTCTCGCCCGGTTCGAGATGGAAGGAGATGCACCAGCATCCTCCAAAGATCCCATGGTGTTTCTCCACGAGACGGGCGAAGGCGGGCCAGGTGGTCGGGGAGAGCGGTTGGGAGGTCAAGGACATGTTCGGCATGTGGAGCGGCGACGGGAGAACGGCTATGAGACGATTTCTCCGAAGGGTCCCCTAGACCGCGTGCGCGGGTCCCGAAGGCGCCGGACAGGGTAACGAGCGAAGGGCCTTGACCGGGCGCTCTTACCTCAACCGCGTCCTGGAGGGAACGCCCTACCGGGTGTCGAAGAGTTGAGAATCGAGTGGGGAGGCGCCAGGGCGGCCCGCAGGACGAGTACCGTACCGGGAGGAACCTCCGAAGTGTCAATGAGTCGCTGGAGTCCGTCGATGGCGACCTCGGGCGGACCCCCGTCCGGCATCGTCCATCGTGGATCGGAAGCGAGGAGTATACGCCTTCCTCCTCGACGGTACGTTTCGATCCCGGTCCGGCGCGCTCCCACGGGCGAGGCTTCGGGCCGTGCTTACAGGGAACCCGTTGCCGCCCGCCCCCGGGGATTCGTGCAGGGGCCGCACGGACGGCCCACCCCCGGAGGTCCCTTCACCTGCGGAGAACTCCGGAGGCGGGTATCGAGCACCCGCTCGACGAGAAGCCCTGGAGACCCCTCTCAGAGCCATCGGTGGAAGACCCATCTTCTCGAAGGGCTCGCCGAGCGGGGTTCCCCCACACCCCCGTCTCGCCTCCCCGGTCATTGCAAGGATTATAGCGGGCATCAAGATTGCCAATCCGTTCCTCTTGGCGCGAGAGCTCCGTCGTACGTACACCGGTCCCATCATCGACATTCACACTCACCCGCGTCTCCCGGGAGCCCCGGTCCTGCAAGTAGCAGGGGACATGGAGCGCTACAGCACCGAGGACTACCTTCGAAGGGCCCGGGCCTACGATATTCGGAATCTGGCGGGGTTGGTGATCGCCCCACGCTCTGATATGGGTAGAACGCGCCGCCTGAATGATCAGATTCTCGATTGGGCGAAGGATTCCCGAGGTCGATTCCTCCCCTTCGGCTCGGTTCATCCCTCCGATGGG
>JBJKRJ010000008.1:0-30281 GCA_046704665.1 Thermoplasmata archaeon | reverse complement strand
CCGACCTCAGGCTCGACTGTTCGCGGAGCTCAATCTCGGGAAGCTGATCCCGAAGTAACGGGAAGCCGGCCGGCCGGGGCTATGCGATCCTCGTCAGAGAATTCGTACTTCTGTTGAAGTCAGGTCGGAGGGAAACGAGGGGTGTGCTGGAGCCACATCAACCGGCATCTGCAAGCTGTCGAGGTGGCGCACGGGATCCGACCGCGGGGTCCACGCGACCTCTCCCCTCCGATCTACGAGCGGCGAGGACATCCGCCGACGACCTTCCTTCGGTTCGCCCATCGACTGCGGGCGCTGCTCCGAGAGTCCGTCGAGTGGTCCGAGAAGACTCCCACCTCGGCGATGCGCGCGCGGGAGAGGAACGCACGCTCCTACGAGCGACGGGTCCGTCGGCTGTGCGATCCGGGCTCGAAGGACGAGGATGTGGCACGGATCTCGCGGAATCTCCTCAAGCGGATGCCGCACCTCTTCGAGTTCGTGCGGGACGCGAGGATCCCCTGGCATAACAACGCCGGGGAGCGGGCGATCCGCTCCATCTGTGTGAAGCGGAAGATGAGCGGTGGGATGCGGAGCGCCGTGGGTGCAGGGGCCTACGCTCGGTTGAAGAGCGTGCACGAGACGGCGAAGCGGAAGGGTCGGGACTTCCTGCGTGTCGTGATGGGAGCCCTGACCCGGATCTTCAGCGATCAGCCTCCGAGGGGCGCCTCAACTGCGTGAACAGTAACCACCTACCGAGGTCATGCGGCTTGGTCCGATGGCGATCGAGGCAATGTTGTACTAAGGGAGCGAATGGGTTGTCCGGCACCGCAGTGATCACGACGTCGGACGCGGACGGGAACCGCTTGAGCGTGAGTCTGTCCGTGAGGGGTAAAACCAGGCTCGAGCCGGCCGATGGGATTCGAACCGCCGGTGGGTTCGAATACGCGCGGGATCTTCGATGGCACTATCCACGAGTTCGGTGCGGGGAGAGGGATTTGAACCGCCCGGCGGTTCAAATATCGCGGAAAGTGCTCCCGGCGGGATCTGAGTGGTTTTCGTTCACAGACTCGCCAGATAGCTAGGTCGAGCGATTCTCTTCATTCGGGTGCAACAAGCCACGATCGGGCGAGGAGAGAAATTCGTACCGGTGGGCCACTGAGCGCAGATTTCGCCACCAGTTCGGAGGTCTGACGGATAACCGACGCCGGTTCCCTAGCCCGCTCACCTCACATCCCATTTCCACTGGAATGGAAATCCCTTTATGGGAATTTCCCATAGGGAATGTCTATGACGGTTTCCTCACAGGGACTATTGCCTCGGACGTTCATTGAGGATGCATTGACGCAGGAAGTTCACGCTCTGCTGTCCCTAGCGCACGCTCGGGAAATCCTAGAGGCTTTGGACTCATCTTCGGACGGCCGAACAGCGCGGTGGATTGACGTGAATGTCATCGGGGAGTCCGGCTCAGCCAAGACCGCGTACGTCACGTTGAACCGGCTTGCGCGGGTGGGGTGGGCGCAATCGCGGGGACCGAAGGGGTCGAGGGTTTGGACCATCACCGAACGGGGTCGGAAAGCACTTGCCTACGCGCGTCAGGGCGATTCCATCGGAAACGCAGGGGTGGGTGTCTCGCCATGACTGCCACAACAGCCCTGCACTCGCGTTATACGTCGTTGGATTCGTCCCGCCTAACCAACCCGGTGCAAGGTCAGGTCAAGGATCTGGAACCGTACTATTACACTGCGTACGGTGCCTCGTACCTCGGTGACGCCGGGGAACTCCTGAAAAGCGTCAAAGACGACTCTATTCAGCTGATCTTGACCTCGCCCCCATTCGCACTCGTCCGGAAGAAGCCCTACGGGAACGTCGAGTCCGAGGTGTACGTCAAGTGGTTCATGGAGTTCTCAGAAGAGCTACGACGGGTTCTGACTCCTGACGGAAGTCTCGTGATCGACATTGGCGGAGCCTGGCGTAACGGCTCGCCCATCAAGTCCACTTATCAGTTTGAACTCTTGATGGAACTGACGAAGCATGATCGCTTCTACTTGGCCCAGGACTTCTACTGGTGGAACCCAGCTCGACTGCCGAGTCCTGCTGAGTGGGTGAATGTTCGTCGAGTGAGAGTAAAGGACGCAGTCGATACAATCTGGTGGTTGTCGAAGGGCAAGAATCCGAAGGCCGACAACCGTCGCGTGCTACAGGAGTACAGCGTTCACCAGATGCGACTGTTTGAGAATGGAGTGAAATCGACGACGCGCCCGTCGGGACACGAAATCACACAGAATTTCCTGAATGAGAACAAGGGCGCGATACCAAGTAACTGGCTGAAGATTGCCAACACGGACTCGAACAGTCGCTATCTGCAGCGGTGCCGCAAGCATGGGATAGCACCGCATCCGGCCAGATTCCCTCGCCAGCTCCCAGAGTTTTTCATCAAGTTCCTAACCGACAGGCGTGACATCGTCCTCGACCCCTTCGCAGGCAGCAACACTACCGGATGGGTTGCTGAGAAGGAGAGGCGAAGGTGGATGGCGTTCGAGCTGGACAGTTCCTATCTCGACAACTCCAAGCTTCGCTGGGATTAGGTTAACGGAGGGAAACCGCGGAGTCGGAGACCTCGCCGGAGGTAGTCGGGCGACGGTCGCATCGATGGTTCTGTGGGTAGGTAGATTCTCTCGCCGACTCTCGACCATCTCCTGAAATCCTCTTCGCCGCCACCGAAGCCGGCGCTTCTGAGCTCGGTGAGCTTGGTCTCGTTGACAAAAATCGAGTACTCCGGGTCGATTCCTAGGATTCCCCGATCATATGCACGATGATGAGTGGGACATAGTGCAAGACCGTTCGTAATCTCGTCGGTTGAGCCCGCCCTGACGGTCACGATGTGCGCGGCGTCCAAGAGTCCAAGTCGCAGGCCGCAAACGGCGCAACGCTGCCCATAGGCAAGAAGGACACTTCGGGAAAAGCGCGCATCCCTCTGCAGCTCGTTGAAAGTACGCAAAGCCCGAGCACGCTCTGCAGACGGTGGTGGGGGCGGGATTAATGTCGGACTCGCGGGAGCGGGAGGCCCTATGGCAGAAATCTCGGAAGCCGGAAAAGCGACGGCCTGGAAATCAGGGTAGACTTTGGTCACATAGTCCATGATCATCTCGGGCCGGAAAGCTACTGCGACCTCGATTACTTCCTGATTGGACGCGTCGCGCGCCTTCTCCTGGATAGCAATACCGTCAGCAACTCCGCGTCGGAGGGTTTCCAGCTCTACTTGGATCGACGCCGAGAATCCGGCGTGGGCATGTTTGGCTGCATCAAAGCCCACGAAGACCTCTCTCCCGCCCTCCTCAGAGTAGCCAAGCAAGAGGGTCTTTCGGTCGAGAAGAAGGTTCAGCTCCATCTGAGGCGTGATCTGAATTCTGTACTCGGTCGGACTCCTTCGAGAGCCCCCGCCGTGGGTTATGTTCCAGATGTACACCAGCAGATCGATGGACTGCCCTTCCCGCGAGACCTCTATCGCGAGAGGGTGGGGTATGGGACTCGACGGCGGGTTGAAGTGCCACCCCGCCCCGGCGATGGCGCCAAGAACCTTGGAGAGTAACGCCTCCTTGTCCAAAGGCAAGGGACCAGCAACCTCCGGCTGGACTATGCGCGGACTCTGGCCTTAAGTGTCGTGTTGGACGCTCACTGCAGAGGGAACAAAGGACTTCCATCGAGCTGACTAGAGTGCTGGGCGACGGAAGCTCCCCGCCACAGTTGTGCAGTCCCAACGACTGTCGCAAGCCGCGCAGGTTTCGCGCGATGGAGAGGAGACCGGCGGACTCCAATCTCCTGCTTCCTTGCGTCGCTCGATTTCTCCGACCGTCGATGAGAAGACGTCCATGGCCTTCGCCACCGAGGCAGCGTCGAACGGGACTTCGACGAAGACCCTTGCAGGGTCGTCCTCGGCAACGAAGCACAACACCGCTCTAGCAGGGAACGCTCCGTTCTTTCGGCGAAAGAGTTCCGCGTAGACGCGCATTTGGAAGAGATAGTTCTCCATCAACGGGTCGCCATCTTCGACCCGATGCGATCCTTTGTAGTCCCAAATCTCTCTTGAGGTTCCGCCGTCGGCTGACGGCCGGGCGAGTACGTCTACGACTCCCGTAAGTACGTAGTCACGCATGTCCGCCTTGAGCTTGTGTTCTGTGTCGATCACCAAGGGGTAGAGGGTTGGCCCCCACGTCGTGTTGAATCTCTTGAGGTAAGTCTTGGCACTCTCCTCGGCCTTGCGGCTGTACGGTCGAATCCCACGGGCCCTCAGGGCCTCAGTTACTGCGACGAAGTAGCTCTCGACGTCCTGATCAGTGGGCAGGCCGGAAGGGCGGCCCTCAATCCTTCCCTGAAATTGGCGGTGTATTCTGTCGAGGACTTCGTGGATGACTACCCCGAAGTAGAGCTGGGTCGTTTGCGCCGGGACGAAACCGTGGATTGCGAAGTGACCGTACTGTCGAGGGCATCTTCGAAACGCAAGCACATCCTCCGTGATGCTGTACTCGGTGCGGATGTCCGGATCTTTCCGCCGGGCTACGCGCATTGCGTCGAACAAGGACGCATCCCCCGTGTGGCGAAGGGTGGCGGCGTGTTTCTCAACAGTCGACTTGCGATTCACACTACCCGCCGAACCCCCAACGGTTGTTGTTTTGGGCAGACGCGCACAGAATCACGAGATTCTTGGCACGTGAGTACGCCACGTAGAACCGCCTTACGAGGTCCTGAGCAGCTCTCTCGTCTTTGGAACCGAGAACTTTTCTCGGCGACCACTGGGAAAGGAAGCTCTCAGCCCAATACTCCCGCCCGGCTTGTGGTTTGGAGTCGAGGCTCCCTACGATGACTACGGGGAATTCCAGTCCCTTTGCTTGGTGAACCGTCATGAGCTGGACGTAGCCACGCGGTACTAAGTCTTCGGGATCCTCGGGTTCGTTGAGACCTGAGGTCTCGATATACCCGGCGAACTCATAGTAGAACTTGTTCAGAAATCCGGTCGAAATTCCTCCTCCCGGGGTACGGGTACTCGTGCTCAGTAAACCTCGTCCCTCACTGAACGCGGTGAAAGAGTCGAGGAGTGACGTGATCGTGGCAAGCCGAGGCGCCTCATTCACCTCATTTCGAGCGCTTCGGAACGGCTCGAACGAGAGAATCCGGTAAAGGACATCCATCACCGTCGTGTTCAGTAGTTTCCCCTTGGGGAACTTTGTGATGGCTGCTTGGCCCCCCCTCACGTACGAAGCGAGTTCTTTCCCTTCAGCTTGCTCAGCGAGCTCGTTGTACGACTGAACCCAGTCTTCTGCCGCTTTCGTAGCCGAGCCCCTTACTGGATTGCCGTTCGTGTACTTTCCATGAAGAACTCTAAGATTCTTGTCGAGGACACTTACGAGAGCCCCTAGAAGCTGCTGGATTAGAGGGTCGCGATGCAGCGCACGGCTCCGGGGATTGTACAGCTTGATTCCCTGGTCTCGCAGCGCGTCGGCAAAAGGTCCAGCTAATCTCGGAGACTCCTTGGTACTGTGGAGTAGGATTCCCACGTCGCTCCAATCATCGATTCGCTTGTCGTCGTGCAACACCTTGATCAAGTCAACAGCAGACTTCGCCGCGATTCGGATGTCCGATTCCTGAATGATAGAAACGGCGGGGTAAGCGCCAGCGACATCCGAACTGGCCACCAATCGTCGCTTCCCGGGAGCCCGCACTCCTCCCTTTTGCATCAACGGAAAGGCAGTGATGTAGTCGTTGACGAAGTTGACAATCTTGGGGTGGCTGCGATAGTTGTCGTTCAAATCAGCCCGAGTAGGGTGAAGATGCCAACGGCTCGCAACTTTGTCGCCGAACTGTACGAGAGAATCCACAGTCCCGCCCCGGAAGCGGTAGAGTGACTGATCATCATCCCCCACGACGATTAGGTTGTGAGGGGCCGAGCGTGCGAGTTCGAAGTAAATCTCTTCCTGTATCGGATTCGTATCCTGGTACTCGTCGACTAGAAAGTGAGTCACTGGCCTTCGTTCCCGCTCAGCGTTTCCCCCCAGAAATTCCTCACCATGCGGGGACCGCAGAAAAGTCAGGAAGTGCTCCTGAAGGATGGCGAGATCGCACCTGAAGGCCGAGGTAAGAAGCCTCCGGTATTCCACGTAGAGTTCTGCGAGAACTCTCGGGCGAGCGTTCCGGCTCTTTCTCATCTTCTCAACGTTGACTCTGAACTCAGCGATTCGGTCGAAGGCGAAGGACGCCGCGGAGACGAGGGCCCACTTGTTCGGACCGTAGGTCGCGGAAACGCGGTTCCCGAACAGTTCCGGAAACTCAGTCCAGTGGGCTTTGAGTCTCTTCAGGATGTCTCTTTGTTCAAAGAGGAAGAACGCCCTATCGTCCTCGTCGAGGAGTTCGAGGTCGACATACTCGGGGAATCTGTGCTCGCGCATGATTCGATTGCAGAGACTGTGAAGCGTTCCAGTCCACAGTTCGGTGACATCGAGTTGGTCGGAGTAACCGAGATCCTCCAGGTAAGAAGCAATCCGGTGTGAGAGGTTCGCCGCGGCGCGCTCCGTGAACGTGGTCAAGAAAATCGACGATGGTGCGATTCGGTCAGAGAGCATGAGACGGAGGACAAGGGCCACTAGAACCTCTGTCTTCCCGGAGCCAGGGCCAGCGGTAATCCAGAGCGGACCACCGGGGTAGAGGATTGCGTTCCGTTGATTCACGCTGTATGACTTTCCCGTGACCTTCTCGAGCCTCGCAACTAATTCGGTCGGGTCTAGCCCCTCGCCCGATATCGAAGCACTCATACTGGATTTCGCACGGAGGTCTGGGAATCGGCAGAGTGAAGAGTCCCACTCTTTCCAGAACCCAGCCAGTCTAATCCGTGTCTTCTCAAGGAAGCAATCTCGTGAGACTTGGCAGAGAGGATTCTCGCGAGCGCACCGCCGGAAGTGGTCCGGATTTGCTCGAAGTCACCATGGTCGAGAAGGAAGATGGTAGCGGCACTGTGCCGCATGATTTCGTGAGCGTAGTCTCTGGCGTCTTTTGAAAACGGGCAGTTGGCAAGCATGAGGATATGCGTTGCCTTTGTCAGTGGGAGGAGTCCAACCTCCTTGGCTACATCCTTCAAGCGAACTAACCCTCCGGGGGTATTCTTGCACTGGACCTGCCAACGTGTAGGTGTCCCCGCAAGAACTCCGGACATCACCACGTCAACCTCGGCGCCTCCCGTGTGTTCCTTCGCGCGTTCGCGCCAAGCGACGAATCTGAGTCCAAGCCGTCGCATAATCTGAACCGCATACGCCTCCAGTGCGCGACCCCTGACGAAGGTATTCTTCGACTCTAGGTCCCGATGAATGTCACCAAAGTCTCGCCGGTAGTAGTCGGTCAGAACCGCGTCAAGCTGTCTAGTCGCATGCTCCAAGAACGGCTCAAGAACCTCCGCGTTGAACTTTGGGGCGACCCAGACTCTGGCGCTCTTTCCCCCGCGTGTCCCGCGACTCTCGTAGTCGATGAGGCCGGCAACTTTGAGAGGCTCCATGAGCTTTGGAAGGGAGCTCCGCTGGGCTCTTCGACCAAGAATGCGTTCGGCATTCTCTCGAACCTGCGACGCGAGGACTTTCCCAGCCGGAGGGCTTCTGCACAGAGCGAGCGCGAAGGCACGCTGTTCATCGGAAAGGTCGACCAACGAAGAGATCTCTTCGTCGGACAACCCAAGCAATCTCTCCTTGGCCTGCGCATCAACTTTCCAATCCGTCGCACCGAATATGCCGGCCTTGGCCAGCCATAGGCGCATGGAATTGATGGCAGTGTTGTGAACGGTGACATTGAACCCTTGGTCCGTAAGGTATGCGGCGAGCGAGTCGCCAGTGATCGAGACACCAGTTTCGGCCTCGTCCAAGGCCATCTGCTGGGCGGCCTCAACGACTCTAAGTCCTCCGCGCTCGGACAGAATGTGTCTTGCGAACTCATCGAACAACGCCTGACCTGACAGACCGGACAACTTTCGAGCCAGGGGGGTCACATCGTACTCCTTGTCGAGTAGTCCGTATTGCACGGCAGCCTCCAAGGGCAGACTCGCACGGCGGTACGTGGGCTTCTGCCGCACGGGTGCGATTCGAACGGGCAGCCTCCAAATGGCCTCCTGCATTCGGGTCTTGTCACCGGAGTACTGGAGAATCACACGCAAGAATGACTCGAAGTCGATGAGGTCCGGCGAGAACTGGGTACCCACCGGAATCTCACTCTTAGCACGTGCCACTGATTGTTAAGAGTCGCATCTCATTGATAATCGTCGCCACTCGTGTGTTCGTACTCACTTGTTGGGAAACAAGCCCCCAGGGATGCTAGTTGTTTCAGGTGTCGGGAAGTTTCATGATACTCCCTCTCAGCAACGGCCGAGTGCGTTCGTCACGTCTATCTAGGGAGATTCACCATCGCCAATTGATGCCTCGAGGACGACCTCCAAGATTGGTGTCGGATGTCTACGAGAATTGGCCCATCGAAGCCGCTCCATGTTTACCGTGGGGATTGAGAGGAATCTACGTCTTGTACGATCCTCACTGGGTCCCGATAAGAGTCGGAATTTCAGGCCGCGGAGCTCAGGATGTGAAAGGACGAATCCTCGGAGACTACTATCGAAGCAAGAGTTGGCGAAACGCGGCTTACTTTTCGGTATTCGTATTCACGAATCAGATACTCTTCAAGCAAGCGGAAGTTCTCATTCTCCGCGCCGTGGGACAGGCTATCCGGGGGAACGTTCACTCGGGCAGCTTCATGGCCACGACAAAGGTTCACCACCCCCCGAGGGTACGATACCCGCCCTACTTCGTCGAGCGCTTCGTCCCCGAGAATGGGACCCTTGATCTTTGGCGATATGCCGGCCGCAAGCTGAGAATCGAGGTCGGTCCACCGAGATCCCGGATTGGCTAGTCAGCTCGGTCCGGCTCGCTTCCCTTCGCCGGTTGTCAGCGCATCGCTCGTTTCCGCCTTCGCGAGGAATGAATTACAAGCGTGAAGTCTCTATTTTGACTTTGGATACGAGACGCTTGCAAGCAAATTTGCGGTGGCGGCAATCTCGGAAGGAGTGTGCGGGAAGAGGACGACCGGATACCGCGCCTCCCATGTTTCCTCAGACTTGGGCACCGCTCTGCCTGGGCTGACAAATGAATCTACTCTAAGGGTGTGAGCAGCGGATTGAATTTCGTCCCGTGTGCCAAGGGGAAACACTCTGATCGCAGCTTCAGATACATGGTGACCGACAAAACCGAAAACTCTTGACGGCCCTTCCACAGAGTCCCAATCCTTCGCTCTGTTAACTCGGAAGACGCGATATCTGCCGTAAGAGGCAGTAATGATGCCCTCAAGTTCTGCCATCAGGTCCGTGCAAAGCTTCCGGGACCCGGGAGAGCCCGCCTGATGACCTGAGAAGCGGCCCGCGATCTTCGCCATCGAGGTACGTCACCATTCATCAAGCGGTCTTGTCTTGATCAGGGTTAGATGCGAAACCAACTCACAACCGCCCTTTACCTTACGGAAGATGGTCGGGTAATCCACGACGACCGCCCAGACCCGCCTTCGGAGATACGGTGTATCAGAGTTACCTCTCTTGAAGCGAATCTCCCTCACCTTGTCCTCCAAGTCCTTCATGGAGGCGCGCCCACCGAGACTCCTCAAAGCGTCAGCAGTGTCAGCGAGCCACGTCATGTTCAACGCGGCAATCTACCCCGCCATAGACCTAGTCAGTTTGAGCAAGCCTCCCTTGGACCGGATTAGGAGATGAGATCGATGTCCCCACACATAGAATCCGAAGTACTGGATGATGGATTCCTCTTGCTTTGGGTGAGCGGGTTCACTCAGCCTCATCTCGTAGAGTAGCCTGCATCGCCGGCTCCTGGCTTCGTGAGGAACTTGCAATGTGGCCGGACAGTTCGTTCCAAACGGCTTGATGCCGACCTTCAATTCGATCTTCTTTCTGCGGCTCCGTACTGTTATGCGTCGCCCTCTCACTGGCAAGTGCACGGCATCACCCCGCAGTCCAGTCACCCACCGTCCGGGTGATTCGACGTGAGATCGGAATTTCTGCCGTGCCATCCATGCCAAACCCTGGACCCATCTAGGGTGTAGAATACGGGATCGCCTACTTCAACTGGTTCGCCGCACACGGAACAAGCCGCTTGTTCTCTCCCGCGGGTGGGTGGCCGGGCGAAGCTGGCATTTGCGTTCTTGTGCTTGGAGTCTTGGAGAAGGGCAGAGCGCGTTCTCTTCTCATCTTTCATCGCGTCTTAATGGGAAGGGTACGTTGCTTCGGCTTTCCCTCGACCCGGTCGCGCGCTAGCTTCGCGTATTCTTCGCTATGATCGATGTAAATGAATCTGCGACCGAGACGTTTAGCCACCGACGCGACGGTCCCGGTTCCTCCGAACGGATCGAGGACCACGTTGCCTCGGTACGTGTAGAACTTCAACACTCTCTCGACCAGTTCCTCCGGGAATGGCGCTGGATGATCCATAGGGTGGCTCGGTGCTGGGGCGATCACCCACATTCCATCCGACCAACGTACGAACTCCTCGGAAGTGATGTCCGCGTCCTCCTTTCTTCCCTCGAGAATCGGGCTGTACTTTTGAAGAACGTCCACGTACTCCCACGACGGAATAATATGCGGATGAGACGGCCTTCGGAAACTACCCCATGCCGTCCGTTTTGCCGTCATGTTCTGTTTGTACCAGATAATCTCTGTTCGGAAGTCGAATCCGACCTCCCGTGCATCGTTTGTCAGGTCGATTTGAATAGGGTGGTAGTTTGAGATTCCTGTGGGAGCAGTGTTCAGCGCAAACCTGCCTCCTCGCACTGTAACGCGAAACAGTTCTCTCCAGACCTCCTTCAACCACCGGCGGTACTCTCCATACTCGCGAGCGTCGTCATAGCCGCGATATGGAATGCCGACGTTGTAGGGTGGTGACGTGATCGTCATGTGTACGCACTGATCCGGAATCCGGGCGAGTTGGTCAAGAACGTCACCGCAAAGGAACTCGCCGATCGGAGCCTTGTCGAGCTTCTCCGGCCTGTTGGACGGGCGATTGTTATGGAGCGGCGAGAACACTAGCTTGCCATCCTCGATTCTAGATTCTAGGTCCTCTTGTGCGCCCCAGCCGAGCTGGCGAACCTGGCCCTTGGGGATAATGGCATAGAACGACCCGTAGTCTGCCGGGTTGCCGGAGGAGGCCGTTCGGCCTTTCCTGGTTTTCCAGCTTAGACGTACCCGGACCTGGGCCTCGGTGTACGGGTGCCTTGAATTCTCGGGCATGGGGTACCCTAGGGTACCCCGGATTTAACATTTCAGGTGCCTGACTTAGCGTCTGCGAGAAGTACTGCCTCGGTCGCAGCGATCAAGAGAATGGTGCACCGCACGCAAGGTCGTTTCGGGTCGATATGAAGGACTTCTAGAATCCTGGCTCTGCTCGTTCCGAGGTCTATTCCGCGGAAGGCCCGAGCTAGCTTCATACTGAAGCGGATGGGCTCGACGTGACTGATCGAGAGGCGTGCGGCGAGTTGCCGAAGGTCAGAAACCGAGAGGTGCTCCTGGTGGAGATCTGGTAACCGCGCTGCCACTTCTGTTCGAGCAAAACGATTCTGATCCTTCTCTTGAGCGAGCTTTAGCGCGTGGGTCGCACTCATCCACGGATAGAGGCGGAGAGCGATTTCCGCGAACAACGCCACAGCCCCGATCGCCTCCAGGACTTGGTACGACTCAATTGCAAAGCCGATGATGTCCGAGCCCGCTCGATGGTAAACTACCAAAGCCTTCGGGTCAATCGCGGCGGACTCCGCCTCGAGGCGAAGAGCATCGCCGACCGTGCGCGGACTCGTCGACTTGTTGGGGGAGATTCCCTCTGCCCGCGCTGACGGAGTCCTCTCCATCAGTCGAACTCGAATTCTGTTGGCGTCGCGAATGAGGTCGTCCGGGCGATCTCGATAACGTTCTACGACGATTCGATCGTTTTTGCCCACATGGGGCATCCCTGTGCCGGGTCTCCAGACCGACCAGAGATTCGCCATCTTGCGTGAAACCGCCGACGGGCTCCGTACGAGGAGTTCCGCCACCTCTCGAACCCAGGGGGCGTCTTTGTTGTAGTTCTGTGTCTCCTTCGGAGTTACTGCCCACACAACGGTCAGTTCGTCCACTGTCCAAGGTGGGGCAAGTTCCTCCCAATCGATGGGTATCGTTGGAGACCGTCGTGCCCTATCCATCGAGGTTGTGTCCACTCTATTGTTCTCGGAACCCATGAAACTTCGGAACCGCTCGTAGAGCATCTCGACCGTTCGCGCGCATCGCACGTCCTGCGCATGCGAGGACGTGCGATGCCAGCAAGCACCTCGTATCCGGAACCCGTTCCGCCGACCGAACCCGCCCCCACCTCGCGCCTGAGGACCGTGACGGGCAACCGCTACCCGCGAAAGTGCGCTTGTGGGTCGTGCAACGAGTGGATCCCCCGCGACCCGGAGATCGTCTATGTCGTGGACTTTGGCACCCCGAAGCCCTACCCCGCCTACCTTCGCGAGCACTCTCCCGACTACGGCACCTACCGCGGTCGCTCGCACAGCACAAACGAGGGCACCACCGCGGTCCCTGGCTTCCGCTCCGCGAGCGAGCTCCTCCGCGAGCCGCCGAAGCCTCCCGTCGCGCCCCGCCCGACTGTCGAGCTCGCCCATGAAGACGCGGAGACGACCGCGAGCCCCGAGGCGGGGAGACCCTGGGCAAGTGGTCAGCTCGTCTTCAACGCGGGGCAGTTCGAGAGCGCACGGAGCGGATTTGCGGATTACAGCAGGGACGGCGAGACGGCCGCGCAGCTCCGAGCGCGGGTGAACCGCACGATCCTCGAGGACCTCGAGGCGAAGGTCCTCGCCCTGCGGGCGCTCCACGCGAAGCTCCGCGACCTGGACGCGGGGGAATCGTTCGCGGACGTGGTGGCGCGGGGGCGGCCGAAGAGCGAGATGCTCTAGCCGCGGTGGCAAACGTCTCGTTCGCGAGGGGTCTGTGTTCGAGATCCGCCTGCGCGTACTGGACGTGCGCGAGCGCGACACGGACCCCCCTTCTTTCCTCGGAGTTGCCGAGGGGTTCCCTCAGGTGCTTGTCCACGCGACGACCGTTGAACAGGCCGAGAAGGACCTGGTGAACGCACTCGAGGAGCACCTCAACCGACAGATGGATCACGAGGCGACGCTGCTGCAGTTGGACGATTTTCCGACGGTGCGCGTTTCCCGCCTTCGACTCAGTCCACGGGACGCGTAGACAGAGCGAGGTTCTGCCCCGAATTCGTCCAATCCCGAAGCTGGTGCGTGACTATTCCACACTGCCGCAATGGGCTGCCGAGGTAGCGACTTATCGGGTAGCGGTGTAGGTAGGGACGGCGCCACGCGATGGATAGGACAAGGCGTAACGGTTTCGTCGCAATCATACTCATCATCGTACTGGTCGCTGTGGTCGCCGCCACGCTCTCGGGAGAGGGGTTGATTTCCCTGAGTGGCGTGATACAGTCGGCTTTCGACGCGCTGCTTGGAGGGACGGCGGTGGCCGTAGGGGCGATACTTGTCAGCATGTACCCGGACTCGAGAGTGGTCCGACTCTTCCACGGGAAGCGCGAGATTGAGAGGGTAGCCGAGTCACAAAGACCCACCGTGACGCTGGAGGTCCTACCGCACGAGAAGGGCCATAGCAGATTCGATGAGACGTCCGGACGTGCTGAGAGCAGAGAGGCGCTGCTCTACCGGGCATCTGCTCGGCCGGCGAAGACTACGGAGGAAGCATGGCAGCTCGCGGGATCCCAGGAATGGAGTTCGGCCAAGCGAACGGTGACCGCGAGGGAGGCCCGACGGGGACTGACTTTTAGAACCAGATCGGAAATTGACTTCCTAGCCAAGTTCGGAGTTGTTCGGGTATTCTCGGAGAGCGGTCCGGCGGTTGATTGTCAAGCCACCTCCCACGTCAAAGTCCTCAAGGACCCATCGGGCCGGATGGCCGAGAACCGAATCATCGGCACAGGGGACCTCGACTGGTACAGCGAGAAGTTACGCAACCACTTCCTTGAGAGCCGTAGACTAAAGCGGAGATTCCTAGTGGACCCCACCCAGGGCCTGAGCAAGTACGTCCCCAATCCGAAGGTCACAATCCCTCGGGGTGGATACGCTGACCTTCCGCTCTTTTACACGGTGGGCAAGCATCCTCCCCTGCTCATCTGGGGGTCGCAACCAAGACTCATCGCCGCAACGTTTGAAGGCAACAAGCAGGCCAAGTTCGAAATCGAAGTGACCGTTGTGGGGTCCAACTTTGACCCGGTCACTCGGGCATATAGCGTCGTTGCACGGCCAGACGACTTTGAGATGACGAGAGTAAAGTGAGCATCCATTCAGCTAATGGCTCCGACTTGCATTTGATCGAGTATGGCTGTATCGTTCTCAGCATCCGGTCCACATCAGCTTGCGCGCTTTCGAGAAGTGGTCGGACAGTATAGTGGCATTTGGAACTCCTTGGACATTCGATACTCGGCGATCAAAGCATACGATGACTGGTGGAACTTCGCTACGGAAATTCGTCTCCACTATGATGATCCGGGTCCCGGAGAATCCGAGTCTCTCGTTCGACTAGAAGACTTTGTCGCAGGACGTTTGTCTCTACCCTTCAGCGAGCTGGACTCTATTCTGGACCAAGTTGACCGACAGGAACTGCGCGTGGACGAACACGCGTTCAAGCTCGCATACCCGACTCGCAGAGCCGATGGTGGTATGACGGAGTACCCTCTTCATTCGTTCTTTAGCGTGGCACAGATTGGGGATCAGTGGAGGTCTTTCTGGCAGCCGGAACCGGACTGTGTCACTTTCCAGTTGGGGGCTCCGGGAGGTTCGCTGCAGGAGATGTTAGATCAGCACCGATGGTCGGACATTGAGCGGCGTTTGCTAATCCACGACCCCCCGTATTTTGGGATGGAGGACCTTATGCTTTACTTCCTGCGAGCGAAGCCACCGCACGGCCTCGGTGGTGGCACGAGGTTCTGGGTTTCCGCACCCCTTTACACACGGATTGAAGGGCAGGAGCTCTCGGAAAATCAAGATCTCGTTCTGCGTGTTCGTGCACCACCTCGCGCTCGCTGCTGCGACCTTCGCATCGTCGGAAGGAAGGTCACGGGAAACGCAATCGAGCGAGTTGTGGTTCGTGCGACCGAAGACGAGAGTAAGCTGGCTGGGAGCGATGTGGTGTCGTTCACCGTACCATTGCATACCTGTGATTGGGTTGACGGCGGACTGATCTTCGGCACTGAACGCGTAGATCGATTCCAGCTCGCTCTTCCGTCCAAGGAGTCCGCGAACCCACGGCTCGCCGCGCTTGCAATAACCGACCTCGGGAATCGACGACTTGAGGAGTTCATTACTGGGGACGAAGGCAGTCTTCGCCTGGAGAATTCTCAAGAGGTGGGGTTGTCGTGGATCTTCACCCTTTGCGGTTTTCAGGTCTTGAGCACCGGGCTTCGAGGGTTCAACATGGGCAGTGCGCCCGACCTTGTCGCCTTCGTGCCGTACTCGAATGCAGCGATTGTCTTGGAAGCTACGTTACGAGACTTGATGGCCGAGGACAAGATGGTCAGGTTGCGGGATCGGGCAGAATCGCTGTCCCGACAGCTCCCGAACTTCGAAGTCGTCGCGGTGGCGGCAACAGCCAAACCCAGCCTGACTGCCCCAGAGGTCTCTCTCGCAGATTCTCTAGGTGTCCGCGTGCTCTTGCAGCCGGACGTTGCCCGTCTCCAAGAATTCGCGATGAGGAACGACAGCCCTCGTGCCGCTTTCGATTTCATCAAGGCCAAACGGAACGTGGCAGCGTAGGGGCAGAAAGAGTCGTTAGCGAAGTGAGCAACCAGTCTGCCGAGTCATCAAAGAGGAGCGATCACTCATCGGATCGCAGAAGAGGCAAACATCATCGTAAGCGCGAGCCGTGCGGCGAGCAGTCGCTGATTAAGCCTCGTTGAGTTCCTTGGTCGCGAGCGCCTTCCGGGACTGATATTACCTCATTTTGGCACGAGTCAAGTCACAGCCTTTCTCGGGTCTCCGGCGTCCTCTCGACTAGCCGTCGCACAGTCTCGCCGGAGGGATGGTATTTGGATTGCCCCTGTGACGGCTCCTCAGGAAAGCGGCCAGAATACTTTCCCGCACCTACAGGCGACGCTGTTCTTAGTCGTCCCTACTCGGGCCAAGCTAAGGACAGAGGAGCAATTCGCGCACCGTAGAGTCGAGTAGAGTTCCCGAAGTGAACTTACGATTGGCAGGAAGTCCGCAGGCGTCAGGTCCGCCCAATTGTTGTAATGGAGGGTAGCATTCACGCCCCACTGCTCGACCTGAGCCCCTTTCAATGACTTCGCGCCATCCGAAGAAAGAGTAGCCAGCTTCGCCATCAATGCGGTATCGCCGCGTCGTGCGGCGCCACGCCGTCCCTCCTCGACAAGATCCTTCCACCGAGAATATGCAGCCGGCAGGTAATCGCCGAGGTCCCACTGTGTCTCTCGTCGGTAAACGACTTTCCCTTCGAGAGCAGCGCACGCTTCAGCAAAGAAAGCCTCGAGGTTACGCCTGAGAATACCGGCAGCGACGGACATCCTTCCTGCCTTCACCTCTGAGTCGATTTCGTCCCAGAAGTCCGGCTCGATCTGAGTGACGGGGCCGCCGCTTAACGACCAGCCGCGGATGATAGTGATGTCCGAAGAGGTGACGACGCCAAGGGTGCGTAACTGGTGGGCCCAGACTTGGTCATGCGTCGTAATCAAGAACTGGCGATCTTTGCTCAGTCCACTGATTAGCTCCGCAACTTTACGTCGATGACTTGCATCGATCGACATGACGACATCGTCGAGCACCGAGAACCCCAGTTTGTCCCGTGCGATCCGTTCCGATAGGGCCAGGTACATGCAGAGGCCCATGCTGTCTTGGTGACCTTCGCTATGAAGTCCAGCGGGAGGAACGTCGGTCACCCCCAGGAACCCTACCTGGAGCAGCGCCGCGGCCTTTTCTTGCGTTAGCGAGGCGCGAAAGGTTTCCGCCTCCTCCGGGTGTAGTTCGGCATAGAGTCCCGCAAATCGTGTCGCGATCTCCTCGTAGAGGGCGGCTAGCTTGGAGACTCGCGTGGACTCGAATCGAGCCCTTACTGTCGTGGACAAGGCCGACGCCGCCCGTGTCTGTTCAACGACGGCAACCCCGGAAGCACGCTTCTTCCAGAACTCGGTGAGGCGAGTTAGAGAGTCCCATGCTACGAGCTCGGGTGGCATTGTCGCAGCAAGCCGTACAATCTTGACTTCGAGCGAGCTGAGGAGCTCTTCAAAGTCGGGAGGTGCTCCGAGCCGAGCCACGAGGGTCGGGTCCCAGTCAGGGTTGGGGTATCTCTCTATAGGGGACTCAAGGAGAGAGCGTAGGCGAGAAAGCCGGTCCTTCCATGATTCCAATTCCAGCTGAGAAGAAGTCCGAGGCTCCTTGACCGCCGCTTCACAAAGCAAACGCAGGTCAGCTAGCGCCCGCTCCGCTCGACTGAGTAGCGGAGAGGAAGCTTTCTCGATGCTGTCCCGAATCTCTTTCGCTTCTCGGGCCAGATCGAGTCGGTGCTGAATGTGTTGCTTGAGTCGGTCGATATCCCACGGGGTTTCGCACAGGGGACAGACCGGCTCGTCGTCAATTAACTCGAGCCCAGCTCGAAGAAGCGACTCAACCCGCAAGGACTTGAGAGTAGCAGTCGAGGCACGAAGCTCAGCAAGCTTCTGGCGGAGTGCAGCCTCTTGCTCGGTTGCGACTGCCTGCGCAGTGCCATCTAACAGGCCTCTTAGACTCCTGATAGAACCAGCATCCAGCGCTCGAGCTGAGGCGGGAAACGGTCCAAGAGAGGCAGGGGGACTCAGGCCTTCCTTCAAGTCGTCAGGCAGAGTCTCGCCTACAGTTGTCCCGCCCAGTGTTGACCGGAATTTGCGGACCGCGTCGACGAATTCGGGCAGGGAGAACTCGGGGAGCCCAGCGGCTGCGGCTAGGTCGGCCAGCGTAGACTTGAGAGATGCTTCCGCCACCTCTAAGTCCCGGTCTAGGATGGACTGACACTTGACTAGGGCGACCCTGACACTCTCGAGATCGTCCGCGTTAAGCAGTTTCTGGATAAGCTCGGCCCTCGGTTTTCCCTCCGAGAGTATGAACTGGAGCAACACTCTACGAGTCAGGATGTGCTGGCCCTGTTGCGCCAAGGTGACCGCTTCGCCGACCTCAGCCTCGTTGGCCCGATCAGACATCAGATCGGATGGGTTGCCAAGGTGTCTGAGGAGCTCTACGGTCGACCCTGAATTGCGCAGGAGGAACTTCCCTCGAACCCAAGAGGATTCGACGCCGCCTTCCAGGTTCTTTCCGTGCTTCGCCAAGCTGAGCCCACGCGTGCCTTCGCCTTGAATCCGTGAGATGGATCCGGTGAGCAAGAAATCGAGAGCATCGACAATCGCGCTCTTGCCAGTTCCATTCGGACCCAGTATCACGGCGTTCCGGCCGTTCGGAACCACTACGAGGTGGCGGATGCCCCTCAGTTCTGATATCTCGAGTTCGAGAAGTCTCATGGCCCTGATGGGGGTGTCCGCGTCCGGAGGATGTTAGCCAGAAGCTCGGGGTTGGTGAGGGATTCCGAGGATAGCGCGGCAAGTTTCCTCAGAACTCCGTCCGGAACATGATCCTCCGAATCTAGGCGGAGGAGGGTCTCTCGCCAGACCTCCCCGGTGAGCGGACTCAAGCCGCCTTGGTTTGCTTCGCCTGCACTCATGGCGACGTTCTCCAAGTGACAAACCATTCTTGGCCCACTTGTTTCTTCCGCTATAGTCCTCAGGCACGAAGAACCGAAGGACGCGTTGCGACAATCGATAGTCCACTTGGGTCAGCAATACTGGGCAGCAGCGTTTCACGAAGCTATGACACGCTTCGGTGCGCGCCTGTCGCGGTCTCTCATCGGTCGCGCGCCCCCTTCTTGAAGTTCGCGCGGTAGGCGGCCGCCCGCGCGAACATCAAGAGGGTTCGGCCGACCTCGTCGCTCGAATCGCTCCTCGGTCGGCCTGCGCGCTGACCTGCGGTCCCGATGACCGCGACAAGCGCGCACAGCGCGAACGGAACCCCTTCTCCCGCGAACCCGTTCCTCCGCGACCTGGTCGCGTCGCTGCGGACGGTACAGCTGCCCGGGAGCCCCGCGACCTACGCGAACCGCGCTTACCTGCGCGACTTCGGGCTGCGATGGGATCCCGCGAACCATCGATGGCACGGGACGACGACCGCGGACCGCGTGAAGGTGCTGCGCGAGCAACTCCACCTCGAGGTTCGGTGCTTTGGCGACCTGGAAGCGCCCCCGAAGGGCCCGGCCGCGCCGAAGCCCGCCCCGCCGGGACCCGCGCCGGGCCCGACCCCGTTCGCGGGACCGACCCGCGACCCGACGCCCCGCGCGCACGATGGGTCGCGGACCCGGGTCGAAGCCCGGGTCGCGTTCCCCACCCTTGAGGAGGAGGAAGAGATCCCAACTCCGACCCGACGGTTCACCGCGATGGAGACCACGAGCGGGCTACCCGACGACTCCCGCGAGGAAGACGAACGGCAGGAGGAGCGGCGGCTGAGGGACCTACGCGGGCGCGTGAAGGCGGCGAGGGCGGTCGTTTCGAGCGCGTCCGGGCTTGCGAAGGTCCTCGCGAGCGACTGGCGGAAAGCGGCGAGGTTCTACGCGCGATTCGGGATCATCGAGACGCAGTTCCGATGCGGGGTGCCGACCGATGCTCTTTCCGCGGGCGATGGCCCAATCGCGGCACCAACCATGCGAGACACTGGCCGCGACAGTGGACTGTCTCTCTCAGGCCTGTCGGACTCCGTCGAGTGAACGAGGGAAGACGAGTGGGGAGGACTTGACCGCCCCAGACGGGATAAGCCAAGGTTCCTAGAGAAGAAAGCAAAGAGATACACGAGATGATTCATCGGGTTCAGATGACCGGGAAAAGGTTCGAACGCGCAACTCGACCCTCTAATGATGAATGCGAGGCTGTGAAGAAGTGGGTCGAGAGCACGGGCTACCCATTTGAGAGCCGGGTCGCGGACGCTTGCCAAGATCATGAGTTCAGTGTGATGCAGTCCTCGTTCTACAGCGATCCAATCACAGGAAAGAGTCGGGAAGCAGACGTTATCGCATGGATGGAGGAATCCCTCGACGCGCTCATTGAACTCTCTGTCAGCTTTGTCATTGAATGCAAGGAGCTCGATCACCACGCCACTTGGGTGTTGCTTAATCAGCCAACCCCCGCAGGTTTCGTAGTAAATCGATACTGGAGCTTGTACTGTTCAGATCACGGACGTCAAGTCGCGTTAGGCCTACCCCAAGTTGAGCACAGGCCCGAACTTCCGCTACTGGATTCCGGTTCGGAGATAGGTTATTCCCTAATCGAAGGTCCGACGATTCCCAAGAAGGACCTGAAAGGTAGGCGAGCTAGCCCGGGAGAATCACTCCTTCAAGTAGCGAGTGCAGCCCAAGCAAGGGCCGCAATGGCAGACAAGCTTCATGGAGATCCCGAGGAGTTCGGAGACATTGTCATTCCGGTTCTTGTCGTAAAGGGGAAGCTCTACTCCGCGAGTGTTTCCAACGGCAGCGTTTCGACAGTCAGGAGAGTATCTCGAGGGAAGTTACTCCTGCGCCCGACACCCAGGGAGTACTCTTACAGGGTCGTTCAGATCGTGACGGACGAAGGACTTGATCAATTCCTCAACGACGCTGCGAGAACCGCGAAAGGGCTGCTGATGTGCGGGGACAGGGCACTCCAAGAGTACGAACTCGAAGAGCGCCAAAGGGCACCATCCCGGACGGTTCGTCGGGGCAAGCGATCCGGGAAGCCGTGACATCGGTTCCGGAAAGGCCCCGCAGCGGTGGATGGGGGGGCACCCGGCGTTCGCCCGCGCCCTTTGGCGTCTGCAAAGAGGCGAGGTTGCATGTCAGCGAGATCGTTGACGAGGCGTTTCCCCCGAGGACCCGGATCGAGCAGGCTGAAGGGATTGAGATTCTGCGGCTACGGCTCGAGGCCAGGGAAGAGCAGGCAATCCAATCAAACGACGTAGGCTGATAACCGGCAACCTGATTGCCGTACGTCCCTTCCGTTCATCTCGTGGGGCAAGCCTCGCCAGCAAGGGATTGGGACGGTCTCCGAATCTCAGCCGCTCCTGAAGGCGACGTCGGGCCCGTTTTGCTGACCGGACATTCCTACAGCACAGTGGTGCGAATCCAGAACCTCACGCCACGACCACGGAAAGGGCGGCTGGCGTTTACATGGACCGTAGCGGATCAAGCATCTACCCCGCTCATTGCGACTTTCGAGATTCCACCCTCGGCTTCGACTCAGTTTGTGATCCAGGATTGGATACCGACTCGAGTCGGGTACGCAGAACTCCGGGTCCACCTCTACATCGCTCGGGTGGACGGGACCGTGGAATCGAATCTGGAGGAGCCAGCCGACCGATACGGCAATCTCGCGACTTCCGTCCGTGGCCCCATCTACACTCTCTACTCGTCGTCCGTTAGAGACGCGAAGGAGTGGGAAGTCGAGCAAGCTTGGCAGGCCGAGCAGCGGCAGCGTACGAACCTATTGATCATCCTTGCAGGTATTGCAGCGGTGGCCGGAGCGGCGACCGTGCTGCTGATTCTCTTTCACCTCTGAGTAACGGCAGGGTAAGATACCTAGGTTGAGGGTTCTCGAGTGGCTCCCATCGCGGTCCTCCTCGAAAGAGGACCGCGATGTACGCCTCACCAGCGACCGAGAGCCAGAGCGAAAACCACCGCCGACCGTACGAGACCGTCGCCACCCCCGACGAGGTCCCCCTCTACGACCTGGTCCCGATCTGGGGACCCGCGGGGAGGGACCTCGAGGAGTTCCGGGGCGTCCGCCGACGCGACACGTCCGAGATCGTATCGATCGTGAGTTCTCGGTACTCTCTCGTGCAGCACCGTCAGGTCGCGGAAGCCGTGCACGCGATCGGCGAGGCGCTGGAGCGACCCGTCGCGGACACGACCGCCCCCGCGTTCCCCCGCGAGGTCATCCGACTCTTCGCGGGAGGGCGGCGGATGGAGGTCCGTCTGGTTGTGGGGACGAGATACGAGCTTGGCCCCCACGAATCGGTGTACCCGGGCGTCCGAGTGATGAACTCGCTGGACGGGAGCTGGGCGGTGCGCGCCGAGGGGACGGGCGTACGGATCGCCTGCGCGAACCAACTCTACGCAGGCATGAACTCCCTCGTGGAGCTCCGCGAGGTCCACCTCTCGTCGGCGACGGACCTCCTCGCGATGCTGCAGAAGGCGATTCACGCGATCCTGGCGCGGTTCAAGGAAGCCCTCCGCGTCTACGAGTTGGCGATGGGCGAAGAGATCCTCGCGGAGGAGGTGGCGCCCGCGCTCCTCGCCGCGGGCCTCCCCCGCGTCCACGCGAGCGCGATCGGCGCGCGGGCGGAGGCCATCGCGTCCCACAACGCGCTGCTCACCCGATGGTCAGCCTACAATGTGTCGACTGAGATTTTGAGTCACGAGGTGGGTCCGCGGGTAAGTCCCGAGCGGTCCCGAGCCTTCGAGCGGATCGCGGCGGGCGCGCTGCTCCTCTCAGGACGCGAAGGGGTTCCCGCGTGACCCCATCCCGCAGGAGAGCGGCAGATGACGCAGAGTATTCGCGGCGTGACGACCGCGTGGGTGGTCACCTTCGTGATCGGCCTCATCTTCCTCGCGGTCGGCGCGGAGGGCCTCGCGGCGTTCAACGCGTGCGTGGCGGACCCGGCGTGCCTTCCTGACGCGTCCCTGATGAACGTGAGCACGTTCTTCGCGGTCCTGGCGGTTGGGATCGTGCTGGTGGTCGTGGCGAGCGCGCTTCGGTTCCCCGGGCGTGAGGGGGTCCTCGCATGAGCGCCTTCGCGGAAGGGGGTCAGATGATTGCCGACTTGGCCGCGTGCGACGAGTGCGTGGAAGAGTGGGCAGACCCGCCGCGGGCGAGCAAGCCCTCCCTGAGTGTGCTACTCGCCCTCCTCATCGAGGGGCTCGCGCTGATCGCGATGGGAGCCTGGATCCTCGCCGTTAGGTGATGGCCCGGGTAGAGCGACGGCCGCGACACGCCGTCGAGGCGCGGGTCCCTCCCCTCGCTCCACTCGGGGCCCCCCCCGAGCGGGTAGGTGGATCTCGGCCGCGATGCTTATCGAAGCGGAGGGCAAGCGGGACGGAGTGACCGAGGAAGAGCAACAGGACGAGCCCGAATCGTTCGAGGAGCACTTCCTGGCGGCGTACCTCCTTGCGGTGGAGAAGTGCGACATCGTTCGTCACGAAGTCCCTCACATGGAGCGAAAACACGCTCCGCTGGCCGCCCTCGGGTACTCGACCAAGGCTCGGAAGTACGTCGGGTGTGACGTCCTCGACTGGTTCGACCGCTGGTGGCCTTCGGAGATGAACCCCAGCAAGGTGCTTCCGAAGCTGCGGGAGAGGGTCGAGCTGTTCTCCCGCCGGGTATCGCTGGAGGAAATCGGCGGGCGAGCGAAGAGCCCGCCGAGGCAGCGCTTCGTCTTCTTCGGCTTCGGACCGCTCTCCCCTCGCCTGCTCGCGGCTCTGCCTGCTGTCGGATCCGACACCGACGTAGAGACCAAGGTCGTTCGCGAGGGGCGACTACAGGAGGTAGCGCGGTCGGTGAGCGCTTTCAGCCTACTCCCCAAGGCTCCGCAACGCAACTACTTCGTCAGGTCCGTACGGTTGCTTGCCGAGGCGGGCTGGGGTCCTGGGATCGCAACCTCGGAGGGGCCAAAGAGTCGCGCTCCCACTGGGGGAGGCCCCTGATCAAATCGGCGAACGCCCGGCACCCCAGGCCGAGGGCTCTTCTCGAACCGCCTGCCCAATCTTCCAGCCGGCAGACCACGAACTCAGAAAGGTCGGGACGATGCCACACGAAGAACGTCGGGAAGGATGAGCCCTGACCCGCAGCGATCGACACGCTGATCCGTCGCAATAGCGCCAGCTTCCCTTCGTAGGGAGCCAAGCGATCCGGGATGTCGTTCAGGTCGTGCTGCCAGCCCCAGCGAATCAGTTCGTAGATTCCCACGACCCGCAAGTTGCCCTTCGCGTCGATCCGGTACTCGATCTTGTCGACATCCATACAGTACGCCTTGCTGGACAACGCGTCCTTGTGCCAGGTGCCAAAGTCGAGCTCCCCCGGCGCGCTGGCAGGGTGCTTTGGGCGCGTGTTCCACCGCGGGATCTGGGCAGCGGTGGGCGCGGGACCCGCGGTCACGAGACATGTCCAAGCCACTCGTGTTCATAGCGACGATGGAATGGGCAAGTGACCCAAGTTTCGATTGGTGCGGGTCCCCCCCACTCGCTTTGCTCGTGGGTCCTCCCCGCGATGGCGCAGGGTCGATTTCTCGAGCGATTCGCTTCGAGCGCGACAGGCAGTTTGCGATGCGGTTCATGCTACGGATGTGCTGGGCAGGGTCAGTCCGAATCGTCGGGCAACCCCCTCTGGGCAGACCCCCCTCGTACTTTTCCTCATAGGTCTGCCCGTCGGCACGACCCTGCCCGCCCTGCCCGCTCGTGTCAGTCTTGGCGTCCGGTTCGCCGCCCTTTTCTTGGGGTTTGTCGTTCGAATCGCGAACGGGCTGTTGCGTCTGTTTCGGGTCACCGGATTGCGGCTTTGACGCACCGGACATGGTTCGAAGGTCGTAGTATGTCGCCTTCTCCTTGCCTTCTCGGCGGGCACGGAGCTTCTTCACCCCGAGCGTCTCCAGCGCCATTCCGAGTCGCACGCGGTCGACCGGCGCCCCGGCGGTTTCCCCGAAAACGCCCTGGAAGTCGTCGGCAGTCACCTCCCACTTGCCGGCGGCCAAGAACCGCTTCGCCCAGTGGCGAACGAGAGCGACATCAAGGGCGTGGGGGTCCTCTTGGGTGGTCCGGGAAGCCTCCTGCTTAATGGGGGTTTCCAGCGAGCCTTTGGTCTCGTCTTCGACTCCGCCAGGGAGGAACCCCCACGGCTTGCGCGGGCCGGGCACGTACGGCACCATCTGCTCGACCCCCGCCCGCCAGAGCACCCCGACCTCCTTCCACAGTTCCAGCGCGGGTGCCCCCCTTCGTAGGACCGATACGAAGAGCCGCGCCGCTTCTTCGTCGGGCACTATGACGAGGCACCGGGCCTCGTCCTCAACGGCCTTCACGACGTTGCGCACGATCTGCTCCTGATGCTTGATGAGGGTGCTGCACTCGACCTCGAGGTGGTAGTCACGACCCCGCCATCCGAACTCGCCGTCGGGTCGAAGGTAGCCCCCTTCCTGTTCGACGACCCGTACGTGGACCCCCCTCCACCGCAGGTACGCCGCGCTGTCGGCGAGCAGGTCGCAGTGCTCCTCGCCCTCGTTCCGGGCCAAGGCGAGCGCTTGGCGATGGAAGAATCCGCGAGCGCGGAGGCCGAACTCGGCGCCGTCCGGGCCCTGCCCCTCGGCCACGTCCCCGGAGGCGATGGAGAACGTCAGGGCCGCCTCGACCCGCGCGGGGGGCCAGCCGAGGGCCTTCGCGAGTCGGTCGCGGGTCATCCCCTCCTTCTCAGGGAACGCCTCCAAGAAGGCGGTAATCTGCGGCTGGGCGAGGCTCAAAGGGGATTCCAGCGAGTCCTCGGGATACGCGTACCTGCGAGAGCTGTCCCGCAATAGCGTCCGGTTCTCCTCGGCGTGCGCCGTGGCCGCCGGGGCGGGCCGGGTGTCGATTTTCAGCAGTGCGTCCCGGACCGCGAAGGCGGCCTGATAGGACGCGAGACCCCCGACCAAGTGCTCGGGCTTCCAACCGAACCGAGTCCCTTGGACGAGAGCGTGGGCCTCCTTCATGTCCTCCGCGCCGACGGGAAAGAGGACCCAGGCATCGACGTTCCCGACCAGGGCGGAGCGGACGCGGTCCGGGATGCGGTTGAGGTACTGCGTGATCGCGACGACGTGGAGGCCATGCCCCGCACCTTCGCTCAGCATGTCCGCGAAGGCAGGGATGGCGAAGTTGTGGAACTCATCGACCACGAGGTAGATGGGCGGGGCATCTCGCGGCCGCTCCTGAATCGCGGACCAGAGTTGGGTGAGGAAGATCGCCCCGAGGAAGGTGGAGGCGTCGGTGCCGAGCGCGCCCTTGGCGAGGTTCAGAAGGAGGAGCCGGCGCTCGAGCAGCTGGTCGAACGAGACGGCGTGGCCGCGCTGGCAGATCGCCTTGCGGAGCAGGGGGTTCGTGGAGACCTTGCCCACCTTGTCCAGGGACGAGAAGGTGAACTCGTAGGTGAGGTTGGAGAGGGTCCGGCCGAAGGCGCTCTTCAACAAGAGACCCTTCGAAAGGCGCTCGAGCCGTTCGAGCGCCTCCTTGCCGGAGAGGGCCGAGTAGGCATCCACGAGGTTGGACCCCTCGGACTGGACCAGCCCCTGGATCACGGTTCGAAGGATGAACTCCGCCCGTCCCCCGATGCTGTCCTCGCCCCACGCGTTCCGGACCGACTGGAGGAAGTCTCCCATGAGCCGCTCGGACTTTCGCTCGAACTCCAAGGGCTTGAGCGAATGCCGGTTGGGCAGGTGGAGCAGGTTCAACGGAACGGTGGCCATCTCGACCCCATCCTGCTCGAACGTGGGACGGGTCGGGTCGATCTCGACGGCGTCTTGGGCGACCTCGCTCGGAAGCCGCTCGACGAGCTCGCGGATGAGGTTCCCGGTCGGTTCGAGAACCAGCACGCGAGCCTCCGGCCGCTGCGCGAGGATCTGGGTCGCGACGTTCAGGGCGAACGTGGACTTCCCGGACCGGGTCTTTCCCAGGATCGCGAGGTGGTGCCAGCCGGCCGGGAGGCAAACGGCCTCCCCGTCGGCTTGGCCGATGACGATGCCACGACCCGTCGGGTCACCCTTCGGCCGAAGGGCGAGGGATTGCGGTCGGGACGACTTCGGCGCGCCTGCGTAGGAAAGGTCCGGGATGTATTCGCGCCACGGGCTCGGGAAGACCTGGGTGAACTCGGTGGTGCTGATGTCCCGACTCGCCTTCCTTGCCGCACACCGTAGGATGTCGTGGTCGCGGAGCGCATCAAGGAACTCGTGACCACGCCTTCGAACCACCCTACGGAGATCCCACCAACAGTTGCCCCTGATCGAGGTCCACGAATTCACCCAGCCCAGGAGAGCGGTCTCGACGAGCTGGGGGTGCGGTCCCGCGATGGCGGCGCGGATCTCGACGTGGTAGGCCGGCTCGGCCTTCCGTTTCTGCAAGAGCTGGAGAAAGGCCCGGTCGCGTCCCTGAGCCTTGTTCTCGATGAATAGGTCGTAGCTGCCGGAGAGGAAGCTCGACTCCCAGTACGGGACCCGGCGGAAGAGAAGCTGGAGGACGACCTCGTGCTCGCCGAGTTCCTTCGAGGCGAGCGAGCGGAACAGGAGGCCGGCGCGGTCCGAGCCTTTCAGCAGGCGCATCGGCCAGTAGTGAGTTCGCTCGATCGGGAACGACCGCAAGAGGTACGCCACCTCGAAGCTGGGCGACCGGAGGGGACAGGTCGAAGGGGGCCCTAGTTCCAGTCCGGGGAAGGTCTCCCGGAGGCACTGAAACGTGTGGCTCAGTTCGGAGGAGCCGGGAGCGCCGAGATGAGTGCGGATCGCGGACTGCTTGTCGCGGTGGATCTCCAGCCACGACGTGTGCCAGAGGGCGAGGGTGATCGGAACTGGGGAGGTGGGTTTGAGAGGGACCTTCTCGACGGGGTTGGGCAGAATCAGCTCACGATGGACACTGGTGGGGGTCGACATAGAGGGGAACTCTCCGTCGCGGTATATTCGCGTCGACCACCCGGCGGAATGTGAACGATGAGCCCAAGTTGAATCGCGTAATCCTAGAGATGAGACCCAATGCAGACCGTGCGTGACCCGTCGGCGCTTGCCCATGCTTGGGAGCTGGAGTACGCACGTCTGGCACGTGCCGTGGCTTCTGTCCTTCCGCCCGAAACGTCCACGCTCGTCGAAGTGGGATGCGGAGACGGTCAGCTGACGATACCTCTGGCCCGGCTCGTGCCCAGTGTCCAGATGGATGTCATTGATCGGTTCGCGGGTCCGTACGCGTCGAATCGAGCCTCACTTCTCGAGCGGCTCAAGTCCGCGCGGCTCACCGACCGGGTGCGCGTTCTGTCAGGTGATGCCACCAACACGTTGAGGCAACTACCCTCCGGGTCGCTGGATGCAGTGGTGTCCAGCGAGTTCCTCTGCGAGTTGAGCACGCCGTCTCTTCTTCCGTTCCTGAAAAGCTGTCGTCGAGTGCTGAAGGCAGGTGGTCTGACCGTTCACTCCTTCCTGTCTCCCGTTCCTCGCAATGAAGGTCAAGCGTTGACCATCGAGGCGGACTCGGACCCGCGGTGGACGACCCACCCTCCCACGAAGTGGTTCTCGCCCCCGCCTGAGGTGGCTCGGAAGTTCCTGATCGAGGCAGGTTTCGTGGGAGCGGGTGTTGAGGTGAAGCGCAGCCGACTCCGGTTCCTCGGTGTGGCGGCTCAGGCACAACTGAAGGATTGGCGAGTGCGGGAGACTTTCTATCGAGATCAAGAGACGGTACTGCGAGCGCGGGGCCTGGAATTGCCCGACTGGATCGTCGTGAGTGGCACTCGGCGAAGGTAGGAACCTGGAGGACGATTCGCCCAGACCGAACTGACCGACGCGGGTACACGATTCACGAGTGCGGGCCACAGGGCGAAAGTAACCGGAGCGGGCGAGGTCGGTTTGAGGGGGGCCTTCTCGATGATTGAGGGATTACGGCGGCGGGGACCAGACTATGGTTGCTGTACCGCCAATCCTAACTGGTAACGATACGGCAAGCCGTTGGGCGGACTCCGCTACTTCGCGGAGATTGCACGGGTACTCTCCATCCGAGTCCCTCACGCTGCATCTCCAAGTAAGGTAGTTCAGGTGGCGAAATCGGGTGGGAGGCAATGGGCCGTTATCCTCAGGATTATTCGTCACTCCCCACCCGCTCAGCGGTTGATCCCCGGCTTGCCGAGCGAAGTCGGGTATGCGGGACTCCGTATGTTCAAGAGCATCCCTCAACTTGACGACGGGCGCATTCTCCCGGAGATGAGCCGAGAGATTCAGTTTCAGGTCTGCCCGGAGTCGGCCTGAACTTTCCCACGTCCAAAGCACACGCGAGATTCTGCGCGCCGCGCCTGTCATTGCATACACCTTGGCCCATAGAGAGTACACCCAACGCCGCATCTCGGCTTGCGAAGAATCGCTAGGCCCGGCTCTTGGCGGCGCAAGAGACAGTTGTAGGAGTTCATTCCACGCGTCGAGGCACATACGGCAATTTGCCTCGAGTTCAGAGAGAAATGCATTGGTCAGTATTTGATCTGGATCAGAAATCGTTGGACGAGGGAGCAACGGAGCCATGCGAGGTCTAGAGCTCTGCCTGAGTTAGGGCTTGCCTTGTCAAACAAGGGGCCATCGTTCGGGACGCCGTATTCTCGGCTCGTCCATCTTCCATCCACCGCCGACCGATGAGGCGGCTTATAGCCGGCAAACCAACAGAGCCGCGGTGGCGATCGGGATGGCCCGCGACGAGGCCCGCGGTGGGATTTCATCCGGAGCGAGTGCTCCGGCCACATCTTCCCGGTCGCCATCTCGGCCCGAGTCCACACGTCCGAACGGCAAGGTCGCCACTCGCCCGCTGAAGGAAGTGGTCCGCAAGCTGCCGCCCGACCACCCACTCCGCGTCGTGATCCTGAGCGAGCCGGACGAGATCGACGGGGACGAGTGCTTCGTGAAGCTGACGGTCTGGCTACGCCTTCTGCCGGATGATCGTCATTGAGGCTCGAGTCGGTCGACCACACCAAGTGTAATCTGTCGACCGTCTGATGCCATTCCGATGCCGGCGACCGGCGGAAAGCTTTCCCGAATCCACCCGCCCATCCTGAGCCCCCGGCTCACTCTCCGCCTTCCCGAGCCCTCTGATGTGCCATTTCTCGTTCGCTACGTGAACGATCCCGCGGTCTTTCGGCCCCTGATAGGCCGGCATAAGCCCTACACACGGTCGGAGGAAGCGGAATGGGTTCGGGATTCGAGAAGGGCGGCCGCGAAGGGTGAGAAGCTCAACCTAGCAATCACTCTTCGCGAGTCCAGTACTTGGCCATCCACACGTTCGTGAGGTCGGCTGACTTCCCTTCCCGTCCTCAAGATTTCCGTCTTGATTGAGCCTTCGCACCAGCCTTCTTCGAGGGCCGAAACTGAGCGTTCACCGCCTC
>JBJKRJ010000007.1:0-69516 GCA_046704665.1 Thermoplasmata archaeon | reverse complement strand
TGATTTGCGGGCCTAGAAGGAAGGGTGGGTGTGGCTCCGCTTCCACACGCTGAGCGGCGTTTGCTGGTGCACGGCCGTGCACCCCGAGCTGAACGGCGGGCGCACGACGGTCCAGGCCCTCGCCGGCGTGATCGGGGGGACCCAGTCGCTGCACACGAACTCCTTCGACGAGGCGATCCAGCTCCCGAGCGAGGACGCGGTCCGGATCGCGCTCAGGACCCAGCAGATCCTGGCCCACGAGTCCGGCGTGACGGAGACGATCGACCCGTTCGCGGGAAGCTACTACGTCGAGTGGCTCACCGACACGATGGAAGAGGCGGCCCAGCGATACTTCGACCGGATCGACGAGATCGGTGGGGTCGTCGCCGGGATCGAGCGAGGGTTCTTCCAACGGGAGATCCAGGAGGCATCGTTCCGCTACCAGCGGCAGGTCGAGACCGGCACGCAGAAGGTCGTCGGGGTCAACGCCTACGCGACCGACGATCCCGTGCGGGTGCCGCGTCTCAAGATCTCGGAACAGGCGCGCCGCCTGCAGTCCCGACGCCTGCGGGCCCTGCGGGCCCGCCGGGACCCGGCCCGTCACGCCGCCGCGCTCGATGCGCTCTCCAAGGTCGCGGCCACCGAATCGGGAAACACGATGCCCCCGATCCTCGCGGCCCTCCGGGCACGGGCGACGCTCGGAGAGATCGTGCACACGCTGCAACGGGTGTACGGGGTCTACCGCGAGCGTTCGATGTACTGACGGACGGCCCCCGCGCCGTCGGCGATCTCGAACGACCGGCCACCTTATGCGCCCGTTCGACTCGGTCGGTCGGTTCCGTGGGAGGAGACGAGTATCGCGCGACGCTCGAGCGATTGTTCCAGCGTCGACGCTTCGGGATGCGACCCGGCCTCGAGGTGACCCGGGCGCTGCTCGGGGCGATGGGGAACCCGGAGCGATCGCTTCCGGCGGTCCACATCACCGGCAGCAAGGGCAAGGGGTCGGCCGCCGCGATGGTCCACGGGATCCTGACGGCCCACGGACTGAGGGTCGGTCTGTTCACCTCGCCCCACCTCACGAGCTATCGCGAGAGGATCCGGGTCGACGGCCACCTCATTCCCCGGGAGGCGGTCGTCGCGGGGGTCGCCCGGATCGACGAAGCGAGCGCGGCGCTCGAACGCACCGGCGCGATCGACCGGGCGCCGACCTTCTTTGAGGTCACCACGGTCCTCGCCCTCGATTGGTTCCGCCGGCAGGAGGTCGATGCCCTCGTCGTCGAGGTCGGGATCGGGGGGCGGATGGACGCGACGAACGTGGTCGACGGACGCGTGGGGGTCGTCACGACCATCGAGCTCGAGCATACCGACGTCCTGGGGCCGACGATCGCCGCGATCTCCTACGAGAAGGCAGGGATCCTCCACCCGGGCATGACCGGGATCGTGGGAGAGCTCGTCCCCGAAGCCTCTACCGTGGTCGAGAGCGAGGCCGCGCATCGGGGGGTCCCGCTCTGGCATCTCGGAAGGGAGGTGGAGTTCTTCGACCGCACGATCTATGACGGCGGCCAGTCGTTCGGTCTGCGGTCCCCGTCCCGCTCGGTCGCGGAGATCCGGCTCCCGTTGATCGGCCGGTTCCAGCCGGGAAACGCGGCCCTCGCGTACGCCGCCTCCGTCCGGTTCGCCTCGGCGATCGGACGGGAGGTCGACGAGGACCGGGTGCGGGCCGGGCTCGCGCACCTCCGCTGGCCCGGGCGGCTCGAGCGCGTCTCGCGTCGCCCGGAGGTCTACTACGACATCGCGCACACGCCCGACAGCGCCCGGGCGGTCGCGCAGAGCCTGGTGGAGCTCTCCCCGCTCGCGGACCCGGAGGAGTCGACGCTCGTCTTCGGCTGTCTCCAGGGAAAGGACGTTCCGAGGATCCTGGAAGCGTTCGCACCGCTCGTCCGCACGATCGTGCTGGTGCCGGTCCGGTCCGAACGGACCCTACCGACGTCGGAGCTCCGTGCGATCGCCGGGGGGCGGTTCCCGAGGATCGTGGTGGCGACCTCCGCGGTCGAAGGGGTCCGGCTCGCCCGCGCCGCGACCGGACCGGACGGGTTCTGCCTCGTGGCCGGAAGCGATTACCTCGTCGGCGAGCTCCTGAAAGGAGAAGGGGCGTCCGAAGAGCCGGACCTCTCCGACCCTGGCCTCGGCACGGTCCTGTCTTCCGGGGCCCCCCCGGTTCCGAGCGATCCCGAACGGGTCGGCGCCGGATCGGTCCGATGAAGGGGCGGTCCCCGGCGGATCCCGGGTACTGGGAGAGGGTCCTCGACCGTCTCTCCGCGCTCTACCGGACCGGTGACTGGAGGTCGCCGTACCTTCGCGATCACGCCGAGAACCCGTTCCAGGTCCTCGTCGGCACGATCCTGTCGCAGCGGACCCGGGACGCGAACACGGACGTCGCGAGCGCGCAGCTCTTCGCTCGTTACCCCGACGCGCCCTCGCTGGCCCGGGCCGATCCTCGGACGGTCGAGCGCCTGATCCGCGCGACCGGCTTCTACCACGTGAAGGCGCGGACGATCCGCGAGTGCGCCCGGGCGCTCCTGGGGCGCTTCGGCGGCGAGGTACCGCGTTCGTTCGAAGAGCTGACCTCGCTGCCCGGGGTCGGCCCGAAGACCGCGAACTGCGTCCTCGTCTTCGGCTACGCGGTCCCCGCCATCCCGGTCGACACCCACGTGCACCGGATCGCGAACCGTCTCGGGGTGGTCCGGACCCGCACGGTCGAGGAGACGGAGGCGCGTTTGAGGGCCCGCGTCGATCCCCGGTACTGGATGCCTCTCAATCCGCTCCTGGTCCAGCACGGCCAGAACCTGTGCCGGCCGAACCACCCGAGGTGCGGTGAGTGCCCGATCGCCGAGCTGTGCGCTACCGGCCGTGCCCTCCGATCGGGGCGGGAGCCCCCGCGACGGGAGGACCGGATTCGCGGGCGGGCGTCGGGGGGAGGAGCACGAGCGCCCCGAGCGAGACGACGACCATCCCGGCGAGGACCTCCCACGCGAACGGATAGGAACGGATCGAGACGATCCAGCCGAACAGGGCCGAGACCAGGGCCCCGCCGGCGAGCTGCACCGAATTGAGGAGCCCGATCGCGAGGGGGACCTCCTCGGCCGGGACCTCCCGCCAGAAGTGCGGGAGGACGTACATGATCGCGTAGATCATGCCGTAGGTGAACGAGAAGACGGTACCGACCAGGATCACTCCGGCGAGCCCGACGAAGGGAAGGAGGGCGAGGAGGCCACCGCCGATCAGCGTGAGGACCGCGAGCTGGGTGCGGTGGTTGCGGAACCGCTCGGCCATCGGACCCCCGACCGGGCCCCCGAAGAGGCTCGGAAGGACGAACATCATCCCGACGGCCCCCGCCAGCGCGATCGACCAGCCCTCGACCGATTCGCCATACGGTACGATGAACTGGCCGGTCGCGAAGCTCGCCCCTTCCAGCCCGACGAACGCGAGCCCGACCGCCCACACGCCGCGGTGGACGAGGGCGACCGGGAGGTGGCTTCGGGCGGGGGCGGGGCGCGGCCCGGGGGCACCGGCCCGCGCGGGGATCATCGGCACGGCGAGGACGACCAGGAGACCGAGCGCGAGCCCGCCGAACGCCAACGCACCCTGCCAGCCGATCTCCGGGACCAGGAGGGAGCTCCCGAGGATCCCGAGCGCGGCGCCGAGACTGAACGCCGAGCTGAACGTGCCGACCGGCAGGCCCCGGCGTCCCGGGGGATACAGGCTCGCGACCAGTCCGATCGCCGGCGAGAAGAAGAGGGCCGCGCCCACGCCGGCCGCGAGGCGGGCTCCGACGAGGATCGGGAAGGAGGGCGCGACGGCACTTCCGATCGCGCTGACCGCGAGCAGGCCGACGCCGGCGAGCGAGATCCTCCGGGCCCCGTAGGCCCGCGACAAGAACCCGGCCGGCACCTGAAAGAGTCCGGCGCCCACCAAAAACGTCGCCACGAGGAGCCCCCACTCGGCGGGCCCGACATCGAACTGCGTCCCGATCGACGGGAGGGCCGGACCGATCGAGAACCAGTTGTAGGCGTAGCCGACACGCAGCGCGATCAAGACCGCGGTGGCGCGCCGCACTACCGATCGCGGAAGTTCCTCCACGGCACCCACCCTTCGGAGGTCCTCCTCACCGCCGCCCGTACCGGCCGCCGTCCCCGGAGCCCGCTACCGACCGACCGAGCGAACGTCTTAAACATCGGCGGGCGTCGGCGCGATCGCATGGACCCCTCCGAGTACGACCTTCCGTTCTTCCACCGGGGCGGGTTTGCCCGACGGACGTGTGTCGTGTGCGGGCATGCGTTCTGGACCCTCGGGGACCACGACCGGTGCCAGGAGGCACCGTGCCGCGACTACGGCTTCGTCGGCCATCCGATCTTCGGCCGGCCCTACGCGCTCGGGGAAATGCGGGAGGAGTTCCTCTCGTTCTTCGAACGACGGGGTCACACCCGGCTCCGTCGCTATCCGACCGTGGCCCGCTGGCGCAATGACGTCTTCTTCACGCAGGCCTCGATCTACGACTTCCAGCCGTGGGTGACGAGCGGCGCCGTACCGCCGCCCGCGAACCCTCTGACGATCAGCCAACCGTCCGTTCGCTTCATCGACCTCGAGGAGGTCGGCCGCAGCGGCCGGCACTTCACCCTCTTCGAGATGCTCGCCCACCACGCCTTCAACCGTCCCGACCATGAGGTCTACTTCAAGGAGCGGTGCACGGAGCTCTGCCACGAGCTCTTGGTCGACGCGCTCGGCGGCGACCCCAAGTCGCTCACCTACAAGGAGGAGGTCTGGGAGGGCGGTGGGAACCTCGGGCCCTCGCTCAGCGTCGCCTCCCAGGGGCTCGAGGTCGCGACCCTCGTCTTCATGGAGTACACCCGGGACGGGGACCGGCTGAAGCCGATGCCCCTGACGGTCGTCGACCCCGGCTACGGCCTCGAGCGCCTCACCTGGGCGAGCCAAGGGACGAAGAGCGCCTACGAAGCCGTCTTCGGGAAGGAGTACGAGGAGATGCGCCGGTCGTTCCCCCCGCGCGAGGCGGCGATCCTCATCGACCATGCCCGTGCCCTCAACTTCCTCCTGACGGACGGGGTCGTTCCCTCCAACAGCAAGGAGGGGTACTTCGCGCGACTGCTCCTCCGGCGCGCCCAGCGCATCCTGAGCAAGGCCCCGGACGGTCCGGATCTCATCGCGATCCTGGACCGCGTGGCCCGCGAGATCGCCCGCGACTTTCCCGAGATCGGCGAGCATCGGGACGACCTGCACCGGGTCGTGACCGCGGAGGTCGATCGGTACACGGAGTCGATCGCCCGAGCGCGCCAGACGATCCGCCGCACCGAGGAGCGCCTGCGCGCCGGCGGCCGCGCCGTGACAGAGTCCGAACTCCTCGAATGGTACGACTCCCTGGGAGTGCCGCCCGAGGTCGCCGTCGAGGAGCTCGAGCAGCCCCCGGCGATACCGGAGGACTTCTACGTGCGCGTGGCCGCACGGCATGAGAACGAATCGCCGACCACCGACTACGAGGAGAAGACGGAGGGGCTGCCGGACGTCCCGGGGGACGTTCCCGCGACGGAGACACCGTACTACCTCGACCCCTACACGGTCCGGTTCGATGCCCACGTCGTCTTCTCGAGCGGACCGTTCGTCGCGCTCGACCGGACGTACTTCTACCCGACCGGCGGGGGCCAGGTCACCGACCGGGGGCACCTCTCCGACCTCGAGGTCGTCGAGGTCGCCCGGCACGGGCCCTACGTGCTCCATCGGCTCGAGCGGCCCGCTCCGTTCCGCGTCGGCGAGAAGGTCCACGGCCGGGTCGACCCGGCCCGGCGCACGCAGTTGATGCAGCACCACACCGCGACCCACCTGATGAACGGGGCGCTCCGGGAGGTCCTCGGGCCCCACGTCTGGCAGGCGGGGGCATACAAGTCGCCGGAGTCGGGCCGAATCGACATCACGCACTATCGGCCCCTGTCGAAGGAGGAGCTGACGCGGGTCGATCGGCGCGTCAATCAGGTCGTCCGCGAGGACCGGCCCGTGAAGAGCTACTTCGAGGCGCGCGCGGAGGCCGAGCGACGCTTCGGCTTCCGCCTCTACCAGGGAGGGGCCGTCCCGGGACGCGAGCTGAGGATCGTGGAGGTCGAAGGGTTCGACGTCGAGGCCTGCGGGGGGACCCACTGCACGCACACCAGCGAGGTCGGCGCGATCCAGATCCTGGACGTCGAGCGGATCCAGGACGGGATCGTGCGGCTCACCTACGCGAGCGGCGACCGGGCCCTCGAGATCCGGGAGGAGCACGAGGAGATCCTCCGAGAGGCGGCGCGCCGTCTCGGCGTGCCCGTCACGGGCCTCCCGGAGGGGATCGACCGCCTTCTCGGAGAGATCGCCGAGACACACAAGCAGGCCCGGGAGCGCCGTACGGAGGACCTGACCACGACCGCCTCACGGCTCCAGGAGGACCCGCACTCCGCGGTGAAGCTCGGTCGGGTCACCCTCATCACCGCCTCCCTCGACCTTGACCGCACGGAGCTCGCCGAGCTCTCCCGGATCCTGTCGAAGGAGTCCGACCGGGTCGTCGTCCTCGCGGCCGAGCGGGAGGGCAAGGGCACTCTGTTCGTCGGGTCGACCGCGGCCGGGGTCTCGGCGGTGGCCGTCGTCGAGGCCGCGAAGCCGGCCTTCGCCGGCAAGGGCGGAGGGAGCCCCGCCTCCGCCACGGCGGTCGGCGAGCCGGGGGCCCCGCTCGCGGCCGCGCTCGACCGGGCGCGGGCGGCTGTCCGACAGGCCGCGGCGACGTGATCCGGGGACCGCACGAAGTCCCTTCCGACCCCCGGGCCCTCGCGACGAAGGGGCGGGGCCGAAGCGCGCCGAATGCCCGGCCGTCGGGCCCGAGCCTCCGCCGCCTCAACGCCGAAACCTTTACTTTCCGAAGGTGCACATCACGGACCGAACACGGACTGGATCGTCGGGCTCCGGGCTCCTCGGTCCGCCCGTGCATCACAGGGTCACCATGAATGCCAGCGACGGGAGCACGGTCGGGGGAGTTCCGCCGGAGGTCGTCACCTTCCTGAGCGGGAAGGGCGGACGGTCGCTGATCATCAAGGGCGGGGCCGGGACCGGAAAGACGACGTTCGGCCTCGAGCTCCTCGAACGGGTGGGCCAACCGAACCGCTCGTACTACCTTTCCACCCGGGTCGGGGACGAGGCGCTCTACCGGCAGTTCCCCTGGCTCCGTTCGACCGAGCTCCGGACGCGGGTCCTCGATGCCGCGAAGCTGTTCTTGGACGCGATCAACGCCACGGGGAAGCCCCGAGAGACGGACCTCCCCGAGTCGGAGCAGCGCAAGGTGCGGGCGGGGAAGGAGGTCCTGGGAAGCTTCGGTCAGGAACGCGGTCCCCCGACGCGCGTCGACCGCACGCACCTCCAGGCGCTCCTGAAGCGGAGCCCGATGCCGGAGGTCGAGAACGTCTACAACCGCATCGAGCGGGCGCTGCCGGAGAAGTCGCTGCTCGTGATCGACTCGCTGGAGGGTGTGACCCACAAGTACGGTCTCGAGATGGAGGAGTTCGTCATGGCCCTCCAGAAGGACCTCGTGGAGGGCTCGGGCACCGACGTGGTGATGATCCTGGAAAAGCCCGAGGCGGGCGGGATCGAATACCTCGTCGACGGACTGATCTCGATCCAGCGCGAGGAGCTCGACGAGCGGCGCGTGCGCCACCTTCGCCTCGAGAAGCTCCGGGCGACCAACATCGGCCGCGCGCGATACGCCGTGACCCTCGACCGCGGACGGTTCGAGGCGCTGGGGGTCCGAGACGCCCTCAACGGACACGCCTCCCCCGGCAGCTGGAAACCGCTCTCGGACCCCGAACGCCACTACTCGACCGGGATCCCGGACTTCGATCGTCTCCTGGGCGGCGGGTTCCGCCGGGGGAGCTTCAACGCCTTCGAGGTCGATGTCAACGTCGGGATCGACGACTACTACCTACTGTTCACCCCGACGTTCCTCAACTTCCTCTCCCAGGGTCGGGGGATCATCGCGGTCCTGGCGGCGGGCGAGTCGCCCGAGAAGCTCCGCGAGACCCTCGTGCGGCACGTCCCGCAGAACCAGTTCGACACGCGCGTGCGGATCCCGGACTACACCGCGAACGAGACCGAAGATCCGTACATCCTGCCGATGGCCCGGTTCGGACGGGACGAGGCGATGCGCGCGATGGTCACCGCGGAGAAGGCGGTCGCCGGCCCCGAGCGCAAGCCGTTCATCGAGTACACCGGGTTCGACACGTTCGAGAGCCTCATGGGCGATCAGGTCGCGATCCGCATGTACTTCCAGGGGGTCTCCCGCACGAAGCACGTGGGAAACCTCGGGATCGGACTGCTCAAGCCCGGGCTCCTGGTCTCGAGCGAGATCCTGAACATGATGGACACGTACTTCCGCATCATCAACATCGACAATGCTCCGTGCATCTACGGGATCCGGCCGCGCACGACGATCTATGCGATCAGTCCCGACCCCGAGAAGGGAGCGCCGCACGCGGTCCTGACCCCGGTCGTCTGAGCGGGCTCACGCCGGTAGTCCGAGCGCGAGCGATCCGACCACGAAGAGCGCGAGCGCCGGAGCGAACGTCATCGCGAGGTCGTCATCGATCCAGGGGACCTTCGGACGCTCGACCGCGATCGCGATGACGGCGGCGAGGACCGCGAGCCCCACGGACGGCACGAGCGGCCACCCGCCGACCGTTCCCAGACCGTAGAGGGCGAGGACCGCGTACGCGGCCAACGGTAGGGAGGGATAGAATCGGGTGAACCGGGCGGAACGACGGAGCTCGCCGGCCAGGGGGTCGATCAGCGCCGTCCCGAGGATCACGGCCGCCGCGATCGGAGCCGGGAAGAGAAGGAGCGCACCGGTGAGCGCGATCGCGTAGAAGACATAACTGCCGACCCGGTGGTGCTCGTACGGCCGCAGGGTAGGCAGGTCGACCCCCACCGAGTGGCGGACCCCCTCGAGCACGAGGATCGCGGCGAGCGCGAGGAGGAGCACATACTCCTTGGGCAGAACGACGAAGAAGTCGGCGGGGAGTACGAGGTAGACGACGGCCGCCGCACCGGCCGCATGCAGACATCGCCGCCAGACGCGGTCCCCGAGGACCTCGTCCCCGCCGAGCCGTGTTCCCAGCCACCGGCGGAACCGGGGCGACCGCGGGAACTCCGTGCCCATGATGGTCGGCGAGGGACGATACGGGCTATCAAGGCTCGGTCGAGGTTCGGCCACTCACCGCGCCGCGGTCAGTCCCGCGCCGCCGACCGGGCCACGGCCCGCCGAGGAGTCCCGGGCGGGTCCGACCGCGACGGGCCCGACCGGGCCGGGACGGGGGAACCCCTCCCGCGGAGTCTCGGGGTCGGCCGGGGACCGCGACGGGCCTCCCGCACGAAGCCTTTTCTCCCGGGTGTCCTCGCTGGCCGGCGTGAAGGTAACCGTTCTCGTAGGCAGCAAGTCCGATCTCGAGATCGCGGAGAAGGTGCGCGCGCGCCTCGAGGACCTCCAAGTGCCCTGCGAGGTCCACGTCGCCTCGGCACACCGGACACCGGAAAAGGTCGAGCGGCTCGCCCGGGACCCCGACACGGACCTGTTCATCGCGATGGCCGGCCTCTCGGCCGCCCTGCCCGGGGCGGTGGCCGCACGGACGGTGAAACCGGTCATCGGCGTCCCGCTCCACCGGGGGCTGGGCCTCGACAGCCTCCTTTCCATCGTGCAGATGCCCCCGGGGGTCCCGGTCGCCTCGGTGGGACTGGATGCGGCGGAGAACGCGGCGCTCCTTGCGACGGAGATCCTCGCGCTCAAGTACCCCGAGCTGACCCGCCAGCTCGCTCGCTACCGGGCGAAATGGCAGGAGGAGGTCCCCCGACCGTCCGGGGGATCCCCGTGATCGATCCGGCCAAGTTCGAGGAGGAGGCGGTCGGCCGCCTGCGCGCGGAGGTCCCCGGCCGGGCGATCATCGCGGCCTCGGGCGGGATCGACTCGACGGCGGCGGCGATCCTTGCGGAGCGGGCGCTCGGGGACCGGGCACGGGCGGTCTTCGTCGACACCGGGCTCCTCCGTGCCGGGGAGGTCGAGCGGGTACGGGAGTTCTTCCGGTCGAGCCGGCTCACCTTCGAGGTCGTGGACGCGGCGAACCGGTTCTTCGCCGAGCTCGCGGGGATCGAGGACCCGGAGGAGAAGCGTCGTCGCATCGGACGGGAGTTCGTCCGCGTCTTCGAGGCCGAGGCCGAGAAGTTCGGGGCCGACCGGCTCGTCCAGGGGACGATCGCCCCCGATTGGATCGAGAGCGGCGGGGCGCTCCGGGACACGATCAAGACGCACCACAACGTCGGCGGGATCCCGGCCGATCTGCGGCTCACGCTGGTCGAACCGCTGCGCGATCTCTACAAGGACGAGGTCCGCGCGCTCGCACGCCACCTCGGCATCCCCGAGGCCGAGCGCCAGCCGTTCCCCGGTCCCGGGCTCGCCGTCCGGGTGAACGGGCCGGTGACGGCGGACCGCGTCCGGCGGGCCCGCGTCGCCAACGCGATCGTAGAGGAGGAGATCGAACGGGGGATCGCCTCGGGGGAGATCGCCCGACCGTGGCAGTACTTTGCGGTCCTCCTGCCGGTCCGCACGGTCGGTGTCCTGGGGGACAACCGGGTCCACGGGGAGGCGGTGAGCGTGCGGGCGGTCGAATCCATCGATGCGATGACCGCGACCGCGATGGCGCTCCCGCGGTCGGTCCTCTCCCGCATCGCCGAACGCATCACCCGCGAGCTGTCGGGCGAGGTGGTCCGCGTGCTCTACGATGTGACGGACAAGCCGCCGGCCACGATCGAGTGGGAGTGATCCTCCGGGTCCGGGCCGTGCGCGGAGGCGGGTCACCCGGCCTCCCGGTCGGGCGGACCCGCGAACCGTTATGGCCCCCGTCGGCGATCCGGGAACCGTGCTCCACTGTCCGTTCTGCGGTGCCCCCGAGACCGACCGCTTCGACCTGGAAGGAAGGCGCTTCCTCGTCTTCGAGTGCATGTTCTCGCCGTCGGTCGATCCGGGGCTCTCCGAGGACGATCTGGGAGAATACCTTCGTACCGAGTTCGGCCGGGACGCGTCGCAGGCCTACTTCCGGCGCATGTGCGACCGACTCCATCTCTACGTGACGAAGGGCGAAGGAGCGCGACGGCTCGGCGCGGCGTCCGCGTCGGCCTCTGAGGAACCGGCGCAGGACTAGCGACGGGCCCCGGACGAGCCCGGCGTCGATCGGTCCACCGCCTCGGCCTCGATCTCGATCCGCATCGCCGGGTCGATGAGTCCGGCGACCTTGACCATGGTCGCCGCGGGGAGGACCGTCCCGAACCGCTCGGCCAGGGCCCGCGCGACCTCCTCGAAGTCGGCGAAATCGGTGACGTAGATCCGCAGGCGCACCACCTCGTCGCGGGAGCTTCCCAGCGCCCCGAGGGCCCGCTCGATGTTCTCGAGGGCCTGGGTGGTCTGACGGTAGGTATCCCCCCGTCCCACGATCGTCCCGTCGGGGGCCGTCGCGGTCGTGCCCGAGACGAGCACGCGGTCGCCGACCCGGACCGCCCGACTGTAGCCGACCTTCGGCTCCCACGGCGTGCCGCTCGCGTAGCGGCGACGCTCGCCCCGGCGGGTCCGTTCAGTGGGCAGAGACGCTCACCTTGGCGAGGGTCGCATCGGTCCGGACCAGGTGACGTGCGAGCCCCATCTCCTCGGGAGAGGCCCCGAGGGCGAGTCCGACCAGCTGGGGGAGGTGGAAGACCGGCATGTCGAGCGGCTGCTGGACGACCTGCGCGGCCTTGTTCTGATAGGCATCGAGCGAGATGTGGCAGAGCGGGCACGGCGTCGCCATCGCGTCGGCCCCGTGGGCCTTCGCGTCGAGGATCTGCCGACCGGCGATGCGGCTCGCCGTCTCCTCCTTCACGAACTGGATCGGGAAGCCGCAGCACATCACGCGTCCCCGGTAATCGACCGGCGAGGCGCCGAGGACGGAGAGAAGGTCCTCGAACGCGTGCGGCTCCTCCCCGTCCTCCCAGCCCATCTCGTCGCCGGGCCGGAGGAGGTGGCAGCCGTAGAAGGCGCCGACCTTGAGGCCGGTGAGCGGGCGGCGGACCTTCGCCTTGACCGCCTCGAGCCCGATGTCCTCGGTCAGCACCCGCAACAGGTGCTTGACCTTCGCCGTGCCCTTGTACTCGATCCCGATCGGCTGGAGCGCCCGGTCGACGCGCGTCTTGATCGCGGGGTCCTCGAGGCGGACGTTCGCCAGGTTCAGCATCCCTTGGCAGGTCGAGCAGATCGTGAGCACATCGAGGCCGGCGCGCTCGGCGATCGCGAGGTTCCGGGCGTTGATCGCGATGTTCAGCGCCTCGTTCGCCTCGTCGATGAAGCCGGAGCCGCAGCAGGAGAAGCTCGGGAACTCGACCAGCTCGATCCCGAACGCTCGACAGACGTACCGGGTCGCCATGTCGAGCTCCTTGCCCGACTCCTGGGCGACGCACCCGGGGTAGTAGGCAATCCTCATTTCCGTTCCTCCTCCCGGTCGAGGGCCGCATAGATCCGCCGGACCTCCTCGACCGCCTGGATCGTGTGGGGCTTGCGGAGGATCTCGGGCTTCTTCCGCCAGATCCGGATCCCCTGGCCGAGCTGTCCCAGCATCCCACCGAAGCCGAACGTCGCGCGGACGAGCTTCATCTCGTTCAGGAGGCCGGCGGCCGGGATGTTCTCCTTGAAGCCCACCGCGTGCTTCGAGCCGTGCTCGGTCGCACCCTGGACCGCGATCGCCATCTCCTTGAGGTCGCGGATCCGCTCGGACGGCCGGACGTCCTTCGGACACGATTCGGTGCAGAGGTGGCAGCGCAGGCAGAGCCAGAGACCGCCCGGCTGGATCCGCACGAGTCGGTCCTGGTGGGCGTGGTCCCGCGGGTCGACGGCGAACCGATAGAGCTTCGCGAGCGCCATCGGTCCCGGGAACTCCGGATCGGACTCGACCGCCGGACATGCCGAGAAGCACGCGGCGCAGGCGATGCATCGGGGGGTCTCGTGGAACTTGGCGACCTGCTCGGCCGTCATCGCCGTCGGTTGGCCCTCGGGCATCGGGTGGGCCGGGTCGAGCTTGAGGAACGGCTCGATGCGGGTGTACTGGCGCCAGAACGGCGTCTGGTCGACCACGAGGTCGCGCAGCACCGGCTGGTTGCGCATCGGCTCGATCACGATCTTGCCGTGCCGGGCCATCTCGGGGCCGATGTGGGTCTGGCAGGCGAGCCGGCTCTTCGAGTTGATCTGCATCGCGCACGACCCGCAGATCGAGTGACGGCAGGAGTAGCGCAGCGTCAGGGTCGGATCCATCTCGGCGCGGATCCTGAGCAGCGCGGTCAGTACGGGGGTGTGCGGGGTGAGCTCGAGCGTGTAGCGCTGGTAGCGGGGGCGCGCGTCCTTCGTAGGGTCGTAGCGGTAGATGTCGAAGGACGCGGAGACAAGTTCTTCGGTCATTAGTACACCCTCTCCTTGGGCTCATACCGTGTGATCGTCACGGGACTGTACGAGAGGGTCGGTCCCTCGGGTCCCTTCTGCGCCAGCGTGTGGCGCATCCACCGGGCATCGTCCCGCTTCGGATAGTCCGTCCGGGTATGCGCGCCGCGGCTCTCGGTACGCGCGTACGCGCCGACCAGGATGACCTCGGCGAGCTTGAGCATCTGTCCGGCCTCGTAGGCGTCCGTGAGGTTCAGGTTGTACACCTTCGACTGGTCGACCACCCGGACCCGTTCGAACCGCTTCTGGAGCGCCCGGATCCGCTTTAGACCCTCGGCCAGATCGGCCTCGTTGCGGAAGATCCCGACGTACCGGTCCATCGTCTGCTGCATCTCGGTCCGGAGCGTCGAGGGGTCCTCGCCGTCCGACCGGCTCGACCATCCCCGTGCGGGGGCCATGGCCTCCTCGAGGTCCGTGGCATGCATCACGGGAAGGGAGGCCTGGGCCGCGAACGCCGCCGCCGCGATGCCGGCCTGCTTGCCGAACACGATCGCCTCGAGGAGCGAGTTCCCGCCCAGACGGTTCGCCCCGTGGACCGACACGCACGCCGCCTCGCCGGCCGCAAAGAGGCCGGCGATGTTCGTCGCGCCGTGGACGTCGGTCCCGATCCCGCCCATCATGTAGTGCTGGGCCGGATAGACCGGGATCGGTTCGGTCACGGGATCGATCCCCGCAAAGAAGCGGCAGTAGTCGCAGATCTCCTGGAGCCGGCTCTCCACCTTCTCCTTCCCCAGGTGCATCAGCTCGAGGGTGACGTACCCCCCGTAGGGACCGGAGAACCCGCGGCCCTGGAGCACCTCGGTCGCGATCGACCGGGACACGACATCGCGCGAGGCGAGCTCGAGCGCCTTCGGCGCGTACTTCGACATGAAGCGCTCGCCCTGGACATTCTTGAGAAAGCCGCCCTCTCCCCGGGCCCCTTCCGTGATGAGCACGCTCGACTCGAGAAGGGCGGTCGGGTGGAACTGGACGAACTCCATATCCTTGAGGAGGACGCCCGCATCGTAGGCGACCGCCCCGCCGTCTCCCGTGCAGCTGTGCGAGTTGGTCGTGCGGCCGAAGATGCGTCCGGCCGGTCCGGTCGCGAGGACGACCGCCTTCGCGGCGATCTCCTGGAACTCCCCCTTCCGGCGGTCGAGGGCGACCAAGCCCTGGACCCGGCCGTCGCGTACGACGAGCTTCACGAGCTGCCACTCCTCGTAGAGCGTGAACCGCTCCGCGATCAGGCGCTCCCAGAGACCCACGAGGAGCGCGAGACCGGTGCGGTCGGCCGCATAGACGGTGCGCGGGAACCCGGCCCCCCCGAAAGGACGCTGCGCAAGCGTGCCGTCCGGGGCCCGGTTGAACACCGTGCCGAAGTGCTCCATCTCGATGACGATGGGGCCGGCCTCGCGACAGAGGAGCTCGACGGCGTCCTGGTCGCCGAGATAGTCCGAGCCCTTCACCGTGTCGTAGGTGTGCGCCTCAATGGAATCGCTGGCCCCCACCGAGGCGTTGATCCCGCCCTGGGCCGCTCCCGAGTGGGCGCGCAGGGGGTGGAGCTTCGTGACGACCGCGACATCGAGGTGGGCCTCGACCGCCGCGAGGGCGGCACGCTGTCCGGCGAGGCCTGCTCCAACGACCACAACGTCGTGTTTCAGCATGCGAATCGGGCGACCGAGCCAAAGGCTGCTTTTATCGTGTGTGCGCCCGGGTCGGGAACCCGGGGGCATCGGGGGCTCTGCGGTGGCCCCCGGACGGGCACGGGCGGTGGCCCATCGGTAATCGACCGGTGAGCGCTTATATAGCGCACCCGGGTCCGCCTCTCATCTTCCGGGTTACCGGAGGTGGTACGATGCAGAGCGTGGTCAGCGCGGCCGAGGAGGACCGTTTCCTGAAGGGCACGACGACGATCGGACTCGTTTGCAAGGACGGTGTCGTCCTCGCGACCGAGCGTCGGGCCACGGCGGGGAACTTCATCTCCAACAAGCAGACCCAGAAGGTCTTCAAGATCGACCAGAACATCGGCATCACCATCGCCGGGCTCGTCGGCGACGCCCAGGTGCTCGCGCGCTATCTGAAGGCGGAGGTCTCGCTCTACCGCCTCCGACGGAACGCACCGCTCACGGCCGAGGGCGCCGCGACGCTGCTCGCGAACATCCTCAACGGGAACCGGTTCTACCCGTACTACGCGTGGCTGATCCTGGGAGGGGTCGACGCGAAGGGGAGTCACGTGTTCTCGGTCGACCCCGCCGGGGGCTGCATCGAGGACCGGTTCGTCTCGGTCGGTTCGGGCTCGCCGTTCGTCTACGGCCTGCTCGAGGAGGGATACGCCCGGGACATGTCGACCGCCGATGGGGTCGACCTCGCGCTCCGGGGGCTCACCGCGGCGATGAAACGCGACAGCGCGAGCGGGGACGGCTACCTCGTCCACGTGATCTCGCCCCGGGAATACCGCGAGCTTTCCGAGGACGAAATTAATAAACGTTTGAAGGCCCTCAAGATACCGTTGCCTCCGCCGCTCCCGTAGCGACGGGCGGCCCGGGGACAGCTAACTCAACCCCTTCTTCCGAACCACTTCCAACGCAGGATGAGTTTCGACTCGCTCATAGAACAGGTCCGGCAGGCACTCACCGAGGTCCTCCCGGAGACGATCGAGGTCACCGACATCGAGCTCGAGGGCCCGCACGTCGTCCTCTATACGAAGCAGCTTGACGCCTTTCTCTCGGGGGGGGACTACCTCCGCCAGGTCGCGCAACGCCTCCATCGACGGGTCGTCGTCCGCTCCGATCCCGCCACGCTGATCGACCCGAAGGAGGCCGAGAAGTCGATCCGCGAGGTGATCCCGGTCGAGGCCGAGATCAACCAGCTCTTCTTCGAGCCCGAGACCGGTGAGGTCACGATCGAGGCGGCGAACCCGGGCGCCGCCATCGGGCGCGGCGGGTCGGTCCTCAACGACCTCAAGCGTCGCATCGGCTGGGTCCCGACGGTCGTCCGGACGCCCCCGATCCCGTCGAAGACCGTGGAGGAGGTCCGCATCCACCTTCGCAACTCCTTCGACGACCGCCGATCGTTCCTGAAGAAGGTCGGGATCCGCATCGCCCGCGACCCGCTGCCCGAGAAGCTCTGGGCCCGCACGACGGCCCTCGGCGGCTACCGCGAGGTCGGCCGGAGCGCGCACCTCCTCACGACCCAGAACTCGAAGGTCCTCATCGACTGCGGCATCGACCCGGGTTCCGACCGCACGCCGTTCTTCAACGCCCCCGAGCTCCTCCCCCTCGACTCGCTCGATGCGGTCGTGGTCACGCACGCCCACCTCGATCACTGCGGGCTTGTGCCGGTCCTCCTGAAGTACGGGTACAAGGGGCCCATCTATGCGACCGCCCCGACCCGCGACATGATGACCCTCATGCTCCTCGATGCGATCAAGGTCGTCAACCAGGAGGCGCGGCGCGGCCTCTACGACTCCTCGCACGTCCGCGAGCTCGTCACGCGGACGATCCCGCTCCGCTGGGGCGAGACGACCGACATCGCCCCGGACATCCGCCTGACCATGCACAACGCCGGTCACATCCTCGGATCCTCGATCTGTCACTTCCACCTCGGGGAGGGCGATCACAACCTCGCCTACTCCGGGGACATCAAGTTCGAGCGGAGCTGGCTGTTCAATCCCGCCACCAACCGGTTCCCCCGGCTCGAGACCCTCGTGCTGGAATCGACGTACGGGGGCTATCGCGACCTCCAGCCGAGCCGCCAGCAGGCGACCGACCAGTTCGCGGCGCTCGCGACGAAGATCCTCGCCCGCGGCGGCAAGCTCATCGTCCCGGTCTTCGCCGTGGGCCGGTCGCAGGAGGTGATGCTCGTCCTCGAAGAGAAGATGCGCGAAGGGAAGATCCCGCGCGTCCCGGTCTACCTCGACGGGATGATCTTCGAGGCGACCGCGATCCACACGGCCTATCCCGAGTTCCTGAACAGCCAGCTGAGGACCCAGATCTTCCAGCAGGGAGACAATCCGTTCCTGTCCGACATCTTCCGGCGCGTCGATTCCTCCCAGATGCGTTCCTCGATCGTCGATTCGAAGGAGCCCTGCATCGTCCTCGCGACCTCGGGCATGATGAGCGGAGGGCCCGTGATGGAGTACTTCCGATCCTGGGCGCCCGAGGAGAACAGTGGCCTCCTGTTCGTCGGCTACCAGGCCGAGGGAACGTTCGGCAAACGCCTCCAGCGCGGTCTGAGCGAAGCGACGTTCCTCGACGGGTCACGACAGGCGTCGGTCCCGGTGAAGCTCGAGATCGCAACGATCGAGGGGTTCTCCGGGCACTCCGATCGTGTCCAGCTGATGAACTTCGTCGCATCGCTCGACCCGAGACCGCAGCGGGTCATCCTGAACCATGGGGAGGAGTCGAAGACCCTCGACCTCGCTTCGAGCCTCCACAAGAGGTTCAACCTCGAGTCCCGAGCCCCCTTCAACCTCGAGGCGATCCGGGTGCTCTGACGCGACCGACGCGCGGCCGGCGCCGGAAGGCGGACGTCCGGTTCCCGTCGGTCCCCGGGGGAGGCCCCGACGCTCTCTGAACGGAGGCGCGGCCGCGCCGATCGCCCTCCCGCATGGCCCGTACGCGGGGAAACCCGGCCTCTCTTCGTAGCGGGTCGTCCATCGGAAGTCTTTTTCGCTTCGGTCCCGGTGGGCGCGCCCCGATGGCGTTCCGGACCGTGGACCTGGTCGCCGTCGCTCCCGCTCCGACCGACCCGTACTCCCCCCTCGCGGCGGTCTGGTCGGTCGCCCGAGCGGCCGCGGAACGAGGCGATCGGGTGCGGGTGCTCTATCCCCAGGGAGCGACCGGCGGGCCACCGCCGGACGGCGTCCTGGCGGAGGGCGTGTCGTTCCCCTTGCGTCGACCGGGAACCACGCTCGAGGACGCCGACTTCGCGAGCGCGGCCGGCCGCCGGATCCGACCGGAGGCCGACCTCGTCCTCCGCGATCCCGCCGGGATCGGACCGCTCGGGATCGGCGGGCGACGCGGGGCGGCACCGCACCTCATCTCGTTCGCCCGTTCGATCGGGATCCGGGAGTTCGACCATGCGCAAGGGGGTATCCCCACCGGGGGCTTCGTCGACCGGATCGGTCTCTGGCGGGACCGGCGCGCCGTTCGCCGGCTCGAGCGCGCCGCCCTGCTCGAGCCCGAAGTCGTCTTCTGCGATGCGCCGGGGATCGCCGACGCGCTCGTCACGGAGTACGGCCTCCCCCGGACGCGACTGCGGCTCACGACCTCCCCGGTGCCCACGCTCGCCGAGGCCCCCTCGCGCACGGAGGCCCGAGGTCGGCTCGGCATTCCGCCCGACGTCCCCACGGTCGTCGCGCCGATCGCCCCGGACGCGATCGAGGGCCCGGCGACGGGGGTCGTACGCGAGGCGTTCCGCCGCATCCGACCGTTGTTCCCCGGCGTGCGGCTCGTGCTCGCGGGGGCGAGCGCACCGAGCGAGCCCGGGGTCATCGCTCTTCCTGCGCGCGACGGGGGAGCGCTCACGATTGCCCTCGCGGCGGCGGACGTCGCGCTCATCGCCCCCCACCATCGAGGGTTCGATCCCGGAGTGATCTTCGCTCAACGCGCCGGCTGTGCCACGATCGCGACGGGCTCGGCCGAGCTCCCGGTCGCCCCCGGTGCAGCCCTCCGGTTCACCCCGAGCGAGGATACGGGCGACATCGCGTCGACCCTCGCCGAACTCGTGGCCGACCCGGCGGCGTGCCGCGAAATGGCGGTCGCCGGCCGCGAGTTCGCGCTGCGCTTCGACCCCCGCCGCTTCTGGGAAGAGGTCGACCGGGCGATCGGCGGGCCCCCCTAATCGGGGCGGGCCGGAGGCTCGTCGAGCCGCCACTCCGAAAATCCGCGTCCTTTCGATGCGCGCCGGACGGCCCGAGGGACCCCTTCCCAGCGCGCGTCGATCGGCAGGGTGCCGGCATCGAGGGCGTCCAGGATGCGCAGGAACCGCTCCCGAAGCTCGGCGTACGGGTCCGGCTCGTCGGGCGCGACCCATGGGCGCGCCGGCCGGTGGACTCGGACCTTTCCATCGTCGAGGCTCCAGACACCGATGCGGGAGGCACGGCTCATCGCGGTGCGCGCCGCGAGACGCTCGGCCGTGATCGGACGCGCGAGCACCACCGCGCTCCAGGTCCCCCAGCCCCGACGGCGGACCGCTTGCGCCCAGACCTTCCGTGCGTCGGCGACCTTGGCCTCGACCAGCCCGACCCCGGTATCGTTCCGCGCGACGAGATCGAAGTAGTCGGTCCCGTCCGGATCGACCCGGACCCGATACCCGCGAGATTCGAGATGGAGCGCCACCGCGCGCACCATCTCGGCTTCGCTCGGAAGCGCTCGAGGGCGGGCGGAACTCGGGGTCACGCTCCGCTCCGGAGGAACCAACGGTCGAGGCGCGCACGGGGGATCCCGAGGAGGATCGGGCGACCGTGCGGGCAGCTCGGGGGGGCATTGGGGAGGGCACCGAGAGCGTCGAGGACCCGGGAGAACTCTTCGACCGAGACGGTGTCGCCGGCGCGGATCGCCGCGTGACAGGCGAGCGTGGCGGCCGTCCGCTCGCGGAGTCCGTCCGGCAGCGTGGGGCGTCCCCCGCCCGCAAGTTCGTCCAGCAGCTCTCCCAGGGTCTCGGGACGGGCGCGCCGACCCCGGAACGACGGGAGCGCGCGTACGCGGAACTCGTTCGGCCCGAAGGCGTCGACCTCGAAACCGGCCCGGGCGACCTCGGCCGAGTGGGCCGCGAGGGCGGAGCGCTGGGCGCCGGTGAGCCGCACCACGACATCCTCGACGAGGGTCTGGCGGGCCAGCGCCTGGTAACGGAGGAGAGAATCGTAGAGGAGGCGCTCGCTCGCCGCGTGCTGGTCGATCAGGACCAATCCTTCCTCGGACTCGCCGACCCAGTACAGCGCCTGGATGCACCCGATGAGCTCGAGCCGGGGAGCCTTCCTCCCCGGAGCCGACCGGTCCGTCTCCTCACGGGAAAGCGAGTCGAGACGACGCTGGCCGCGATCGGCGAGGCGCGGCAGCGGCAGAGGTTTGGCGGCCGCCGCGACGGCGGACGGAGACGGGATCGCGGTTCCGGGGCCGGGGCGAGCGACGCCCGACCACCTTCCCGCGGTGAGCTCCGAGATCGCCGGCGCGGCGATCAGCGACTCCCGCACCCGGATCCGCAATGCCTCGGTGACCTCGCGTTCCTGGGCGACGCGCACCTCGCGTTTGGTCGGGTGGACGTTCACGTCCAGGCCGGTCGGGACCAGCTCGAGGTGCAGGATCCCGACCGGATACCGGGTGCGGGGAAGGTAGTCACCGAACGCGGCCCGCACCGCCTGCTGCAGCGTTCGGGAGACGATGGGGCGGCCGTTGATGGCGAGGTAGAGGCTCCGGGACGACACCGCGGAGAGCGGGGGCCGACCCAGGGCGCCGAAGACGCGGCCCCCGGGCAGTTCCCCCGCCACGGGGAACGAACCACGAAGGAACTCGACACCGAGAACCAGCGCCGCGGCGTCCGTGAGCTCGGCGCTCGCCGGATAGACCGCGAGCTCGCGTCCCTCCGACTCGAGCCGTACGGTGACCGTCGGCCGGGCGAGGTACGTCCGCTCGACCGCCTGCACGATCTCGACCTGCTCGGACGGCGGGCTCTTGAGGAACTTGCGGCGGGCGGGCGTGTTGAAGAACAGGTCCTCCACTTCGACGGTGGTCCCCGGCGAACGGGGCGCCGCGAACCGTCCCGCCGGAGCCCCGCCGACCACCGAGAGGCCCTCGGCGACCTCTCGGTCGGGAGGCCGGGAGACGAGACGGAGCCGGGAAACGGTCGCGATCGCCGCCAGCGCCTCTCCGCGGAAGCCGAGCGAGTCGATCCGCTCCACCGGTCCCTCCGGGGAGAGCTTCGAGGTCGCGTGGCGCTCGACCGCGAGCTCGAGCTCCTCGGGAGCGATCCCCGCCCCGTCGTCGGCGACCTCGATGCGGTCAAGACCCCCGTTCGTGATGCGGACGGTCACCGCATGCGCTCCGGCGTCGATCGCGTTCTCCAGGAGCTCCTTGACGACCGAGGCGGGACGTTCCACGACCTCGCCCGCCGCGATCCGCTCGACGGTCTCCCGCGCGAGCCGACGGATCGGAGCGCGCGCCGGCACCGACGGGGGCATCACGCGCCGGGGTCCTCCCGGTCCGAGCGGGGGCCAGCCCTTCGTCGGAGCTCTTTGAGCTTCGCGACCGCCTCCTCGGGGGTCATCCGATCGACCTCGAGCGCGCGCAGCTCCCGGAGGAGCGGGTCGATCGGGGCCTCGGCGCTCGGCAGGAGCACGGCCTGCGTGTATCGGGGAGACCGCGAGCGGCCGGTGCGCTTGACGGAGATGCCCACGCCGTCGCGCTCCAGCCGGGCGAGGAGATGATCCGCTTCCGAGAGCACCTCCTTCGGGAGGCCCGCGAGGCGGGCGACATGGATCCCGTAGCTACGATCGGTGCTACCGGGCACGAGCCGATGCAGGAAGACGATCCCGTCCGGGCGGTCCGCGACCGCGAAGTGTGCGTTCTCGGCGGCCGAGAGCCCCCGGATGAGGTCGGTCAGCTGGTGGTAGTGGGTGGCGAGGACCGAGCGGACCCGAACGGAGTCGTGAAGGTAGCGGAGCGTCGCCCAGGCGATCGCGAGACCATCGAACGTGCTCGTTCCACGTCCGACCTCGTCCAAGAGGACGAGCGAGCGCGGATCGGCCCGGCGGAGGATCTCGGCGACCTCGGTCATCTCGACCATGAAGCTCGACTTCCCCCGTCCGATCTCGTCGGTGAATCCCATCCGCGTGAACAGCTGGGTCACGCACCCGATCCGGGCGAAGCGGGCCGGTACGAACGAGCCGGCCTGAGCGAGGACGACGAGGAGGCCGATCTGCCGCATGTACGTGGACTTGCCCGACATGTTCGGCCCCGTGAGCACGAGGAGCCGGCGTGCGTCGAGGTCGAGCTCGACGTCGTTCGGGACGAACTCCTCGCTCAGTACGCGGTCGAGCACCGGGTGGCGGCCGTCCCGGATGACGATCGCCGCCGAGTCGTCCACGAGCGGGCGAACGTACGCGCGGGTCCGGGCGAGGTGGGCGAACGTCGCGAGCGCGTCGACCTCCCCGAGGCCGCGCGCGACCCGCTGAAGCGCCGGCACGTGCCCCTCGAGGGACGCGAGGAGCTCCTCCCACCGTCGGGCCTCCGCCTCTCGAACTCCGTCCCGGGCCTCGAGGATCTTCCGTTCGACCTCCTCGAGGCGGTCGGAGGTGAACCGCTCGGCCTGGGCGACCGTCTGGCGACGGCGGAAGCGCTCCGGTACGCGGGAAAGGTGCGGACGCGTGACCTCGAGGTAATAGCCAAAGACCTGGTTGTAGCCGATCTTCAGCGTCTTGATGCCGGTCGCCTCCTGCTCGCCGCGTTCCAGGGCGGCGAGCTCTTCGACGGCCGCACGCTCGGCCGCGCGCCATGCATCGACCTCCGGTGCATGGCCCCGGCGGAACCGCTCTCCTTCGTCCGCGCTCGGGGGGACCGGGTCGGGAAGGGCGGTCTCCAGCAGCCCGAGGAGCTCGGGAGGATGGTCCAGCAGGGCCTCGAGCCGGGCGAGACAATCGGGCGCGGGGCCCTCGGTGAGGAACGCACGGACCCGTCCGATCACGCGCAGGCTCGCCCGCAGTGTTCCGAGCTCGGTCGCCTGGACCCTCCGGCCCGCCACCCTCGCCGCGATCCGGGCCACGTCGCCGAACCCCCGGAGCGTCGCGCGGAGCTCGCTCAGGGCGGTGCCGCGATCCGCCAGACGCTCCACCTCGTCCTGTCGCCGTCGGATCGCGGAGGGATCGGCGAGAGGGTTCGCGAGCCAGAAGGCGAGCGTCCGGTGGCCGGAGGCCGTCACGGTCTCGTCCCAGGTGCGGAGGAGGGTCTCACCGTTCGGGTCGTCGGGGTTCATCGGCCGCGTGATCTCGAGATGCCGGAGCGTCTTCGAGTCCAGCACGAGCCGCAGATCTCCCGCCGCGCGATCGACGAGGGAGAGATGCGGAAGGATGCGGGGCTGGGTCGCCCGGAGGTAGGCGGCGAGGCGGAGGTCCGCCTCGAGGGAGACGCCGGCGGACGCCGACGGCAGGACGAAGGACGCCGGTAGCTCGGACGGGCCCATCGGTTCCGGCGCGCTCTCGAGACGCGCGGTCGGGAACTCGCGCCGGAGCGCGGCGGTGAGCTCGCGACCCTCCCCGCCCCGAACGGTGTAGAGGAGCTCCCGCGGCCCGAGGGGGGCGAGGGCCGAGATCACGCCCTCCGGCCCTCGTCCGTCACTGGCCCCGCGGAACCACTCACCGGTGGAGATGTCGACCGCGGCGTACCGTCCGGACCCGTCCGGCTCGAGCACGACGCTCGCGAGGAAGTTGTGGTCCGGGCCTCCGAGGATCCGGTCCTCCACCACGGTCCCGGGGGTCACCACGCGGGTGACCTCGCGGCGCACCAGCCCCTTGGCGAGCCGCGGGTCCTCGACCTGGTCGCAGAGCGCGACCTTGTACCCCTTGCGTACGAGCCGGCCGAGATAGCTCTCGACCGCGTGATGCGGCACGCCGGCCATCGGGGTCCGCTCGCCCCGCGTATCGGGGGCCCGGGCGGTGAGGACGACGTCCAGCTCCCGCGAGAGCAGGCGCGCATCGTCGCCGAACGTCTCGTAGAAGTCGCCCACGCGGAACAGCACGAGGTGGCCCGGGTACTGCGCCTTCACCCCCTCGTACTGTTCGAGGAGCGGAGTCAGGGGGGCCGCGTCGTGCATGGTCCGGTCGGTCGACCCGACCTTGGCCTATAACAGCCTCGGGAGGGGGCGGAGACACCGGGGGCGCTGAGGGGGAGATTTGAACTCCCGAGGCGAGACCGCCACCAGCTTTCAAGGCTGGCGCCTTACCGGACTAGGCTACCTCAGCGCGGGCCCCGGGACCGGGTCCCACCGATTAAGCCCTCCGCCGGAAGAGCCCGCGACGCGGCGGATGCAGGTGCCGGGAGCTCCGCGGCCGGACGCGATCGGTCCGGCCGATTCGAACCCGGGTGGTCAGCTTGGAAGGCTGACATCCTGCCACTAGATTACACCTGCACGGCCGCCCGCGGGCGCCGCGGCGAGCGATGCCTTGGGTTATTTCTTTTCCGGTGAAGTGCGGCCGGAGGGGGCCGTGAGCTCGAGCAGCGCCACACGCTCGAGGACGAGCGCCTCCCAGCGCTCCCGGGGGACGCTCGCGCGCTCCGGACCGGTGATGCCGAGACGGTCGAGGGTCTCCTCGTCCACCGCCCTCGGGTACGCGCTCGGGTCCTCCTCGAGGTCGAACCGGGGGAGCAGTTGCTGAGGGTCGAGCGGTCGCTCGGCGACCACGACGAACCGCTCGGTCGCGTCCGAGACCCCGACCTTCTCGAGGGCCCGGGGCAGTTGGTCGTCCCCGGCGAGATACAGCGCGAGCTCGGCACCCCGATCGCGAAGGCGGGTCTCCCCCCGGGTCCGTGCCCGACCGAGATGGGCCCACGCCGACAGGAGGTGACGCTCTCCGCCCACGGCCCGTGCGTCGAAGACGGCCACGAGGGCCGGCGACTCCTGACCGAGGGAGCGGAGGGTGCGAACGAGCGCGTCCTTCCTCGGGACCCCCGGCGAGTGCCGTCGGGCCCCGAGAGCCCGAAGCGTACGATCTTCGGGGGGAGGGAGAGGCACCGCTGGTCACCTCATTCGGCCAAGAACCGTAGGAACTCCTCCCGGGTCCGGGAGACGAGGGTGTAGTTCTCCGCCCGCTCCCGCCCGATGGTCGACGTGGCGGTCGAGCCGTAGTCGTGCCCCGGCAGGACGATCAGGGCGTCGTCGAGCGAAAGGAGGCGTCGGTGGAGACTGTCGTACATCTCCGAGGGATCACCGCCGGGAAGGTCGGTGCGACCGCACTCCCCGACAAACAGGGTGTCGCCCGTCGCGACGTGGCCCGCGAAGAGGTAGAGCACGCTGTCCTTCGTGTGGCCGGGGGTGTGCATCACCCGGAACTTCAGGCGACCGGTGTCGAAGGAGTCCCCGTCGTCCACCGAGAGGTCCTGGTGCAACGGAGCGACCCGGTGCGCCACGACCTTGGCCCCGGTGCGATCGCGGACGTCCTGGTTGCCGGCGATGTGGTCGGGATGACTGTGGGTGTTCAGAATGAAGCGGACCTTGACATGGCGCCGGTCGATCCCTTCGAGCACCGGGTCGATCCCGAACGACGGGTCGATGACGACCCCCTCTCCGCCCTCCTCGTCGGCCACGAGGTAGGTGAAGTTGAGATACGGACCGACCCGGTACTGGTCCAGCAGCACGCTCGCGCGAACGACGGGCGGTATTTGACCCCGGGGGAGCGTCAGCCAGCTCCCGCCTCGGTCCCGCTGACCCGCCGGCCCGTGACCGCGTCGAGCACGACGCGGCCGTCGGCTCCCTCGGCGTACCAGTACGGCACGTAGAGCAGGACGAACGGACCGATCCGAACGTCCTCGGAGGCCGGAGGGATGCGACGCGCCTCGATCACGAGCGCCCCACCGTGTTGCTCGGTGTGGTCGACATGGACGGTGTGGAACCGGCGGATCGCCTCCCGGGCCAGGGTGAGCGCCTCGGAGTCCCCGATCTGGGGCGAGAAGCGTTGGTGCGGTTCCTCGAGCTCCGCGACGAGCTCCCGTTCGAGGTCGTCCCAGACCTCCGCCCGACGGGAGATCGCATTCACGGCCACGAGCTGTCGGACCACTCGACCGGGTTCGCCGTGGGGCGCCGCGGGACGGACGTGGTAGGCAGCCACCAAGAACGGCACGAGACGCAGGAGGTAGCGGGGCGAGTCGATCCCGGCGATCACCTGGGCCTCGGCCCGGCCGAGGCGGGGTCGCACCGTACGCTCGGATTCGAACGGGGTCGCGAACGGCGTATCGAGCGTTCCCTCGTTCGGAGGGACTCCCCCGGTCGGAGGGTCGATCGGGGAGGGAAGGAGGATCTCGGCGAGGGCGGCGCCGAGGGTCGAGGGGTCCAGCACCTCGATTCCGCGCTCCGAGGCGAGCCGGCGCGCCACGGGACCGGGTTCGTCGTCGTAGACGATCGTCCGGTAGACCGCATCCGCCGGGAACCACGGCTCGGCCTCGACCGGGGAGCGGGCGCTCGAGGCGATGACGACGGCGCGGTGGTCGCGAGGACGATGCGCGATCGTCGCGTGGTGCCGCACCTCGACGTGATATCCGGCGGCCTCGAGAAGGCGGCCCAGAACGGACGAGGGGGGTGCCTTCTGTGTCATCCGAAGTGCGATGCCGGTGAGAGGGATATGTCGCTTCCGTTCCTCCGGCGGCGCCGGTGGCCCCCCCGAAGCCCGTCCGAAAGGCTCTCCTTCCGGGACGGTTCCGGGTACGATGTGAGCCGTTACTGGCTCGGCTGCTCCGGTTGGTCCTACGACGACTGGGTGGGACCGTTCTATCCGCCGGGCACCCCGGCGGCCGAGTTCCTTCCGAGGTACGCCCGGGTCTTTCGCACGGTCGAGGTCGATTCGAGCTTCTACCGGCCTCCCTCCGTGTCCCTCGTGCACCGATGGGCCTCGGTGACTCCGTCGGGGTTCCGCTTCGCCCTCAAGGTCCCCCGCGACGTCACGCATCCCGTCGAAGGGACCGATGGTCACGAGGTGCTCGCGCGATTCCTCGGGAGCCTCGGACCCCTGCGCGAGGCACAGAAACTAGGTCCCATCGTCCTCCAGTTCGCCGCTTCCTTCCGCGCGACCGAGATCGGACGACTCTCCGAGCTCCTTCGGGCGGTCCCTCGGGAGTACTCCCTCGCGGTCGAGCTCCGGCACGGCTCGTGGTGGACCGAGGCGACCCGGAACCTTCTCTCCGACCGGGGTGCCTCGCTCGTCTGGTCGGTCGTTCCCACGACCCGCCCTCCCCCTTGGGTCACGGGGGACTTCCTCTACGCGAGGTTCATCGGGGACCGGGCCCTGACACGGTTCGACCGGATCCAGCGCGACCGCCGTCGGGAGCTCGAGACGATGCGGGACCTCTTCGATCGTGAAGGACGCTCCGCGACCACGGTCTTTGCGTTCTCGAACAACCACTTCATGGGCTTCGGCCCCGGGACGACGGCGGAGTTCGCCGAGGTCCTCGGAGAGGAGCGGCCCGATCTGGCCGCGGCCGCACGCGACCCGGGCCAGCGACGGCTCGACGGGCCGTGGACCGACGGGATCCCTCCGAGCTGACGCCGAACTCGGCCCCCGGGCGGCGGGCGCGCGGTCCGCGTACCGCTTCCCGGCGAAGGACCCAAATTCTTTTTAGTCGGTGTCGGGGTCGAACGGGGGTCGATGTCCGAGGCGTTCACCCTGCGGGTCGCGGAGGCGTTCCAGCAGGACATCGGTCTCGGGACGGCGCGCCTCGACGTCCAGACCCGTCAGCGCCTCAAGGTAGGGCTCGGGGACATCGTCGAGATCCGGGGCCGCAAACCGACACCGGCCATCGTGAGCCGCGCCCAGCCGGACGACGAAGGGAAGGGGATGGTCCGGATCGAGGCGGTCGTCCGCCGCAACGCCGGTGTCAGCATCGGCGACCGGGTCGTCGTGCAGCGCGTTGACTGCCCGACGGCGGACGCGATCACGATCGCTCCGATCTACGCCGGGTCGGCGCGGATGGACCTCGGTCCGGGACTCGAGAGCTTCGTCGCGAAGGCGCTCGCCCGGCGCCCGTTCGTCCGCGGGGACGTATTCGTCATACCGGGCGTCTTCCTGATGGGCGGCTCGCTACCGTTCATGGTCGTCTCGACGCAGCCGAAGGGGATCGTGCAGGTCGCCCCGTCGACCCTCATCACGATCAAGGAGGAGACGGTCAGCGAGACGGAGGTCGCGGCTCCGCGGGTCTCCTACGAGGATATCGGCGGCCTCAAGGAGAAGCTCGGCCGGGTCCGGGAGATGATCGAGCTTCCGTTGAAGCACCCGGAGCTGTTCGACCGACTGGCGATCACCCCTCCCAAAGGGGTGCTGCTCTACGGTCCTCCCGGGACCGGTAAGACGCTCATCGCGAAGGCGGTCGCGAACGAGGCCGGCGCCCACTTCATCGGGATCCAAGGGCCCGAGATCATCTCGAAGTACTACGGGGAGAGCGAAAAGGAGCTCCGGGAGAAGTTCGAGGAGGCCGAGAAGAACGCTCCGTCCGTCATCTTCATCGACGAGCTCGATTCGATCGCCCCCCGCCGCGACGAGGTCGTCGGGGAGGTCGAACGTCGGGTCGTCGCGCAGCTGCTCACCCTCATGGATGGGCTCTCGGGCCGCGGGAACGTGATCGTCATCGCGGCGACGAACCGGGAGGAGGCGATCGACCCGGCGCTCAGGCGTCCCGGCCGCTTCGACCGGGAGATCGAGATCGGCGTCCCGACGCAGGAAGGGCGCCTTGAGATCCTCCAGATCCACACCCGCGGGATGCCGATCGAGGGGAGCGACCGGGACCGCGACCGCACCCTGAAGGAGCTCTCGGCCCAGAGCCACGGGTTCGTCGGCGCCGACCTTTCCTCGCTCGCGCGGGAGGCGGCGATGCGCGCGCTCCGCCGCTATCTACCGGAGATCGACTTCGATCAGCCGATCCCGCTCTCGTTGCTCGAGCGGATGAAGGTCACCGAGAACGACTTCCGCGAGGCCCTGAAGCAGATCGAGCCCTCGAGCCTGCGGGACGTCGCGGTGGAGGTCCCGACGACCCATTGGGAGGAGGTCGGGGGGGTCGACCGGGTCCGTCGCATCCTGGAGGAGTCCGTCGAACTTCCCTTCAGGAACCCGCAGGTCTACCGTCACATCGGGATCGAACCGCCGCGCGGGATCCTGCTGTACGGTCCTCCGGGCGTCGGCAAGACCCTGCTCGCGAAGGCGGCCGCCACCGAGAGCCAGGCGAACTTCATCTCGGTGAAGGGCCCCGAGGTGATGAGCAAGTGGGTCGGAGAGAGCGAGAAGGCCGTCCGGATGATCTTCAAGAAGGCCCGGCAGGCCTCCCCCTCGATCGTCTTCATCGACGAGATCGACTCGATCGCACCCCGCCGCGGTCTCCAGACCTCGAGCGGTGTGACCGAACGTATCGTGAACCAGCTCCTCACGTCGATCGACGGGCTCGAGAGCTTGGAACGGGTGCTCGTCATCGCCGCGACGAACCGACCGGACATCGTGGACGAGGCCCTGCTCCGGACGGGGCGGTTCGATCGGCTGCTCTACGTCGAGCCACCGGAGGTCGCGGGACGGCTCGAGATCCTGAAGGTGCATACGCGCAAGATGCCGCTCGCCGACGACGTCGACCTGAACGCGCTCGCGGTGCGCGCCGAGGGGTACGTCGGGAGCGATCTCGCGGCGCTCTGCCGCGAAGCGGGGCTCACCGCCATCCGGGAGAACCTCAAGGCAACGAAAGTGACCCGGGCCCACTTCGACACGGCGTTCAAGCAGGTGCACGCGTCGTGCGACCCGGAAAGCCTTCGCTTCTACGAGGAGTTCGAAAAGCGGCTGGTCCGGGAGCGGCCGGCCCGTCGGCGCGAAGAGCCGGTCGAGGCGATCTACCGCTAGCGGCCCCTGGGCCCTCGCGTACCGCCGGTCGACAAGGCCAAGCTATAAGTAGTGAGGCAAGGTTCGCCGCGCCGCCCTCGATAGGGGGAGACCGTAAGGAGAAGTGAATCAGTTGGCCCGCCCGGCGTATCGAGCGGCCCTTTGGGCGTTGGTCGTGATCGTGGTCGCGAGCGCGTTTGCCACGATCCCTCTGGCCCAGGGGGCGTCCCCGGATTATACCCTGACCGGCTTCGTCCACCAACCCAATGGGGCGCCCGTCCCCAATGGCGTTTCGGTCGACTTGGTCTCGAGCGCGACGGGGGCGGTGTTCACCGCCACGACCACGGGAGGCGGCGGCCAGTTCACGTTCACGAGCTCGAGCACCTCGGGCGTCCTTGCCCCCGGCTACTGGGGCCTGTCGGTCCCGGCCGAGGGGAACGTGTCGCTCCCGACGTGTTCTCCGTGCGCGATCCTTCCGCTGAGCCAGAACCCCACCTTCGCCTTCTACAGCGCGAGCGTGCTCGCCTCGTCGAGCTCCCCGCCGGTCGAGATCGGCGGCGTATCGGCCCTCTACTACAACGCCACGATCTCGGGCGTCGTGCACCAGGGACCCAACCTCGCCTCCCCGGGGACGCAGGTCCGCCTGATCGACCCGCTGTACAACGGTCTGGTTCTCTACACCAACACCACGAACACGACGACCGCGGCCTTCGGCCTGAAGGCGCCGTTCGGCACGTACGTCGTGCAGTCGGTCGCTCCCGGGCCCTTGCCGCAGTCCTCGAACGAGACCCAGGTGGTCATCTCCAGTCCGTCGCCCCCGGCCGTCAACCCGGTCATCCGTAGCTACCTTGCCTCGGGCACGATGCGCACCAGCTCCGGGGGGTTGATCCAAACCACCGGTAACGCGACGCTCTACGACGCCGCCAACGGCTACATCTACTCGATGGCCACGCCACCGGGCGGCTACTACGCGCTCGGGACGTACCCCGCGGGCTTCACGACCGGCGGGACCCAATCGTTCGAAATGATCCTCTCCGCCTCCGGCTACGCGACGACCGCCTATCCGTTCAGCGTATCTCCCTCCTCCCCCACCACGACACGGAACGTCAATCTCGCGACACTGCTCCCCGGCCAGGCCGGCGACTACAACACGACCCTCGACTTCTCCGGGTTCGACGTCGCGACCGGTACCGGGACCCTGAACGTGAAGACCGTGGCGACCCTGGGCAACAATTCGGTGTTCCCGAACCTTCCGAACGCGACCGTGGGCCAGATGTGGGCGCAGCTCGGGCTCGACTTCGCCCATGCGCTCTCGTTGCCGCAGACCTCGCTCTCGCAGGTCTACGCGTGGGAGAACTCGACCGGCCCGTTCTTCCCCGCGGTCCAGGCGAACACGGCGATCAACGGCACGAACTTCAAGGGCCCGACCACCCCGGTGGGTCTCTCGAGCGTGTCGTCCAACTGCGTCGGGAGCTGCGGGCTCGCGAGCTCGGCCTCGATCGGCCTCACATGGTCGCAGTCGTACACGCTTAACGGGTCGCTCTTCCACAACAGCTCGACGTACAGCGCCTCGTTCAACTTCCGTCACCCGACGACGGGTGGGGACGTCTACAACTACACGGTCGTGCTCCCGTCCGACTACGTTCTCGCGGCCGGGACCGCGGCACCCGCGAACACGAAGCTGGTCGCGGCGGGCTCTTCGGGGACCTGGAACACGTTCGTCCTCGAGTCGCTCTACAGCCCCTCCGGGCCCGGGAGCTTCTCGTTCCAGTTCACCAAGACCACCTCGCACCTGACCGCCATCGTCAACGCCTCGGTCTCCAACTTCGCGTTCTCGCGCCACAACGTCCTCAACCAGACCAGCGGGAACTACACCGTCGTGGTCGGACTGGACCAGAACGTTTCGTTCACCGCGGCCAACTCGATCTATCCCACCGGGACGAACGGGACCCGCTTCGCCTGGACGTTCGGGGACGGAGGAACGCAGACCACGACCAACGGGAGCGGCTACCACACCTACACCAGCACCACCCCGAAGGGACCGCTGAACGGCACCCTGACGGTCACGAGCTCGGGAGGCTATGTCGACTCGACGGCGTTCCATGTGTGGGTCGGGGCCGGCCCCGTCACGGCCGGGATCGCGAACAACGCCTCGGCGCAAGAGACCCGGACCGCGGGAGGCACGACGTATCTCTTCGTGAACTGGAGCACCGTGCTGAAGTTCAACGCGACCTTGAGCCACGCTCTGATCGTCACCGGCGGACCCACCGCGAACATCTCGGTCGCGTCGTATCGACTCAGCGCGTGGGGCGGCTTCAACACCACCATCGCGAACTTCTCGGTCGCCCAGGGCAGCTCCTACCTCTCCTTCTCGAACGTCACCTACCAGTTCCTCGGAGCGGGTTCCTACCTGTCGAAGGGCGTCGTGAACGGAAATTCCGTGACGTTCAAGGGCTGGCAGTACAACCTCACGCTGACGGTCTGGTCCGTGACCGGACACAAGGCCAGCCAGATGCTGACGATCCTGGTGAACGACACGGAGAAGCCGACCTCGGCGTTCGAGCTCCTCAACTCGAACTATCAGGTGATCTCGGGCAAGGGCGTGGTGGCGGGCTCGAACCTCTCGGCCCTCGTCCGGCTGAACGGTCGGAACGCCTCCGACCCCCACAACGGCTCGATCTCGCACTACTACTGGCACGTCTACAACTCCGGCAACTCGTCGCTCCACTGGGGATACAACGTCTCGACGGTGAGCCCCTACCCACTGGTCTGGCTCCCGGCCCAGACGAACGCGTACACCGTGAACCTGACCGTCACGGACGCGAACGGGAACCTCGGCTGGACGACCCAGGCCGTCTCCGTGACCGCGAACTCGGTCACGACACCGGTGATGTACGCGCGGAACCTGACCGGCCCCACGAAGCTCAACGAGGGAACGTCGTACACCTTCTGGGTGAACGTCACCACGCTGGCCGCGAGCGGCTCGTCGGCGGTGGCGAAGAACATCTCGGTCTCGTTCTACCTGACGAGTCCGGGTGGGACGAGCAAGACCATCATCGCCGGTTCGCCGGCCTCCGTGAAGTTCTACAACTACAGCTCGGGTGTCGTGAACTCGCTGATCCCGAGCCAGAACGGGGTGCTTGCGAGCCTCTCGTACAACCAGACGGTGCGCGCCGAGATCACGTGGAACCCGGGGGTCACCGGCAACTACGACCTGTACGCCAACGTCACGGCCCAGAACATGTTCGTCGCCTACCCCGTCACGACCAGCACCGCGTCGATGTCGGTCACGATCAGTCCGAACCCGACCACCCAGCTCCTCGAGTACGTCGCGATCGGGGTCGCCGTGGTCGTCGTCATCGGGTTGATCGTCGTCTACTACCGGCGCCGCTCCCGGGGAGGAACGCGACCGAAGTCGACGGGCCGATCGGGTCTCGAGCGCGGAGGGCGCCGGGACGAAGACGAGGATTGAGTCGACCGGACCTCGCGGCTCGACGAACCCCTTCCTTCCTTTCTTCTGCCGTTCTCACCGACCGTTCGGGTCGGGGTCTCCCCTCTCCCGTTCCACGTGGAATGAGCGGTCGATCCGTCCCGTCCGGGTGGAGGGGGCGCGGCCGGTACCGCCCGCGGGCGGCCCCGGCTATCCGTACGGGCCGACCTCGTCCAGGAGGTCGACGTGCGTGAGCAGCATCCGGCGGCAGCAGTACCGGTGCAGCCCGAGCGTGTCCAGCACCGCGCCCGCAGGTTCTCCACGGGAGGTGCGCTCCCGGTACTCGTCCCAGTACTGCCCGATCACGGATCCGCAGGTGAAGCACCGCACGGGCACCATCATCGTCATGGTTGCTCCTCCTCGGTACCTCGCTAACGATACGACTTCTGGCGGCGCTTCCGGGCGCCCCGTCCGCCGGGCCGCTTCGGTAGCTTCCTTCGGGGGTCGTTGACGACCAGGGACCGGTCGTAGTGCTTGAACTGCGCCCGGAGATCGTCGTCCTTGATCCACTCGAGAAGCCCCCGAGCGACCGCGGTCCGCGCCGCCGAGGCCTGGCCGACGACGCCTCCCCCTCGGGCCCGGACCAGGATATCGAGGTTCTTCGCCCGGTCCCCGGCCATCATGAGCGGCTCCTGGATCTTCTGCCGGACGAGCTCGGGCTCGACGAGCTCGAGGGGGCGGTCGTTGAACCGTACGCGCCCCATCCCCTTTCGCACGGTCGCGCGGGCGACCGCGGACTTCCGCTTGCCGGTCGTGAGGACGATGGTAGGGGCCTTCACACGCGGGCTCCGAGAAGGCGAGTGATTGCTTCCAACGTCATCGGGGCACGGACGGACGGACCCACCCGGGCCGACGCCAAGGTCTGGCTCGTGACGGTCGAGTACTGGGAAGGCACTCCGATGTGGACCTCGAGCCGGGCGTACGCGGCCTTTCCACGGGACTTGAGGTGCGGAAGCATCCCGCGGACGGTCCGGCGGAAGATGCGGTCGGGATATCGGGGATAGTGCGGCCCGGTCCGCTTCGACCCGCGCGCGCGTGCGGCCCGGTAGTGCTCGAGCACCGTTCGGCGGCTGCCGGTGACGACGCTCTTCTCCGCGTGGACCACCACGATCGACTCGCCGGCGAGAAGACGCTGGGCGATCAGGCTCGCGGCCCGGCCGACCACGAGGCCGCTGACATCGATGACGGTGGCGGAGCCGGCCGGGTCAGGCAAGGAGTCGCACCCCCGCGCCGTCCGGTCGGGACTTCATGAGGTCGTGAAGCGTCAGGGTTTGACCCCCGGCCGCGTGCACCTTCGACCGCGCGTCAGCGGAATAGGAGAAGGCGGCGACCGTGAGACGTTTCGTGAGCCGGCCGTCCGCGAGCAACTTGCCGGGCACGACCACCGTCTCTTCGGCCTGGGCCAACCGCTCGAGGTGCCCCACGTTGACGGGGGTGACCTGGTGGCGGGGTCGCTGGAGCCGGTCCGCGACCGCGGCCCAGATCGGCGCGTGCGTGGTCCGTGCGGTCCGTCGAAGCTCGCCCACTAAGCGGACGAGCTCAGAGTTCTGCTTTCGAACGGGAGGGGCCATGGGCGGGATGCCTCCGACCCGGGTGCCCGATATAAGCGTTGCCGCTCCGAGAAACCGTCGCCCGGCCCGCCCGCCGCTCGGCGACCGGGGACGTCGGCGACGGCTTCCGATATTCGCCAACGATTAAATACGCGCCTCCGCCATCTGCGCCGCGAGGCTCCTCCATGCGCAAGTTCCTGACCGAGCTCCGAGGCAAAACCGTGATGACGAATGACGGGCAGATCCTCGGACTGATCGACAACTTCGTCGTCGATACCATGACCGGAGCGATTGCGCACGTCCTCGTGACGCCGAGCGAGGACGTCGAACAGAGACTCTTCCAGAGCGACGCGTCGGGACGGCTCGTGCTCCCCTTCAAGAGCATGCGCGCGGTCAAGGACGTCGTCGTGATGGACATTGGAAAGTAAGCCATCGGGTCGCGCCCTGATCTCGGTCGTCATCACCGTTCGGAACGAGGAACGCCACCTGCGTCAGCTCCTCGACAGCCTCCTCGTTCAAGAGGGGCCGTACGAAGTGGTCCTCGTCGACGCCGAGAGTCGCGACCGGACATTCGAGATCGCGACGGAGTACGCGCGACGCCGTCCGGACCTGTTCCGGGTCTACCGTCGGTCCGGTTCCCGCGGGATCGGGCGGAACACCGCGGTCCGGGCCGCCCGGGGCGACTTCGTCGCCTTTGTGGACGGGGATTGTTTTGCGGACGCCGATTGGCTCCACGCATTCCGGGACGGCCTTCGGAGCGCCCCGGTGGTCGCCGGACGGACCGTGAACATCGGGAAGACCCACTATGCGGAGCTCGAACGCGTCGAGCTCTTCCAGAGCGGGTTCGACGTGACCTACCCGTCCTGCAACCTCGCCTACCGTCGCGACCTTTTTGAGCGTCTCGGCGGATTCGACCCTCGGTTCATCACCGCCGAGGACATCGACCTCAACCTGCGGGCCGTGCGTGCGGGCGCGGCCATCACGTACCGCGACGACGCGGTCGTCCGACACCACATGCGCACCACGTTCCTCCGGTTCCTCTACCAGGCGTTCTGGAACGGCTACGGGCGCAAGCAGCTCACGGAGAAGCACGGCAGCCTGTGGGGTCGGTACCGGCTCCGCCGTCTGCTCGCCGGTCAGAAAGGGCCCATCGCATGGGCCCGGCTCACCGCCGCCCTGGCCGGATACGGCGCCCGAGTGCTTGCGGGTACCGCGTCGCGCCTGACGACCCGAGAGGACGCGTCGGGCCGGCGGAATGCCCTCGTGGTCTAGTTCGCCTTGAGGAGGTCCGCGACCTTCACAACCTCGCCGAGAACCTTCGAGAGCTCGGCGGTCTGGTCGACGACGGCGACCAAGAGAGCCTTCTTGCCGCTGCCGACGATGATCGTCTTCGAGTCGTTCCCTTCGATAACGATCCGCTCGGGAGGGGCCCGGTTGAGCTCGGTGTTGGCGGTGGCGGCCGCCCCCAGGATCGTCGCGCACATGATGGCGAACGTTTCGGTGTAGACCCCGGCGGGGACGTCGGCGTAGAGCACGAGGCCGTCCCGAGAGACGAGGGCCGTCGCGATGCCCGCGATGCGGGCCTTAAGGTCTTTGACCACCGCTCCCACGTTTCCCGTTGCCATCATCGTTTGTCCGCCCTGCCTACAGCTCCTCGACTCGGAAATGGCATTCGCCAGTCCCGGTACTGGCGCACATCTCCTCGGTACATTTAACGCGCCCCCCCTTAAAACGTTCGTAGAACTCGCGCAGCATGCCCCGGAGCCGGTGGCACGTAGGGATATCGCTCGGGCTGACCTCGATCGATCCCTTGACGATGACTTCGTGGTCTTCGAAGGTGATCTCTTCCACCCAACCGCGCTCTTTGAGGATGTGCCCGGCCCGCTCGAAGAACTTCGGGCGCTCCTTGAGCGCCTCCTCGGCCATGCCGGAGCCGATGACCGAACCTTCCTTGAAAAAAAGGCCGTGGCACGCGTGGGACATCACACCCTCGTAGAGCTCCTTGATCAGTCGGAGCTCGGCCTGATCGACTTTGACCGAACGCATGTCGGGGGCCGTCACCGCCGACCCGGGTATAAATGTATGCAATGACGGACGTCGTTCACGACGTCTCGGCCCCGTCGTCTCCGGTGGCCGCCTCCCCGGCGACAAACGTCGACTCCAGGGCGTCCAGCGACGTCATGCGACCGGAGAGGACCTTGGGCCATCCCTCATGACGATCGAGCAGGACGGCCCGGAGTCCCGCCCGTGCCGCGGCGCGTACGTCGCTCCAGAAGAGGTCGCCCACGAAGGCGGTCCGGGCCACCGGGACCCCGAGTCGCTCGGCCACCGACCGGAACGCGGACCGGTCGGGAAGCGCCGGACCCTCCGAATCGCCGGTAAGGAGCACGAGTTCCTCCGAGAGACCGACCCGGCGCACGAGCCATCGCGCCGTCTCTGCGGGGAGGGGGGTCGTGATACCGAGCCGCACATCCTTCTCCTTCAGCCGCCCGAACGCGGGAGAGACGTCCTCGTACCGCTCGACCTCTCCGGCGGGCCGGAGAACGCGTCGGACGACCGCCTCGGTCTCGGCAATCGGAAGCGAATGGCCGGCGATCGCCCGCAGGGTATCGGCGAGATGCTCCCGGAGGGCCGCGAGGTCGGTCGGCGGTGCTTTGCCGGTGAGCCCTAGCCACCGGCGGCGGTCCCAGGCCTTGAGCGAGCGGCGTACCGCTACGCGGACCCTCCGCTCGCCGATCAGGGGCCCCTGGGGCCGCCAGGCCCACTGCCACATCGCGGGGGTGTGGAACGGCACCACCACGTCGTCCAGGTCGAACAGGACCCCGTCGACCTCGCTGTCGCCCAGCCGAAGCGCCACAGGGACTCCGGATCAGCCGCGACCGCTCTTCTGGAGCTCGAGAAGGTCCTCGGTCGAGACCTTCTCGCCTTTCTTCAGGCGCGCGAGGAAATCTTCCTCGCGGGGGGGCTCGACCTCGCCCCAGGCCGAGGGCGCGCGGCCCCCGCGTGCAGCGTACAGGAGCTTTTCGATGTCGCGCACCTCCTCGATCGCCGCGATGTGCTCACGGTGCGCCTCGTCGGCCTGACCCTTCACCTCGAGGAGCTTCGTCTGGACGTCGTCCGCCTGCCGGCGGAGCTCGTCGACCCCTTCGTACAGCGTGACCATCGCTTCGTGCTCGCGCTGGGCTTCCTCCGCGAACTGACCGACGGCCGCGTGGTGCTTCTCGGCCTCGTCCCGGGCCTCCTGGAACGCCTGGAGCGTCTGCTCGACCTCGGGATCCTGCCGGAGCTGCTCGTCCTGCTCCCGGATCGCCGCCTCGAGACGTTTCATCTCCTCCACGAGGCGCTTCTCCTGATCACCCGTCAGCGCGGTCGTCATGTGGCGGAACTCGAGCTCTTTGAGCTCCTTGCGAAGCCGCCAGACGGGGACGGCACCGGTCCTCGGGGTGCGGGCGCGCCGGAGATCTTGGACCTTGTCTCCGAGCTCCTGGAGCTTGTGGTTCCACTCTTCCCGCAGACGTTTCGCCTCGCGCACCTGGGCGTTGAGCTCGTCCCGATGGTGGCGGTGCTCCTGGGCCCCGGCGCTCTGCTCGTGAAGCTGGTCGAGGATCCGCGAGCGTTCCTCGGCCGTGGCGCGCGCCTCGGCGTTCAGCCGGTCGCGGCGAGCCCGCGCCTCGTCGGCGCGGGAGTTCGACTCCGCGCGTCGTTTTTCCAGCTCCTCGGTTGCGTCGCTCAAAGGGCCACCGCCGCGCGCCGGGGAGTCTCCCGGTCGGGGAGCGGTTTCACGGGCGCGTTCGATATAAAGGCTTCCGGGACGGTGCCCGCTCGCGCTTCTCTTGCCACGTCAGTCTAATATGCCGACCTCCCGATGATTGCGGTTGTGCAGGAGGTCGGCCGGATCTTCGGCGACGTCGGACTGGGTCAGTTCCAGCTGAACCTCGCCCACCCGGTCGAGCGAGGGGACTACCTCGCGGTCGAGGACGAGCTCCACGGCCGGGTCCTGTGCCAGTTGGACGACCTCAAGCGCAAGAGCGACTTCGATCTCGAGAAGGCCGGGGCCGTCGAGGGGACCGACGAGACCGCCATCCACGAGAACCTCCTCGGCATCGCCCGCATCATAGGGTACCGGGACGGGCAGGGTCTCGTCAAGATCCCCACCCTCCCGTTCCGCCCCGGCGCCCGCGTCTATCGGGCCGAGGAGCCGCTCATCGCCGAGGTCCTCGGCCTCAAGCATCGGGCGAACAGCGGGGCCTACGTGGGGCTTCTGCGCAACCACGGCCTCCGGGTCGAACTGGACATCAACCAGCTCGTCCAGCGCCACGTGAGCGTCCTCGCCAAGACCGGCGGGGGGAAGAGCTACCTGCTCGGTGACCTCATCGAGGAGCTCCTCCGGCACAAGGTGACGTGCGTGATCATCGATCCGCACGGGGAGTACGGTTCCCTTCGGTTCCCGGCCGAGAAGAACGGGGTGCACGCACGCTTCAGCGTGGAGCCGCAGGGATTCGCCCGCCACCTCCAGGAATACTCTCCCGACGTCTCGCTGAACCCGAGCGCCAAGCCCCTCACCTTCTCGCTGCGCCACATCGACCCGCGGGAGCTGCTCGTCTTCATGGGGCTGACGAACGTCAAGACGTTCCTGGCCCCGCTGAAGTCGCTCATCGACCGGGTCTCCTCCGCGAACCCGGACTTCACGATCCGAGACCTCGTGCGCGCGGCCGAGAGCGGGGAAGGACCGGTCGCCGAGACGCTCCACGAGCGGCTCGAGTACGTGGAACAGACGAAGCTCCTCGGTCCGGTCGGCACGAGTCTCAACGACCTCGTGAAACGCGGCGAGGCGACCTTGATCAATCTGCGCGGGGTCGCCCCGGACGTCCAGGAGCTGGTCGTCGCGCGGATCGCCACGACCCTCTTCGACAACCGCAAGAAGGACAAGATCCCGCCGCTCTTCCTCGTCATCGAGGAGGCGCACAACTTCGCCCCTCAGCAGGGGACCGCGACCTGTTCGCGGATCCTGAAGAACATCGCGAGCGAGGGCCGGAAGTTCGGCCTCGGACTCTGCGTCGTCACTCAGCGGGCCGCCCGGATCGACAAGAGCGTCCTTTCCCAGTGCAACACGCAGCTCATCCTGCAGGTGACCAACCCTCTCGACCTGAAGGCGATCTCCCAGTCGATCGAGGGGCTCACCGCGGGCATGACCGAGATGATCCAGTCCCTTCCCGTCGGGGTCGCGCTCATCACGGGGGGTGGCTATCACAGCCCCCTCTTCTGCGAGGTCCGTCCGCGCGCCACCCGGCACGGTGGTGAGAGCGTGCAGATCGTTGCCGCCTGACGGAAGCCCCCCTCGGCGGCCGAAGACCTCCGGTCGGACGGTCCTGGCGGGACGGACCGGTAGGTAGGTGGGCCGCCGCGGACCGGTCCGCTGGGCTAGCTGCCCCGCGCCGAGTCCATGAGGTACCGGGTCACCAGGCGTACCCCGAACGCGGTCGCCCCGGCGTTCTGGTACTGGGGCTGGTACTTCCGGGTGGTGAGCGTCGTGTAGGCAGGCCCGGCGATGTCGAGGTGGGCCCAGGGCGTACTGCCGACGAACGTCTCGAGGAACGCCGCCGCCGTCAGCATCCCGGCGACGCGGATCTCCGTGGAGTTCCGTACGTCGGCGATCTCGCTCTTCACGAGCTCGCGATGGTAGTCGGTCAGCGGCATCCTCCAGACCGGTTCGCCCGTGGAGGCGGATGCGGCGAGCAGGCCCTGGGCGAGCCGGTCGTCGGTCGCCACGAGCCCCGCCGTATCGTCCCCGAGCGCGACGACCTCGGCGCCGGTAAGGGTGGCGAGGTCGATCACCTCGTCCGGTTTGTACTCCTGGACGACGTAGCCGAGGCCATCCGACAGGACGACCCGGCCCTCCGCGTCCGTGTTGAGGACCTCGATCGTCTTCCCGGAGTAGGTACGGACGACATCCCCCGGTCGGTAGGCGCTGCCGCCGGGGAGGTTCTCGGCCGCGCAGAGCACCCCGACGACCCGCGGGGCGACCTTGAGGGCCGCCGCGGCCCGAAGGATGCCGAGGACGGCGACCGCCCCCGACTTGTCGAACTTCATGTGGGACATGCTGGCGGACGGTTTGATCGAGATCCCGCCGGAATCGAACGTGATCCCCTTCCCGACGACCGCGACCGTCCGTCCCCGCTTCGAGCCACCGGGATACTCGAGGACGATCATGCGAGGGGGATGGGAGGAGCCGCCCCCGACCGCGAGGAGCCCGCCACAATGCATCTCGGCGAGCTTCTTCTCGTCGAAGACCGTGACCTTGAGACCGGCCTCCTTACCCAGGGAGCGTGCCTCTTCCGCGAGCCGTTCCGGGGTCGCCGTATCGGCCGGCAGGTTCGCGATCTCGCGCGTCCAGATCACGATGTCCGTGATCGTGAGCTCCTCGGCGACCGCCTTCTTCAGGACGGCCTCATCCCGCCCCAGCTCTTCGCCAAGGTGGACCGTCACCTCCTCCGCGGTCCCTTCGGACTTCGACTTGTACCGGACGAACTGGTAGGCCCCCAGTACGGCACCGTCCGTCAGGGCCCGCGCCGCCGCGTCGGAGGTCGTGGACTCGTAGACGAACGACGAAAGACGGAACCCGAGCGTGCGAACCCCCTTCCCGCGAACGTTCCGCACCGCGACCGCCGCCGCGCGGCGGGCCGTGTCGGCGGAGTACTTCGCCCGGGGGCCGAGCCCCACGAGGATCAGGCGTCCTTTTCCGTCCGCGCGATGGACGACCGTCACTTCGGTCGGCTTTCCTCGGATCTCCTTCTTCTCCCACGCCGCACGGACGAGCCCCTTCGAGGCCTCGTCCTCCTTGACGAGCGCATGGGGGAACGTATCGTCCTTTTCCGGACGCTCGAACACTCCAGTCACCACGGCGTCGGACGTTGCCGTAAGGCCGTCCCGCCGGTCCACGAGGACCTTCATGGCTGGGCGACGGGCCTAGAACGACGGTCGGATCTTCTGGCGATCGATACGAATGCCGGCCGGCGTGATCGCGAGAAGGTTCTTCGCGATCCCCGCGACGTCGCCGCCGGTGTCCTTGGCGACGTTCTTCAGGTCGACGCTCATCCTCTTCACCGCGATCTGGTCGTTGGCGATCGACGTGTAGTCGAGGAGGACGATGTCACCCTGGTAGGCGAGCTTCGTCACCTCGTGGAGGTCCTCGAACCGGATGATCTCGGCGAGCCGGACGGTTCCCTTCGTGCCCGTAAGCGCACCCGCCTCGTCCTCGAACTGCATCGCTCCGAGGTCAAGGAACGACCCCTCTTCCAACGTGTCCGAACCGTGGTGTCGCCGGAGGATTCCGCTTTTCTTCATCATGGAGACGCGCCCCGCTTCCGAGAGGCTCGAGGCCGGAGTCGATTCTTAAGTTTATGGTTCCACTCTCGAGAGCGCCCCGTCAATCCGGGCGGGGAGCGTCCGGACCGCCGGGCCTCGCGGCGCCCCCATCGCGCGGTCGCGGGTCGTCTCGGTAGGGGCGGTCCCCGAACGCCCGTCCCCGGAAGTGCCGTCGGCCGGGTCGGGAGGGACTCCGCGGAGGACCCGAAGGCAGAGCGAAGGCCCGGTGCTCTCGCTGGCCGTTCGGCGTTTGCTCGGAGGAGCGTACGTCTTGGGCCCAATTCGGGGCGGCGGCCGCAGGATAGAATACTCCGGAGCTACTCGACGGCCCGATGGCCGGGGGGTATTGCGTATGGTGCGGCCATCTACTCGCCCCCGGTAGGAGATTCTGCACACAGTGCGGGAGCGGTGGGGGGCGGGGCGGGACCGGCTGTCGCGGCCGCTCCGATGCCGGGGACCGTCGCCGCTGACACCCAGGGAGGTCGGCCCACGCACCGTCCCGGCTTCTTCCGCAGCGCCGTCGGAATCGGACTCATCGCGGCCGTGGTGATCGTAGGGGCGGTATTCCTCGTCCTGGCGACGATCCCCGTGGGCCACACTCGTCACTTCTCGGCGAGCATATCGGGGGGTGTCAACGGATCTGCCGTCTTCGACTGGGCCTGGCGCTACCCCTCGGGGGTACGGGTCACCGTGACCTGGTCGGGCCCGTCGGGTTCCACCTCGAACCTATCGGTCGTGGGACTGACGAACGCCCCCTTCTGTCAGAGCGGGACGACCGGGAACTTCTCGTTCACGGCAGGTCCGCGCCTGTACTCGTTCCAGATGACCGTGGTCGGAGTGGACATCCAAGGGTGGGTCCTTGCGACCGCGAGCGATCAGACACCGATGCAGTAGCGCCCCCGCACGAGGGGCTGGCTTCTCCGGAGGGCCCCTCGTTCTCTCCCGGGCGGAGCGTACCGCGGGAGCTTTCCTCGCGCTAGGCCGCCCGGGGCGCGTCCGAAGCCGCGGGCGGGAATCGCAGACAGAACGTGACCCGGTACACTTCCTGACCGTGCCGCCGGCCGAAGAGGCTCGCGGACTCCTTGACCGAGACGCCGAACTTCTGCTTCGCGAGCTTCGAGATCGCCCGGGCCGGGAGGGTCTCGGTGAAGAAGCAATCCCAGCCTTCGGGCCGCTCCTCCTGCCAGGAGAGCGCTTTCCGCCACTCGGGACGGGCCTCCCGCAAGAGCCGTGACCAGTACTTCTCGAGACGGTCCCGTAGCGTCCGCGGATTCTCTCGCAGGCGGTCGGACGGCCCGCGGAGCTGGACGATCGCCGTGTAGTACCGCCCGCTCTTCCGGCTGCACTCGGGGCAGCTGCGGGACACCACCTGAACGGTGAGAGGGACCTCCACGTCCCGAGGCTCGCCCCGGAACACGACATGAAATCTCCCCCGGAGCTCTCGCTGGTTCGCGGAGTGGGCGACCTCCTCCCAGCGGGTCCGGCGGATCCCCGCCTCGGGATGGACCTCGAGGAACGGGACCAGGTCCTCGGCCGTCAGGAGGTGACTGGCACCGGCACGCTCCCAATGACCCCCTGCCTCGCGGGCCCCGCAGTGGGGGCACAGGACCACGGAACCGTGGCGACGGGAGCGAACGAGTACCGTCCGCTCGACCGCACACGGGGGGCACACGCCGCCCTCCAGCGGACGATCGGTGGCCCCGCAGACCACGCAGAACTCTCCCTCGGCCACGTCCGACCCTCCCTTGGGGTCAGCTGACCACCGAGAAGATCTCGGCATGGGGCACGCCACCGAGGCTCCCGGCGGCCCCCGGCGCGAGGTAGCCGCCCTCCTCCGCGAGCCGGAGCACCCTCGCTCCCAGGAGGTTCGCGATCGTGGCCCGTTCGAGTGCCCAGAGGAGCTCTTCGGCCGAGACCTTCCGCTCCCCGTAGAACTGGGACGAGACCCGGACCGTGCGTCCCGCATCGCCGACCGGGAGGTCGCGGCCGACCAGCTCCGCATCGCAGGCCGCGACGACGAACTCCGTCCGCACCTTGTGGACCCGCATCACGAAACCGTCGTCCGTCATGCGAGGCTCCTCCCGGGAGACCTAGGAAGCGTAGTGGATAAAGCGCCTCTCGTCGCGCCCTCTCAGAACCGGACCAACTGGAGCTGGTTGGGGCGGGCCTCGATGATCTCCCCTTGATTGCGCAGGGACTGGAGGAGCGCTTCCGCCTTGGGGATCGCGATGCTGGCCTTTTCCGCGGCCGCGCGGTACTGCTCCATCGTGAAGAAGCCGCCGTGCTCGTCCTGGAGGTCCCGCATGATCCGCATCACCATGTCGAGACGTTCGCGCTGGCTGTGGCTGACCCCCGACTGCGCGAGGTCGATGTCGAGCTTTCCTTCCTCGGTCATCGAGACCCGCTTGAGGAACGCCTCCATGATGTGGATCGCCCGGCGCGCGTCCTCGGTCTCGACCACGGGAGACAGGCGGGCACGCGCGGCGGCCTCGCTCATGCGGACGAGCGCCTCGAGCTGCCGCGCGGTGATGGGCACCGGGGAGTTCGGTTCCTCGCCCTGCCTCCGTACCCGCACGTAGAAGTTCTCGAGCTCGTCGAGCGCCTCCTGGGAGAGCGACGGTTTGAGGTTCTTCCGGGCGTAGGCGATGTACTTCTTCAGGAGGTCGGGGGAGAACGGAGAGAGCTCGAACCCCGGGCGGCTGCCTTCCCGGGACTCCTTCTCGACGTCCCGATGGGAGGCGAGGATGCGCGAGGCGAGCTTGCGGTCCCTCTCGGCGTCGGGCAGGTCCTTGATCGAGAAGATCACATCGAACCGGGAGAGCAGGGTCGGAGGAAGGTCGAGCTGTTCGGAGATCGATCGGTCGCTCGAGAACCGGCCCCACTTCGGATTGGCGGCGGCGAGCACCGGGCATCGCGCGTTGAGGGTCGAGGTGATGCCGGCCTTCGCGATGCTGCACGTCTGCTGCTCCAGCACCTCGTGCATGGCCGATCGGTCCTCGGCGCTCATCTTGTCGAGCTCGTCGATCACGGCCATGCCTCCGTCGGCCAGGACGAGCATGCCGGCCTCGAGCACCCAGCGACCTCCGGCAAAATCGTCTTTCACCGCGGCGGCCGTGAGCCCCGCGGCCGTCGCTCCCTTGCCGCTGGTGTAGATCCCCCGGGGCGCGACATCCGCGACATACCGGAGCAACTGGCTCTTGGCGGTGCCCGGGTCCCCGACGATCAGGCAGTGGATGTCCCCCCGCACGCGGACGCCGTCGGCGTGCCGCTTCTCGACCCCCCCGAAGAGCTGGAGCGCGATCGCCTCCTTCTCTTCCTCCATGCCCTTGATGGTCGGGGCCAGCGAGAGGACGATCTTGTCGACGACCGTGGGATCGCCCCGGAACTTCTCGATGAGCGCTACCTCCTCGGGCGAGATCTCTATCTCCTCGTACTCGCGAACCTTCGACTCGATCGAGCTTCCGAGGACCATCAGATCGAAGGTCGTGTTGCGGATGACCCCGCCGCGGGAGGCGCTCGCCCGCTGGAAGCTCTTGAGGACGCCGTTGAGGACGATCCGGTTGCCGGGCAGGACCTTGCCGGTAAGGTCCTCGGTGAGGAGGACCGAGAGCCCCTGCGGGTGCGCGCCGTGGCGCAGCTGCTCCGGATGCTCCTGGATCTCGATCCGTTGGGCGTCCACATAGGTCGACTCCTCCGTGACGAGGCGGAAGCGGGTGCGGCCCTGGGTCTTTCCGCAGCCTCCCTGGGACTCCGGGCACTCGAGCGGTTCGCGGAACACCAGGGATGCCTCATCCTGCGGCTCGTGGAACTTCGTGCGGCAGGCGACGCATTCGAAGACCGCATCCCGGATCTGGGGACGGACCTCGCTGACCCGACGGACGATCCCGTCCAGCGCCAGGAATCGGTTGAGATCCGTCTCCCGGATCCCCCGGATCGTGCGACGGGCGGTCGACGGGAGGCCGATCACGCGGAGACGCAGGCCGTCCGCCTCGGGACCCGCCACGGGCAGAAGCTCCCGCATGGCCCGGACGCCGGCGCCCAGGACCTCATCGGGACGTTCCAGGAGAAGGTCGGCGAGCGCCGTATCGACCGCGTCCACCGCGGAGAACGGGACCTCGAGCGAGCGCTCCTCCGGGAAGCGGTCGTGCACCTGAAGGATCCGGGGGCGGAGCCCGGCCTCTTCGAGCACCGCAGCCCACCGGCTCTGGAGCTCGGGGGGTGCGGGGAGGCTCCTCCGTGCCGCGACCATGATCGTGATCTCCTCTACGGGTCCAGGCGATAGCGGTCCCGAGGGAAGAGGCGGGCCTCCCGTATATTGGAGAGCCCTGCGAGCACCTGCACGACGCGGTCCAGGCCCATCCCCCAGCCCCCGTGCGGAGGCATCCCGTACCGGAACGCCTCGAGGTAGCCGGTGAAGCTCTTCGGGTCGAGGCCCGCCGTGCGGATGTTCTCCAGGAGCCGGTCGATCCGGTGCTCCCGCGGTCCTCCGCTCAGGAGCTCGAGGCCCTGGTAATCGAGGTCGAAGTACCCGGTGAGACGGGGGTCGGCGTCCTGGCGCTGGGCGTAGAAGGTATGCGACTTCACGGACGTGGGGAAGTCGGTCAGGAAGTAGAAGGGGGAGCCGTACTCCCGAACCGCCCGTTCCCCGATCGCCTTCTCGTCCTCGGTACCGAGGTCCTGTTCCGCGCCCGGTCGGCCGAGCCACTCCTCGCACACCTGGAACGGGATCCGGGGAAACGGCGGCTTCGGCAGGGGGATTCGATCGGCGAACGGGTTCTCCCGGGAGGCGAGGTCCTCGCGCACGTGGCCCAGCGTGTCGACCAGGAGCTGTTCGATGACCTTCCGGACATCGTCCGCGCCGTCAATGTACCCGATCTCGGCATCGAGGCTGGTGAACTCGGTCAGGTGGCGGACCGTGTCCGACGGTTCGGCGCGGAACGCGGGCGCGATCTCGAAGACCCGCTCGAACCCCGCCCCGATCAGCATCTGCTTGTAGAGCTGGGGGCTCTGCGCGAGGTAGCCCCGGGTCTCGAAGTACTCGACCGGGAAGAGCGTCGCGCCTCCCTCGGCGCCCTGGCGCAGGATCTTCGGCGTCTCGACCTCGAGGAAGCCCTGGTTCAGGAAGCTGGCCCGGAAGCCGGCGAGGAGGCTCGTACGAAGCTCGAAGATCGCCCGCACGGTCGGCTTGCGCAGGTCGAGGACCCGGTGATCAAGACGCGTTCCGAGCTCGGCACCGACCTTGTCGACGATCCCGAGGGGGAGCGGCACCTCGGCGCGCGCGATGACCCGCACGTCGGACGGCTCGACCTCGACCCCCCGTCGGGTCTTCGCCGAGCGGTGGACGGTCCCTTCGACCTCGACGACCGACTCGCGGGGAAGCTCTTCGAAGAGCGGGAACCAGGACGGGTCCGCGCTCCCCTTCTTCAGCGTGACCTGGGTCGACCCGCTGCCGTCCCGGAGGATCGCGAAGGCGACCCCGCCCAGGGCCCGGTACTCCTCGAAGTGACCCGCGACGCGGACGCGCTCGCCGTCCCGCTCCCGGAGCTCACGCGAGAGCCGTCGGGGCGCCGACAGGGTGAGCGACCTCCTTGCGGGCGAGGGCCGCGCGCACGAGGGCCAGATAGAGCGGGTGCGGCGACTCCGGACGAGAGAGGAACTCGGGGTGGTACTGGACCCCGACAAAGAAGGGGTGAGAAGGGGCCTCGAAGACCTCGACCCGCCCGTCGACCGAGGTGCCGGTGACGACGAGCCCGGCCGCGCGGAACCGGTCGAGGTACCGTGGGTTGATCTCGTAGCGGTGCCGGTGCCGCTCCCAGATCTCGGTCTTCCCGTAGATCTGCGCGATCTTCGACCCCGCGGTGAGCACGACGCGCTGGGCCCCGAGGCGCATCGTCCCCCCGAGGTCGGCGACCGATCGCTGGTCCTCGAGGAGACAGACGACCGGGTCGGGGGACTCGGGCTCGACCTCGGTCGTGTTCGCCTGAGGAAGGGCGAGCACGTTGCGCGCGAACTCGACCGCGGCCATCTGGAACCCATAACAGACCCCGAGGTACGGGATTCCTTGCGTCCGGGCGATCTCGATCGAGCGGACCTTCCCCTCGACCCCCCGGGTGCCGAACCCGCCCGGGACCAGGACCGCGTCCGCGCGCTCGATCCGGGAGAGAAGGTGAGGGTTCCGTGGGATGTCCTCGGAGTCGTACCACTGGAGCCGGATGTCCACGCCCAGGTGGCCCTGGCAGTGATGGAACGCCTCCGAGTGGGAGAGGTAGGCATCCCGTAGCTCCGTGTACTTCCCGACGATGGCGACCTCGATCGCGCCGTGCCCCCGACGGTACGTCGCGAGGAACTCCTTCCAGGTGGTGAAGTCCGGCGCGCGCTCGGGGAGCCCGAGGAGCCGCGTCAGGAGCGTTCCCACGCCCTGAGCCTCGAGGACGAGGGGCACCTCGTAGATCACCGGTTGATCCGGGATGGAGATCACCGCCTCCGGCGGGACGTCGCAGAAGAGCGAGATCTTGGCCTTGATGTCGGGCGAAAGAGGCAGGGGGCCGCGCGTGATGATGAGGTTCGGACGAATCCCGATCGCACGGAGCTCGCGGACCGAGTGTTGGGTCGGCTTCGTCTTCGCCTCCCCGACCGGGCCCACGACGGGCACCAGGGTCGTGTGGACGAACGCCATGTGCCCCTCGCCGAGCTCGTAGGAAAGCTCCCGAAGCGCTTCCAGGAACGGCATCGACTCGATGTCGCCGACGGTGCCTCCCACCTCCACCAGGACGACGTCGGCCCCGGCGGCCTGGCCCACCTCGCGGATCGTCCGCTTGATCTCCCCGGTGACGTGGGGTATGATCTGCACGGTGTTGCCGAGATAGTCCCCGCGGCGCTCCTTCTCGATGACCGAACGGTAGATCTTGCCGGTCGTGACGTTGTGCGTTCCTCCGAGGTTCTGGCCCAGGAACCGCTCGTAGTTCCCGAGATCGAGATCGACCTCGGTGCCGTCGTCCAGCACGAAGACCTCCCCGTGCTGGTACGGGTTCATCGTCCCCGCGTCGACGTTCAGGTACGGGTCGATCTTGAGGATGGTGACCGCGATCCCGCGCGCCTTCAGGAGGCGACCCAGGGAGGAGGTCGTGATCCCTTTCCCGAGGCCCGAGATCACGCCGCCGCTCACTACGATGACCTTCAACGATGTCTCCGCGGTCTTGTAGAATGGGTGGACGATAAAGTTGGTGGAGCGCGCAAGCGAACCGGCGGATGACGAACGGTGGGCGACGGTTCTGCGTCGCGCTCAGAACGGCACCCGGCGGCCCGTCGGGTCCCGGTGGAAGTTCCCAAAATCGGCCACCCGGCCGAGCTGGTCGCCGGAGAAGACCGGCCCGTCCGTACAGACATGGTAGGGACCGAAGGCGCAGGCATCGCACATCCCAAGGGCACACTTCATGTGGCGTTCCATCGAGCCGTAGACCCTCACCCCCTGGGCCGTCGCGGCGGCGACGACCTTCCGCATCATGATCTCGGGTCCGCAGGTCCACACCGCCTCGAACTCCTCCGTGCCCAGGAGGCGTTCCGCGACCGAGGTGACGAAGCCGTGGAGCCCCTCGGAACCATCATCGGTCGCCACTTCGACCCGGGCGCCCATCCGGAGGAAGCGGTCGCGAAAGAGGAGCTCGGAGGACCGGGTCGCTCCGAGGGCGACCACGACCTCGCTGCCGCGGCCCCGGGCGCGTTCGGCGGCCGGCGCGAGCACCGCGGCTCCCGAGCCTCCGGCGACCACGAGGACGCTTCGGGGAGAGACGGCGAAGCGGTTCCCGTACGGACCTCGTATCCCCAGAAGGGTACCGGGTCCGATCGCCTGGAGTCGATGGCTGGTCGCCCCCATGGTCTTCACCGTGATCCCCTTCGAGGGACCGTCGGTGTAGGAGAGCGACATCGGGAGCTCATCGTCGCCCGGGACCCAGGTCATCACGAACTGACCGGGCTCGGCCACCGGAGCGTACGGGAACCGTAAGGTGACGGTGGAGGGGGTCTCCTCCGCCCGCTCCGTGACCCGGACGACCGTCCGCACGACGCGGGCTAGCGGGGCGCCGATATAGCCCCTCGCCGGGAGAGTTCGGACTCGGCGCATCAGCGCGTGGGATGGGCCGCGCCGACCGCCTCCTCGAGCCCGGCGTAGCCGAGCTCGTCGAGGAGGGCCGAGAGCTCCCGGGTCAGCGTCCCGAAGACCCCGACACCTTCGAACGCGATGGCGGTCCCCACCTCGACCGCGCGGGCGCCGGCCATCACGTACTCGAGCGCGTCCTGCGCGCTCATGATCCCACCGACCCCGATCACCGGGATCGAGACCGCCTCGTAGATCTGCCAGACGCAGGCGAGCCCGACCGGCTTGATCGCCGAGCCGCTGAGACCCCCCAGTCCGTGGGAGAGCACGGGGCGGCGCAGGCGCACGTCGATCGCGAGCGCGCGCAGCGTGTTGATCGCGCTGATCGCGGAGGCTCCGCCGTGCTCGGCCGCCTTGGCGAGCGCCGCCGGGTCGGAGGTGTTCGGCGTGATCTTCGCGATCACGGGGACCCGGACCGCCTGGACGACGGCCCGGACCACCTGCTCGACCTCCTCCGGGTCGCTCCCGACCTCCGTGCCGAACCCTTCCGCGTGGGGGCAGCTCAGGTTGAGCTCGATGGCCACCACCCCGGTCGACGCCATCCGGGCGGCGAGCCGCGCGAACTCGCCGGCGTTGCCCGCAAAGACCGAACCCACGATCGTGGCACCCGCGGCCCGGGCGACCTCGATCTCTCGCGGATACTCCTCGATCCCGGGGTTCGGGAGTCCCATCGCGTTGAGGAGACCCCATCGCTCGTACGTTTCGATCGTCGGGTTCGGGTATCCCGGGCGGGGTACCGAACCGATCGACTTCGTGATCACCCCACCGGCGCCGGCCGCCCACGCTCCGACGAGGGAGTCCCCGCTCTCCCCCCAGATCCCGGAGGCGAGGAGGAACGGGTTCCGGAGCGCCAGGCCGGCGAACTGTACGGATAGGTCCGCCACGACGGTGGCGGACAGGTGGTGCGCTTAAATCGGCTCGCCCGGATGATGGCTGTTCTATGCATCTCGATCGACTCACCGATGCCGCCCGATCCGCCTTGGAGCGCGCGTTCCAGCGGGCGAGCGAACTCCGCCACACTTCCGTGGAACCCGAACACCTCCTCTCGGGGCTCCTCGAGTCGCCGGAAGGCTCCGTCCCGAGCCTGCTCGGGTCGCTGCACGTCCCGCTCGAGTCGCTCCGTGCCCGGCTCGAAGAGCACCTCAAGGGCCTCCCGACGGCCGAGCACGTCGCGCCGTCCGACCAGTTCCTGTCCCGGAACCTCACCCAAGCGATCGACGCGGCCGAGGCCGAGGCGGCGAAACGAAAGGACCGCTACACGAGCGCCGATCAGCTGCTGATCGGGATCCTTTCCGTCGCCAGCCCGGCCCGCGAGATCCTCGAGGAGGCGGGCGTGCGACCGGCGGCCGTCGAGAGCGCGCTCGGTCAGCTCCGCGGGGGCGACCGGCCGGTCGAGAGCCGCACGGAGGAGTCGCAGTACCAGGCGCTCGAGAAGTACGGCAAGGACCTCACCGGACTCGCCCGGGACCGTAAGCTCGACCCTGTCATCGGGCGCGACGACGAGATCCGCCGCGTCATCCAGATCCTCTCCCGCCGGACGAAGAACAACCCCGTGCTCATCGGGGACCCGGGGGTCGGCAAGACGGCCGTTGTGGAGGGGCTCGCGCTCCGTATTGCCGCTCGGGACATTCCGGATTCCCTGCGAGAAAAGCGACTGATCGCCCTCGACCTCGGCTCGCTCCTTGCCGGGGCGAAGTACCGCGGCGAGTTCGAGGAGCGGCTCAAGGCCGTGTTGAAGGAGGTCGAGCGCTCCGAGGGGCAGGTGATCGTCTTCATCGACGAGCTCCACACGCTCGTGCATGCCGGCGCGACCGAAGGAGGGGCGCTCGATGCCTCGAACCTCCTGAAACCGGCCCTCGCCCGCGGGACCCTCCACTGTATCGGCGCGACGACGACCCAGGAGTATCGCCGGTACATCGAGAAGGACGCCGCGCTCGAGCGAAGGTTCCAGCCCGTGATGGTGACCGAGCCGACGGTCGAGGACACCATCTCGATCCTCCGCGGGCTCAAGGAGCGCTACGAGCTCCATCACGGGGTACGGATCCAGGACGCCGCCCTCGTCACCGCCGCGACCCTCTCCGCGCGCTACATCTCCGACCGCCACCTGCCCGACAAGGCGATCGACGCCATCGACGAGGCCGCGTCGATGGTCCGACTGACCCTCGACTCCCGGCCGAGCGAGCTCGACCAGCTCTCGCGCCGGATCCGCCAGCTCGAGATCGAGCGCACGGCGCTCCAGCGGGAGAAGGACGCGGCGAGCAAGGAGCGCCTGAAGGAGCTCGAGAAGGAGCTCGCCAACCTGAAGGAGCGCGAGACGGCCCTCCAGTCCCGGTGGAAGAAGGAAAAGGAACAGGTGGAGCGGCTGCGGTCGCTCCGGGCCGAGCTCGACCGTGCCCGGGCCGAGGAGGAGAAGGCGGAGCGGGCCGGTGACCTCGAGGCGGCGGCCCGCCTTCGCTACGGCACCGTCCCCGACCTTCAGAACCAGGTCGCGACGCTCACGAAGGCGACCGAGGGCGCGAGCGGCCCCGTCCTCCTCCGAGAAGAGGTCAGCGACGAGGACGTCGCGCTCGTCATCTCGAAGTGGAGCGGGGTACCCGTGAGCCGGATGCTGGAAGGGGAGACCCAACGCCTCCTGCACATGGAGGAGACGCTCCGGCAGCGGGTCGTCGGGCAGGGCGAGGCGATCGCGTCGGTGTCGAAGGCCGTACGGCGGTCCCGCTCGGGCCTCGGCGACCCGAACCGGCCGATCGGCGCGTTCCTCTTCCTCGGACCGACCGGCGTCGGGAAGACCGAGCTCGCGAAGGCCCTCGCGGTCTTCCTCTTCCACTCGGAGAAGGCGCTGGTGCGCATCGACATGAGCGAGTACATGGAAAAGCACACGGTCGCCCGCCTCATCGGCGCACCGCCCGGCTACGTCGGGTACGAAGAGGGCGGACAACTGACCGAAGCGGTCCGCACGCATCCGTACACGGTCATCCTCTTCGACGAGGTCGAGAAAGCGCACGGCGACGTCGCGAACGTCCTGCTCCAGCTGATGGACGACGGACGACTCACCGACGGTCAGGGCCGGACGGTCGACTTCCGCAACACCCTGGTCATCATGACAAGCAACCTCGGGTCCGACCTGTTCGAGGGGACCACTTCGGACGACGAGCGCCGGCATCGGGTCGAGCCCGTCCTGCGCGCCCACTTCCGCCCGGAGTTCCTGAACCGTCTGGACGAGGTCGTGCTCTTCCATGCGCTGTCGGAGAAGGAGATCGCCCAGATCGTCGACCTGCAGCTCGGCCAGGTCGAGGAACGGCTCCGGGACCGCCGGATCTCCCTGAGCGCGACCGAGGCGGCCCGCGACCTATTGGCGCACCAGGGATTCGATCCGCAGTTCGGCGCGCGTCCGCTCAAGCGGACGATCCAGCGGCTGGTCGTCGATCCGTTGACCACCCGGGTCCTCACGGGCGAGGTCCGCGACGGGAGCACGGTCAAGGTCGACGTCGACGCCGGCGCGATCGCGCTGTCGGTGACCGCGGCGAAGTCGGGAGGACGCCGAGGATGACGGGGGTCACGGTCGCCCTCCTCGGAGCCGCCGAAATCGCGAAGGAGCTAGGAAAGAAGGGGACCGCCTCCGACCTCACGCTCTTCAACCTGGTCCACGACGAGCACGCGGTCACGATCGTCGAGCCCACGCAGTTCCCCGAGAAGATCCCCCCGCTCCTCACCGCGGTCGCGATGGCCGACCGATGCCTGCTCGTGGTCCCCGAGCTCTCCCGACCCGTCGCAGAGACGATCGCCGTCCTCGAGCTCACGGAGGTCCCCACGACCGTGGTCGTCGGTCCGGGTGTCGGGGACACCGAGATCGCCCGGGTGCTGAAGGGCGGGCGCCTGGCCGACGCTCCCCGCGTCCCGCTCGATCTCCCCCACCTCCGAGAGCTCGTCGAGAGCTGGGTCGACCCGCCTCGGGAAGGGCCCGTCCGGGTGCCGATCGACCATGCGTTCCCCGTGAAGGGCGTCGGGGCCGTCGCGCTCGGTGTCGTGCGTCGGGGCACCCTGCGAGCCCACGACCGACTCCGTCTGTTCCCCACCCCGAAGGTCGTGGAGATCCGTTCGGTTCAGGTCCACGACGTCGATCGCAAGGAGGCGGTGGTGGGGGAGCGGGTCGGCCTGGCCCTCAAGGGAGTCGAGGCCGACGAGCTCGCGCGTGGGCAGGTCCTCGCGCCGGAGGGTTCTCTCGAGGTGGCGAGCGCGCTCCGTCTCGGGCCCCTCACGCGGTGCCGGTACTACCGGGGGGACGCCGGGCCGGGCGCGCGGCTCCATCTCTCGCTCGACCTCCAGTCGGTCCCGGTGGCGCTCGATCAACTATCGTCCACGGAGACCCTACTGGCCATCGACCGACCGGTCGTCTTCGCGCCCCGAGAGCCGGCGTACCTCCTCGACCTCGACGTGCCGGCCGGACCACGGATCTTCGGGAGGGGGCAGACGGGCACGCCCTCGACCCCCTGATCCGGCCCGGAACGGGGGTTCGATCATCGCGCGGTCCCGCCCCCTCCCTCCCCTGTGGTCCGGGGGTTTGTCAAGACCGCCCGACGCTAGTCCCATGGGGTACCTCGCCGCTCCTCCGAGGGGGGCTCCGTGTTCGCCAAAGTCGTGGTCGCCTACGACGGTTCGAAGTACTCCGACCGTGCGCTGGAGGACGGGATCGAGATCGCCCGGCAGTTCGGCTCGAGCCTGGTCGTCCTTTCGATCGCACCCATCCATCCGGATGTGGGCGAGGCCCCCGGTGTACCGGTCCGGGTCGAGAAGCGCCAGGTCGAGGCGTACCGGGCCCTGGCCGAAAAGGCGGCCGCCCGAGCCCGCCGGGCCCGGGTCGCGAGGGTCTCGGTCGAGGTCCGCGCGGGGGGTGTCGTCCCCGAGATCCTCCGGTTCCTCAAGACGAGCCGTCCCGACCTCGTGATCGTCGGTTCGCGGGGCCAGTCGACGTTCCGAGGGCTCCTCCTCGGCAGCGTCTCCGAGGCCGTGATCCATCACGCCTCCTGCAAGGTGATGGTTCAGAAGTGAGGGACGGGACTCGCGCGCCCGATCTTCCGACCTCACGGGATCGGTGGGCCCGGCCCCGGCCGGACCTCGGGGCGTCGCGAGAGGCTACGCGAGAGCCCTCAGGAGCTCGGAGGCCACCCGGACCTTCTCCGTACCGGCACTGAAGGCGAACCGGAGCGAGTCCTTGCCCGCGTTCCCGAAGACGGGACCCGGGACGGAGCCCACGCCGGTCCGGCGTAGGATGTACTCCGCCATCCCCGCGGGGTCCGAGACCCCCTCGGGATACTTTCGGATCCGGCACCAGAGGTAGAACGCCCCCTCGGGGTACCTCGGCTCAAGGTACGGGGATTCCTTCACGGCGTGGTAGATCAGGTCCCGCCGCGTCTGGTACTCCTGCCGCATCCGGCGCACCCACTCCTGCGAGCCCCGAAGTGCCGCGAGCGCCCCGTACTGGGCGACCGAGTTCACTCCGTTGATGGTGACCCGGAGCATCTTCTTCATCCGCTCCAGAAGCACGGGATCTCGGGCGTGGACGTAGCCGACCCGTAGGCCGCTCATCGCGTACGTCTTCGACATCGAGAACAGCGAGACCGTGTTCTCGTACTCGGAGCCCGGACTGAAGGCCCGCCGGCCATCGAAGATCACGTCCTGGTAGGCCTCATCGCTGATCAGGAACAGGCGGTGGGCGGAGGCGAACTCGATGATCCTCCGGATCTCGGACGCTTCGAAGACCTTCCCGGTGGGGTTGTGGGGAGAGTTCAGGAAGACGCCCTTGAGGCGGTCCTCCCCTCCATGTTCCGGGAGGCGGTCCGGGTACTCCTCGACCGGCAGAGGGACCGGCACTCCGCCCGCCAGCTTCACGATCTCGGCGATCTCCGTCCACATCGGATCCGGAATCAGGATGCGGTCGCCCGGACTCACGAGCGATCGGAAGGCGACGTAGAGCGCGTTCATCCCCCCGTTCGTGACCAGGACGTTGTCGGGGGTGGCGTCCCGGATGCCGTTGCGATCCCTCAGCTCCTGCGCGATCGCCTCCCGGAGCTCTCGGATACCCGTCGACTCGGTGTAGTGGGTCTTGCCCTGCTCCAAGGCATCTTCCATGCCTCGGACCACATGGTCCTCGACCGCGAACGAGGGGTCGCCGGACTCGAGCCGATAGACGTTGACGCCCTTGCGTTGCATTTCGAGCAGCTGGTCGCGGATCTTGACGATGGCCCCGAAGGAGACATCGTCCACCACGTTGCGGCCCAGGGGAGCACGCGTCATCTTGGGAGGATGGGACTCTCGAGCCCCCCGCCGGCCTTTGCGGCTTAAAATGAAGAGGGAGAGGACCCCCGAATCCGGGACCTCCGGGTCCCCGGGGGAACCCGGCCGGGGGGGGACGACATCCCGAGCCGGGGCCGGTGCCGGCAAAATCCGCGCGGGTCGGAGGCCCTAGGGTTCCCGCGACGTCGCACGACGCCGTCGGCGCCGCGTGCGGGCTACGCGAACATCGTGACCGATTCCTTGCGGAGCTCTTCTTCGCCGACGACCTTCTCGATCGCGCGATCGAAGTCCGCCGCGGTCACGCTGTCCCGCTCTTCCCGGATGGCCCACATTCCGGCCTCGGTGCAGATCGCACGGATGTCGGCCCCCGTGGCGCCGTCGCATCGGCTCGCGAGCGCTTCGAAGTCGATCGTTTCGCGGATCGCCATGCCGCGAGTGTGGATCCGGAAAATCTCCGCCCGTCCTTGGTAGGTCGGCACGGGGATCTCGATGATCCGGTCGAACCGTCCCGGTCGCAGGAGGGCATCGTCCAAGATGTCCGGGCGATTGGTGGCCGCGATGATCTTGACGTTGGAGAGCGGCTCGAACCCGTCCATCTCGGCGAGGAGCTGCATCAACGTCCGCTGGACCTCTCGGTCCCCGCTGGTCGCGACCTCGAGGCGCTTCGCGCCGATCGAGTCGACCTCGTCGATGAAGATGATCGTCGGGGCCTTCTCCCGTGCGAGCTGGAAGAGCTCTCGGACCAGGCGCGCACCTTCCCCGATGTACTTCTGCACGAGCTCGCTGCCGACCAGGCGCACGAACGTGGCGTTCGTGTGCTGCGCGACCGCCTTCGCGATGAGCGTCTTCCCGGTACCGGGGGAACCGATGAGGAGGACCCCTTTCGGCGGGTCGACCCCGACCTTCTTGTAGAGCTCCGAGCGGAGCAGCGGGTACTCGACCGCCTCCCGGATCTCACGGATCTGCTCGGTGAGACCCCCGATGTCCGTGTAGGTCACGTTCGGTTTGTCGACGATCTCGCTCGCCGTCACGAGCGGGTCGAGTGAGGCGGGCAGGACCCCCATGACCGCGAGGGTCTGCTTGTTGAGGGCGACCCGGCTGCCCACGGTGATCTTCGTGTGCTCGACGGTCTCCGCCGAATTGACCACGAAGTCCGGGCCCGTGGACGACTTCACGATCACACGGCCATCGGTCAGGACGTCACGCACGCTCCCGACGATAAGGGGCGGATAGCGCAGCCGGTCGAGCTCCGTCTTGAGGCGCTTCACCTCACGCTGAAGGCGCAAGATCTCGGCCTCCATGTAGTGGCGTTCGCTCTCGACCCGCTTGATCGCCTCGGCCAGCTGAGTGTTCCGCAGCTCGAGAAAGTTCACCCGGTCGAAGGCGTCGTGGGGGGCTGAAGGCGCTTCCGGTTCGCTCATGGTTGTCTCGACGGACCTTCCCGGGCGGACAGACGTCAATCTTAGAACATGCCCACTTATAAGTAGCCGGGCTTCGCACCCGCAGCCGGGTCCGCGATGACCGTCCGTGCCGAGCGAGTCGCTTCGGCGTTCGCTCCGGGCCATATCACCGGCGTGTTCCGTCCGGTACCGCAGGCACGAGATCCCCGGGCGCGAGGGTCGGTGGGCGCCGGTCTCGTGCTCGAGCTCGGCGTGCGAGCGACGGCGACCTTCCGTCCCGGGGGCGGGCACCGCGTCCGGGTCACGAGCGAGTTGCCGACACCTCTGTCGATATCGGGGGAGGTCGCGCATCGCCTCCTGGGGGACCGACGAGGGTACCTGCACGTCGCGCTTTCCCACCGGCTCCCCGTGGGCCAGGGCTTCGGCACGAGCGCCGCCGACGCCGTCGCCACGGCCCTCGCGAGTGCCGAGGTGCTCGACCTTCCGCGGCGCCGTGCCGTGGAGGTGGCCCACCTGGCCGATCTGTTCGGGGGAGGAGGTCTCGGGGGCGTTGCCGCCATTCTCGGGGGTGGTCTTGAGGTGCGACACCGTCCGGGCATTCCGCCGTTCGGCAAGATCACCCACCGGCCGTTCCCCGGAACGCTCTGGGTCGGGATCGTGGGCGGACCGATCCCTTCGCCGGGAGTTCTCGGCGATGCGCGCCGGCTCCGACGGATCGACGCGGCCGCCCGAGCGCTCCTTCCCGTCGATCGGGACCTTAGCCCCCCGATGTTCTTCGATCTCGGAGAACGATTCACGGACCGCGTCGGTCTGGCTTCTCCGAGGCTTCGCGGAGTGCTGCGCGGACTGCGCCACCGCGGGGCCCGGGCATTTCAGGCGATGTTCGGGGAGAGCTTCGCAGCCCTCCCCCGCTCCTCCGCTTCGTCGCACGCGATCGCCGAGTGGCTCCGACGCTCCGGGGTCCGTGCCGTGGAGCTCGGCACATCCTCCCGGGGAGCGAGGGTGATTCCGCTCCTCGAAGCTCATGCGAATACCGCGGGCTGAGCGTGCCGTCCCCGAGCGCCCGAGCGTAATCCTTTTAGAGAGGGGCCCGTCTCGCCCGCGCCCATGACGCGTAAGCCGGCCCGGATGTACCGGAAGGTCGAGGGGCAGGTCTACACGCGTCGTGAGTACATGGGCGGCGTGCCGAACTGTCGCGTGACCCAGTTCGACACCGGGAACCTACGGGCCGAGTTCCCTCTCAGCCTGACCCTCGACACCGAAGAGGCGGCCCAAGTCCGGGACATCGCGCTCGAGGCGGCGCGCGTGAGCGCGGTCCGAGTGCTCGAGAAGACGGCGCCGAACGAGTTCCACCTCAAGGTGCGTCGGTACCCCCATCAGGTGCTCCGGGAGCACAAGATGGCGATGGGGGCGGGCGCGGACCGTATCTCCGACGGGATGCGCCGCGCGTTCGGAAAGCCGGTCGGCCATGCGGTGCGCGCCGCGATCGGGACCGCCCTTCTGACGGTCTACACGACCCCGGCGCACCTCGCGGATGCCCGCGAGGCGCTCCGCAAGGCGGCGCACAAGCTGCCGGTTCCGACCCGGGTCATTGTGGCGTCGACGTCGGCTTCGTAGCCGTTGGGCGCACGACCAAGACCGGGCACGGGGCGTTGTTGACGAGTGCCGACGAGACGCTCCCGAGCAGGAGGCGCCGCGCGGTCGAGAGGCCCCGCGACCCGACGACGAGAAGGTCGGACGGGTGCTGTTCCAGGTAGGCGAGGACCTCGTCGACGACGACCCCCTCGTCGCACAACCCGGTCACGTTCGTAACCCCCGACTTTTCGGCGTACTGTACGGCCTCGTTGACGATCGCCCGGTACCTCGCGAGCTCGTCCTGGGGCACCGTGGACGGGATGTACGGCTCGGCCGCGGTCACATAGACGGGGATGAGGGGGGCGATCGAGATCACGACGAGATCGCTCCCGTACCGCTTCGTGAGGTCGATCGCGACATCGAGTGCCACCCGACCGTTCGAGGAGCCGTCGATCGCTACGGCAATGCGTTGGAACGACACTTCGGGCATCGAAGGAGTCACACCTCGTCCGCTACATGGTCGTTACGCCCTCGAGCGGGCGCAACGAAATCATTTTTAACGGATGGCTCACCTTTTCAGCGTGCCAGGGTGTCGTCCGTGCCTCCCGTCTGTTCGAATTGTGGTGCCAGTGACTTCGTGTGGGTGAACGAGCTCAAGACCGGTTCGTTTGGCGGTGGTGCTCTCTCCATTCGCTCTCGAGGAGAGCTTGCTCTCGGCACCCGGATCTGCCGCAACTGCGGTCATGCCGATCTCTTTCTGAAGGACCTCAAAGTCCTCAATTCGCCCCACACCTGGCGACCGGGTGAGTTCGTCCCCCTTCCGGCTCGGGTGAGTGGTCCGGCGCCGTCGCGCCACGTCCCCTCCTCGACCCCGACGGCGCCACCGCCGTCCGTCCCGGCACCGACCCTCGTCGCGAACGGGCCCGTCCGGCCCCCTTCCCTGGCAGCACCGGCGCGAGAGGACGCGCCTCCTTCCCCCCCAACGGAGGAGAGCCGGGCTCCCGCCCCGGCCCCGCCGTCTAGCGAAACGGCCGGAACGGCCGTTCCGGCCGCACCCGACGGCGAGGTCCCTCTCCTCGCAGAGGCCCCGACGGAGTCGCCCGCCACAGAACCTGGTGGCAAGAAGTCGGCGGCCAAACCCGCGACGCGCCGTCGAACAACGAAGAAGTCTCACTAGGGCGCGGGCGTCCTTCCGTCCCCGATGGCCCTCCCTCGTGGGCCGGTCGACCCGGAAGATCGATCACGGCGTGCGAACCGTAGGGCCGTGAGGATGCGAACGCGGGTCTTCCCCGGTTCCATGGTGCCGCCCCCGTCCGGAGACGGCTCCCGTTCCTTCTCGCCGGGAACGAACCGGATCGTCAGAGGTCACGGTCCGGCGGGCGGCGACGGCCGCTCGCGTAGACCGCGAGCGCTATCGACACGGCCGTCCCCGCCCCAAGGACGCTCAATACCGCGGGCGTGAACACCCACGCCGGCACGGGGCCCGAGAGGAGCACGGTGTACAGACTGAGCCACGGGTCGAACTCCAGTGACTCATACCCCCCCGGGACCATCGCGAAGCTCAAGCGGACCAGGGAGTCGAGTCCTCCGCCGGAGGTGTTCTGGTAGGATTCCACGAGGCTGTCCTGCGCCGCTCCGCCGCCGTACCGGGCCACGGCGGACGGGCTCCAGACGAACGTGGCATAGGTGGCGTTGGCACTGTTCGACCGCATCCGGAGACCGCTCGCACCGACCCCCTCCCACCGGCCCAGCGCCCCGCTCGCGTTCGTTCGGACCTCGAGCCCCAGGGAGTCGTTCGACCGCTGCCATGGCCAGCCCGAGACGTTGAGCACGTACGTGAGGGTGTGCGGAGAGGGGCCCGCCGAGCCATTGAGAACGAACGTGATCGACACATTGACCGCACCAATGGTCTGGTTCTCTCCGTCCCCCGACCCATCCCCCGACTCCCACTCCCCCGAGGCCGCGTAGGCCGGCACCGTGGCCGAGAACAGGGCGGTGCTCGCGTTGGGCAACTCCGAGCGCCCCACGGTCCAGTTGAGAGTGGGCGTGTCGAAGTAGGCGTACGCGGTGATCCCTCCGGATCCGTTCACTTCCGCCAGCCCCTCGAGCGCCTGCGACAGTACGACCGGGCCACCGCTCGTGTTCATGGTCAGGACCGGCTGCGGGCGGGCGAACGAGACCGACACGACGCCGTTCGAGAGGGTGAGGCCACCGGGGCTCGGAGCGGCGGCGGAGGACAGAGAGGAGGCCGGAACGGATCCGCTCGCGGTCCCGGTCGCGAGACCGGCGACCGTGATCAGGACCATCGCGACGACCACGGTCGCGGCGCGAAGGAGGGGGGGCATCGTTCCGGGAGACCGGCTTCTTCGGGATAGGTCGGTTTTGGCGCAATCCCCGTAATCGTTGGCGCACCGCAGGGCGAGTCGGTCTCCCGTCTCCCTCACCCCCCGAGAAGTCCGCTCCATGCCTCCACGAACCGGTCGACCCAGCGGTCCTCGAACGACTCCTGAAAGCGGTGCAGGAACTCTCGCACGCGCTCGGGTCGAAGCGCGTGGTACCGACGCAGGTTGCCGTCCCGGGCCGCTTCCACGATCGACTGGCGCAGGAGGTGCCGAACGTGGAACGAGGTCGTCGAGAGGCTCAGTCCGGTCGCGGCCCGAAGCTCGGCGAGGGTGCGGCCGGGTCGGTCGACCAGCTCGAGCAGCACGCGTCGCTCGGCGGCGCTCCGGAGCGCTTGGAGGATGCGACGGTCGTCCCAGGACATCTCGGCGGGGAAGTAATAATCACGACGCCCCCCGCGCTCGCGGCGGAGGAGACCGGACCGGGTCAGCTGGTCGAGGTGGTACGCCGTCTCGCCCCAACCGAGCTCGGCCCGTCGTTGGACCTCGCGGGCGCTCGACCCCGGATGCTGTGCGACCACGTCGAAGATCCGTCGACGGGTCGGCTGCTCGAGTAGGCTGGCCATGCTAGGAGGCCGGTCGGCGGGGAGTCCCACGGACCAGCGCCAGGTACAGCAGGACCACGGCCAGGAGCAGCACTGCGAGCGGCACGAGATCGATCCGGAACGCCCCACCGTAGCGCGGGGAGACCTGGTTCAGCACGCCCAGGAGCCCCACGGCCGCGATGAGCGCCAGCGCTCCGCTGACGAGGGTCAGGCGCACGTCGCCGTAGCGACCGGCCGCGATCCCGCCGAGGACCGCGAGCGCCGCGGAGAGGCCCGCGACGACGGCGGCGAAGAAGAGGGTGGCGAGGTCCACGTGCGCCCACGCGCCACGGGGGGTAATTGAGTTTGCTCTCAGCGGAGCTTGCGCCAACGGCGGCGGGTCTTGCGCCAAAAACGAGGTCAAGCACGCCCCCTCTCGACCGCTCCGATGGGCGCCTCGAAGCGTGGGATCTTGCGAGGGCCGCTCCCCCTGCGGGATCCACCGTCCGCCGCTTCTCAGGGCCCGGTCGACTACTCGACGGCCGTCCCCGACCTCCCCGGCGTCCGGCGGAGTTTCTACTCGCTGTACTTCGCGTACTTCGCCGCGCTGGTCGGGGCGATGGGCTACTTCGTCATCCGCTGGAGCCACCCGGCGTCGATCGCCCTCTTCACCGTCCTCACCGTGCTGTTCCTCGGAGGCGCCTACGGGCTCGCCCGGCAGACGGTGGCCCTGGTCTACCGCCGACGCGGGGAGCTCCCGGCGCTTTCGGACCTCGCGGGCCGTCCCAAGGTCGCCATCCTGTACACCACGATGAACGATGTCGTGCCGGAGTGCCTGGCGGCGATCCACCAGGACTATCCGACGGATGTGTTCGTGCTGGACGACTCGAGCGATGCCGGGGCACGGAACACCGTCGACCGGATCGCCCGCTCGTTCGGATTCCGCGTCGTCCGCCGGCCCGCACGACGCGGGTTCAAGGCCGGCGCCATCAACGACTGGTTCGCGCGGTGGGGTGCGCAGTACGACTACTTCGTCCTCCTCGACGCGGACTCGTTCCTTCCGGTCGACTGGGTGCGCGAGGCGCTCAAGTTCGCCGAGCATCCGGCGAACGCGCGCGTCGCGGTCTTCCAGGGCCAGATCAACATCTGGAACCTCGACACCCGCTTTGTCCAGACGCTCGCACCCATGTCACGGGTCGGGCAGTTCGTCTGGGAGTCCGGCCTCGCGAACGCCCTGGATGCCGTCTTCTGTTACGGCCACAACGTTCTCCTCCGCGCGCGCGCCGTCGAGGCCATCGGCGGGTTCGTCGAAGGGTACGTCTCCGAGGACTTCGCCACCGCGGTCGCCCTCGCCGATCGAGGATGGCACTCGCGGTTCGTTCCGCTGCACACGTACGAGGCGATGCCCGAAAACGTGCGGGGTTTCCTCAAGCGTCAGAACAAGTGGACCCGCGGCGCGATGGAGTTCCTCGAACTCTCCCGTCGCTCCCGCATCAGCCGGACCCGCAAGTTCCACCTCTGGCAGACCCCCTGGTCGCACTTCACGAACCTCATTCTGCCGGTCGGTATGCTCCTCACGGTCTTCGGTTTCGTCTCCACGCCCGCGGGTGCCTCGGCCTTCCTCCTGCGTTTCGCGGCCAATCCGGTCCTGACGTTCTGGTCGATCCCTCTGCTACGGTTCCTTCTCCTGGTCGGCGTTCTGACCGCGATCCCCACGGCCGTGATCTATCACCGGTGCCGGGTGACCTTCGGCACCTACTGGCGGCAACGATGGCTCAGTGCCGCGGTGAGCGCGATCTCCCTGCCGTACGAGGCGATCAGTATGGCCTCGTACCTCTCCCGCCGGATCCGTCAGGTACCGGTGACCCCGAAGAACGAACCCGCCCTCCCCCTTCGGGAGGTCGTCGCGATCGCGCGGTATTCGATCGCCCTGGAGGTCGCGCTCATCGCCGGCCTGGTCATGGTGAACCCGCTCGCTTCGGTCTTCAACGCGGTCTGGCTCGTCCCCATGATGCTGGCGCCCTTCGTGATCGTGCGGTTCTCGGGCCCGCCCCGGCCGGGCGAAGGCCCTCTCAGCGTGCCCGCACGCGCGGGGGAGGTCGAGTCCCGGGAGATCCAGGAGTACTCGGTGCACGCCTCCCTGAGTCGGCGGAGGTCCTACGGGTTCCCTACCGGAGCGCTCGTCCCGGGATCGGCCTGAGCGGAAGGCAGAATCAGGACCGGATCGAATCCGCCGAGGCCTGGGGGCTTCCCCGACCGACCGCCGCCGGGGGCGCTCACGCCGCGGGCTCGCGAGTTCAGAACGACCGCGGCGGGAGATAGCGGGGCATGGATTTGAACCATGGATCTACGGGTTATGAGCCCGTCGGGATTTCAGGACGGTCGAGCTGGCCGACCGTTTTCCTGACTACCCTACCCCGCTGCGGGGCCACGGACGAGGAGGCCCTATTTAGCGGTCGCTGCCGAGACCATACGTACGACGGGAGTAGGGCTCATCGCGCGGCTCAGGTCCTCGCGTTCCCGCCGGAGCAGGGCCTCCCACTCCTCTCGCACGCGGGTCTGGAGCTCGGCGATCTCCTCGGCCGTGAGGTGGCGGAACCGACCCTGGGCGGTGAGGTACTCGGAGACCGGCTTGAGTTCCCCGGTCTTCCGCGTCATCCGGAGACGGCCGTCGATGACTTCGTACAGCGGGAAGACCCCGGTGTCGGTCGCGAGACGCCCCAGGGCGATCGTCTGAGCGGAATCGAACTTCCAGCCCGGTGGGCACGGGGCGAAGACGTGCAGGAACCGGGGACCGACGATGTCGCGGGCGCGCTCGACCTTCTGGTCGAAGTCCTCCGGGTAGCTCGGATTCAGGGTCGCCGCATAGGCCGGTCGATGGGCGAGCACGATCCCCATCATGTCCTTCTTCGGCTCGGCCTTCCCTCGCGTCTCTCCCGAGGTCGGCGTCGTCGTCGTCCAGGCACCCTTGGGCGTCGCCCCGCTCCGCTGGATGCCGGTGTTCATGTAGGCCTCGTTGTCGTACATCACGTAGATCGCATTGGTGCGGCGCTCGAGCATCCCGCTCAGCGCCTGGAGGCCGATGTCGGCCGTGCCTCCGTCTCCGGCCCATCCGACGATGTTGACGTCCTTCAACCCCATCGCGTCCGCGGCCGCCCGAAGGCCGGAGATCGAGGCGCCGGTCGCCTCGAAGGCGTTGTCCAGGACGCCGACCTTGAGCGCGGTCGTCGGGTACGGCGTCCCGATCACGGTCCAGCAGCAGGCGGGAATCGAGACGATCGTTCGCGGGCCGAGCCCCTTCAGGAGCAGGCGCATCGCGAGCGCCGCCCCGCATCCCGGGCAGGCCGCGTGGCCGGAGTAGACGAGCTCCTGCGCAGGGATCGTGAGCTTAGCCATGGACCGTCACCTCCTCCTCGAGATCCGCCCAGTGCGTGGCCGCGGGCGAGCCGGAGAGCAGCGTGTCGAACATCCGTCGCACCTCGTGCGGGGTCACGTCGCGTCCGCCGATCCCGGCGAGGAAGCTGGTGACCGCGGGGCGTCGGTTCCCCGAGTAGAGCGCCGCGCTCACCTCGGTCGCCGCGGGTCCCATCGGTCCGAAGGTGTACGATCGGTCCATGACCCCGACCCGATCGACCGTGGCACCCAGGCGGCGTACCTCCCGGTCGGGGAACGGTCGGAAGAGCCGGAGCTTGGCGAGGCCGACCTTCTGACCCGCCGCGCGCAGCTCGTCCACCACCGAGCGGGCGGTCGTCGTCGCGGTCCCCATCGTCACGAGGACCGCGTCGGCGTCGTCGGTGCGGTACGTGGGCAGCGCTCCGCCGTGCGATCGGCCGGTGAGCCGCTCGTACTCCTCCTCCACGGTCTCGAGCACCTTCGGCACGCGCTCCATCGCCTCGGCGGCCTGGTGACGGAAGTCGACATAGTGGTCGGGTCCGATGAACGAGCCCACGCGGACCGCCGCACCGGGCACGACGACCGCGTGCAGCTCTCGGGGCGGGAGGAACCGGTCGACCGTCGCTTGGTCCGGTACGTCCACCGGCTCGACGGTGTGCGAGAGGTAGAAGGCGTCCTCGGCGACCATCGCTGGGAGCCGCACGTCCGGGTGCTCGGCGAGGCGGAACGCCTCGAGGACCGTGTCGAGGACCTCCTGGTTGCTCTCCGTGTAGAACTGGATCCAGCCCGTGTCGCGCTGGCTCATCGTGTCGGTATGGTCCGCGCCGATGTTCCACGGGGGTGCAACGGCTCGGTTGACGACCCCCATGACGATCGGCGTGCGCATGCCGGAGGCCCAGTGCACGAGCTCGTGCATCAGGAGGAGTCCCTGGCTCGACGTCGCGGTATAGGTACGTGCGCCGAGCGCCGAGGCACTGATGCAGACCTGGAGGGCCGAGTGCTCGGACTCGACCTTCACGAACTGGGCCGGCAGCTCCCCGGAGGACACGAAGTTCGCGAGCTTCTCCACGATCGATGTCTGGGGGGTGATCGGGTAGGCGGAGATGACCTGGACCCGGGCGAGGAGCGCGGCGTACGACTGGGCGTAGCTTCCCGAGAGCACCTTCTGCGTCATGTCCTCCCTTCCCTCACGACTCCGCGACCATCTCGATCGTCTTCGGGGGGCATTCGGCGGCACAGATCCCGCACCCCTTGCAGTAGTCGAGCTTGATCTCGGGGAACCCCTTCGCATCGAACGCGATCGCGTCGTCCGGGCAGAACTTCCAGCAGAAGTTGCACTTCGTGCAGCGCTCGAGGTGGATGACCGGTGTGAACGTGCGCCACGTCGCGGTGTGGTGCACCTCGCTCGACACCGACGCGACCGGTCCGTCGGGCAGGGGCAGCGTCGCCGCCACCGCGGGAGCGCGGGTCGGTGCCGGGGCCACTCCGCTGTCGGCGGTCCGGACCGCACGGTATCCGTCCTGGGCGGCGAGGATGTTCTCTTTCGGATGGGCCGGGACGAACTGATCGATCGCCCGGGTCAACGCCTCAAGCGAGATGACCCCCGTCGCGCGTGCGAGCGCCCCGAGCACGGTCGTGTTGACGATCGGCAGCATGGTCGTCCCGAGATTGTGCGAGAGCGCGATGTGCGTGGCATCGACCGTGGCCCGGTGGATCCCGGCGGGAGCCGCCAGGGAGGAAGGTCCATGTCCGGAGTTCACGAGGAGGAGTCCCCCCGGCTTGAGCCCATCCGCGACCGGAGCGGCGGCCAAGAGACCCGGGTCGAGCACGACGACCACGTCCGGGGCCGTGATGGAGGTCCGCAGTCCGATCGGCTGGGAGTCGACGCGGGCGAACGCGGTGACCGGTGCCCCGCGCCGCTCGACTCCGAAGAACGGAAAGCTCTGCGGCATCTTTCCGTCCAGGAACGCCGCCTGGGCGAGCAGTTCGGAGGCGACGACCGCCCCCTGACCGCCGCGGCCATGGAACCGGATCTCGATCATCAGAAGCCCCCGATCTTTCGAGCCCGAGGAGAATTGATGAAGGGGGGGTCAGCCGCAGTTGACAACTGATTAAACCGCGCGCCGTGTCTCGTTCCGGAGGGGCGTCCCGACATGGTGGGCATTCGCGCACTCAAGAAGATCTGGATGGACGGACAGCTGGTCGACTGGGACGACGCGAAGATCCATGTGCTCACCCACGGCCTCCATTACGGATACGTGATCTTCGAGGGGATCCGCAGTCACGACACGCCGCGCGGACCGGCGATCTTCCGCCTTCGGGAGCACATCGACCGGTTCCTGAACAGCGCCAAGGTCTACCGGATGGACCTGCCGTATTCCCTGCTCGAACTCGAGCAGGCGTGCGTCGAAGTGGTACGGGCGAACGGGGTACCGACCGCCTACCTGCGGCCGGTCGCGTTCTCCGCGTACGGCCAGATGGGGCTCGACCCGACCCTGAGCGCCGTGCAGGTCGCGGTCGGGGAGTGGGAGTGGGGAGCGTACCTCGGACAGCAGGGCGTGGAGAAGGGGGTCCGCGCGACGGTCTCGAGCTGGGTCCGTGTGGACTCTCGGTCGCTTCCGCCGCAGGCAAAGTGTGCGTCGAACTACGCGAACTCTGCCCTCGCCAAGATGCAGGCGACCGTCGGCGGCTACGACGAGGCGATCCTGCTCAACGCGCAGGGGATGGTCGCCGAAGGGCCGGGCGAGAACATCTTCCGTGTCAAGCACGACGTCGTCAGCACGCCCCCCGCGAGCTCCGGAATCCTGCGCGGCGTGACCCGGGACTCCGTCATCCGGTTCCTCCGCGACGAGGGGCTGACGTTCCAGCGCACCGACTTCACGCGCGAAGAGCTGTTCACGGCCGACGAGCTCTTCTACACGGGCACGGCCGCCGGCATCACACCCATCCGCGAGGTCGACGGACGGAAGATCGGCAACGGGGACTACCCCATCGTGCGGCGCCTCCAGCAGCGGTACGAGGATGCGATCCACGGACGGAATTCGAAGTACGACGCGTGGCTCACGTACGTCCACGACCGCCCGGCCTCGTCGACTGTTCGTGAGTCCGTGAGCCCTCCCCGGTCGAAGGCGAGCGTTCACCGGCCTGCACGCGCCTAGTGCCGCACCCACAAACGCCGTTTGACTTTGTGGACCTTGGGTGAGGCGTTTCGGTTCCGATAGTCGATCGCCTGGTGGACGGCGGCCGCGAGGTGCCGCCAGCTCGGGTAGTCGGAGGCCG
>JBJKRJ010000006.1:0-9692 GCA_046704665.1 Thermoplasmata archaeon | reverse complement strand
ACCTCGATCCCCAGGAAGCCGGGCTGCCGGTCGACCTTGCCGGCGCGGTGACGGAACGCCTCGACGATCTGGTCCGCTTCGTCCGGAGAGTTCACCGATATCCGGTTGACGAGCACCCACGTCATCGACGTACCCACCGAATGCCGGCGGATAGCCCTGTGGTCGGAACCCGTCGGCCGCGGCGCACGAGGGCCCACCGGGGAGTCCCCCGATTCTGAACCATGGGAACGGCACGCCATCCTGTTGGCCGCCGGGAGGGAAGGGCCGCCACGGGGCCTATGGTCACTCCCTAGATCGCTTCCGCGCGGACCGCTCGGGCGTTTCGCCACCCCCGTAACGCGCTGATAATGTGGCTTGAGGTAGGGGAGCCGTGTCTCAGAAGGAGGTCCTCGACTGGTTGCTCGGCCCCGACCAGCCTTCGATCCAGTACCTCACGCTCACCCGTTTGTTGGGTCGTAACGAAAACGACCCGGAGGTCCGGCAGGCCCGGGCACGGATCCCGACCGCCGGGTGGGCCGCAGATATCCTGGCACGGCGCGATCCCGCGGGATGGTGGACCCGCGAAAAGAGCCTCTACTGGCCGAAGTACCTCTCCACCAACTGGAACCTGCTCGCACTCTCCGACCTGGGGGCGACCCGGGCAATCCCCGAAGTGCGCGCCTCGTGCGAACTCTGGATGGAGCGCTCGCCCCTCAAAGGGGGCGGAGTCGGCGGGAACTCGAACGGCAATGGCCACCACTGCTACACGGGCAACATGGCACGGGCCCTGATCCGTTTCGGCTACGGGGAGGACCCACGTGTCCGCAAGGCGCTCGAGTGGCTCGTCACGACCTCCCACCCGAAGGGTGGCTGGACCTGCTGGGCGTTCGGGAACGGCCCCTCCCCTTCCCGAACGCTCGATTCATGGGAAGGTCTGAGCGCCTTCGCAGCGTATCCCCGATCGAAGTGGAGCCCCGCGATGAAGGAGTGTGTCGAGCGGGCCGCCGAGTTCTATCTGGGCAAGGAGCTCCATCACCAAGGCGCTCACTACGAACCCTGGTATCGCTTCCACTGGCCGGTCCACTACTACTACGACCTTCTGGTGGGCCTCGACATCCTGACCTCCCTCGGCTACCAGGACGACCCACGACTCTCCTTCGCGCTCTCCCACCTGAGGAGGAAGCGCCGCCGGGACGGTCGCTGGAACCTCGATGCCGTGCATCCGGACCTCGAGGGTCCGGGGGCCCGGTGGTATGCCGTGCATCCGAAGGACCGACCGACCCCACTCGCGTTCGAGAAGGTCGGTCGCCCCAGCAAGATGGTCAGCCTGCGGGCCCTGACCGTCCTCTCTCGAGTCGAGTGAGCAGAGTCGCGGAACGAACGGACCGCTCCGGCCCATGACGGGCCGGGTCGCCGGTGGCGCGGCCCCGGCCGGACCCGGCGAGGTCTCGGCCCCCCGGGAACCCCCCCGTTCACCGCGGTCGGAGAGCTAACGACCCGGAGAGCCAGGAGCCGGAGATCGATGCTTTCTCTTAGCATACATATTCGTTACTAAAATAGTAACATTGATGTATACTGAACACAATAGCCAGACGTGGAGTCACGGTCCCTTTCTAAGACGGAGGCCCGGATCGTGCTCTCCCTGGAGGCCGAGGGCCAAGAGCTCGTCACGCTGGTCGGGATCCAAGAGCGGGCGGGAGTGTCGCCCGGCTTCGCCCGGAAGCTGGCCCACGACCTCGTCCGCCGAGGCTGGCTCGAGCGGGTGCGGCGCGGGACCTACCTGCTCAACCCGAGCCGCCATGGGCCGGATGCCCTGCCCGATACCGACCCGTTCCGGGTGGGGAGCCGCCTCCTGAAACCGTACTACTTCGCCTATGCGACCGCGGCCGAGCTGCACGGGCTCTTCCCCCAGGCGAGCCGGGTCTACTACATCGTCACGACCGAGCGCCGTGCCATCGGAGCGCGTCCCTCGGCGCGGTTCCGCGTCGTCCGCGTGCGGCCGGCCCGCTTCTTCGGGACGCAGTCGCTCGTCCGTCGGGGGGAGACGCTCGTGGTCAGCGACCCCGAGCGCACGGTGCTGGATTGCCTGGACCGTCCCGAGCTCTCCGGTGGGATGGCGGGAGTGGCCGAGATCTTTGGGCTGGCCAAACCCCGGCTCCACTGGCGACGCCTAGGGTCGTACCTCGATCGTCTCGGTCGCCGGAGTCTCGAACTGCGGGTCGGGTTCCTGGCGGAGCGGGTCCGTCCTTCCGTTCGACCTCCCCTCTCCTGGATCCGGCGGCGTCTCGCCCGGCCCGACGACCCGTTCGTTCCGCTGGCCCCGCCGTCGATCCACGGGCGCCGTGGACCGAGGGATCCCCGCTGGCACATCGTTCGGAACCTGCCCGACGCCCAACTGTTCGCCGAAGGAGAGTTCCGTTGATCCCCCGGACCGTCGCGAACCGGTTCGCCAATCGGATGGGGGTCGACCTGCACATCGCCCAGCAGGAGGTGGTCCTCCTCTACGCCCTGAACGCCCTCGCCAGTCACGGGGTCGTGGATCGACTCGTGTTCAAGGGCGGCACGTACGTCCGCATGATGGTCACGGGCGATGCCGGTCGTCTGAGCGAGGACCTCGACTTCACGAACCACGGACTGCCCGAGGACCCTCAGCCGCTGCTCGATGCCGCCTTCGCCGAACCGCACTTCGGGGTCCAGTTCCGTGTCACGGAGCCGTATCGCACGGCCGCCCGGAACTGGGCGTGCGGCGTGGAGTATTCGCACGAGTGGGACCGGGGCCGGTTCCGCCTCGAGATCAGCTACCGTGAGTCGGTGTTCCTGCCTCCGGCGCGGTGGCGTCCGATCCCCCAGCTCTACTTCGCCGCGCTACCGTTCGCGGTCCCTGAGGTCCCCAGCCTTCGGCTCGAGGAGGCGATCGCGGAGAAGCTTCGCGCGATCCAACAGCGGGCCACGGAGCGAGACCTCTACGATGCGGCCCGGTACGGTCAAAAGGGGTTCGATCAGTCGCTCGCACGGTTGTTGGCGGTCGCCAAGCTCTGGAACGACCGACAGACGTTCGACCCCGAGGCGGTCCTGGGCACGCTCGCGAAGGGGCGCCGAGGGTGGCCCGATCTGGAACGACTGATCGGAAGGGCCCGTCGCCAGGACTGGAACCGGGCCTCCGCCGAGGCGGCCCGACGGTTCGCCTTCCTCCGAGAACTGAGTCCCTTCGAACGTGAGCTCTTGGGGGATGCACGGCGTCACCAGCTTCGTGCGAAGCTGGAAGGTGCGCTTCAACCGTTTGCGGTCACGAGGGCCCGGCGGAAGTAGCCGTTCGGGGACCCGGCCGTCCCGTCGGTCCCGCACGGTGGGTCCCGGGGAGCTCGCACCGGGCCGGGCCGGTTCCCGAGCGGGACGATCACCAGATCCGGACGAACTCGGAGCGGCGCGAGGGATCGGCCTCTCTCGGTCCGAAGGCTTCGTAGAACGGCCCGAAGTTCATCACGGGCGTGACGGCCCGGTAGCGCGACGGGGCATGGGGGTCCAGCACCAGCCTTCGTCGGAGCTCGGGCTCGGTGTAGTTGGCGCGCCAGATCTGGGCCCAGGAGATGAAGAACCGCTGCTCCGGGGTGAGGCCGTCGATACTCCTTCGCTTCTCGGGATGCGCGGCCAGATCGCGCTCGAGCGCCTCGAAGGCGATGCTGACGCCGCCGAAGTCGGCGATGTTCTCGCCGAGCGTGAGCTCGCCGTTCACGTGGAGACCGGGGAGAGGTTCGCCGGCCTCGTAGAGGCTCACAATCTCCTTCGCACGGACCTGGAACTCGCGGGCATCCGCCTCCGTCCACCAGTCCCGGAGGTTCCCGTCCGCATCCGACCGGCGTCCCTGGTCGTCGAACCCGTGCGTGATCTCGTGCGAGATCACGGCACCGATCCCCCCGTAGTTCACGGCATCGTCCATCGAGGGATTGAAGAACGGCGGCTGGAGGATGCCGGCCGGGAAGTAGATCTGGTTCTGGGTCGACTCGTAGTAGGCGTTCACCGTCGGCGGGGTCATCCCCCACTCGTCCCGGTCGACCGGCCCGCCGATCCGATCGAACTGGCGGCGGAACTCGAAAGCCGCCGCACGACGGATATTGCCGAGGAGGTCGCCCCGGTCCACGCGGACGGAAGAGTAGTCCCGGAACCGATGGGGGTGCCCGATCAGCGGGCGAAAGCGGTCGAACTTCGCCAGGGCCTGCTTCCGGGTAGCCTCCGACATCCAGTCGAGCCGGGCCAGTCGGTCCCGGAAGGTCTCCGAAATGAAGCGGACCATCTCCTCCATCCTCGTGCGCGCGGACGGGGGGAACCGTTCCCCGATGTAGATCTCGCCGAGGGCCTCTCCCAGGCACTGGTCGATCACGACCACCGCCCGACGCCACCGAGGTTCCGGGGTGGCCTGGCCGAGGAGCTGACGATGGAAGAAGTCGAAGTCCTCCGCCTCGGCCTTCGCGTGCAGGAACGGCGCGTGGGCATGGAGGAGGTGCCAGAGTAGGTAGGTCTTCCAGTCGGAGAGGGGGTGCTCGCGCACCATCCGCTCCACCGCGGAGAGGAACTCGGGCTGGCCCACCACCGCGTACGGGAGGTGGTTCGCGCCGGCGCCCACGAGGTAGTCAAAGAGGTGAAGGTCCGGCCAGGAGGAGATCAGTTCCGAGCTAGTCCGCCGATGGTAGTTCTTGACGCGGTCCCTCAGCTCCGTGCGCGTGCGGCTCGAGGTCGCGAGCTCCGTTTCGATCGCGACCACCGTCCCGGCGGCGGCGTCGGCCTCCATCGGCGGTCGACCCCAGAGTCCGAACATGCGGGCCACGTGCTCCCGGTACGCCGCCCGGAGACGGGCAAAGTCGTCGTTCAGGTAGTACTCTCGTGTCGGCAGGGAGAGACCTCCCTGGTAGAGGTGCAGCGCGTAGCGCTGGCTGTCCCTCTCGTCGGCCGCCACGAAGCTCTGGAAGAGGCCGGGGACGCCCGAAGAGTGGAGTTGGACCAGGACCCGAAGGAGCTCGGCGGTAGTTCCGATCCGCTCGATCGCCGTGCGATCACCGTTCAGGGGGTCGAACCGGAGGCTCTCGAGGCGGCCCGTGTCCATCGCCGACGCGTAGAACTCCGCGACCTGTCGGCGCGCACCCGGAGGTGCGGCTTCCGACTCCTGTCGGGCCCGCTCGAGGATCTCATGCAGGACGTGGATCGTGCGCTCCCCGAGCTCGTTGAACGCCCCCCATCTCGACTTGTCGGAGGGCACCGGATTCGACCGGAGCCAGTGTCCCGCGGCGTAGGTGTAGAAGTCCTGTACGGGAGAGGCGGAACGGTCCATGTGGTCGGGCGAGAACGCCGGATCCGGCACGGGCCCGACGGTCTCGTTGGCTCTTTCGTCGGACATGGTCTACGATCCGAAAACGGGAACCCGGCCCCGAATTAAGTCGTGCGACCCCGTGGCGCACCCTTTCAATGAAGCGCCACGGGCTGGGCGGGCACGGTGTCCGGCTCGACCACCACCGCGGTCCCGTAGGCGAGGACCTCGGTCATGTAGCCGCTCATCTCCGAGGCATCGAAACCGACCGACACCACGGCGTTCGCTCCGAGGCTCCGTGCGTGATCGCGGAGGCGCTCGATGGCCTGATGGCGGACCTGCTCGAGCAGTTGGGTGTAGAGACGGATCTCTCCGCCGGCCCAGCTCCGGAAGTACGCGGCGATGTTCTGACCCAATCCTCTCGATCGGACGATCAGGCCGAAGGTCGCGCCGATGACCCGCGTCACGTGGTGGCCCGAGACGAAAGGGGTCGTGACGACGATCAGATCCTTCGGTGGAGCGAAGATCTCGAGCGGAGAGGGAGCCCCGGATGCGGCGGACATGGAGGGGTGGAGCGGGACGGAGGGATGAGCTTACCGGGCCACGGTGGCGAAGTTCGGCCCGGGGGGAAAGCGGAGGCACGACACCCTCCGAGCCGACCCGGTCCATGACCCCCGCGCGGCGCCTCCTTGCCCTCACGGGTACAGCGGAAGGGCCGTGCACTTTCTCGGGCGGCGGGTCGCTTCTCGCGGTTCCGCGGGACAAGTCCCTCTCCTCCGTATCAAGGCGTTTGGTGGGCTTCGGAAAGCTTAACTAGAATGTCACCGAAAGGGGCCCGATGACCACCATACTGGTCCGGCACAAGGTGAGCGATTACCCCAAGTGGAAGAGCGCCTACGATGGCTTTGACGCGCTGCACAAGTCTTTCGGTGTCACGCACAGCCAGATCCTGCGCGGGAGCGAGGACGGCAACGAGGTCGTGGTCCTCACCGAGTTCGAGAGTCTGAGCAAGGCGAAGCAGTTCGCCCAGTCGGAGGATCTTAAGAAGGCCATGCAGACGGCGGGCGTTGCGGACCATCCGGACATCTACTTCCTCGAGAAGGCCGCGACCCGGGACTTCGCCTAGTCCGGAGCGGCTGGGTGGGTTCGCTGAGGGATCATCGATCTTCCTTTTCGGTCGCCCCACGGATTCCGTCCCCTTCGATCGAGGACCTCTGAGCGGGTGGGAACGATGGTCGATCGGGTCTACAAGGGAGCGATTCCGGAACTGAGAAGGGCGCTCGAGAGGCTGCGCAGGGAGTTCTCTCGGGAGGATTCCCGGACCGATTGGGTACGTCTCCGGATCGACCCGGTGCTCCGACACGCGAAGGAACTGGAGCGTCTGGTCACTTCGCGACAGCACTCGAGGGAGTTCTCTCGGCTCACCAAGGGCGTGGCCCTGTTCCATTCCGATCTGGTCTACCTGAGGTCGAATGTCAAGGCCCTCCAAGACCTCCTTCGCACCGAACGGAAGAAACGGGCCGGCTAGGTCGACGCACGGCGACATTGCGTGGCGGATGTCCTCCGGGAGAAGGGAGGCGCCTCACCGTCCGATATCGAATCCCGGCGTGACTCGATCTCACTCCTCGAACTTCGATCCACAGCTGGTACAGTACCTATTGGACTCCTCCTCCACCTCCGCGCCGCAATCGGTGCATACCAAGGGCTCCTCGTTGGAGGGTGGGGAGAGGGATAGGCCGCACGCCCCACAGAACCGGTGGTGCGGACTCGCCGTCTTGCCGCAGTTCGGACACGTACGGGCCATAAGGGTGTCCGACCACGGCCCCGTGTCGTAAGAGCCTAGCCGTAGACCGGTTCACTGCATCGGCAGGGTCGCGCACGCCGCATCCCCTGCATCGAGGGTGGAACCGGACGGGGCGAGGACGGAGGGATCAACGACCGGGTGGAGGACGTCCCCCGGCGACGCAGCGATCCCGGTCCGGACGGCATCGAGACGCCCGTCGGCTAGGGCGGGCGGTCGACCTTCTTCGGTGGCGGGTTCCGGTCCTGGACGGGAGTGGTCCCGCCGAGAACCTACGGGGTCCAGGCGGTCCTCCAGACGCGCCACAGGGAGCTCGGATCGGTGAGCGGGTCGCCATGGACAAGGAAGAAGTCCGCCGGTCCGCCTTCTCGCAGGGTGCCGGCGTCGGGCTCACCGAGGAGTTCGCCTCCGCGGTACGTGGCGGCGCCGAGCGCTTCCCAGGGCGCGAGACCGGCCTCGACCAACGCTTCGACCTCCCAGGCGAGCTGGTTCGCACGGAGGGAGCCGCCCCCCGCGTCGGTTCCGGCGGCGATCCGAACGCCCGCGGCGTGGGCAAGACGGAGGCTCTCGTGGGCGACGGCTTTCCTCTTCGGCAGTTGTTCGCGCGCTTTCTCCGAGGCGACCGGCGCAGCCGGACTGGTCCGGGCGAACGTCGCCCAGGAGCGGAAGACCGCCAGCGTGGAGACCAGGAAGACGCCCCGCGTTGCCATGTCGCGCGCGATCTCGGCATCGAGCCCGAAGCCGTGCTCGATCGAATGAACGCCTCCCGCCACGGCCGCTCGAGCCCCCGCCGGGTCGCTCGAATGCGCGGTGACGACCGCTCCCCGGGAGCGGGCCATCTCCGTCACTTGGCGCACCTCCTCGGCCGTCCACGGGGATTCCTCGGCTCCCGGGCCTCCCGGGGGCCGGGTCGCGTCCATCATCAGCTTCACGAAGTCGGCGCCATCGTCCAACTGTCCCTTGGCCGCAGCGAGGAGCGCGTCGCCGTCAGTGACGCTCACTACCAATCCGCGCAGGTAGTCGCCCTTCGCGATCCAGGTCCCCGCGGCACGGAGATACGGGTAGTCGGGGCGGTTCCGCCAGCGATCCCGTACTCCCAGGGACAGCGCACGCCGCCGACCGTCCACCGGGTCCACGCCGCTCACCGAACCAACGTCTCGGGCCCATCGAACTCCGGCCCGGGACAGCAGGCGGCCGTTGTGCTCCGCCTCCTCGACGAGCTGTTCGGGGGGATCGAGTCCCCGCTCGATCCAATGGGCGCCCCCCGGTAGGGTCACATGGCTGTGCCCATCGACCAGGCCCGGGACCACGGTGGCTCCCCGCGCGTCGATGACCTTGACACCGTCGTCGGTCCTAGGCTCGCTCTCGGTGGGCCGTATCCAACTGACCCGCCGATCCTCGACCAGGAGGCTCATCCCCACCCGGAGCGAGGCGGACCGCCCGTCCGCGATGGCCGCCCCTCGATAGAGCACTCCGCGCGCGGCCATGCGCTCTGGCGGAGAGGTTTACCGCTTCATTGCAGCGGCTTGCTGCTTCGCCACGGCGATCGCGATCTCGAGCGGCTTCGGGAATTTGATCGTTTGATGAACTTCGAACTCGATCCATGGCGCCCACGTCGCCAGCGTCTCTGCGACCTTCTCGGCCGGATGGTCACCGGTGATGAGATAACCCGAGCCCCCTCCGAGGAACTCGTGGACCTCTTTGAGAAGACCGGCCTGCAACTGGGCCTGCATCTGCGCGAGGAGCCCTTCCAGTAACTGGACTCCCGCGGCCGGGTCCGGAGGAGGGGGTGTCGCCGAGTTCAGTTTCCATAGGGCAAAGTAGGACGGCATGGAGAATCGTATTGGGTCGTTCTATAAAGACCCCGAGGTCCCCGCTTTTCTGAGGAGGAAAAGGGGGTACTCGCCCGGTCTCCCGGGGGGCAAAACGCTCGACTCCTTCCCACCGCAGTGTGAACCGAACCCACCGGGGTGTCGCACGTCGGACGCTCTTCCCTGCGGGCTCTCGTGGCACGCCCACCTTTACCCCGAGTCCGGGAACACGAACCGTCCCTAACCCATCCCCCTTGGAGATGGCCGGGAAGTCGCCCCCACCCAAGCTCTTGCGGCGGCTCGAAACCGGCATACCGGACCGTCCACGGTAGGGGAATACCGTAGCAGGTATGGAAGGACCGCGTGTCGGTGGACCCGGCGGCACCGATCGCAGAGGTCCGCTCGTCCCTCCGTCTTGGACGGGCCCGTCGACCTTCGGCCCCCCTCGTCGACGGTCGGTCCTCTCCCCATCGTCAACGCCAAAGCTCGGGGGGGTTACTCCCGGATGCCGAGGGTAGTCCGATGGGCACATTTCGGGGCAATGCCACCTGGCGTGGCGGGATCGAGAACGAGCTCGACGACGGTCGGGGTCATTCGTACTTCATCGACGTGACCCGTGCGGAGGGGGGTCAGGACAAGTGGACCTCGGGCTTCGAGCTGGGACTACTATCACTGGCTGGGTGCATCAACGCGGTCTTCGCGCTCGTGGCAAAGCGGCGCAAGCTCGCCTTCGAGAGCATGCGTACCGAGCTCGAGGGTGAGCGGCCCCCCAAGGCCCCCACCTACACCGAGATCCACGGGA
>JBJKRJ010000005.1:0-15970 GCA_046704665.1 Thermoplasmata archaeon | reverse complement strand
GGAACCGGCTGCGTCACCGCATAGATCGCCACCGCGACAAAGGCCAGGATGATCCCCAGACCGACGAGGGCGAGGGTGTTCCGACGCAGGACATACCAGGAGCGCTTCCACGAATCGATCCGGGCTTGCCACCTCCGACTTCCGCGCGCTCGAGAGAGAGGGGGAGGGGGCGGGGGAGCGGTCGACATGCTAGCCCAACCTCACCCTCGGATCGAGGTACGCGTACAGGATGTCGACGATCAGGTTCGCTGCGACCACCAGTAGAGTGAACAGAAGGACCGAGCCGAAGATGATCCCGAAATCGAATCCCTGCTGGCCCAGTACGGCGAAGGTGATCAGGAGTCCGATGCCGTTGAGCTGAAAGACATCCTCGATGACGGGGAATCCTGACAGGAACGCGGCGAAGAGCAGTCCGAGGATCGTGATCGTGGCGTTCAATGAATTACGGCCCGCATGACGGTTGATGACCACGGACTCCGGGACCCCCTTCGCCCGTGCGGTCCGGATGTAGTCGAGGTTCATGGTTTCCAGCATGCTGTTGCGAACGTATCGGAGGAGGATGGCGACCGTTCCGTACGCGATGATCAGGGCCGGTAGGATCATGCGAAGGAGCGTATCCAGCGCCAGCCAGTACTGGCCATGGATGAGCGCGTCGACCGTCGGGAATCCCGTCGGGTGACTGATCACACCGGCGGTCAGCCAGGACGGGTACCCGAACGCCACGGCCGTACCGCCGGCATAGGCGCAGCTCCCCGCCACTTGCACGGTCGGCCAGGAACCCGTGACTTCGTTGTAGGCCGTTTCACCGGAGGTACACCACGGCGCGTGGACCAGCGAGCCCGCACCGATCGAGAGAACGAGAGCGAGGACGACTAAAGAAGCTAAAAGGAAGGCCGGAAAGGCAAATCCGGAAAACGATAAGACCCGAGCGCCCTGGTCGACCGCCCGGTTACGGTACACGGCCGCCATCTTACCGAGCGGCAGGGCGACCGCGAGAATGATGGAGAGGGAGATTACCGCAAGCTCGATGGTGTACGGGAGGACCCAGGAAAACACTTCGGTCACCGGGTGTCCACGGATGGTCGACCCAAAGAACGTCGATTTGGTCGTGGAGCTGAAGTTCGCAGTATAGCCCCAGTGGAAAGTGAGGCTGCGGTACATGTAGATGCCCCACTGGACGATCGCCGGCTTGTCCAGCCCTAATTCGGCGGCCCGCTTTTCGTACAGCGGGTTCGGGCAAGTTCCCGACTGGCTTGAGTTGAGGATGGAGCAAGGAATGGTCGGGTTGTAGTTCTTGATCGCACCGTGAGTGGGCGGCGGACCGAAGGCCGACTGAATCTGCTGCGTGGGACCCAGGGCCGTAGTCAGCACGAAGGTAATCGTCATCACACCGATGATGATCGGTACGACGAGGGCCGCACGTCGTACCACGTAGATCCACATCTTCATCGATGGAACCTCGGTGCTCGCGCCGCATTCGTCTCACGGGATTTCACTATTTATAGATTCGACGAAATCGCGTCGTATTCTCGCGATCATGCCGGCAGTTCGGAGTGCATCGAGGCAGGGCAGGGAGTCGACGCTCCCACGCGCCCGATGCGTCTCGGGAACTCTCGAGACGTACCGGTTCGACGGCCGCCGTACACGGATCCACCCTACGGGCGGGGAGGTCGACGCGGGGCAGGACCGGGGGTGCCCTCGGGCGCAAGCGGCGTGCCTCGGCCGTGGACCCGCGACCTCCGACCCTCCGGAGCGTGCCCGGGAGAACCGAGTCGGCTGAGGCAGGGGACCGAGGAGAATCCGAGCATGCAGTATCTTGGGCTGGCCGAGGCCTATGAGCGGATCGAGTCCACCACGAAACGGCTCGAGATGCGCGCGATCCTCGTCGAGCTCTTGCGCCCGCTCAAGGGTCGCGAGCTCGCGAATGCCCTCTATCTTTCGCAAGGGTCGCTGCGTCCGGAGTACGAGGGCGTGGAGCTCGGGGTCGCGGACTCGCTCGCCCGCCGAGCCGTCTCCGAGGCGACCCGGCAACCGCTCGAGGCGGTCACCCGACAGGCCCGGGCGAGCGGCGACCTCGGGACGACGACCGCAGAGCTTCTCACCGGCCTCCGCCGCCTCGAGGAGTCCGAGCCGCTCGGCCTCGTCGAGGTCTACGACCGGCTCAGTGCGATCGCCGGGGCGTCCGGCGCCGGCTCGCAGGAGGCGAAGGTACGGATCCTGGTCGACCTATTGCGCCGAGCGAAACCGCTCGAAGGAAAGTATCTCGTCCGATTCGTGATGGGGACGCTGAGGGTCGGCGTGCGGGAAATGACGATCCTCGACGCGCTCGCCAGTGCCTTCGCCCCGGAGGTGCCGAAGGCCCGCCAGCAAATCGAGGCCGCGTTCAACCTGTCGAGCGATCTCGGCCTCGTCGCCGGGGTCCTGGCCGAGTCGGGCGTGGGGGGACTCGGTTCCATCACCCTCGAGGTCGGTCGCCCGATCCGCCCGATGCTCGCCGAGCGGGAACCGGACCTCGGGGCGGTGCTCAAGCGGATGGGCGGCCGAGCGGCGCTCGAGTACAAGTACGACGGGCTGAGGGTCCAGGCGCACATTCCGAAGGAGGGAACGGTCCGCCTCTTCTCCCGGCGCCTCGAGGAGATCGGGGCGCAGTTCCCCGAGCTCGTGGCCGGACTCCCCAAGACGATCCGGACCAAGCCCGCGATCGTGGAAGGGGAGTGTGTGCCCATCGATCCCGATACGGGCGAGATCGTCCCGTTCCAGGCGATCTCGCGGCGTCGCGGACGAAAGTACGACCTCGAGCGGGCCCAGGAGGAGGTCCCGGTCTGCTTCTACGTCTTTGATCTGCTGCTCGAGGGCACGACGCCGACCTACGACCGGGCGTTCCCGGAGCGCCGGGCGCTCCTCGAGCGACTGGTGCGGTCGGGCGAGCGAGTGCGGCTCGCCGAACAGCGGATCGTCGCGTCCGTGGACGAAGCCCAGGCGTTCCTCGACGAGGCCGTGGCCGCGGGCGGGGAAGGGGTAGTGGCGAAGTCGCTGGAAGCGGGCAGCGGCTACCGGGCCGGGGCGCGCGGGTACTGGTGGATCAAGTACAAGCGTGACTACACGACGGGCCTCACCGACTCGATCGATGGGGTCGTCGTCGGCGGTTTCGCCGGTCGCGGGCGCCGCGCGGGTCGCTGGGGGGCGTTCCTCCTGGCGGTCTACGACCCTGCGGCCGATCGTTTCCAGTCGTTCACCAAGGTCGGGACCGGGTTCGATGACGCGATGCTCGCCGAGATGCCGAAGCGCCTCAAGGCGCTCGAGGTCGACGACCGGCCCGCAGAGGTCGAGAGCGGACTCATCCCCGACCAGTGGATGCGACCGAAGCTCGTGCTCGAGGTCCGAGGGGCGGAGCTCACGGTGAGCCCCGTCCACCGCGCGGCGAGCGGGGCGATCCGACCGGAGGCAGGGCTCGCGCTCCGGTTCCCCCGGTTCACCGGTCGGATCCGGACCGACAAGTCTCCGACCGAAGCGACCACGTCCGCGGAGCTCCTCGAGATGTACCGCGCGCAGGTCCGCCAGGAGGCCCCGTCCGAAGCGGCGTCCGAGGGCGGTCCGTGAGGGCGTCCCGCGGACCGACCCGTCGGTTCGGCCGCCCCGGAGACGGCCGCTCCCCTCGCGTCCGCCCAAAGGAATAAGAAGCCCGACCGGAGTCCCCGTCAGTAGGAAGCGTGCCATGCTCGTTGAAATGACCGAACTGCTCGGACGGCAGATCTACACCCCGGACGGCCGGCTCTTGGGGGAGGTCGACAACGTGGTGGTCGACGTCGAGGCGGCGAAGATCGATGGGGTGTACGTCGAGGAGTCGAGCCCCATGTTAGTGGAGGACTCCCGGCCCACGAACGTTCCGTACCGGTGGGTCGCCGCGGTCAATGACGTCGTGGTGCTCAAGTACTTCCCCCGGCGCGTATCGGTCAAGAAGGCGCCGGCGAAGGCGGCCAAGGAAGCTGAGGCCGCCGCTCTTCCCGCGCGCTGAACGGTGCGGGGATAGCCAAGCCAGGTAACGGCGCAGGACTTAAACGCGGCCTGAGGGCCGCCAAGAGATCCTGTCGCGAAGGCGTCCGCCGGTTCGAATCCGGCTCCCCGCACTTCCTGGGCGCTGGCGACCGGCCCCAGATGGCGAGGCCCGGGTCTCCACCCTCCCGGGGGGTTCCTTCGTCCCGCCCGCGGAGCCGGTTCGCTCGGGCCGATGGGCGAGGTCTCCCTCGCGGAATCGTCCGGGAGCGGTCGTGAGGGTCCGCGGGAGAACCCGCATCGACCCCGGGGCGGTACGACGGGCGACGCCGGGCCCTGGTTTCCGTCCACTCCTCCATAGGGATATTTGAGGTCCTCGCTCTTGTGAAGGGTGATGCGCCGCGGTCTCGTGGTCACCGGATTGGTGGTCGCGCTCATCGGTGGGGGGGTGGTCGCCTCCGTCTTCATCGGTTCCACTGCCCCGCAGAACTCCGAATCCCAGTCGGTCCGCACGACGATCGGGGCCGGGGCCACCGACGAACTCGCCTTCGCGCTGACCAGCACGTCGTCCGGGAACCTGACGCTGACGTGGGAGGCGTCGGACCATGTGGTCGTCGCATTATGGCCGTCGGTACAGTGCTCCTCGGGGTCGAGTTTCTGTCCCGCGGGTTCCGCCCTCGCCGTGTGGGTGGAGAACTCGAGCGGACACTGGTCGATGAACGGCGCGATCGATGCGACGTACTGGGTGTTCGTCGACAGCCTTGCATCGGGCGAGCTGGCCTTCAATGCGACCCTGCGGGAGAGCTACGCCAGCGCCGGCAGTCCCTTCGCCTCTCCCATGTGGCCGCTGATCCTCGTCGTGGGGGGTGGCATCCTGTTGCTGGGAGGGGGGATCGCGTTGTTCCTGGGACTCTACCTGCCACGCGGTGTCTACGACGATGGTCCGGTCGAGCCTCTCCTCCTCCGCGGGGGGGAGCCGGGATTGGACGGCCTTCCGACCGACCGCGACGAAGAGAGCGAATTCTTGGGCCGGACCTGACCCGATCACGGGGTCGGTTCCTGGGTCGCGCCCGGCGACGGGTCTTTTGCCCCTTGCACCGATCTACACAGCGATGCGTCGTTCCGATCTCGTCCGGGCGCTGGCCCGCATCCCGGCGCCCCGGAACCCCCAGGCGCGGCTCGAGCAGGTCGTGACCGCCCCCGAGCCGGCGGCCGACCTTCTGCTCGCAGCCGTCCGCTGGGACGGGGTCGCCGACCGGTCGGTCCTCGACCTCGGGAGCGGCACCGGGCGGCTGGCGATCGGGGCCGCCCTCTTGGGGGCGCATCCGGTCGTGGGAGTCGAGGTCGACCCGGTGCTCGTAGATGAGGCCCGGTCGGCGGCCGAGAGGAGCGGCGTGGAGGTCCGGTTCGTCGAGAGCGACGTGGCCGACTACGACCTACCGGCCGACCTGGTGGTGATGAATCCCCCGTTCGGCGCGCAACGACGCCACGCGGACCGGCCGTTCTGGGACCGGGCCTTCGCGCTCGCCCGGCGATCGGTGCACGCGTTCTCCCTAGCGGATTCCCGAACCTTTATAGCGCGGTGCGCGGTCGAGCGGGGCGCCCAAGTCCTCGAGACGAAACCGATCGCCTGGGAGCTGGCGCGGACGTTTCCGCATCACACCCGGCGCCGGGTGTCGATCTCCGTCGACCGCTGGGCGATTCGAACGGAGTCCAAAGTATGAGTGCCCCTGAACTATCCCGCCTGGTCCTGCCCGGCGACTACATCGGCGCCGCAGAGGAGTTCCTACCCGGCCAGGGAACCTACGAGAACCGCGGAAGGATCTACGCCTCCGTCCTCGGCACCCCGGTCGTCGACCCGCGCGACCGGACGGTCCGGATCGAGGCGCGCAACGCGGTGCCCGAGATCCAGGAAGGCGACCTGGTCTATGCGCGCATTGACGAGCTCAAGTCGGCGATGGCCGTCTGTACGGTCCTCTCGACCACAACGAGCCGACGGGCCGTCCCCGGAGCCCCTGAGGGTACGGTCCACATCTCGAAGGCGAAGGAAGGATACACCGAGTCCCTCGCCGGGGAGTTTGCCGTCGGGGATGTCCTCCTCGCCCGCGTGCTGCAGCCCCGCCCGTCGATCAAGCTCTCGACCGCCGCCGCGACGCTCGGCGTCGTGGCCGCCCGCTGCCAGGTCTGCCACGCGCTGCTCACGACCGGTCCGAAGGAGCTCGTCTGTCCGCGGTGCGGGAACCACGAACGCCGCAAGCTCGCGAAGGGTAGCCAATCCGGGAGCCACGAGGCGCATGCCCGCGCCTCCCACTGACGAGGAGCGGAAGCTTCGCGCCCTCGTCCGCGCGCACGATCGCTGGCGCAGCCGGGGCGTCTTCAACCTCCTCCCGAGCGAGAACGCCATCTCCCCGATCGCACGCGCCTACCTCGGGAGCGATCTCGCCGGTCGCTACACCCTCCCGGTCCCGGCCGAGGTCGACGGCGAGACGCTCGACAACAGTTACACGGGGACCCGCTACACCGACCAGGTCGAAACGCTGGCGAACACGGCCGCGGCCCGGGTGTTTCGGTCGCGGTTCGCGACCACCCGCCCCCTCTCCGGCCACATCGCCGCCCTCTCGGTCCTGGCACCGCTCCTTCCGCACGGTGCGCGCCTGCTGGCGATCCCGCCGGACGAAGGAGGCTACGACGGCTATGCGCCGGGCTTCCTGCCTGCCCTCCTCGGCCATACGGTCCGCCCCCTGCCGGCGGACGGGGTCGGCCACCGCCTCAACCTCGAGGCGACGATCGCCACGATCCGTCGGGAGCGACCGAGCGCGGTCGTCCTGGGCCAGAGCTTCTTCCTCTTTCCGTACCCGCTGCGCGAGGTCGCGGAGGCCGCGCACGCAGTGGACGCGCTCGTACTCTACGACGGCTCCCACGTGCTCGGGCTGATCGCGGGAGGAGAGTTTCAGGATCCGCTCCGCGAAGGGGCCGATGTACTGTTCGGAAGCACCCACAAGTCGTTTCCCGGACCGCAGGGAGGGATCATCGTCACCGACCGCGAGGACCTGTTCCGGGAGCTCGACCCCGCGCTCGTCTGGCGGGCGTTCGACAACGCCCACTGGAACCGGATCGCGGGGGTCGCTCAGACCCTGCTCGAGCTCGAACGCTGGGGGGCCGAGTACGCCCGGACGGTGGTCGCGAACGCGAGGGCGCTCGGCCGGGCGCTCGCCGACCTCCACCTGCCGTTGGTCGCCGAGTCGGAGGGGTTCACCCGCTCCCACCAGCTCCACATCGACCGACCTCGGCTGAAGGCGTCGGCCGGTGTCGGCGCGGGGGCGCTCGCCCGCCGGCTCGAGTCGCAGCGCCTCCTGATCGATCTCCTCGGCCGGATCGGCACGGCCGAGGTCGCCCGGCTCGGTCTCGGGCCGGCCGAGATGCCGACTCTCGCCGACCTGATCGTCCGCGGGGGGCTACGCGGGGAACGGGTCGCCGCCGAGGTACTGCGTTGGCGCCGCACCTACCGGACCCTCAAGTTCGCCTGACGCCGGGCCGTGGGCGCCGGCGGAGCGCTCGCCCGAGCGGGCCGCGTCTGCCTCCGAGCCGCCCCGGTCACGTGGTCCGCCCGGTGGCCCTTACCGGCACCCCCGGCACCGGCAAGACGAGCGTCGCCCGGGCGCTTCGCCCACAGTACCGTTCGGTCGAGGTGGCCGAGCTCGCGCTCCGAACCTCGACCGGGCGGGCGATACCCGCCGGCGTCGAGGTCGACCTCGACCGTCTCGCGTCGCTGGTGCGTCGTCGGCCGGTCGTCGCGGGATTCGACCTCGTCGTGGGCCACGTCGCCCACCTCCTTCCGCTGCGCGACGTGGTCCTGCTCCGGTGCCACCCGACCGAACTGGCCCGCCGGCTGGCGAAGTCCGGACGCGGATCGGCCCGGGAGCGACGCGAGAACGCGATGGCCGAGGCGGTCGACGTCGTGCTGGTCGAGGCGATCCGCCCCGGGCGTCGGATCTGGGAGATCGACACCACCGGCCTCGGCGTCCGTGAGGTCGCGCGCGAGGTCGCCCGTCGCCTCCGCCGCCGCGGACCGTCCGCGTACGGAACGGTCCGCTGGCTGGAGGACCCGACGCTGACCGACGGTCTTTTGGACCGGGGACGGTAGGCCACTGCGATGGTGCTGGAGGGGTACCGGGCCCGCTTCGCACCGTACCTCGAGCGCCTCGCGCGGCCGTGGATGGCGTGGACCCCCGCGCGGCTGAGCGGCCTCGCCTTCGGCCTCACGTTGGCGGGAGCGGCGCTCGCGGCCCTCGTGCGGTGGACGACCCCCTACCTGTTCCTCCCGGTCGCGGCGCTCATCCTCCTGGGCGGAGCGTTCGACATCATCGACGGGGAGGTCGCACGCCGGACCTCCCGGGCCTCGGCGCGCGGGGACTTCCTCGACCACGTCCTGGACCGCTACGGCGACACGATCCTCGTCGTGGGGATCGCGATCTCGGGATTCGCGATCCCGACGCTGGCGTTCCTCGCGCTCGCGAGCCTATTGCTCACGAGCTACATGGGGACGCAGGCGCAGGCGGTCGGACAGGGCCGGCTCTACGCGGGGCTCCTCTCCCGCGCCGACCGGCTGGTCGTTCTCGCGGCGGTGACGTTCCTCGAGTTCGACTGGTCGCTCCCCTGGCCGTGGGCGCCGAGCGCCCCGTGGAGCCGCTTCCACCTGGGCGGGCTCGAGTTCACCGTGATCGACGTCGCGTTCGTCTACTTCGTCATCGCCGGGCAGTGGACGGCGATCGCCCGCGCGCTCCGGGTCTATCGGGCGATCCCCGAGGGGAAGTGACGTCGGCCCCCGTCCCCTCCTCGCCGTCCCCGCGCTCGATCACCGTGCCCCCGCGGATCCGGTAGTACTGGAGCGGGTGGCGCAGGAACTCCTCGAAGCAGAGACGATCCGGAGCGCGGTCGCGCCCATCGGTGGCCGTGGGGTCCCCGTCGCGGACGCAGAGTCCGTGGCTGCGGAGCGTGCCGCACTCGGGCGGCTCGTAGCCGCGTCCTCCGTCCCGGTGGGTGATATGTTCGACCTGGTAGCGCGTGATCGACTCGTCGAAGTCCGGGGCACCCCGGTAGGCATCGACGATCGTCTCCTCGTCGGCGCCCACCCGGTGGAGGAACGCCGCGAGGCAGAACCGGCCGGCGTGCGAAAGGTTCTCCCCGTTCTGGAACATGCGCTGCATCTTCCGGATGCACGGCGGGAATCGGTCGGGGCGGATCGAGCTCGGTCCCCCTCCGCCCCGGGCGACGGGCAGCGGCATCCGCCGCGCGACCTCCTCAAAGAGCTCGGCCTCCCGGGCGCGGACAAGATCCACGACCTCCGCCGCGAGCGGGACGCCGACGGAGAGGCGCAGACGCACGGCCTCCTGGATCAGCCGGGCGGCGCGAGGGCGGCCGACCTTCACCGTGCCGTGCTCGACGTCCTGGCGTGCGAGCCGGTACTCGGCCTCGCGGATCGGGGTCGCGAGCTTCACGTAGTCGACCAGAGGGATCCCCATCCGACCGTCCTGCGGGGACATGGCGTACCCGAGGCGGCGCGCGACCTCGGCGAGCTCGTCGATCGAGGCGGCGGCGAGCCGACCGTGACTCCGCTTGGCCTCGGCGACGGCCCACCGGCGGAGGGTCGCGGGCGCCGGCGCGGAGGAGAGCGTGATACGGGCGAAGAGGAAGGAGAGGTAGCGCACGCCCGGGTCGGCGCGGGAGAGCTCCTCGAGGTCGTGGAGGCCCCGGGGATCGTCGGCGGCCGCGTGGATCCGGATCCGGCCGAGCCGGCGCGCGGCCTCGTAGCTCGCATCTTCGAGCAGCGCGCGCACCGAGACCGTCTCTCCGGCGAGCAGGGACTCGGCGCCCGGCAGGAACGGATACTCCGCGAGGAGCGCCCGTTCGTCTACAGGAGCCGCGGAACGATGAACTGCCATAGGAGAAGGAGGAGGACGACGACCGAGGAGATCGCGGCCGCCCGGCCCCCGAACTCATCGAGACGTGTCTCGGACCATCCGCGACGCACGCGCGCGGCGAACGACGCCATGAAGTCGCGGAAGAGGAGACCGCCGTCCAGCGGGAACAGCGGGAGGGCGTTCGAGAGCCCCAGCAGCAGGTTCATCCAGGCCAGCCAGTAGAGGACGTTCGCCCCGAGCCAGAAGGCCCCGGGGTTCGTGCCGGCGAAGACCCCGGTCAGATGGAAGTACGACGTGGTCGACCCACCGACCGGTTCGAGCCCGGCGAGCGGCAGCACGAGCCAGTCGAGTGTTCCCGCGACGGGACCCGCGTCCGAGCCCGCGGGCCAGACCAGGACCTGTTTGAGCTCGGCAGGGGTGAGGGTGTTGACCTCGACCCCGAGGAAGCCGCGGCTCTTGTTGGTCGGGTTCGTCGCGAGCGTGAGGGTGGTGGGCGTGGTGGTTCCGAGCGAGGCGGAATAGTACGTCACGGCCACCGTCTCGCCCGGGTAGGTCTTCGCCAGGGCGGACTCGAAGCTCGCGAGGGTCGGGGTGGGCGTTCCGTTGACGGCCGTGATGATGTCGCCGGGGGCGAGGGTCGCGTTCGCCGCCGGTGTGTTCGACTGGACGTGGGCGATCCCCACCCCGTTGGCGTTCGGCGCGACCGATCCGAGGAGGAGTCCGGAGAGGGCGAGGAAGAAGACGAGCGCGAGGGCGAAGTTCGCGAGGACCCCGGCGGCGGCGACGCGGTCGCGACGGCGACGGGAGGCGGCCTGCATCTCGGCGTCGTCCTGCTCGACGAACGCCCCGATCGGGACGACGAACCAGAGGATGCCGAGGCTCTTGACCCCGATCTTCTGGGATCGGGCGATGATCCCGTGCATCAGTTCGTGCAGGACGATCCCGATCGCGAGCGCGACGATGCCGTAGCCGAGGGGAATGATCGGATTGATGCCGGGAAGGCCGAGGGCTTCCTGCGGGCTCGGGGCCTGTTGGGGGGTCAGGCGAAGGGAGGTGACGGCCCCGACCAAGAGGAGCACGACGATGACCCCCATCGCGATCGCTGCGAGCGCGATCCCGACGTCCGAGACGACCGTCCAGAAGCGGGAGAACCGCCCCCAACGATCCAGCCACGACCGGCCGCGCTGGGTCTTCGTCATGAGCGCGGGGCCGAACAGCGACAGCGCACGGTCCGGTCCGAGGCGGCCGGCACGGTGGAGGGCGTAGACGATCCCGACGTACAGGACGATCAGGGCGACCGCGATCTCGTACCCGAGGTAAGGGTCCACAGTGTCTCCGCTGGCCAGTCCGGGTCGAGGTTATAGTCTCTCCTCACCCCACGGGGCCCACGCAGCGTCGCGAGCAAGGCGCTTATCCCGTCGGGCTCCTGACCCACCGGCCGGGTCGAATCCGCATGGGACCTCCCTTCCACCGATGGGTCGCCGTCGTGGTCGCGGTCCTCGTGGCGGTCCCCGGGCTCGCTCTCCTCGGTTCGGCCCCGTCCCCCTCCTCCCGGCCCTCGACCTCGCTTCTCCCGGGCCACGCCTCTCCCGCAGGGTCCCCCGTGGGATCCCGGGCCGACGTGGTGCTCCGGGGCGTCGCGCCGAGCTCCGTTCGGATCGTGGCCCCCGCCTATCATCCCCCTCCGGGCACAGCGGCCGTGGGGGCCCTCTCCCCGAGCTCACCGCTCGACGTGGTGGTGGGTCTCGCTCCGTCCCACCCGTCGGGGCTGGCCGCGTACGTCGCCGCCCAACAGATCCCCGGGAGCTCCGCCTACCATGCGTTCTTGACACCCACGGAGATCGCCGATCGGTACGGACCCGATCCCGCCGCGGTCGGTACGGTGCGTCAGTACTTCTCCGACTACGGACTGCGCACCTCCACCCTGCCCGGCGGTTTCCTGCTCGAAGTCCAAGGGTCGAGCGCCGGGGTCGGATCAGCGTTCGGGACGACCTTCGAGCAGTACCGCGACGCCTCGGGTCGCCTCTTCGTCAGTCACCCGACCGTGGCCACCCTGCCGGCCCGCCTGACCGTCACGGGCGCCTACGGACTGGGCGACGCGTCCCCCTTCCAGACGTTCGTGCGCCCGGACGCCACGGCGCCGGTGACGGCGGCCCCCTCGGTGATCTGCAGCCCCGGGCCCGCCGGTCTACTGAGCCCCTGCCAGGTCCAGACCGCCTATTCCTCTTCGACCCTGATCTCGGGCGGGACGAACGGAAGCGGAGAGCGGATCGGGATCGTGGACGCCTACGACGGCGGCGAACCCCAGAGCCAGCTCACGAGCGACCTCGGGGCCTTCGCCGGCCAGTTCGGCCTTCGGCCGGGAAATCTGAGCTACGCCTATCCCGTCCCGACGGCTCAGCGCGACCTCAACATCTCCGGCCTCAACACCGGCTGGGGACTCGAGGAGGCGCTCGATCTCGAGTGGGCGCGCGCTTCGGCCCCGGGCGCCTCGATCGTCATGGCGTTCTCCCCCGATCCCGGACCGGGACTCCTCTACGCCGTGAACTGGTTGGTCGCGACCCATGCCGTCGACGTGATCTCGATGAGCTGGGGCGAACCGCTGACCGGGGTCTACAACGCCTACTCGCAACCGTGCGCATCCGCCTGCAATGCATCGACCGACGGCACCTATGCGATCCTCGATCCCGTCTTCGAGGCCGCGGCGGCCGAAGGCATCAGTCTTTTCGCGGCGACCGGGGACTGCGGTGCGCTGGACGGCACCTCGGGAGTGGCGGTCAACTACCCGGCCGCCGACCCGTTCGTGACGGCGGTCGGAGGGACCGTGCTCCACACCGCGTCGGACGGAGCGTACCTGGCCGAGTATGGCTGGAACGGTACCGCCTCCGGTGCGGCCGCGCCGGGATGCCAGAACCAGGGAGGTTCCGGCGGTGGGTTCTCGGATCTCCCCCGTCCGTGGTGGCAGCTCGGCCTGCCGACCGCGCCGGGCGGGAGGGCGACGCCCGATGTGGCGCTCGTCGCGGCGACCCCCGTGGTGGTCGTCATCGGGGGCGCGGTCGGCGGGGCCCTGGGAACGAGCATAGGGACCCCGATATGGGCCGGCATCGCGGCGCTCGCAGACCAGGCGGCCGGGCATGCCCTCGGTCTCCTGAACCCGGGCCTGTACGCCATCTACCGGGGCTCGAACTACTCGCTCGACTTCCACGACATTCTGCTCGGAAACAACGGCTATTCGGCCGGGCCCGGCTGGGACCCGGTCACCGGCCTCGGCACGCCGATCGTGAGCGACCTGGTCCTCGACCTCACCGGGTCCCTCCCGCTCCCCGCGCAGCGACCGGCGACCCTGCTCTACGCCGCTCCCCGATTCGGCCGGGCCCCGCTCACGGTCTCCTTCGTCGTGAACGCGAGCGGGGGCACCGGGAACTTCTCCATCCTGGGGCTGAACTTCGGGGACGGAACCTCCTCGCTCTCGGGGAACGTCACGACGCACGAGTACCTCGCGCCGGGCGTCTATTCGGCCCAGGGGTTCGCCGTCGACTCGGGGGGCAATGCGTCCGCTTCGCCCCCGATCGCCATCGTGGTCGGCGGCGGGCACGCACTTTCGGTCGCACTCTCGGCCTCGTCCTTGACCCCGGCGACGGGTGCCCCGGTCAACTTCACGGTCGGTGCGAGCGGCGGGCACGCCCCCTACACGTTCGACCTTTACTTTGGCGACGGAACCTACGCATTCAATCAGACCGGCACCACGGCCGTCCACAGCTACGGCGCCCCCGGTGGCTACTGCGCGGAGGTCGTCGCGCGCGATGCCGCGACGTCGCCCGACGGTGCCGCGAGCGCCCGTCTCGCGATCGCGGTGGGAGGGGCAAAAGCCCCGGACTGCGGCAACGATTCGGTCCCCCTCGCACTGACCCCGAACCCCGTGCCCCAGGTCCGGGACGCCCCCGCCGATTTTCCCGCCCTGTTCACGAGCACGGGCGGTGCGGCCCCGCCTCCCGGCCTCGCGAACTCGATCGAGTACCGGTCCAACACTTCCTACGTCCGAGCGTGCGAGTGCGCGATCTTCCGTTCGCCGGGGAACTACTCGATCGAGGCGTGGGTCAACGACACCGTGAACCAGGGGGCTTCGGCGCGCACGAACGTCACGGTGGCGCCGGAGCTCGTGGGGGACTTCACGGCCTCGACCTTGAGCGGTCCGGCGCCGTTGACGGTCAACTTCTCGGTGAACGTTACGGGAGGGTATCGGGCGGACCCCGCGGCGACGGTGTGGGAGTTCACCTCCAATTTCACGAGCCTTCCGAGCATCGTCGGCCCGAGCGTTCGTCAGACGTTCGATACGCCGGGAGAGTACCTCGTTCTCGGAAGCCTCTCGGACGCCGGCCACGGCAATACGAGCCGGGCCTTCGTCATCGACGTGGAAGGCAACGGTTCGGCCCGTGGGGTCGGCCTTACCGCCACCATCTCTCCGGCGGTGCGGCTCGCGTCGGGTGCCACGGTCCACTATTCCGGGGCGGTGGTGGGTGCGTCGGGCACGCCGGGCCTCTCGCTCTACTGGACCTTTGGACCGTCCTCCCACGGTCCGTTCGATGCCTACGGGCCCGTCGTGAACGAGACGTACGATGCGCCGGTCTCTCCGCTCGCCGCGGACGGCTCTCCCGCGGTGAACAACACCTTGGGTTGGAGCCTCTCGATCCTGACGGCCAACGGGACCGGCGTCGTCCGGGTCGGTGGCGTTGGCCTCGAGCTCGCTCCGTTCTTCGCCGTGGAGGCTGCAGGATTCATCCCCCGGACCTCCGCGCTCGCGTTCAACGCCTCGCTGTGGCCACGCTACGGTTCCCTGCCGGTGACCGTCGTGGGCGCGGCCGAGGTCTACGGACCGGGAACGAAGACGGTCGGCTGGTCCTTCGGGGACGGGGCGGCCTCGAGCGGCACCTCCGTAAACCACACGTACGCGGCGGGCGGACCGTTCACGGTCCGGACGCACGTGCGCGACTCCTTCGGAGATGAGGGGGTCGCGTCGTTCGGAGTGCTCGTGGCGGCGCCGCTGACGGTGACCGGTGGTCCCTCGGTCTCGTCGGGGCCCGCCCCCCTCCGCGTGACGTTCACGGTCCAGGCGTTCGGGGGGACCGGCCCGCCGTTCCAGTACCGCTGGACGTTCGGCTCCGGGCCGTCCGTGAACGGTTCGGTCGTGAACCGGACCTTCTCATCTCCCGGGACGTACGTGGCGACCGTCCACGTCTCATCGAACGGAGGGAAGTCGATGGTGAACCGGTCCTGGACCCTGACGGTCGAACGCTCCCAGGAACTACCGGCCGGGGCCGTGCTCGCCGGGGCCGGGGCGATCGGCGCCGCGGTCGGACTCCTCGCGGCGTGGGCCACCCGCCGGACGCGCAGGGACTCCCGGTCCCCGCCACCTACCCCTTCACGACCCCGAGCGGAAGGAGACGGGCCACGCGCCGGGTGAGCCCGGCGCCTTCGGCGACGCGGACGACCTCCTCGACGTTCTTGTAGGCGCCCGGCGCCTCCTCCGTCACGCCCTCGCGCGAGGTCGATCGGACGACGATCCCCCGCCGGGCGAGATCGCGGGTCACGTCGTCGAAGCGGAAGCTGCGGACGGCCGCGTGCCGGCTCAACCGGCGCCCGGCGCCGTGGCAGGAGGAACCGAACGACCGCTCGAGCGAGGTCGGGAGCCCGACCAGCACGTAGCTCGCCGTCCCCATGTCGCCCGGGATCAGCACCGGCTGTCCGAACGGGCGGTACCGTTCCGGGACCTCCTCCCGTCCGGCCGGGAACGACCGGGTCGCCCCCTTGCGGTGCACCAGAAGCGGACGGCGGTCCCCGTCGGTCCGGTGCTCCTCGACCTTCGCCATGTTGTGCGCGATGTCGTACACGACCGAGAGGTCGAGCTCTTCCGCCGGTCGTTCGAACACCTGCGAGAACGCCCGCCGGACCCCGTGGGTGATCGCCTGCCGGTTCGCCCAGGCGAAGTTCGCGGCCGCCGCCATCCCCGCGAGGTAGTGCTGGCCGTCCTCGGAGGAGATCGGGGCGCAGGAGAGCTG
>JBJKRJ010000004.1:0-6126 GCA_046704665.1 Thermoplasmata archaeon | reverse complement strand
AAGCCCCTTTTCACCCAGTCTGGGGAGTCGACTAAACGACCCTTGCATCTATGACTCCGCGTCCTAGTGATCGCTGCGAGCTGGAGTAATGGGACCTCTATCGGGGGTCTAAGTCGGAGGTTGCCCCCCACATTTTCGAATATTAGATATAATCCGATGATTATGTAGGGGGCAAATGGCGATCGTTAAATCAGTCCGTCGAGGCAGTGGTGTCTATCACTATCTTGTTCAAACATTCCGCTGGGAAGGCGCGGTTCGAAAGAAGGAGATCTACCTGGGAATTACGATCCCACCGAAGTTAGATCGATTTTGCAGTAGGCTGGAACGGGAGATCTGGCACGACACCTGGTTCAAGCAGTTCGACCGAATCAGGGATGGCTATCGAAAGAGGCTCCGTACCGTCCCACGGTCGGTCCAAGAGCAGGAGCGTGACGAGTTCATTCTAAACTTCACTTACAGCACCAATCGTATCGAGGGATCGCGCCTCACCCTCGAAGAGACCCGACGTCTCCTGACCCGAGGGATATCCCCGCCCTCGAAGCCCTACCGCGATGTTGTCGAATCGCAGAAGCACGCGAGTCTCATTCGACGATTGATGACCACGCCCGAGCCCGTCGACTTGCCTCATGTACTGAAGTGGCACAAAGAGCTCTTCGAAGAGACCAAGCCGGACATCGCCGGACGCATTCGTGACTTCGAGGTCCGAATCGGCGACAGTCGACACATTCCGCCCCCTCCGGTAGAGGTTCGGCCCATGATCATCGAGCTGCTTCGACGCACGAATCGGAACAGAAAGGAGATGCATCCTGTTGAGCTTGCGGGAGAGTTCCACTGGCGATTTGAGAAAATCCACCCGTTCGGCGACGGCAACGGCCGTGTGGGCCGGCTCGCGATGAACGTCCTGCTCAACCGGGAGGGATTCCCGATGCTCAACATCCCTTACGATCGGCGCTCCGGATACTACACCGCACTCGAGAAGTCGAGCGTCCAGGCAGTCTCCCGGCCCTTCTTGCGCTGGTTCTTCTTGCGGTACAGTCGCGCCAACCGATTCTACCTAGGTCGGTGAGGTAGCGCGCGCAACAACCTTTGCACCTCACCCAATCCTGGAGCAGGAGATTGTAGCCTCACACCCCGCACCCGTGAGTAGAAGACCCCTCAGGTGGCACACGGTCCTTGGTCCAGGTCGTATGACCGTCGATGAGAACCCACCCCTTCGGGGCCGATGGGTGCGGCCGGGCTTTGGAACGGCTTATCGTGGTCCGCGTCCTCTCCAGAAATCCGCATGAAGGACAATCAACGGGGCGCGGATCTGCGGCTCGAGTTCTTCGTAGAGGGGACGCCGTCCGAGGTCTTCCCGACTCTTGTCCAGAGATTCGTCGACGGCCTCGAGCGTGCCGGCATTCACGTCGACCTTCGTGTCAGTGGTACGGTCCGCGAACGAGGGATGGTCTTTGGCGTCGTCGAAGCCTGGCGACCGGATAGGGAGCTACTCCTCTCCCTGCGACCTGCGACCTGGACCGATTCGCCGGGCGCTACGGTCCAGCTCACTATCGGGAGTGCCGAGGACCGTTCCCGTGTAACGCTCGAGGTCCGGAACTGGAGACAGGGTCTGGGGGCCTTGGGGGCGCGGCTGGAGGACTGGCTCGAGGCGGCGGTGCTCCCAGCTCTTTCCCAACAATTGGCGCCTCGCGCATTCACCGAGTGGTTCGTAGACCATCAAGCTCGGAAGCCCGCCGGGGAGTCCGCCGTCGCCACGTATCGGGATCCCACCTACCATTGGCCCAACTTCCTCCTCATTCTCGACAGGATCGCTCTCCTTCCGAGCGATCGTCTGCTGGAGGTTGCATGCGGAGGGGGCGCGTTCTTGCGGAAAGCCCTCGAGTCGGGTTGCACGGCTACGGGAGTCGACTATAGCCCCGAGATGGTCCGACTCACCCTGGAAGCAAATCGGTCGTCGGTCGACGAGGGCCGGCTCACAGCGTTGCGGGGGGAGGCCGACGCACTGCCGGTCGACGACCAGTCGTATACAGTGTGTGTGTGCACGGGTGCCTTCAATTTTTTCCCCGATCCCTCGCGGGCACTTCGGGAGATGTTCCGTGTGCTTCGGCCGGGAGGCCGCCTCGCGATCTTCACCGATACCGCGGCGGCTCGGGGAACGCCCGCGGCACCGGAGCCGTTCGCCTCACAGTCACGCTTCTACGAGCCGGCGGAGCTCGCACGGCTGGCGGAAGCCGAAGGATTCACCGGCATAACGACCGACGATCCGAACCTTGGCCCGTACGCGAAGCGGGCCGGCCTAGCTCCGGAGGTTGCATCCTTCTTCGATGGCACGGGCGGTTCTCTTCTCCTGCTTGCGAAGAAGTCCTGACCGTAGCCCGCCCGTAGGTGCGAAAGGCCCCCCTTTCCCATCGAGGTGGCCGGTCCCTGCCGCCATCGAACGGAGTGAGAGCTCCCTCGCACCTTCTGCGAGCTGGCAGAAATCAGCCGGTCTGGGCGTACCGGTGGGGGTCGGTGTCCTGTGCCCCGGAAAGCCGCGGCTCGAGTTGCTCGACCGACGCTCGCGACCGCTCCATGTCTTTCGTCGCCCCGAGTCCCGTGGCGACCGCCAGTGCCTCTCGATACGTGGTCAAGGCGTTCGCGTACTCGCCGAGATCGGTCTCGAGCGCGCCCAGATCCAGAAGAGCCCCCAGCCGCTCGACGGGCCACGCCACCCTCGTCCAGAGCCGCACCGATTCACGGAGGTCCGGAGCTCCCGAGGCCGGACCATCGAACTGCCAGCGGATCCGCCCCTCCGCATGATGGGCGTACGCCCGGAGGATCTCCTCGTCCACCCGCTCGGCGATGCGCCGTAGCTCGGCGCCGTGTCGCTCGACGGTCGACCGTGCCACTCCTGGTTGATGCAGAGAGCCCGTCACCTCAGCGAACAGGATGGATGAGTAGATCTGGGCGACGAGTACAATGTCTCCCACGCGAGAAGCGATCTCCGACCCGCGACGGTAGAGCGAGCGGCTCTCGTCCGATAGGCCCTGAAGCTCACGCACCCATCCGAACGTCGCGAGGCAGAGCATCTGAACAGTCCAATCGGGGGACTCCTCGAGGATCTTCAGGGCCGTGGAGAGCTGGCGCTCAGCGACGGCGTACTCTCCCCGCACCGCGGCGACGCGTCCGAGGACGTAGAGGTCGAGTGGTTCGGGTGTCGAGGAATATCGAGCGACATAGGCGAGCATCTCGTTCGCCAGGTCGGCGGCGCGATCCAGCTGTCCGGCGTTCACCAGGACGTAGGGAAGGAAACGGGCCCGGAGCGTCATCTCCATCGGGGTACTGCGAATCCTTCGGGCGAACGCGATCCCTTCTTCCAGCGTCCGAATCGCGCTGTTCCAGTCGCCCTGGATCTGCATGTAGGCCACGCTGAGATTGTGGAGAGATCCGACGAACACCTCGGACAGTTCGTACCGCTCCCCGATCGCGCGCATCCTTCCCAGATAGTCGAACGCCCGCTGCTTCTCGGACACCGGTGCCAGCCCCGCGAGGAGCAGATAGACCCAACCTTCCACCTCATGGGCACCCACGCGACCTGCTAGGGAGAGTGCTGTAGCGCACATCTCGCGGGCGCGGTCGGTCTGACCGCTGTACCAGTAGAGGTCGGCCAGGTCCCCGTACAGACTGGCCAGTTCGACTCCCTCAGGCTCGCTCTCGAGGATCTCCCGGGCACGAAGGAGCTCCTGGAGGGCGAGCTCGTTCTTCTGGAAGTACTGTCGCTGCAAGTACCCCAGGCGTCGGTGCATGTCGGCGACCCGTTTGCGTTCGGAACTCTCCCGGTACGCGGCGAGGGCCGCCTTCCACGCCTCGACGGCGGTTTCGGGGTGTCCGAGCGCCAGTGATTCGTCGCCTCTCGTCTCGAGGAGCTGGGCACGGACGGTCGGATCGGGGCGCTGCACGAGCACCTCGAGCGCGAGGTCCAGGCAACGGATCGCCTCCTCGTGAGCGTAGACGGATATTGCGTGCTCCGCGGCCGCTCGGTAGAAACGGAGGGCGCGCTCGGGGGATCCCCCCAGCCGATAGTGCCGAGCCAGCTCCGAGGCGAGCTCCGGGGAGGTACCTGCCGGGGACGCGGCCAGAGCTTCCGCCACCTTCAGATGGTAGGTTTGCCGGCGGACCCGCGAAAGCCCCGAGTAGAGAGCGTTGCGGATCTGGTCGTCGCCGAACTCATAGACGACTTCGCCGGGAGTCAGTTCGCGTTCGCGCAGGAGCCGCGCCCGAAGCGCTCGCTCCAGGAGCGGTAGCAGTCTTTCCGTGTCGGTCCCCGAGACCGCTCGGACTGTCTCGAACCGGAACGTACTGCCCACCACTGAAGCGGTCGAAAGGGCATCGAACGCCTCCTCCCCGACCCTGCCGATCCGACGGAGGACTACCTCACGAACCGATGGAGGGATCTCGAGCTCGGCGGCGGACCTCTTGCGCCAACCCTCGGTGCCACGGACGAGTTCACCCTCCTCGATCAACGACCGGAGCAGTTCCTCGATGAAGAATGGGTTCCCTCCGGTCGCCCCGAAGATCTGCCGAGAGAGCTCGTCCGGGAACCCCTCTGCGGCCAGGATCCCGTTCGTGAGCCGAGCGGCCGCCTCCGGATCGAGGTGCTTCAAGGGCAGAGGGGTCACGAGTCGAGAGCGGTTCAATTCGGCCATGATTTCGGGAAACACACCCCCCTCCGAAAGATCGGACTCTCGGTACGTCACGAGCACCAGGAGCCGCTGACCTCGCAAGTGATGGGCAAGGTACTCCAAGAACCGGAGCGAGGCCGAGTCGGCCCATTGCAGGTCATCGACGAGCAGGACCGTCGGGGCCTCCCGCGCTATGTTGTGCAGAAGTTGCACGATACCCGCGAAGAATCGGAGTTGGGAAGGGGTCTGCCCCGTCGGGGATTCTGCCGGGATCGACCCGATCCGGGAGGCGAGTTGGGGGAGCAGCTGGGCCGCTTCCGTCGAGCAGCCGGAACATACCTTGTACAGGAGAAGGTCCGGCGCCTCTCGCAAGAACTCAGAGCAGGCCTCTGCCCAAACGGCATAGGGGGCGTCCCCGACATCCTGGAACCCCCTTCCACGCAAGACGCGAAACGAGGACGGTTTGGTCCGGCGAAGGGCTTCCTCCGCCAATCGGGTCTTCCCGACCCCTGCTTCCCCTCCGATCGCGACGATCTGACCCTCGCCCTTGGCGGTCTCCGAGAGCATTCGGCGCAGCAGTTCGAGCTCCGAATCCCGATTCGTCCACGGCGTCACTCGCGCCGCCGGGGGGGAGTGCCAAGGGAGGTCGACCTCGAAGACGGTGATCGGGGAATCGATGTTCTTGAGAAACGCATGTTCCAATGGGAGGAGGCGAAAGGGGATCTTGTTCGAGACCTGGTCGGCGACCGGACCGCTCAGGCAGATGCCCCCCGCCTCCGCCAGCGGCTCTACCCTGGAGGCGATGTTGACCGCATCACCCAGGATGTCGCCGTCCTGATGAACGACATCCCCGACGTGAATCCCGACTCGGACCTGGATCGGCCCGACATCTTCAGCCCGGTTCCTCGAGATCAGGACCCGTTGGATTTCGATTCCACACTCGGTCGCGGCCAGGGCGCTCTCGAACTCGACCAGAAAGCCATCTCCCATGGTCTTGACCTCGCGCCCGGAAAATCGTGCGAAGATCGGGCGAAGCAGCGCGCGGTGCTCCTCGAGCCGAGCAAGAGAGAGCGGTTCGTCCCGCTGGGCCAGCGCCGACCAACCCACCATGTCCGTGACCATGATGGCGGCCAATCGACGCCGGCCGGAAGCCATGGAACCAAGATTGTGACCCGAGTGTTAATTCCTCCGAGGCGGTTCCCAGCGACCTCAGTCGGCGGGAGACGTACCTCACCGCCAACAAGGGGTTCGTTGACCCGGGATGTAGCGCCTGTTGCATCTATGACGTTGTGTCCTAGTGATCGCTGCGAGCCGGAGTAATAGGGCCCCTATCGAGCCTCTATGACCTACATTCCGCACCGTGAAAACGGGGAATGCCCGAATTACCGGCGCGCTTGCTGAGCCTACGGTTCCTTCTCGAGAACCCTGAGATCCTCGTCCGTCGGGCGAATCCGCCTGACCTCGA
>JBJKRJ010000003.1:0-10651 GCA_046704665.1 Thermoplasmata archaeon | reverse complement strand
GGAGGCAGGGGCCTGGGTCGCGTTCGGGCGCCTCCATGACCTCGGTGACGGCGAGGGGTGGGTCAGTGGGATGCGGGTCCGATCTGAGCGAAGGGGGCAGGGCCTCGGACGCGAGCTCCTCGACGCGATCGTCACCGACGCGCGCACCCTGGGTCTGCGTTCCCTCCGTGCCGCGATCGAGGTCGAGAACCTCCCCTCGCGCCGACTGTTCGAACGGGTCGGGTTCCGATCGGTGGCGGAAATGACCTTGCGGCGGGGACCCGCGCGTGCGGGGGCGACCCGCCTTCTCCATCGGGCCGCGCCGGGGAAGTCGCTCGACGGACCGGTCGGCTGGTTCCCTCGTCGGATGCAGCGCGTCGATCTCCTCCCCGGCTCGGACGGCGGCCGGTTCGGTCGTTGGCGTCCCTCGTTGCTCGGGCGCTGGACGGACGAGGGGAAGCTCTACGTCGGCCCCGGGCTCGCCGCCGCTGTCCAGGTCGACTGGTGGCGGACCCCCCGCACGCTGTGGGTCAATCCCCTCCGAGGCGATGCCCGGGACCTCTTCCCGGCACTCGACGAGCTGACACGGCGCCTCGCCCACGAGGAGTGGCAAGCGTTCCTTCCCTCGACCGACGCGCTGCGGAACGAGTACGCGAGTCTCGGTACCCTGCGTCACCCCGCGTGGGGAGACCACATCCTCCTCTACGAGCGGCAGGACGGAGACGCCTCGATCGATCGTCGGAGCGATCGTTCCTCCCACGGCTCCGGTTAGGGACGGGGTACGCTCCGGGAGCGAGGACTCGGCTCTCCGGTGCGTGAGCCGCCCCGGGCCGATCGACCACCGCGTTGCGATTAATTACTTCAGAACCCTGACTACGGTGAGGAACGGAGATGGCGGTCGACTTCGAGTTCAAGCGGAGCCCGGCCTATCGCGTGGCATCCCTTGCCTGGAAGGGACCCTGGAGCGACGCGAGCGTCCGGGCGCACTTCGAGAAGGTCCGCAAGTGGGCCGCGGCCCGGAAGCTCCGAATGGGGCGGTGGATCTTCCGCGAACCGGCCGAACGGTCGTTCGAGGTGTCGATCGAGGTCGCTGGCCGGTGCCACTCCGAGAAGGGGATCCGGATCAAGAGGTTCCGGCCCGCGACGGTGGCACGGGTGGTGTTCGATCCGGAGGTCGTCGAGCCCCGGGTGGTCTACCACGGGCTCAGCGATTTCCTCCGGTGGCGGAAGAAGGCCCACGAGATTCGCTCGGTGGGGGACTACCGCGAGGTCTACCAGGGGGATCCCTGGAAGGACCGACGCGCCTACGCCCACACGGAAGTCCAGTACGTGGTCCGGAAGTAGTCCGCGGCCGCGGCTCGGTCGCGCCCTCCCCGGTCGACCCACGTAGGACGGGGCCGGGTCCTTTTCCCCGGCGCGCCTTCGCCCGCCCCCAGCGTCGGGACCCGAGGCGCTCACCCGGAGCCCGATCGCGCCACCTCGGCCAGGAGGTGCGCATAGATCTCCCGGGACGCGCGGTCGAGCAGGACGAAGCGGACGAGTCGGATGGACGGTGCGTTCCTCAGCTCCTCGCGGACGGTCCGGACCGCGATCCGCGCGGCCGGTTCCATCGGGTAGCCGAACACCCCGGCCGAGATCGCCGGGAACGCGAGGGACGTGATCGCGTGGTCCCGCGAGAGGCGCATCACGTTACGATAGCAGTCGGCCAACAGGATCTCGGAGGGGAGGTCGACGCCGTACACGGGGCCGAGGCAGTGGATCACGTAGGGGTTGGGTAACGCGTGCCCTCCGGTGATCACCGCCGCTCCCGTGCGGATCGGCGCCAAGGCGCGGCACTCCTCGTAGAGACCCGGGCCCGCCGCGCGATGGAGGGCGCCGGCCACGCCGCCGCCCGGCCGAAGTTCGGCGTTGGCGGCGTTGACCACCGCCTCGATGCCCGTCTGGTGGGCGATGTCGCCCTGAACGCATTCCATGGTGGAAGGACCGATCCGTACTCTCTCCACGAAGTCTCTTCCTTTCGCCGGTCAGCGTAGGGAAGTGGATTAGGATTGGGACCCGGGAAGCCCGGCGGCTCCTCCCCCCTTCCTCGCTTCGAGCGGCGTCGGCCGCTGGGGCGCTTTACGGACCGGCGGCCACGACCTTTCGGGTTCCCGTCCGGCCCGACACTCCACGCTGACGCGCACGACCGCGACGCCTCCCCGCCGGCGTACGGTATTGCCCGTCGCCACGAGATTCGCTTCGAACCGGCAACCGATATGACGCATCGTGCTATGCCGTTCCCAGCAGTGGTTGCTTGAGGTGGGATGCACGCCGAACACGCGCTCAACTTTCCGCGCCGTCGTCTGCTCTTCCAATACATTGAAGCGCATCCGGGCGTCCACCTACGGGCCCTGTCACGTCACTTCTCGATGGGACTGGGCGTGCTGAGATTCCATCTCAGGTCCCTGCAGCGCGCCGGACTCGTTCACGCACGTCGCTCCGGTCGGCGCCAGATCTACCTCCCGTCACGCTACGAGGGGCGACCGGCCAGCAGTCGCTCAGAGCAACTGCTCGAGGAGATCCACCGAACCAAAGGGGTGACCCCCACGCAGCTCGCGGCCCGGTACGGGGTCAGTCGCATGCTCGTGAACTACCACGTGCAGCGACTTAGGACCCGGGGCCAGGTCGTGGCGGAGAGGATGGGGCGTAGCGTGCAACTCTACCCGGCGGTGCACCCGCGGCGGAGCTCCCATCTGTTCTCGGGCGTACGGTCTCGGCTGCCGAGACTCTAGTGTCCTCACCGATCGGAGCACGGTTCGCGGAAGACGACCGGCCGCCGATGGGGGCGCGTCGGCCGGCCCGGCTGCGCCGGTGCGTAAAGGACTGTGCCATTTGACTTATGGTGCCCGGTGTCGATATACATACGAGGCAAGGAATCGGGAGCCTCGTCACTACTCCGGTCGTGGCTTTGCGGAGACGCGATTGGTCTCCCGAAACCATCTGCCCTCTACAGGAGGATGACAATGGAGCCGCGAAAGCCGGGAGAAGGCGAAACGATGGCGCCCCCCGCCTTCGATGAGCGTTCGCTCAAAGTGAAGGCGAGCCATGTGCGTGTGGCGGGAGCCGTTCGAGTGAATGAGGGCGTACTGGAGTCGATCGGGGTGTCCCCTCGTGGCATCGTAGAGGTCGGCTTCGGCACGAAGAGCGTGGCGGTGCACTTGTTCGGTGACCGGCACGTGCTGTCGCAGGAGATCGTGCTTCGACCGCCGGACATGAAGCGCCTGGGGGTCAAGGAGGGCGAGGTCGTCACGCTCCGAAATTACGTGAAAGGACGCGCGGCCGTCCGAGGCGCGTTCCGTCGTGCCGGGGCTCGGCTGTCCCGACGAATGGATCTTTCGGAACCGGAAACAGAAGGGGAGGAGTAAGACGATGGCGAGTCTAGGAGAACGAGCAAGGGCCTACTTCCGCGAGCGCGAGTGGTCGACGACGCATCGGCTCGACCGCTATCTGACCGAGCATCTGCCCCGGCTCGTGCGCGAGCACGAGCTCGCCACCCAGGAGTCGATCCAGCCGATCGATGAGCAGATCGCGCACCACCACGAGACGGTCGTAGACCTCGAGGGCTGGAAGGGCACATCGACCCAGCGGCTCGAGCAGATCAAGCGGCGCATCGGCCGGCTCGAGGTCAAACACGGCCTCGGAGGGCGGTGAGGAGGGAGACATGACGGACGCAGCTACCGTGGTCGTCGGGGTCCTGATCGCGCTCGCGATCGTCGCGATCATCGTCGTGATCGCGCTGGGCGTGGCCTGGGCGTTCCGACAGTCCCGCCGCCGCCGGGCCTACGAGCGAGCGGGCGTAGGTCATCTCGACCTCTACTTCGACGAACACTTCCCGAACGTGGTCCGCAACTTCGATCTCGTCACGTCGGCCCGGTTCGATGCATGGTCGAACGGGATCAATTCCCGGTTGGGGAATCTCGCCCGCGACCTCGACACCCTGGGAAAGGCGCGCCGGGGCCTCGACGGCCGCATGGACCGCATCGAGAAGCGCCTCACGGACCTCGAGTGAAGGCCCACGGAGGGAGATCGATCGCATGACCGACCTGATGGGCGTGCTGACCCAGAACTTCGTGGCTCTTGTCGGGCTCGCGGCCGCGATCGTGATCGTGGCGATCCTCGCAAGCGCGTTCCTGCGGATGCATTCCAACCGGTACCGGGCCAAGATGGCGGAACTGATGATGGAGCAGTCGAAACTCGAGATGGTCCACCGACGCGAGCTCCTCCGGGAGTACTCGAACGCGGCCGTGGTCCTCAACGACGACGAGAAGGCCCGGATCGACTCCATCAACGAGGACCTCGCCACCCTGTCGCGGCGGGCGGTCGCCCTGATGAGCGAGGTCGACGCGCGCACCTCTCGCCTCGAGCGGGGGGTCGAGATCGCGAAGATGACGACCCAGCTCGACAAGATCCGAAAGAACGAGTCGCGCCTGTTCGCACTGAAAGGATGAAGGGAAAAAGGGAGGGAGAAAGAGCATGGCAACAGCAACGGAGAATGTGATACTGGAGCGACCTGAGGAGGACGACACCGGTCCCGGCTTCTGGGGTGGGGTGCGGGATCTGTTCTCGCTCGGGAACGAATACAACGAGGCCGACGCCGAGAGCCTCGCGTACGAGCGCCGCCTCTGGGACCGGCAGATCGAGCGCTATCTCGACTCGTCGCTCTCGGACTACATTCACGACTTCGGCATCCTCGACGAGGTCGCGCTCCACGTGCGCGAGGAGAGGGTCCAGGACCTGTCGACCCGGTCCCACGAGCTGGTGACGTTCGTGCGGTCCCTCGACGAAGACCTCGGCGTGCAGGAAGAACGACTGGCCGCGGTCGAGAAGATCGCCCGCAAGAAGTCGTCCTGAGGAGGACACGTGAGCCGCGCGTCGGAGGCGAACGCCCGGGCCCTGGGCGGCGTCGTGGCGAGCTACGTTCGGGCGAACCCCGAGATGAAGGACCTACGGGCCCACCTCGCCGAGCTCTACGACTACGTGCAGCGCCGGGGGCTCTCGACCCTGCCCCGCGAGGAGCTCGAGCGGACCGTGCTGAACCACTGGAACGTCCTCGAGGGCTCGGCCGAGCGCGCGCGTCGCGAGGCCGCGCTGTTCCGTCCGGGCCGACCGGTCCGGCCGGTCCGCTACCGGCACGGTGCGCCGTTCTGCCCCGGGTGCGGGCTCTACAAGGACTACCACAAGGAGTGCCCGAGCTGCGGGTACCTCGAACTCACTCAGTAAAGAATCGGGAACAAGGAGGAAAGGAAATGCTGTTGAAATCGGAGATCTCCGGCCGGCCCGTCGAGTACGGGACGGGGGAGCGAATCGGCAAGGTGCACGACCTGATCGTGAACACCCAGAAGGCGAACTGGCCCGTCACCCGCCTCGTGCTCTCGCGAGGGGCGGGACGCGGAACCCACCTGATGGACGTCGCGACCAAAGAGCTCGAGATCGACCGGGACAAGCACACCGTCGTCCGGCACGGTCACGCCCAGTTCCGTGAGGAGCGGAGTCGGGCGTCGTCCCTCGACCACCTTCGGTTGAGCATGCTGGACGGGGCCCGGGTCTACTCGCACGACGATCAGCCGGTAGGAAAGGCCTACGACTTCGTCATCGCGACCACCCCCCCGGAGGGATGGCTCGTCTGGAGGTTCCTCGTGCGGGTTCCCGGTGCGCGCGCTCGTCGACTCCGACTCCATGTCGCCGACATCGAGTCGGTCGAGAAGGGCAAGATCACCCTGAAGGCCGAGAAGGACGAGATCCAGGCCTCGTCGTAGGGACGGTGCCGGAGTCGGACGCGGACGGTCCGGATGAGCCAGACCGTGGTCGGGACCGAGGAGCTCTACCTCCTCCTCGCGGTCCTCGGGATCGCGCTCGTGCTCGCCATCGTGTTCGCGGTCGCGCTCCGGTCGACCCGCCGGACGCTCCGCGAGGCGCGGGAGCGGCTCGCAGTGATGATCGACCCCCGGGAGGACATGATCACGATCCGGCTCAAGCACCTCGAGTACGAGCTGGCGCGGCTGCCCCCGGTGCACTTCCGGCGAGACCGACCGCGCTGACCCGCAGGGTGCGCCGCGAAGGCGTGCCCGCCCCGGCGGGGAGCTCTTCCGAGGCGCCCCGGGCGGGAAACGATCACGTCAGCGATGCGTAATCCCCGCCCGGGTAGAGTCGCACCGGTTGCCGGGCCGGTGCCCGGATCCGGGCAGCGTCGGCTCGGTCGCTTCCCACCTTGGGAGGCGGGGCTTGCGGGTCGGACGTGGGCCCCGGACGGGAATCTCGGGCCGGCCCACGTGTTCCGCGTCCGGGGCAGGACGAGGTAGGTGTCAACGGCCCTTAACGAACCGATTTTGCGCCGGGCGACCCTGTTCCTTGCGGTGAGTCCCATGACTCAGCCATCGGCGACGAGCGGCGGGCCGGCCCACCCGGACTGGGGAAAGCCTTTGGAAGGACTGCGCTGGCGGATTCTGGTCTCCATCCTGGGGCCGGTTGCGTGGCTCAGCTTCACGCTCCTGTATGTCGGATTCTGGGCGACCGGGTTCACTCTCTTCCAGAGCGTCATCGTGATCCTCGTGTCCATCCTCGTCCTCGGCGGAGTGATGGGCGCGATCTGGTCGTCCTGGGGACCGCGGTACCGGCACGCCTGGGACTGACCGGTCTCGGTTTCCGGAGCGGGGCGCCGGCCAAGGGGCGGGGCGGCCCGTGCCTGCGGCCCGACCGAGGTACCGGATCCCCTGCTCTCCCCCTCCTCGGGGGCGTCACCCTTCGTATCCTGCGCTGGCTCCGACGCACGGAGGACGCCGGGCACTCGAGGTGGACGCGGTCCTGCAAAGGTCACCGGCCCTTCGTCGGTCCGGGCCGTACCTTGGGTTCGAGACGGCCTCCCGAACGGTGCCTCACCGGGGTCCGCGACGAACCCGGACCTCAGGAAGCCCGAATCGTTCGACCAGCGCGCGAAACCGAGGGTCCTCCCGGATCGGGTCGAAGAAGACGCCCCGATAGAAGTTCCACAGCATCTGGTCGCCCTCCGCATAGTCGCGCTCCAGAAGCTCGATCGCCTTGTCGGCGTCGCCCATCGCCGAGTACATCATCGCAAGGTGGCAGGACGACGTGTAGGACTTCGCCTCTCCGCGCTCCACTTCGGCCACGATCGACCGGGCCGCCTCGGTCCGCCCGACGAGCGCGTTCAAGAGGGCGTGGTCGAAGCGCTCCGTGTCGTTCGCGCCCTCGAGGGGCGTGCCGGCCTCGCGGAGGGCTTTGTCCCGTTCTCCCGCCGCGAGGTAGGTGAGACCCAGAAAGACGTGCGCCGAGATCTTGGAGGGGTGCTTGTCCCGTTGCTCCTCCTCGAACTCGATCGCCGCGTCGAAATTGCCGGCCTCGAACTCCGCCCACGCCAGCGACGCTTCGAGGTCACCGATCGGGTCGAGACGGAGCGCCCGGCGCGTGACGTCCTTCGCCTCCTCGAAACGACCGAGAGAGCGGAGCAGCATCCCGTAGAAACGAAGGGCCGTCACATCGCTCGGGTTGAGCGAGATCGCCCTCTTGAACTCCGATTCGGCCAACGTCCAGTCGTGGTCGAACTGGAGGGCGATGTTGCCGAGCGCCGCGTGGGCGTCGGAGGACTCGGGGTCCAGCTCCAACGCGCGTTGCGCGAGCTGCTTCGCCTTGGGCATGACCTCCCGCACCGGCAGATAATCCCCCGCGAGGACCACGTACAGCTCGGCCCAGGCCGCATAGGCTTCCGCGAAAGTCGGGTCGAGCTGGGTCGCCTGCTCAAAGCACTTGACCGCCCGATCGAACCCCGCGGCCTCCGGCTCGCTCGCGGCGACCAGTCCGCGCAGGTACCGGTCGTACGCCTGAGGGTTCGAGGTGGGGGTATGTCCGGCGTCCACGGCGACCGACCGGTCGAAGCGGATCCGGAGCGCCTCCGCGGTACGTTCGGCGATGTCGGTCTGCACGGCAAAGACGTCGCCGATCTCGCGGTTGTAGGTCGTGGCCCACATGTGGTGCTGGGTCGTCGCATCGACGAGCTGGAGCGCGATCCGGAGCCGGTTGCCGGCCTTCCGAACGCTGCCCTCGAGGACGGTGTCCACCCCCAGTTCGATGCCCACCTGCGAGATCGGCCTCGGAGAGGTCTTGTACGGCATGACCGAGGTGCGGGCGATCACGCGGAGATCCGGTATCTGGGAGAGGGTGGAGATGATCTCCTCCGTGAGACCGTCCGCGAAATACTCATCCTGGGCCTCGGGGCTGATGTTGGTCAACGGCAGGACGGCGAGTTTTCGGCTGCCCGATCGCTCACGAGGGGCCCCCCGACCGTCGGGGACGGTCCATGGCGGCACGACCGCGTAGACGGTGGTCGGCATGCGGATGTTCTTGAGGCGGACCGCGGGAAGTCGAACCACCGACAGCGCGAGCTTGTTCTGGACCTGATCGAAGACCTGCTGCGTGAGGCAGACACCCCCGGGCTCGGCCAACGGCTCGATGCGAGAGGCGATGTTGACGGCGTCACCCAGCACATCGCCCGGGATCTCCTCCACGTCGCCGACATGGACCCCGATACGGACCTGGATCGAACGGCCGCCCGGGGGAGCGAGGTTGCGTTGATGGAGCGTCTGCTGGATCTCCACGGCGCACCGGACCGCATCCAGCGCACTCTCGAACTCCACCAGGAACTCATCTCCTACGGTCTTCACCTCGTGGCCCCGGTGCTTCTGGAACACCCGTCGGAGGAGCGCGTTGTGCTCCGCCAGGTCCTCGAGGGCCGCCCGCTCATCGGCCTGCGCGAGCGCCGAGTACCCGACCATGTCCGTGAACATGATCGCGGCCAAACGCCGATGCGTCGTCGCCACGTTCCACGGACTCCCTCCTTACGATTAAGCGCTGTCTCAGCACCCCTCGGAATGGCACCGCCCAAGGTCGCCCCGCAGGGGTGACTCCCGCGGCGGCCGGTCGGATTCGGTCGGCAAAGCGGTGCGTCGGGTGCTCGCGTCCCCCCGAGGGGACGGATTCCGCGCGGTAGGCCCATCTCCGTGTCCCGTACCGACGTCGGCACCCAACGGGGAGCGTTGTCGGGCGCGCGGCGCCACGGGCTTCGCCGGCGGACGACCCGGGGCGGTCCGGTGGGCGGGGTTCAGCCGGGGAGGCGGAGGCGGCGACCGTCGATTTCCACCTGGGCGCCGACGTTCACGACGATGCCCGAGAACGCCGCCGTGTTCTTGCCCCCCGGTGCGAGACGGTTGTTGCCGACCGCGACCGTGATCGCGCCCGCCTCCCGGTCCTCGAGCTGCGGCGTGTTGTGCAGCTTCGGATTCAGACCGATACCGAGGTATCCCGGCCGATCGCGTCCCTTTCCGCCCCGACGGTACGGCTGGTCGAAGAAGGCGGCACCCGTGTCGTAGTGGTGGCGAACGAGCCGGCCGTGGCGGAACTCAAAGACCCCGCCCGTGGACATTCCGATATCGTTGTAGCTCGGACGGTTCGCGACGATCGTGCCGTCCGCGACGGATTCGTCCAGAGCGACCCGGACCAGGCCGGCGGGAAGCAGGCCTAGCATGCCGAACGGCCGCTTCCGGTCCTCGTTGCGGACCCGCCCGTTATCGATCCTCGCCGTACGGTGCGCGAGTCCTAGGGTGAGATCCGTTCCCCGTTCGTCGTGGATCCGGATCCGCCGCCCCCGCTGCAATGCCCGTGCGATCGGTGCCCCCGCGGCGCTGAGCCGGTCGGGATCGACCGTTGTCCCCGCGACGATCTGGTTCGTCCAGACGGCCGGATCGATCCCGTAGAGCTTGGCGAGTCGGGGATAGGGACGACCGATCTCGAGGCGGGTGCCCCGTAGGCCGGCCTTTGTGGCGGCCTTGTACCACTCTGGATTCCACCGGAAGAGCTTCGCCTCCCTCTTCGGGCCCAGGGAGGCCATTCTCAGTCGATCCACGGCGTTCCACATGTGGACATAGACGTTCGTCTTGCCGAGCATCGCCCATTCGTGGGACGGGTTCGACCCCAGGATCTCGTCCTCATGCGCATCGACCGAGTCCCAGTAGGAGTCATCGTTCTCGTAGAGGATCAAAGGGAACGCACCGAGACGGCGGGTCTCCCGGGCCAAGGCGATCGCCCAGGGAAGCACGTGGCTCCACCCCTCGATGACGACGTTCTCGCCGGGCCGTACCTGGAGGTACCGTGTTAGAACTGCCTTCGCAAATTTGGCCTCGCGTCGAGAGGAGGTCCCGGCCGCCATGCGGGTTCGAGCCGAGGGCTTGTATTTATCCTCGGTACAGACCCCGACGAGGGATCGCGGAGCGTTCGGCCGATCCCGAGGGCGACGGCGGGAGCCGGCGGGGGCACCACGGTGGTGACCCGCGGGAGGGGAGCCTCGGGGTCACATCAGCCGAGCGGAGAAGGGGAACTCTCTCGAAAAAGTCCCGGTCGAAGTCCTCCACCTGCCTCGGGTACTTCGACGCGTCGCTCGGCGAACCCGCCGGGGGTATCGCTCCGCCTCCGTCCGGAGTTGGGCGCACCACGGAATGCGAGTCCAGTACTTGGCCATCCACCGTCTGAGCTGATAGACTGATTTCTCGGAGTGCCAGTGGAACCCGGCGTTGAAGAGAGGAACACCGCGGACGATGTGGTGTGCACCCAAACCGCCGCGGCGGCGGCC
>JBJKRJ010000002.1:0-38874 GCA_046704665.1 Thermoplasmata archaeon | reverse complement strand
CAGGTCGAGGTCAGGCGGATTCGCCCGACGGACGAGGATCTCAGGGTTCTCGAGAAGGAACCGTAGGCTCAGCAAGCGCGCCGGTAATTCGGGCATTCCCCGTTTTCACGGTGCGGAATGTAGGTCTTGTAGTTCCCTTCCGAGTAATGGCAGTCTCCGGGGTGGCAGCCGCTGATCAGGACGCCGTCCGCCCCCTTCGCGAAGGCATCGAGGACGAACTGAGGGTCCACGCGACCCGAGCACATGAGTCGAACGACGCGGGTGCTGGCCGGGTACTGCTTGCGCGAGACGCCCTCGGAGTCGGCGGCGATGTACGTGCACCAGTTGCAGAAGAGAGAGACGATCTTCGGGTCGTGCCCGTTCGCCGGACTCATCGCGCCACCTCCCCGTTCGCCGCGACGCCGTTGATGAGCGCCTCGATCTCGTTGAAGATCTGCGCGTCCTCGAACAGGTGTTGACCGATCGATCCCGACGGGCAGGCCGCCACGCAGACCCCACACCCCTTGCAGAGCGCCTGGTTGATCACGGCCTTCGCGTTCTCCGGCTCGAGCGAGATCGCCGAGTACGGGCAGAGCGGTACGCAGGTCTTGCAACCGGAGCATTCCTCGGCGTTCACGTACGCGAAGTTCGGCGCGAGCTCCATTTCGCCCCGGTCGATGAGGGCAAGCGCCTCCGCGGCGGCGGCGCCGGCCTGGGCGACCGAGTCCGGGATGTCCTTCGGTCCTTGGCAGCAGCCGGCCAGGAAGACCCCGTCGGTGAACGTGTTCACGGGGGCGAGCTTCGGATGCCGCTCGACGAAGAAACCCTCCTCCGAGCAGGTGATGTTGAACTGTCTCCGCACCTCCTTCGCGTCGGTCTGCGCCTCGAGACCGACCGCGAGGACGAGCATGTCGAGCGGGATCTTCCGGGCCCGCCCGAGGAGCGTATCGTCCGCGGAGACGACGACCCGTCCGGAGCCATCCGCAGACTCCGGCTGGACGTCCCCCACCTTCCCCCGGATGAAGTGGACCCCTTCCTCCTGGACCCGGTCGTAGAACTCCTCGAAGCCCTTGCCCGGAGCCCGGATGTCGATGTAGAAGTTGTAGACCTCCGCTCCGGTGCGCTCCCGGATCAGGTGCGCGATCTTCATCGCATACATGCAGCAGACCCGCGAACAGTAGCGGTTCGTGTTCTCGTCCCGCGAGCCGATGCAGTGGACGATCCCGACCGTCTCGGGCTTCTTGCCGTTCCGCAGGATGACATCCCCGCCGGTGGGCCCGGAGGCGTTGAGCAGACGCTCCACCTCGAGTGACGTGTAGACGGCCGGGTAGCGGCCGTAGCCATAGAAGGGAAGGCGGTGCGGGTCGAACGTCTTGAACCCGGTCGCGAGGACGATCGTGCCGACCTCGATCTCCTTGAACTCCTCCTTCTGCTCGAAGTCGATCGCACCTTCGACCCCGCAGACGTCGACGCACGGACGCTTGCACTTGCCGGTCTTGACCGCGATGCAGGTGTCGGGGTCGAAGACGACCTTCATCGGCACCGCCTGCGGGAACGGGATGTAGACCGGCTTACGCTTTCCGAGGCCGAGGTCGAACTCGCTCGACACCCGGGCGTCCTCGTAGATGCAGTTCTCGATACAGAGGAGGCAGCCGATGCAGAGGTCCTCGTGAATGTACCGGGGGCGACGCTTCACGGTCACCTTGAAGTTGCCGACGCTCCCGTCGACCTTCACGACGTCCGAGTAGGTCCAGAGCGTGATATTCGGATGGTTCCCGACGGCCGTCATCTTCGGGGTGAGGATGCACGCGGCGCAGTCGAGGGTCGGGAACGTCTTGTCGAACTTCGCCATGTGTCCGCCGATGGTCGGCTCGCGCTCGACCAGGTAGACCTTCTTGCCGGCGTCCGCGAGCGTCAGGGCCGCCTGGATGCCGGCGATCCCGCCCCCGACCACGAGGGCGGTCGGATTGATCGGGACCCGCTGGCGAACGACCGCCTCGAGCTTCGTGGCCCGGGCGACACCGGCGCGGATGAGGTCCTGCGCCTTCTCGGTCGCCTTCTCCTTCTCGTGAGAGTGCACCCACGCCGCGTGCTCTCGGATGTTCACCATCTGGTAGTAGTACGGGTTCACCCCCGCGCTCGCGCAGACGCGTCGGAAGGTCTCTTCGTGGAGGAACGGAGAGCAGGCCGCGACCACCACTCGGTTGAGCCCGTGCTCCTTGATGTCCTGACGAATGAGCTCCTGGCCCGGGTCCGAGCACATGTACTTGTAGTCCCGTGCGACGACGACGTTCGGTAGGTGGCCCGCGTACTCGGCCAACGACTTGACCGAGAGCACGCCGGCGATGTTCAGTCCACAGTGGCAGACGTATACCCCGACCCTGGGCTCCTCGCCCCCCTTCATTCCACGTTTCTCCTTGGCCGGCCCCGCTCCGGCCGTTCGCTCTCTCGCGGGGAATGCATCGTCATGCGGTCACCGGATGCTTCTTTCGCAGCTGCTCCGCGAGCCGCGGCATGAAACTGAGAATGTCGGCCACGATCCCGTAGTGGGCGTACTCGAAGACCGGCGCTTTCGGGTCCGTGTTCACGGCGACGATCGTCTCCGCGCCCTTCATGCCCTCGATGTGCTCCGGCGCGCCGCTGATCCCGAGGGCGAGATAGAGGCGGGGCTTGACGGTCATGCCGGACCTCCCGACCTGACGTGTCCGCGGGAGCCAGCCCTGATCGACGAGCGGTCGCGACGAGGAGACCGCCGCGTTCCGGAAGAGACCGGCGAGCTCCTCGGCGATCCGGATGTTCTTCTGGTCTTGGATGCCCCGGCCGATGGAGACCAGCACGTCACAGTGGGTGATGTCGACGTCGGTCTGCTCCAGGTCGGCGAACCCCTTGAACCGCACCCGGCGGGTCTCGAGCCCCTCGGGCGGGTCCACGGTCTCGATCGGGACCGATCGCTGGACGCGCGCCGGTTCGGCCGAGTAGCTCCCCGGCCGGACCGCGACGACCACGGGACCGCCCTTCGCGTGGACCTCGGCCTCGATCTTCCCCCCGTACAGGACGGGGTCGCCGACGATCTCCTCGCCCTCGGCGTGCACCGACCGACAGAGGCTGATGAGCGGCAGGTCGCGCGCGCCGGCGACGAGCGACGGGAGTCCCAGCAGGCCGTTCGAGATCCCGATCAGGAGGACCTTCGGCTGCTTTTCATCGACGACCTTCAGGAGCGCATGGGACCAGGCTTCCAGGTTCCGGTGCCCGAGCGACACGTGGCTCATCGCCACGACCCCGTCGGCATAGCCGAGGGACGGCGCGATCATGCCGGCCTCGTTCGTGAGCAGTACGGCCTTGAGCGGAACGTGGAGGGAGGTCGCGAGTTCCCTCCCGGCGGTCAGGAGCTCGAAGGTGAGGTCGGTGAGCCGACCTCGTTCGAGGTCGGCCAGGACGTAGACATCGGCCATGCTAGCTTCCGTCGACCTCCTTCTCGGCGAGGATCTCCACAAGACGGACGGCGACCTCCTCGGGACTCCCCTCGAGCATGGTCGCCCCCTTCCCGGTCGCGGGCTTGTGCAGTGCGGTGACCTCGACCTTCCGTTCCACGCCGGTCGGCCCGGCCGCGACCGAGCGGGTCCGGTGGCTCCTCTGGGCCGCGCGGATCTGCAGGAACGGCGCGTAACGAGGCGGGGTCTCGGACGTCTGCATCCCGACGACCGCCGGGAGCTGGGCCTCGTACACCGAACGGAGACCTCCTCCGAGCTCGGTCGTCACCTCGGCGGAGTGACCGGCCTCGTCGGGCCGGACGGCCACCGCCACACTGATGTACGGAAGGTGGAGCTGAGCGGCGAGCAACGCCCCGAGCTCTCCCTCCACGTCGTCCGGCGCTTGCGCCCCCGTCAGGATGAGGTCGTGCGGGATCGTCTCGAGGAGCTTCGCGTAGATCCGCGCGAGCTCTCCGGTGCTCAGGGGCTCGTACGGGCGCCCCCGCGTCACGAGCAGCGCGTTCGTGGCCCCCTTGGCCAGCGCGGTCCACATCGCGACGTCCCCTCCGGGGAGGTCCGTGGTCACCGCGGTCACGGTGGCGCCCGTGCGCTCCTTGATCAGCAGTGCTTCCTCGAGCGCGTGCTCGTCGGACTCGAACGGGATGAGGTTCAGCGTCGAGGCCTTGAGCTGACCGCTCGCCGCATCGACGTCGATCTTCTGGGCGGCATCGGGGACCATCTTCATCAGGACGACGACGTCCATGGTCCCGCGTCGCCTCTAGACCGCTGCTTCCCCGCCTGCGGACTCGTCCAAGAGTTCTAGGACATCACGCACGACGATCTTGCGGTCAAAGCCGAGGACCTTCACCGCGTCCTCGAAACGGGAGACCTCGTAGTCGCAGGTGACCGCGAGGACCTCGGCACCGGCCGCGACGGCTTCTTTCACGACGCGTTCGGAGAGGCGGTCCATCCCCTTCTCCTGGTAGTACGCGTCCAACCACATCCCGCCCCCGCCGCCCCCGCAGCAGAGCGAGTTCTCGTGATGGTGGGGCATCTCGACGTACCTGAGGCCCGGGATCGCCTCGAGCAGCTTGCGAGGCGGCGAGAAGTAGCAGCGCAGTGCCGAGGCGCCCATGCACCGCCCGAGGCAGCAGGGATCGTGATACGTCACCTTCTGCGAGACGGACCTCTTCAGCATCGGCTGGAGTTTGGGGAGCTCCTCGCCGATCAGGCCCACCACGGGATCGACGGGCGTGGTGAACCCGTAGCTCGGGTAGTGGTGCTCGAAGACATTGAACGCGTGCGCTCCCGAGGTGACCACCCGGCGGAAGTCGTACTTCTTGAACGTGGTCAGGTTCTGGTCGATGAGCGCGTCGAGAAGGCCGAACTCCCCGAAGTACCCGGCGCAGTCGCCGATGCAGCGCTCCTCCGCGCCCAGGATCGCGAAGTCGAGCCCGAGCCGGTGGAAGAGGCGGGCCGTCGCCAGTGCGACCTGCTGTCCTCGGGGATGATACGAGGGGTAGCACTCCACGTTCCAGAGGATGTCGACCGGCCCCGGCTGGTCGGCCAGGATGCGGACCGGCACCTTCGATCGTTGGACCCAGTCGCTCCTTTCGGACGTGCTCTTGCCGAGGGGATTACCGTACCGCTGTACGTCGAGGAACGCCTTCTGAAGCTCGGCCGGTACGCTGCCCGCCTCGAACATCCGCCCTCGGATGAGCGGGAAGAGGAGATCCGTGAGGCGGATGTGACGCGGACACTTCGCCTGGCAGGAGTAGCAGGAGACGCACTTCAGCATGCTCCCGGACTTGACGACCTCGTCGATCAGTCCGGCCTTGAGCATCCCGACGATCTTCCGCGGAGGATACTCCATGAACTCCTCCTGCGGGCACGTCGCGGAGCAGACACCGCACTGAATGCATGTCAGGATGCTCTTTCCTTCGGGAGAAAGAAGCACATGGTCGAGGTCCATGCCCAGGAGGCCCGGCAATGGGGAGATTTCCTCACCAATAGCCACTTTAACTCCTAAGAAGGATTGGCGCAGAGAAGAAAGGTCGTTGATAACTAACTAACGTGAAATTGACTCGACCAGACGGAGAGTCCACGCATTTGTCCCGGGCAAGCTCGGATCCGACGGTCCTGTGCGCGCCGGCCGGCGGAGCGTCCGTGACCCCGCGGCCAACGCCGGGAGCAGCGGATCGGGCGAGCCGGCCCTACTCTTCATCGGGGTTCGGGCGTTCGCAGAGGGAGCATGCCCCGGCCCTTAGACGGTGAGTCGCGATGAACCCGGAGGCTGCCGGACCCACCGAACCGCGCGCCGCGCGTCGGGAGCGACGTGAGGTCCGGGTCCGGGGGACGGTGCAGGGGGTCGGGTTCCGGCCGTTCGTCTACCGACTCGCACGGGAGCTCGGAGTGGTCGGGTGGGTGTGGAACGACACGGAAGGTGTCCTCCTCCAGGCCGAAGGCGATTCGGCGGCGCTCGAGGAGCTCCTCCGGAGGGTCCGCTCCGATGCTCCCCCGCTCGCCTCGGTCGACTCGGTGGAGGCGCGCACGGTCCCCACGACCTCGGAGAGCGATTTTCGCGTGCGCGAGAGCCCGGATGTCGGGCCCCGCCGCGCGACCGTTCCGCCGGATGTCGCGACCTGCCCGGAGTGCCTCGCCGAGATGGAGGACCCCCACGACCGACGCTATCGGTACCCCTTTCTCAACTGCACGAACTGCGGCCCGCGATTCTCGATCATCGAGAGCCTACCGTACGACCGTCCTCGGACCTCGATGAAGCGGTTCCGGATGTGCCCGGAGTGTGAACGGGAGTACCATGACCCGGCGAACCGCCGCTTTCACGCTCAGCCCACCGCCTGCCCCGCGTGCGGCCCGTCCGTCTCCCTCGAGTCGTCCGATGGAGTCGCGCTCGCTCTCGGCGAGGGGGCGATCGATCAGGCCGGGGACTGGCTGAAGGAGGGACGTATCCTGGCGTTCAAGGGGCTGGGGGGATTCCAGCTCCTGGTCGATGCGCGAAACGAGAGCGCCGTAGCGCGGCTCCGTCAGCGCAAGCGCCGCGGTCGCAAGCCGTTCGCCGTCATGTTCCCTGACCTCGCCGCGGTACGGGCCTCGGCCGAGCTCGACCCCGTGTCGGAGGGAGTTCTCCGCTCGGCGGCGAGCCCGATCGTCCTCCTGGACGCGCGGGCGGAGACGGCCACGCTCGCGCCGGCCGTGGCGCCGGGGAACCCCCTGATCGGCGCAATGATCCCCTATTCGCCTCTCCACCACCTCCTGCTGAAGGAGCTCGGATTCCCCCTGGTGGCGACGAGCGGCAATCTCTCGGACGAGCCGATCTGCATCGACAACCGTGAGGCGCGACGTCGGCTCCGGGGACTCGCCGACGGATTCCTCGTCCACGACCGACCGATCGTGCGACCGGTCGACGACTCCGTGGTCCGAGTGGCGCGGGGGCGGCTGCAGGTGCTCCGACGGGCCCGAGGATACTCCCCCCTCGCGCTGCCGCTCGGCTCCCGCCTCCCGGCGGTGCTCGCGGTCGGGCCCCAGCTGAAGAACACGGTGGCCGTCTCCCTGGGCGACCGCATCGTGATGAGCCAGCACCTCGGCGACCTCGATAACGCCGAGACGTTCGGCGCCTTCCGACGGTCGGTTGAGGACCTCCGGCGGTTCTACGACTGGGCGCCGGAGCTCGTCGCCCACGACCTCCACCCGGACTACCTCTCGACGCGGTACGCCACCGACCTCGGGCTCCCGCTCCACCCGGTCCAGCATCACTACGCCCACGTCCTTTCCTGCCTCGCCGACGCCGGGGTCTCCCCCCCGGTCCTCGGTGTGGCGTGGGACGGAACCGGCTACGGCACCGACGGGACGATCTGGGGAGGAGAGTTCCTCCGCATCTGTGACGACGGCTTCGCGCGCGTCGGCCACCTGCGTACCTTCCCGCTCCTCGGCGGCGACGCCGCGATCCGCGAGCCACGACGCTCCGCCGCGGGGGTCCTGTTCGCGCTCGAGGGAGAGCTCGCCCTGGACCCCCGAGGCCCGGCGCTCGCACCGTTCTCCCCGACGGAGGCCCGCACGGTCCAGCTCCTGCTCCGGCGTTCGCTCCGGGTGATCCCCACGAGCAGCGCGGGCCGTCTCTTCGACGCCGTTGCCTCCCTCCTCGGTCTCGTGCACCGGAGCGATTTCGAGGGGGAGGCGGCGATGGAGGTCGAGTTCGAGGCGGAGAAGGCGCGGGACGACCCCGCGGCCGCCGAGCCGTTCCCGTGTCGAGTGACTCCCGAAGGGGAAGGATTCGTCCTCGATTGGGGACCGATCGTGCACGGGGTCATGGAGGAGCGGGAGACCCCGCCCCGGGCCGCGCGGCGCTTCCATGCGGGACTGGCGGCGGCGATCGTGGAGATCGCCCGTCGTGTCGGTGAGCCCGAGGTGGCGCTCAGCGGAGGATGCTTCCAGAACCGCCTGCTTACGTACCTGACCATCGACGGCCTCACGGATGCGGGGTTCCGACCGGTCGTGCACTCCCGAGTCCCCCCGAACGACGGGGGGATATCGCTGGGACAGGTATTGGCCGCCGCTCGCGTTAAGACCCGGGCGCATCTAGGTCCGTCCCGGGTCGGCGAAGGCTGATCGGGAGCGGACAATGTGCTTGGCGATTCCCGGGCGCATCGAGGAGATCGACGCGGCCGACGCGGACCTACGGATGGCGCGGGTCCGGTTCGGGGGGATCGTCAAGGAGGTCTCGCTCTCGTTGACCCCGGAGGCCCGAGTGGGTGACTACGTCATCGTGCATGTCGGATTCGCGATCAGCCGGCTCGATGAAGAGGAGGCGCAGCGAGTGTTCGAGTACGCCCGGCAGATCGGGGAGCTCGAGCAGCTGAGGAACGCAGCGACCGCTTCCGACTCCCTCTCCCCCTCCCCCTGACCTCATGAAGTACCTCGACGAATACCGGGACGCGGCGACCGCGCGCACCTTCGCGACGGCGATCCGTCGCCACACCACGCGGCCCTGGACCATCATGGAGGTGTGCGGGGGTCAGACCCACGCGATCGTGCGGTTCGGGATCGACACCCTGCTGCCCCCCGAGATCTCGCTCGTCCACGGCCCGGGCTGCCCGGTCTGCGTCACTCCGCTCGAGGTGCTCGACCAGGCGGTGGCGATCGCGAGCCGCCCCGACGTCATCTTCTGCTCGTTCGGGGACATGCTGCGGGTCCCGGGCTCGCAGACCGATCTCTTCCAGGTCAAGTCGAACGGGGGCGATGTGCGCATCGTGTACTCGCCCGTCGACGCGGTCAAGATCGCTCGGGAGAACCCGAAGAAGGAGGTCGTCTTCTTCGCCGTCGGATTCGAGACGACCGCCCCCGCCAACGCGATGGCCGTCCACCGGGCGAAGGAGGAGGGAGTCGGCAACTTCTCGATCCTCGTCTCGCACGTGCTCGTCCCCCCCGCGATGGAGGCGATCCTGAGCTCGCACCACAACCGAGTGCAGGGATTCCTTGCCGCCGGGCACGTCTGCACCGTCATGGGCTATTGGGAGTACGAGCCCCTCGCGCGCAAGTACCACGTTCCGATCGTCGTGACCGGCTTCGAGCCGACGGACATCCTCCAGGGGGTCTACCTCTGCGTCCGTCAGCTCGAGGAGGGCCGGGCCGAGGTCGAGAATCAGTACGCCCGATCGGTCCGACGCGAGGGGAATGTCCCGGCGCAATCGCTCATCGGCCGGGTCTTCACGGTCGTGCCGCGCAAGTGGCGGGGGATCGGGGAGATCCCTGCGAGCGGCCTCGGTCTCACGCCCGAGTACGCATCGTTCGACGCCGCCCGACGGTTCCAGGTCGATACCTACCGGGCCGAAGAGAACCCAGAGTGCGTCTCGGGCCTCGTCCTCCAGGGTCTCAAGCGCCCTCCCGAGTGCACCGCGTTCGGGACGAAGTGCACGCCGATGCATCCCCTCGGCGCGACGATGGTCTCAGCCGAGGGGGCCTGCGCCGCCTACTACCGCTACCGGCGACACGAGGTCGCCTCCTCTCCGTCCACTCCCCCCGTCTCCTCCGTAGAGGGGGGGCCATGATCGACGAGTTCGCGCTCCGCTGTCCGATCCCTCTGACCGACCACCCGACGGTCCAAATGGGACACGGCGGCGGAGGCCGGATGACTCGCGAGCTCATCGAGCGGATCTTCCTTCCGGCCTTCTCGAACGATTTGCTCGCACCGCTGCACGACGGCGCGATCCTGCCGGGGACCGGGGGACGGCTCGCGTTCACCACCGACTCGTTCGTCGTGAAGCCGATGTTCTTCCCCGGCGGCGACCTCGGCACGCTCGCGATCAACGGGACCGTGAATGATCTCGCGATGTGCGGCGCCCGCCCCCTCTATCTCAGCGCGGGGTTCATCCTGGAGGAAGGGCTCGCGATCGAGGACCTCTGGCGCGTGGTCCGCTCGATGCGGAGCTCGGCCGCGAACGCCGGTGTCCGCGTCGTGACGGGCGACACGAAGGTGGTCGACAAGGGCCGGGGGGACGGCCTCTACATCAACACCTCGGGGGTCGGCGTGGTAGAGACCTCTCTCTCGATCGGTCCCACGTCCGTCCGGCCGGGCGATGCCGTGCTCCTGAGCGGCGACATCGGCCGGCACGGGATTGCCGTGATGGCCCGGCGCGAGGGGCTCGAGTTCGAGACGGAGATCACGAGCGACTGTGCGCCGCTCACCGAACCGGTCCAGGCGCTGCTCCGAGAAGGGGTGGAGGTCCACTGCCTGCGGGACCTGACCCGCGGTGGACTCACGAGCGCTCTCGTCGAGATCAGCGAGACCGCCCGCCTTCCGATGCAGATCGACGAAGAGTCCGTGACGGTCCGGGACGAGGTTCGCGGGGCCTGCGAGATCCTCGGTCTCGAGCCGTTCTCGGTCGCGAACGAAGGTCGGTTCATCGCCTTCGTCCCCGGGGCGGAGGCGGAACGCGCGCGCGAACGGCTCGGCCCGGAGGCGGCCCTCATCGGCTCGGTCGAGCCGCCGGGCACCGATCCGCCCTATGTGAGGGTCCGGACCTCCCTCGGCACGGTGCGGATCCTCGACCTGCCGAGCGGCGAGCAGCTGCCCCGCATCTGTTGACGAGGACGCGCGGGGGGACGATGGCGGCGACGTGGCGGTGGCTCGAACTCGGGGCGGTCGACGGCCCGACGATGGTCAACGTGTTCGTGGCCCTGGCCGGCCCGGTGGGGGCGGGCCGCTCGCCGCCAACGCTGATCACTCTCCACCCCGCGGCCGCGTTCGCCAACGTCGGCTTCCACCAAGAGGCGGAGCGCGAGATCGATCTCGATCACTGCCGTGCCCACGGGATCCCGGTCGTGCGTCGGGTCGTCGGCGGCGGAGCCGTCCTGGATGGGCCGTGGGAGCAGGACTACATGGTCGTGGTTCCCGAGGGGGCCCCGGGGACGACCGGGACCGTGGCATCGTTCTACGAGCGGTATCTCGCACCGGTCCTCGAGACGCTGAACCGGCTCGGCGTCCACGCCGGACCGTCGGGCATCAACGACCTCGCGGTCGCCGGCCGGAAGGTGAGCGCGAACGGAGCCGCGACGCTGGACGGTAGCTGGGTGCTCGTCGGTGACCTATTACTGGACCTCGATGTCGACGCGATGAGCCGAGTGCTCCGGGTCCCGGACGAGAAGTTCCGAGGGAAGCTCGCCGGGAGCATGGCCGAGTGGCTCACGTCCGTCAAGACGGTCACGGGTCGCCTACCGTCCCGCGAGGCCGTGGTGTCGCTCCTCGCGGAGGAGTACGCCCGGGCGTTCGGCGTCATGCTGTCCCGGGCACCGCTCACCGTCGAGGAGTCGCGTGCCCTCGAAGAGTTCCGGAAGACCCGGACGACCGACGAGTGGACGTACCAACGCGACCGGGCGCACCCGGATCTCGGACGGGTCGCAGAGGACGGACGTGCGGTCAAGATCGCTCATGAGACCGTCGTCGCCCGGGTCGACCGGAAGGCCGGAAAGCTCGTCCGGGTCACGTTACGCCACCGCGAGGGACGTGTGGTCGAGGTCCAGTTCTCGGGAGACTTCTTCAGCCGACCGTTCGACGCCCGCCTCGCCGACCTCGAGCGCTCGCTGGTCGGCTCCCCCCTGGTCGGGGCCGAGCTCGCTAAGGTCGTCGGGAAATGGTTTCGCGACGGGAACGTGCAGCTCGCCGGGGCGACGCCGGAGGACCTCGTTCAGGCTTTGGTCGCTGCCGGGAAGCTCTTCCCCGCGTCGAGCTGACCTCCGGCCGCCCTGGACCGATTGGCTACGGGCCGGCCGCGGAACGACCGGACGTGCGGCCGAGATGCTTCAGCAACAGGAGGAGCACACGTAGCCCCCGTTGGGTCTCCGGGTCACGCAGGGCACGACCCAGCGCGAAGATGCCCGAGACGTTCGGGATCTCGGCGAGCGCTGCCTCGCGGGCGGAGGGGTTCGCGAGGACGATCGAGGAGTCCGAGAGCATCGAGAGGGTCGGTGCGGCCTTCACCGCCGCCTGGACGAGCGGTTCGATCTCTTCCTTGGACGGCAGCGACTCGATGAACTGGACCCAGCCGACCGCCGAGCCGCCGGCGTGCGCCACCATGTTGTCGGTGGTCGCCTGGGCGACGCCGACCAGCCCTTCCGCCAACGTCAACAAGGTGTCGAGGGCTCCGGTCTCCTTCCACTCGGCGAGACGGTCGATCAGGAGGAGCACGGCGTCGCGCCGCCGCTCGTCCTCGGCGACCCAGTCGAGCAGGGAGAGGGCGCCGATCAGCGTCGAGCCGGCCGAGCTCAGCATCCGGTCGGTGACGGCATCGCTCACCCCGACCAGGCCCTCCGCGAGGGAGAACGCGCGGTCGAGAGTGCCATCGGCCTGCCACCGGGCGAGCCGTTCCCCAAACGCTACGAGCGCCGCGGTGGAGTCGGGACCGGCCGGCGGTGGAGGAGAGGCCGGCGGGGAGGTCTTCGGGGCGGTAGGAGTCGACATGAAGGATCCTCGTCAGAACAGCGCCCGAGCGGTGAGGTCCCAGTACGTCCGGTTGTAAATCACCTTGTTCCAGTAGTGCGCGAAGGACGGCGTCGGTGGGTGGGGAGGGTGGAGGTAGTCGAACTTGATGTACGTCGCCTGCGCGAGTCCCGTCATGATCCAGCAGTAGACCCGGCCCTCGTACCGGGCCGTGGGGGTCTCGCCGCGCACCAAGGACGCGACGTTCTGCGTGACCACCTCCGCCTCGTAGTCGGCCGTCGAGCCGGCCTTCGAGATCGGGATGTTCGTCGCGTCACCGAGGACGAAGATGTTCTCCTTCCCTTCCGCCCGGAGGCTGTAGCGATCGGTCATGATCCAGTTCCCCTTGTCGCCGAGCCCCGAGCCGCCGACGAAGTCGGCGCCGCGGTGCGGGGGGATCGCGATCAGCAGGTCGTAGGGGATCGATTCTCCCTCGACGCCCTTGAGCGACTTCGCCGCCGCATCGATCTTGTCGACGTTGAAGGGGATGTGGACGGTGATTCCGCGCTCGCCCATGAGGCGCTGCATCGGCTGGGCGACCGTGTCGATCCCGAAGACCTTCGGGATCGGGTAGGTGTAGTGGATCTCGCACTTCTCGCGGATCCCCCGGTTCCGTAGGAAGTCGTCGAGCATGAACGTCACCTCGAGCGGGGCGACGGGGCACTTGTACGGCATCCCGGCGACCGACACGACGATGCTCCCGCCCGTGAAGGAATGCAGGGCTCCCCGCAACTTCTGGGCGTTCGGGAGGTCGTAGAAACTGTGGGCCCCCTCGACGAAGCCCGGCGTGAGCTCGGGGTGGATCACCGAACCGCTCGCGATCACGAGGATGTCGTAGGGAAGTTCCTTCCCCCCCTTCAGGGCGACCTTGTTCGCGGCGGGGTCGACCTTCTCGACCTCTCCCTTGACGAGCTGGATCGACCGGTGGAGGAGCAGGCTCTCGTCCCGCCTCGTCTCCTCGGGCCGCATCTTCTCGAAGACGACCATGAGGTATCCGGGCTGGTAGGCGTGCACACCCTCCCGGTCGACCAGTTGGATCTGAACCTGACCGCTCGCGACCTCGTTCTCGAGCGTCTTGCGAATCCGGTTCGCGACCGTCGTTCCGCCAATGCCTCCGCCCAACACCACTACGCGCTTCACTTCTCTTTCCTCCAATAGATTCGGACTGTCATGGGTGCGCCTTGCGGATCACGTACCGATCGTAGCCCGTCTCGTTCCGGACCTCGATCAGGGTGTGTCCCGCCTTCTCGAGCCACATCGGAACGTCCCGCCGCGAGCCTTCGTCGCTCGAGAGGAGCTCGAACTCCGTTCCGGCCGGCTCCTCCTTGATGACCCGGACCAGCTCCATGAGCGGACCGGGGCACCAGCTCCCGCGCGCGTCCACGACCATCCGGGTCACGGCCGCACGCTCTGCCTCCGCGGGTTTGGGGGAGGAGGCGTCGGTCATATGAAGTAGGTCACATTCGCCGAGCGGGTTCGGTCGACGAACGTGGCGACCCCCGTCACCCCGTCCACGAGCGGATCCAGTTCGTCCTTGGCGAGCCCCAGGACCTCCATCGACTGGGAACATGCGTAGATGTGAAGGTCGCCGAGCGACTTCGCCATCTCGAGGATCGATCGCCACGACGGGGCCTTCTTCTCGCGCAGCGCCTCCTCGAGACGCTCCCCCTCCGTCCCGTGTCCCGGGCTCACGGTCGCCCGATCCCCCTTCGACTTCGCCCGGAACGCCATGAGACCCCAGTAGCTCGCGAGGACATCGACCCGGAACCCCATCGCGACCGCGCCGCTCACGAGGGTCGCGAACGGGAGCAGCTTGTCGTCGGCGCTCTCCGTGAGGACGATCGCCATTTGCGTCGCGGGGGATGCGTCCTCCTCGGTCGCCGACATCCCCCGTCCCGGTCCTCCCGAGCCGGCTTAGATGAAGAGCGTAAGCGCGTCCGGTCGGCTCGCGAGCTCGAGATACGTGCTCGCCCCGATGACGTCGTCCACCTCGCCCACCAGGCTCTCCTTCGTGAGGCCGAACATATCCATCGTCGGCGAACAGGCGTGGATGTGGACCCCGGCCTGCTTCGCCTGCTGCATGAACTGTTCGACGGTCGGGAACTTCGCCCCGATCGCCTTCTGCATATCCGGCGAGAAGGCATCCATCGACTTCTTCCGTCCCTCGGGGGTCAATAGCTGCATTCCCCAGAACGTGAAGTACATGTGCGCATCCATACCAAGCGCCCGCGCGGTCGTCGCGAGGATGAGCGACGGATACGCCATGTCCGCGCCCCCTTTCGAGACCACGAGGATGAGGGCCTTCTTCCCCTCACGTTTGGCCTGTTCGACGGTGCTCTGTGCCTGCGGCGTTGCTCCTGCGCTCATACTTCGTGTTTCCCTCCGTTTTTCCTACTTGTGCTGAAGCACGAAACGGTAGATCCCGGCGTCCTCGCTCTGTTCGGTCAGGGGATGGCCGGTCCGCTTCGCGAATGCGACGAAGTCCGACGGCGCCGCCGGGTCGTCGGCGAGGATCTCGAGGCGCTCACCGGACTTGAGCGTCTCGAGCATCTGGCTCGCCTTGAGAATCGGCATCGGGCAAAAGAGACCCCGCGCGTCCAGACGCGCATGCACTGACTCTGCGGACACTGTCAAACCTTCGCACGGACCCACGGAACTTCTGTTCTTAGTCTTTACGTTCGTCCAAAATGGGGGGTCCGCTCCGAGGCGCCCCGGCAGAGCCCGAACCGGTTCGGATCGAGAGCTCGTGACGTTCCAAGATGGCGGCCTTCGGGACCGTGAGCACGTTTCGGTAGGCCGGAAAGAGGTCGCGTCCGTAGCGCGCCGCGAGCGGTGCGTTCTCCTCCGCGAACGCGACCTCGCCGATCGCGACGAACTCCTCATCCTCGCGGAGGAGGATCCCGGCGGCATGGAATACCGGTCCGGGCAGACGCTCCGGGCGGTCCGGGAACTCCAGCGGGGTCGGGTCGCGATACCTGAGATACACGACGCGGACCTCCGTCCCGCCGAGCCCGTCGGGGCGCTCGTCTGTGCCGGTCCCCCCGGGAGAGCTCATCGGGAGCGGAACGAACGGGGTGCGGGGCTCTTCGGTCACGAGAGAGAGATCACCTTCTCCGCCGTCATGACTCCCTCCACGAGCTCGTCGGGAGAGACCGGGCGGGCGGTGCCGCCGGGGGGAACACGGAGCCCGCGACCCCGGTGGTCGTCCTCTAGGATCCAGACGGTGCCCGGGAGGGCCGCGCCGCGAGTGGCCGGCCCTTCCGCCTCGTACGCCGCGGTGCCCATGAGCACGGTGACGAGCTCGGCCCCGCGCCCGGCCGCTTCGCCCACCAGGGCAGCGAGAATGCCTTCCTCCTCCGGGGCGATCGGGCCGGAACGCACGAGCATCCAGCGGGACCGTGGGGAGGATATCGCGGTCAGAACGGCACCACCCGGTCCGCGTCTCCCAAGGCCCGTGCGGCTTCGGCGTCGCCGACGATACGGAGAGGAAACGGGGCGACCAACGACGCCCGTTCCAGCCCGCGGCGGAGGAGCGAGGGGAGATGGACGAGCGCCGGGCGCTCCTCCGAGACGAGCCCGGCGAACATCGTCTCCATCGGAGGGCCGAGACGGAACGGCTCTTGCCCGCGCAGAAGCGACCGCACGCCGTCGGCAACGAAGAGGAAACGGTACGTATCTCCCAGCGCCGTACCCATCGCCGCAAGACGGACCGCTTCCGTTAGATGGACCGTCGAGTGCGGAGGATGGCGGATCCAGAGGAGCACCTCGGATGCGCCGTTGGTCATGCTTCCCCCGTGAACGAGAGGAATCGGTCGCTCTTTCCCAGGAGGTCGACCAGGTCCTCGAGGGTACCGTTCCGAGCGTTGGGAACGAGCGTCGTATCGTCGAGCCCGCGGAATCGGGCACATGTGCCGCAGTTGACGAGCTCGACCTTCGGACCGAGGCGGGCGAACCGATGCACGACGGTGTCTTCGGGGGCGTCGAGATAGTCTCGGCTGGTACAGTGTACGCCATCGGCGAGAAAGAATACCGTGACCGAGTGGCCCGCCCGGACCGCTGCCTCCGCGAGACCGGCCGCGGTCTCGGTCAGCCGATGCTGGACCGGCGAGACGAAGACCAGGATCCCAAGCTGACCCATCTTCGCCCCTAGTCCGAGGGTGCGATGCGCCAGCCCGTACGGGTACAGATGTACGTGTGCCCATCGACCTTCACGAGACCCCCGAGGTCGACCTGGCTGTCGTAGAAGAGCCGGTTGAGGACCGCCACGTGCGCCGGTTCGGCGGCCGGCGGGGCGACCTCCATCTCCTCGGTCTCGAACGGATCGCCGATCGGGCGCAGGATCGTGACCTTCGGGGGCCTCTCCATCGGAGACTCCTTCACGAGCCCGCCCCCGGCCCGGGCGCAGGCGTGTCGGACCGATCCGACGGATCTCGGGCGCGTCGAAGTCGATCGAGAAGGAGGCGGACGCGTTCCGAGACCAGCGAGGACTCCGGGGAGCGTAGCTCTTCGACGCGTCCCTCGTCGGCGAGACGCGGGAGGCCCGGATAGACCGGGAGGCTCCCGAGATAGGGGATCCCCATGCGCGACGCATACTCCGGTCCGCGGGAGGGTCCGAAGAGCTCGACCCGGTCGCCGTGGGGACAGGTGAAGTAGGCCATGTTCTCGATGAGCCCGAGGACCGGGGCCTGGAACGTCTTCGCCATCGCCGAGGCCTTGGCGACCACCTCGGCCGAGAGCTCGGTCGGCGCGGTCACGAGGACCACCCCGTCGGGGTCCAGGGACTGGAAAACGGTCATCGGAGCATCGCTCGTCCCCGGAGGAAGGTCGACGATCAGATAGTCGAGCTCGGGCCAGGCGGTGTCCTTGAAGAGCCCACGGATCGCGCTGTTGATCATCGGCCCCCGCCAGAGGAGGGGGATCTGGGTGGCCGCGGTGACGGAGGCCATTGACATCACGTAGACTCCGTCGGCGGTCGTGAGTGGCTCGATGTGGACCCCGTCGGACGAAAGACGCGGCACCTGCCTCACCCCGAAGACGCGGGCGACGGAGGGCCCGGTGATGTCGGCATCCAACACCCCTACCCGCGCGCCGCCCCGGTGGAACTCCGATGCGAGGAGAGCCGTTACGAAGGTCTTGCCGACCCCCCCTTTCCCCGAGAGGACCGCGAGGACGGATCGGACCCGGGTACGGTCAAGGTGACCGATCGAGAAGCCGGCGTCTCCGGGGGGAGTCGCAGGCGGTCGATCGCGTACGACCGGCAGGAGCACTGGCTCGTCCGGTCCTGGAGCTTGTGCCATGGATGCTCAGTAGGGCCAGGGGTACGTACCCCTCCTTCCATTGAAGTCTTCGTTTGTGCCCGGAACGACCCACGCGGCCGATCTCACCGGACTCACCGGCGGTCGGAGCCGAAAATGGCGCGGGGGAACCGCCTTCCGGAACACCAGGGGTTCGACGATACGGGATCGAGCCGCGTCGAGCTCGCTCGGGCACCCGTCGATTCTTCGCTCGAGGAATCCCTCCGGAGCTGGCCTCAGAGAGGGAGGAACGGGAGACCGCCGGGCCCGACATTCAAACTGGACAATCGTCAAGCGTACGTTCGAAAGGGTTTTCCGAAGGTCCTCATAGGGACGAGCAGACATGCGACGTCCGCCGTATCCGGTATCCTTCCCTTTCCTCGGCCTGTTAGGGACCGTGGAGGAATAATGCCCACCTTCGTTCGAACCGATAAGTGCAAAGGCTGCATGGAGTGCGTCACGATCTGCCCGAGCGACATTATGCACATCGACCCCGCGCAGGGTCGGGCGTACAACATCGAGCCGGCGATGTGCTGGGAGTGCTTCGCCTGCGTGAAGGCCTGTCCCGAGGCGGCGATCGAGGTCCGCGGGTACGCGGACTTCGCACCCTTGCATCACTCGGTCGTGCCGACGCGGACGACCACGACCATCGAGTGGAAGATCCGCATGCGGGGCGGAGACGTCAAGGAGTTCGTCTTTCCGATCCGAACCACCCCCTGGGACTCGATCCGACCTCCCCAGGAGGGTCCCGAGCCCTCCGCGGATGCCCGGTCGAGCGAGCTCCTCTCGCTCGAACCGGACTACCTGGCGGTCGATGCTCTGCCGACGCGCCCCCCGCCGCCGGCGAACCCTTCGCGGACGGAGGCGTCGCCATGACCGAGGTCCCGTCGGCCCCGGCGACCCATGAGGTCGACTGCGACGTCCTGATCGTGGGCGGCGGGTTCGCCGGCTGCGGGGCCGCCTACGAGACCCGGTACTGGGGCCGCGATCTCAAGGTCGTGCTCGTCGAGAAGGCGGCGATCGAGCGGAGCGGGGCGGTCGCCCAGGGACTCTCGGCGATCAACTGCTACATGGGGATGCGCTGGGACGAGAACCAGCCCGAGGACTTCGTCCGGTACGTACGCAACGACCTGATGGGACTGTCGCGCGAGGACCTTGTCTACGACGTCGCCCGGCACGTCGACTCGGCCGTGCACATGTTCGAGGAATGGGGGCTACCGATCTTCACGGACCCCGTGACCGGCAAGTACGTTCGCGAAGGACGCTGGCAGGTGATGATCCACGGCGAGTCGTACAAGCCGATCATCGCGGAGGCGGCCCGAAAGTCGGTCTCCGAGGTCCACGAGCGGGTCATGGTCACTCACCTGCTCCCCGACGCGAACGATCCGAGCCGCGTGGCGGGGGCGGTCGGGGTGAACGTCCGGGACGGTTCGTTCTATGTCTTCCGCGCGAAGGCCGTCATCGTCGCCGCCGCGGGAGCCTCGCACATCTATCGGCCCCGGTCCGCGGGGGAAGGTTCGGGACGAACGTGGTACCCTCCCTGGGCGAGCGGGTCGGCCTATGCGCTTCTGATCCAGATGGGCGCCGAGATGACCCAGATGGAGAACCGGCTCGTCGTCACGCGGTTCAAGGATGGCTACGGCCCCGTGGGGGCCTGGTTCCTGCTCCTGAAGGCGGTCGCTACGAACGCCGCGGGCGAGTTCTATGAGTCGACCCGTCTTCCCGAGCTTCGAGAGAGGGTCGGGGCGTACGCCGACGCCAAACCGATGCCGACCTGCCTGAGGAACCATCTCATGCTCCAGGAGATCCTCGCCGGTCACGGCCCGATCCTCCTGCACACTGAACGGGTCCTCGATACGCCGGAGAAAGAGTCGATCGGATGGGAAGATTTCCTCAACATGACGATCGGCCAGGTCGTGACATGGGCCTCGCAGGGGATCGAGCCGAAGAGCGTCCCCTCCGAGCTGATCCTTTCCGAACCGTACGTCATGGGCTCCCACGCGGTGTGCGCGGGCGCGTGGGCGAGCGGCCCCGGGGACGTCGCCCCCGAGGAGTACCGCTGGGGGTACAACCGCATGACCACGGTCGCCGGGCTGTTCGGGGCCGGGGACACCGTAGGCGGTTCGGCCCACAAGTTCTCGAGCGGTTCGTACACCGAGGGCCGGCTGGCCGGAAAGTCGGCGGTCGCCTTCGTCCGTGACCACCCGGACCCCCCGAAGGTCGATCCGGCGCGCATCGAGGAACTCCAGCACACGGTCTACCGCCCGAGCCGACGCTGGCAGGAGCTGCACTCGAGCGTCACTACCGGGACCGTCCATCCCGACCTCCTCTTCCCGGACCAGGGCCTCAACCGGCTCGAGAAGATCATGGACGAGTACGGCGGGGGCGTCAGCGCCAACTACGCGACGAACCGCCAGCTCCTCGAACGAGGCCTCGCCCACCTGGCAGCCCTGCGCGCGGACCTCGCGGATCTCGGCGCCCGGGACCTCCACCAGCTGCAGCGGTCATGGGAGCTCGATCACCGTCTCTGGACGGCCGAGTCGGTCCTCCGTCACACCCTGTTCCGAGAGGAGACACGGTGGCCCGGCTACTACTACCGCGCCGACTTCCCGCACGTCGACGACGAGCGCTGGAAGTGCTTCGTCAACTCGGTCTACGACCCCAAGTCAGGGGAGTGGCGCGTATTCTCCCGGCCGTACCGCGCGCTCTTCTAGGTTCGGCGTTTCGCTCCTCGAGCGCGTGGGGGCAGCAGAAGTGGATGGTTGGGCCGCGCGGGTCCGCGGAGACCCGGCCGCGCTGATCGGCGCGACCGCCTCGGCCCTTCGCGAGCTCTTGGACGAAGTTCGCGAGAAGTTCGATCGGACCCCCCCTCCCACGTTCGTCGAGATCCCGTCCGACCGGCCCCTGGTCGTCATCGGCGACAGCCATGGGGATTGGCCCGCGGTCGCCTCGGCCCTCGCCTTCGCCCGACGTCCCGAGTACGGTGCACGGTTCGTCGCCCTCGGCGACTACGTCGACCGGGCGACGCGCTCCTCCCCGGATCCCACGACGCTCCCCGGCGGTTCGGTGTGGAACGCCGCCTACCTGCTCGCGTGGACCGCCCACGACCCGGACGGCGTGATCCTCCTCCGGGGGAACCACGAAGCGACCCGGCAGATCCCGGTTCCCTTGCCGACCCTGCTCCGGGAGCTGCGTCGCCTGTACCCTCCGTCCGACGCGCTCGCGTTGTGGGAGGCCATCGTCGGACTCGTCGAGCGACTTCCGCTCGCCGCCCGGACCGCGAACGGCGTCTTTCTGGCGCACGGAGGGATCCCTCCGCGGTCCCTCTGGGAGCCGACCCGGTGGGACCCCGCCGATCTCCGCCTGCTCGAGGGCCTCCTCTGGAGCGACCCCGAGCTCGAGTACGAGGACCGGTCCGTGGGGTTCGCGTACGGTGACGCGGAGCTGAGGGAGTTCCTGGACTCCGTTCATTGCCGCGTCTTTCTGAAAGGGCACGCGCCGAACCACTCGGGCCGGGCGATCTACGGCGGGCAGCTCCTGACCGTCCACACGAGCGACATCTTCTCGGCGTGGGGCGAAGGAGGGGTCCTCCTCGCGGAGGTGCCGGCGGGGACGGCCATCGGCTCCGCCCGGGACCTGACACTGCGTGCGTGGAATGGCCAGGACTGGTCGGTCCGTCCGATCCGGTTCCTACCGGAGACCTCCCCGGACGGGGAGAAGGGAGCACCGATCGCGTATCCGGGAACGGCGGCCCGCTCCGCGCTCGAGGGCTGAACGATGCTGGTACTCGTCCTCGTCCTCGCCCTCATCGCCGTGGCCACCGGAGCCGGGTTCCTCGGGAGCTTGGCGGGACTGGGCGGTGGGGTCATCCTGACCCCGGTGCTCGTACTGTTCTTTGGCATCCCGTTCGGCGACGCCGTCGGGGCGAGCGCGGTGAGCGTCCTCGCGACCTCGACGACGGCCGGGGCCGCCTACGTTCACGATCATATCACCGACCTGCGGATCGGTAACTTCCTCCAGATCGCGACGGTCCCGGGGGCGCTCATCGGCGCGAGCGTGACGGTGATTCTCGCGCGAACGGATCTCGTGCCGGTCCTGATGATCATCCTCGGGGTCGTCCTTCTTGCGACCGTCCCCGGGACGATCGCCCTCCGGCATCACGAGGGACTCCCCGTCGGAAAGCGGGACCGTCTTTCCCACCGGCTCCGCCTGGAGGGAGCCTATGTCGACCAGCTCAACATGAAGGTCGTCAAGTACGAAGGGAAACGGACGGACCAGGCGCTCGGGGTGATGTTCGGAGCCGGAGTGGTCGCCGGACTCTTCGGCATCGGCAGCGGGGTCCTCAAGGTCCTCGCCCTAGACCGGGCCCTGCGCCTCCCGATGAAAGTGTCGACGGCGACCAGCAACTTCATGATCGGGGTCACCGCGACGGCGGGGGTCGGGGTGCTCTTTGCGGGCGGCCTTATCCTGCCGTTCCTCGCCGCGCCGGTCGCGATCGGCACCACCACCGGTTCGTTCCTGGGGAGCCGACTTCTGCCCCGGCTGTCGAACCGGCTCATCCGGTGGGTCTTCGTCGTGATCCTGGTCGTGCTCTCGGGAGAGATCATCCTGCGGGGGGGGATGGCGCTATGACCGGGACCCCGGCATCGCCCGAGCTCGAACTGCCGGCCGACCCGAGCTTCACTCCCGAAGTGTACGCCCGCACGTCACTGCTGCTTCGGGGCGGGGTGATCGGCTTCTTTGTCTTCTCGACCATCGGCGTCATTCTCGGCCTGATCGCGAACCCGTCGGAGAGCGTCTCCACGCTCCTCCAGGCGAACCCGTTCGCCGGGTGGGGATCGTTCGGGGAGTTCCTCTCGAGCCTCGCGCACCTCCAGTCCACGGTGCTGATCCTGGTGGGGGTCTTCATCATGGTCGGTGTGAGCGTCGCCCGGGTCCTGGACGCGATGGTTTCGTTCTTCCGCGGACGGGAGCTGATCATGGCGGCGGTGTGCGCGACGGTCGCGGGGCTCCTGATCCTCGGGCTCACCGTCGTGGCATCGATCATCCACTAGGGACGGAACGAGCCGATCCCGCACGCCTCCGCGCCCGGTGTCGCAAGAGGAAACGGTTCCCCCGGTCCGGCCGAAGTTGGCACGGTTCGGTCGGCCGGGCGCCCGGGTGTGGTTCGTGTCGACGCGATCCTTCAGCCGCCCAGGGCTTTCGTGAGGGCGGGAACGATCTGGTAGAGATCTCCCACGATCCCGTAGTCGGACTGGGCAAAGATCGGAGCGTTCGCATCGTTGTTGATCGCGACGACGACCTTCGACGACCGCATCCCGACCAGGTGCTGGACGGCCCCCGACACCCCGACCGCGACGTAGACCTTCGGGTGGACCCGGTGGCCGGTGAGTCCGATCCAGTGGTCGTCCGTGAACCAACCGACCTCGGCGGCGAGGGGGCGGGTGCATCCGACGTCCGCCTTCATCGCCTTCGCGAGCGCATCGATGATCGGGATGTCCTCCTTCTTCTTGAGGCCACGACCGATGGTCACGACCCGGTCGGACTTTTCGAGCTCGACCCCGCCGCTCGGCTTGGACTGGAGCTCGACCCGTGATGTGACGGGAGGGACGGCCGGTGCGGCCAGGTTCGTCTTCTCGACCGAGCCCGCCGCAGACGCCTCCGGCGCGGTCGTGCCCGGGAAGACCCCGACCAGGGCGGGCTCGCGGACGAGTCGCTCCACCGCGACCGCGGTGCCGCTCAACGTCTCCCGGTCGATGCGGACCCCGTCGGGGTCGATCTTCACCGACGTCGCGCCCGTGATCGCCGCAAGGTCCATCTCGCCGGCAAGACGTGCGAGGACCTCCCGTCCCCGCTTCGTCGATGCGACCAGAATGAGCTTCGGCTTCGTCTGCTCGACCGCGGCGCGCAGTGTCTTGGCCAGAACGTGCGGCTCGGTGGAGGGCTCGCCCGTGACCGTCAGTACCGCGTGGGCTCCCGCGGCCGCGAGCTTCTCACCGGCATCCGCGGGGGCGCCCGGCAGGACGAGCGCCTGGACCCGCGAGGGCTCACCCGGGATCGCCCGCGCGATCCGCACAAGGTCGGCCGTCAGGTCGATGAGCTCGGAGTAACAGAGGACGAGGTTCGCGGTCATGCGAGGACCCCTTCCCCGCGGAGCGCCTCCGCGAGCTTGCCGGCGATCTCGGCCGGGGACCCGCCGGTGAGCTTGGTCTGCTTGCGCGGCGTCTCCGGGACCGCGGTGCGGTCGACAACGATTCCGGCCGTCAGAAGCTCGGGCGCCAGCCCGAGCTCCTTCGCGGCGAGGACCTTGACCTCCTTCTTGGTCGCCTTCAGGTTCGCCATGAAGCTGGGGACCCGGACGGTGTTGATCTCTTGGCCCACGGTGACCACGACGGGGTAGCCGGACTTCACGGTCTCGATCTCCTTCTCGAAATCCTTCTCGGCCGTGATGCCGTCGGGGGCGACCGTCAGCTTGCGGGCGTACGCCACGTTTGGGATCCCGAGCTCGGCGGCGAGCCGGGGGCCCAGGACGCCGGCGAAATGGTCGGTGCTGCCTTCCCCGAGCAGGATGAGGTCGAACCCTCCGAGCGAGCGGATGCCGGCGGCCAAGAGGTGCGCGACCGACCGCGTGTCCCACTCGGCCCAGTTGTCGGCCGTGATGAGCACCGGCGTGTCCGCCCCGACCGCGACCGCGTCCCTCAGTGCCTCTCGCGACGAGGGGCCCCCGACCGAGATCGCGGTGACGGTCCCACCCAGCTTTTCGCGGATGCGCACCGCTTCCTCGACCGCGTTCATGTCAAAGTCACTCGTCTTGCGCGGAGCCGAGGCGAGGTTCACCAGGCCGGTCGCACGGTCGGCCCGGGCCAAGGCGCAGTCGACACCGTGCTTCACTGCCACTCCGATCCGCAACTTCTCCACCATGGGTCGTTCTCTCTCCTTGCGTGTACTGCCGCGGACCGTGGTCCGTGAAGGGTCGAGCGCCCGAGGTTCGGGCCTTTCCACCTCACGAGCCGGCCGTCGGTGGACCTCGTGAGTCCGGTGGGGTGCATATTGCCATCGGCACCCAGGCCCGAATCGTCGTGCCGAGCCTGCTGAGCTCCGGGCTCCGAGCCGTCAAGCGGGATTCACTCGAAACGGCGACGGGCCCTCCCCGTCAGTAGTACCGAGCGATGAAGAACGCGAAGGCAACGAGGCCGACCACTCCGACCGTGACCGCCCCGAGGACCCACTCCCGGTTCCGCAACAGGCCCGTCGCCGAGATCACGCTCCGTCCGATGACCGCGACCATCATGATCGCGACCCCGAGCAGGATGATCGCGCTGGGATTCAAGGCGAAGAGATTGGAGAAGTACGCCTCCGGGGTCCAGTACCATGACCTTGGCTCTTTGTGAACCACCTGGGAGATTGTCATCGACCAGTCTTCGGCCAGCCGGGAGACGAACCCGATGATGATCAGAACGAAGTAGATGACCACGGTCACTTCGAGCAGACGGGCAAGGCGCTCGTAGGTCGACGGCGGGAACGCCGGGTCGAGGGGAAGTGAATCGAGGTTCGGATCGTCGGACCTCATAGCGTGGTGACCCCCTTGAGCAGCTCCTCGACACCGAAGATCACCATCAGGGCGAGGAAGATCCAGCGCACCCAACCGCTCTCGAGACGGGGAAGGACCCTCCCCCCGGCGTAAGCTCCGATGATGGTCCCGATCGCGACCGGGGCCGCGAGCGTCGGCTGGACGAGACCGCCCGCGAACAGGATCGCCATCGACGCCATGATGTCGACCCCGACGATGTAGTTGCTCGTCGTCGTCGACACCTTGATCGGCAGGCCGGTGACCCGGTCCATCGTCAAAACGTTCAGCACCCCACTTCCGATCCCGAAGAGCCCGGAGAGGACGCCGGCACCGAACATGACACCCATCGTCTCCTTGACCCGCTTCGCCCGGTAGGCGATGATGCTCCGGCGAGGGCGGTCGAGGTAGTGGCCCTCGAGATGCAGACGACGGGAGAGCGTGTCGCGCGGGACCATCATCCCGTCGATCGACGGCCGGCGCAGCGCGATGACCCCGGGGATGTTGGCGACCAGCACGCTGCCGAAAGCGATGAGGAAGAGTGGTTCGAGCTTGGTCCCGGCAAAATGGACCGTGAGCGTGGCCCCGATGAGCGCTCCCGGCACGGTCGCGGCAACGATGAGGTTCGCGATCCGCATGTCCACGATCCGCTCGCGGGAGAACGCCGCGCCGGTCGTCAGGGAGGTTGCGAGGACTCCGACCGCGCTCGCTCCCACCGCGTCGCCGAACGTGAGTCCCAGATAGAGGACAAAGATCGGCTGGAGGATCATTCCCCCCCCGAGTCCCGCGAGGGCTCCGAAGAAGCCCGAGAGCACGGCGATCACGAGGATCGCGATGAGTAGACCAGCGAGAGGTGTCAGGAAGGCAATCATCGTGGTCCGCGGCTCCTGCCCCGCCGTACGCCTCTCGGATCGGGGCCCGACGAGCGGCCGACAGGAGGTCCCAAACCACCGCGTCCTTGGGACGCGGTGTCCTCCCCGAGGTCGCGGTCCATCGACGGGCTCCTTCGAGGTGTTCGCCGCGTCCCGTCTCGCCCGCTAGAGACGGCGGCCACCGGTTCCGCCGGCTCGGGAACCCACCATCGAATCGGGGGCTACGTCAGGGTCGCGTGTCCGAGACTCTTCGCCACTCCCCCTCACTTTCCATCCGCTGCGATCTCGCATGGTCCCCCGGCCGAACCATCGATTCCGGGAAGTCGGGACGCTCCCCGCACCAACGGGACGTGACCGAAAACCACTGGTCCGCTACCGCAAAATACGGTTCGTCAAGTGGGACGAACCGACGGGTCAAACCGGATGGACGGAGATGGGTCGGGCGGACCCGCCTGGACTGCGCTGAGGTACGAGAATCTCGTCAAACCCTGCAGACCGATGCCGACCTCGGTCCGGCCCGCAGGGCGAAGCGAAGAGTGGGGGCTTCGCACGGTAGCCGGTACGCCCCACGGGAGGATCTCGCGGGGTGAGAGGTTCCCACGCTCCCCTCGCCCGTGCCTTCTCCTAAGGCGGTGCCTACGACACCGCAGAACGTGCCGACAACGCGAGGAAGCTCGCGCCCATAGGGGGGCGCGCGTCAACCGAGCCGGTACTTCACACCCTTCCCTCCCGCGGGGAAGGCCCAGACGAGAGCTCGGTTGCCGAGCTCCTGGCAGGCGACGCGGCACGCACCGGTTTCGAGGCAGTTCTCGTAGCTCACCCGGAGGCGATTCTCTTCCCAGCCATAGACCTGCGCCGGACAGACCGGAATGCAGGCGCGAGTAGCACACTTCTCACAGAGCGCCGGATCGGAGAGTCTGAGGTGCGTGACCTTGTCCGAGTCGAACGCGGTGGCGCCGAGCCGCTCGGAGAGAGGGATACGTCCGGTCGGGGGCGCGGCCGCCATCGTCACTCCGCGGGAAGGGTCGATTCGATCGTCCGCAGGAGCTCGGGGGAGAGTTCGCTCAGCTTGTGCGCGCACTGTGCGTGTTCCCGGAATCGGTCCACAACCTCGGCGCGCGAGCGGGCCACCAACGCCCATTCGCACGAATACCCCAGCGATCGGCACTCGAACGCAATCGTGCTCATTCTCCTTCCTTCTGACGTAGCTGCGACCTACGTCGCGTACCGACGGTCCGGTCCGACATAAGCTCTTTCGGAGTCTTGAACCTGTGAGGTAAGGCCGAATCCACCTCGCTTTTCGTCGTCCCGCCGTGTTCGTTATAGGCGGGGTGTAAGGTGCGCCCTACTGGTGGGCGTTCGTGCCGCTCGCACCGGCAGCAGGACGATCCTTCCCGGGGGATGTAGACCCGGAGGTTCGATCCGACCGTCGAGAGCTCGCGTGCGTCCTGAAGTGGGAACAGGAGGGTAAGAGGGGATGTCGTTGAGGATGAACATACCTCCGCCGCACGGAGGAAAGCTGGTCGACCGGGTCGTACGCGACCGCGCCAAGGCCGAGAGTCTGGTCGCGGGTTGCTCCACCTTCGATATCAAGCCGACGATGGACGGCACCAAGCCGATACGAAACGTCTACCGTGAGATCATGTCGACCTGCTACGGCTTCCTCAGCCCGGTCGACGGGTCGATGCGGAAGGACGAGCTCGAGCGGGTGCTGAAGGAGCGGCGCCTCTCGAGCGGCTGGGTGTTCCCATTCCCCCTGCTCTTCGACATCAGCGAGGACGACCACAAGCGGCTCGGCGTGGGGAAGGGGGACCGCCTCCTCCTCAAGCTGAAGGGCCAGCCGTTCGCGACCTTGGACATCGATGAGGTGTACAAGATTGACCCCAAGGACGTCGCCACGCGTACGTTCGGTACCCCCGAGTCGGTCCCCGAGGTCGTAAAGCACGCCTTCGACAAGAAGCATCCCGGCTACAACATCTACCTCAACCTGCACCCGGTCGTGCTCGCCGGGAAGTACACCATCGTAAACGAGCCGGTCTTCCGGCCGCCGTTCGACCGGTTCTGGCTGCCACCGGCGAAGTCACGCGAGGAGTTCCAGAAGCGCGGCTGGCGTACGGTGATCGCTCACCAGACCCGGAACGTGCCGCACCTCGGCCACGAGCTATTGATGAAGAACGCGGCGTACATGGGCGACATCGAGCCCTCGAACGGAATCCTCGTCAACGCAATTGTCGGCGCGAAGCGGATCGGCGACTACCCCGACGAGGCGATCCTTGAGGCCCACGAGGCGGTCCACACCGCGAACTACGTCAAGCCTTCGCGGCACATCGTCTCGTTCCTGCTCTGGGACATGCGCTACGGCAATCCGCTCGAATCGCTGCTTCACGGGATCGTCCGCCAGAACCTCGGTTGCACGCACCACATGTGGGGGCGGGACCACGCCGCCGTGGGTGACTATTACGACTCCTATGCGACGCAGATGCTCTGGTCGAAGGGAATCCCCGGCTTCGGGTTCCAGGCCGCGCCGTGCGAGGTCGACAAAGGACTGGTCCTCCGACCGCAGAACATGGGCGAGTTCTGGTACTGTCCGAAGTGCGGCGAGATCGCCTACAACGCGAACTGCGGGCACACGGATGTCGTCCAGCGGTTCAGCGGGAGCTTCATCCGCAGCCTCCTTGCCGAAGGGCTCGAGCCTCCCCAGGTGATCATGCGCCCCGAGGTCTACCACGTCGTGGTGAAGTGGTGGCGGGAGTTCGGCTATCCGTTCAACAACCAGCGCTACCTGGCGGCGAAGGAAGAGGAGCTCGAGATCGACATGCCGAAGATGGCGCTACCCGCGATGGCCGCCGGAGGAGGGCACCGATGACGGAGTCGGCCGCGGCCCAAGGGTACTCGCTCGCGGTCCTCCTCGACACGAAGCGCCAGGCTGCGATCCATGGCACGGGCCTGGAGAAGCTGATGACCGACATGTTCGGCGGAGCGATCAAGGCATTCATCCTGACCGTAACCCCGGAACAGTCGAAGAAGCTCCTCGCCGCGTTCACCCGGTCGAGGACGGATTCTCGAGGTTTCCTGGAGGAGCTGCCGATCTCCTTCAAGAGGGCGCTGTTCGACGAGATCCTGCGGTCGAAGTCCATCGGGCCGGAGGTCACGGAGGCCGTTCTGAAGAAGCTCGACTCACTGAAGGCCGAGGCCGCGAAAGAGGAGGACCGGCTTCCCCCGCCAGAACTGCACCTTCCCGCGGGCCACGGCAAGGGCTGATCGAGGGTCCCACCGGCTGCTCCGGAAACCGAACGGCCCGGAAGGGGGCTCCCCCTTCCCCCTATTCCACGGGCCCGGGGGATCCCGGGCCTGCCTCCGGGCCCGGAACGCGTCAACCCGAGTAAAGGCGGAGTCTATGAGGCCCTAGCTCGGTCGTTCTGGTGGCCCTCGGGTGCCCCGGGCGGAGCATGGCGGTCCTCTTCATCTCTCGAGGCACGGTCTGCGGGGTTCAGAACCTCGTAGACCAGGTCTGCGAGACGACGCAGGCGAAGTGTCTCTCCCGAGAGGACCTGATCCAGCAGGTCGGTCGGTACGGGGATTGGGCGACCACGATCGTCCGGCAGCTTTCGCAGGCGGCCACGGCGTACGAGGAGTTCAGCCGCACCCGACGCGTCTACATCGTGCTCATGCGTCAGGCGCTGCTGGAGCGGATCCAGGAGGACAACGTCGTCTACCACGGCATCTCCGGTCAGCTCCTGCTGCCCCGCCTCCCCCACTTCGTTCGTATCCGCATCACGGAACCGTTCGCGGTTCAGCTTTCCGCGACCATGGAGCGGCTTCAATGCAACAAGGAGACCGCCCGCCAAGAGCTCCGGGAGACTGAAAGTCAGCAGGTGCGGTGGGCCCGGTTCATGTACGGACGGGACATCCGCGACGCGACGCTCTACGACCTGAACATCAACGTGGGTCACTTCACCTCCGAGATGACCCGTCAGATCATCGCGAACCTGCTCGATGAGGACTGTCTCAAGGCCAACCCCGAGACCCAGGAGCAGGTGGCGCGGCTCAGAGTCGCTTCAAACGTGGAGGCGGCCCTGGTGTTGGATCCGCGTACCCGGGAGTACGAGGTCTCCGCCACGGTGAGCCGGGAGTCCCTTCGCCTGGATGGGCCCTACCTCAATCCGGAGCATCAAGTGGTCATCTCCGAGGTAGTAAAGACGGTCGAGCCCGACCTTCCCATCCACTACGTCCCCGGTTATGCGATGACCTACCGACTCGAGGAGCGGTCCGACGTTCTCGCGCCGCTCTCTGCCCCCGACGGGAGAGAAAAGGATGCAATCGGAGAAGCCCGATAAGCGGACGGAGCAGCTCCTCGAGGAGATCCGCGGAATCCTCGCGCGCTCGGTCGATCTTCAGCAAGCGGCCATCGCCCAGGACCGGGAACGGACCACGGCCACCGACAATCTCACGGCGTATGCGGAGATGGAAGCCGGCCTCGCGAAGCAACGTACCGGGTACTCGCAGGAGCGGACGGCCCTCGTGCGGGCGCAGACACGGTTCTCCACCCGGTCGACCGAACTTGCGGAGATTCGAACGGACCTCGCCCTGGAGCGTGGCCGTCTCGCGGCGGAACGGACGGAGCTCGCAGCCTTCCGTACCGAGCTCGCGCGGGCCCGCAACAACCTGGCGCTGCAACGGAACGAGATGGCCGAGACCCGGACCCGCTTGGCGGAGGTCCGCAACACTCTCGCGATCCAACGGAACGAACTGGCGGAGGCCCGTACGCGCCTCGCGGAGACCCGGACGGAGCTCTCGACGCTGAACACCACTTACGCGAAGACCCGGGTCGAGCTGGCCCGCTCGCGAACCGAGCTCGCCATCATCCGGACCGGGGCCGCTCTCGTGACGTTCGCCATCGGCCTGGTGGCCGTAGGGCGGTACTTTCCTATCTACGACCTGTGGTGGGATGCCTTCCTGATCGGGATGGGCTTGAGCGGGGCGGTCGCTCTCGGCATCGGTCTCACGTACTACTGGCACACCTGGCGCCGGGTCCGATACCTCGATCGAACCAACGAGCGCCAAGAGGGCCAGATGCCCTTCCTCGACCGGCTCGTGCGGGCGCGGTCGGAGAGCGGGTCGAACGGCGTCCTCCGGATCCGTCGGAAGTGAATGCCCGGCCCCTACCGCGACCCGCCCGTCAGGGCTATCCGGGCCCCCGGCGCCCCGGAAGTCTCAGGGGGGCCTGCCGGCCTTCGAGGAAACGTGAAGCCCGTTCGACGTCCGGAACCTCGCCGCGCATCGAAAGCCAGAAAACGTACCGGTCGGTCCCTCGGCCATGGAGAAGACCGGCGTCGTGGTGGTGGGAGCGGGCCTCGCGGGTGCATCGGCGGCCTACACCGCCGCGAAGGCCGGGGCGGAGGTCGTTCTCGTGGAGCGGGGACCCCGCGCCGGGACCAAGAGCGTCTCGGGCGGCCTCCTCTACACGTTCGCCCTCTCCCGTCTCTTCCCGGAATTCTGGAAGGACGAGTCGTGTCCCGTCGAACGGGCCATCTCTCGGAACGTCCTGAGCCTGCTCACGAAGACCCAGGCCACGTCGATCGACTTCTACGACAGCGCATTCGCTCAGCCGCCCTACAACTCGTTCAGCGTCCTACGCGCCAAGCTCGACCCATGGCTCGTGGGGAAGGCCGAGGAGGCCGGGGCCGCCCCGGTCTTCGGCCAGCAGGTCGACGGTCTAGTGCGGGAGGGAGGCCGTGTGGTCGGGATCAAGCTCGGCGAGGAGGAGTTCCACGCCGATGTCGTGGTCCTCGCCGAAGGGTTCAATTCCCTCGCGACGCGGGCGGCGAACCTCGAGCGCGACATTTCCGCGGAGACCATGGGGGTCGGCGTCAAACAGGTCATCGAACTCCCGACCGGTGAGATCGAGCGACGCTTCCAGCTCAAGGGAAACGAGGGGTTCCAGATGACGGCGACCGGCCTTCCTGCCGGGATCGCCGGCGGTGGGTTCCTCTACACGAACCGCGACTCGGTATCGATCGGCATGATCCTGAACCTGAAGTCGGTGGTCGAGCACCGCGTGCCGATGTACGAGGTCCTCGAGGACTTCAAGCAGCACCCGGTCATCTCGCGCTACATCGAAGGCGGCACGCTCGCGGAGTACAGCGGGTGCGTCGTGAACGAAGGAGGACTCGATGCGGTCCCGTCGCTCTACGGCGACGGTTACCTCCTGGCGGGATCGGCCGGGCAGATGTTCCTGAACACGGCGCTCACGCTGCGCGGTATGGACTTCGCGATCGCCTCCGGCGGGGTCGCCGGGGCGGTCGCGGCAGAAGCGGCGAGGGCCCACGACGGCTCGGCCGGCTTTCTGCGTCGGTACGCCGATCGGCTCTCTGCGGACTTCGTCCTGCGCGACCTCATGGTCCACCGGCGCTACCCGAAGGTCTTCGAGAGTCCCCGTCTCTACGGGCTGTACCCGGAGATGCTCGCATCGCTCCTCCACCGCGCCTACTTCACCGACGGAACTCCCCGGCAGCATCTCTACCGGATCGTTCAGTCCGTGCAACAGGGTCGGGTCTCCCCGCTGACGCTCGGCCGGGACCTCCTCGAAGTGGTTCGGGCGCTCTGATCCACCCGTCCCCTGCGACCGCGAAGGGTCGCCGGGGTCGCGCCTTCCAGAGGGAGTTGGATCACCGGAGTCCGTCCGAGGGCCGGTAGACCGAACACCCTCCGGCGCTCGGCCCTCGGGAACCCCCGATTCTTCGGACTTGGGCACAGAGGATATCACCCCAATGTGCCGGTGCGCGCGGCCGGAGGACTCGGTCACCGCCGTTACGAGGAAACTTCGGGATGGACTTATGGACACTCTTACTGCTCACGCTCGCGGTAGCGATTGCCTCGGGATTCCTCGGTAGCCTCGCTGGCCTCGCGGGCGGGATCATTCTCGGCCCGATCCTGCTCCTGTTCCTGGGTGTCCCGTTCGGCTACGCGGTCGGGGCGAGCGCCGTGGCGGCGCTCGCGACATCGACCACCACCGGGGCGACGTACATCCGCAATCGGATCGCCGACGTCCGGCTGGCAAACCTGCTCGTCACCGCCGCCGTCCCGGGCGCCATTGCAGGAGCGGCCATCACCGTCGCGCTCCACAATACGGACCTGGTGCCGATCCTCATGGTGCTGCTCGGGGTGGTCCTCGTCTCTTCCATTCCCGGGTGCCTCGCGGCTTCTGGCCCCCGGACCTCCACGGCCCAGCGGCCGAGTGAAATCTCTCGCGTCTTTCACCTCGAGGGACGATACTACGACCCCGCGCAACAGCAGGTCGTCAGGTACACCCCCCAGCGAGGGGGGACCGCCCTCGGGCTCATGGCGGGCGTGGGTCTCGTCTCGGGCCTCTTCGGGATCGGTGCCGGGATCCTCAACGTACTCGTCATGGACCGCGTCATGGGCCTGCCGCTCAAGGTCGCCACCACCACGAGCAATCTCATGATCGGCGTCGCGGTGATGGCGAGCGTGGGAGTCCTCTTCGCGGGAGGGCTCGTCCTGCCGGAGCTCGCCGCCCCCGCGGCGATCGGCACCATCGTCGGCGCCCTCGCCGGTAGCCGGCTCCTTCCACGGCTCTCGACGGTCTGGATTCGATACGTGTTCCTCGGAGCCCTCTCCGTGCTCTCGGTCTGGATCATCTATCGGGGAGCGGTCGCCCTATGAGCTGCAACGAACCATCGAAGGCGACCGCGCTCCCCGACGACCCAACCTTCTCGGGGGCGGCGTACGAGACGATGGCCCTCCTTCTCCGAGTGGGCTTCGCGGGATTCTTGATTCTGGCATCCATCGGAACCAGCATACTCCTGTTGCGCCACGGTTCCGAGAGCGTCCAGGTTCTCTACCAGACCAATCCCCGGAGCGTCTACTGGACCGTCCATGAGTACTTCGTCCATCTCGACGACTACAGCGACCGGGCGCTCATCCTTCTCGGACTCGCGGTGATGATCGCGGGAACGGTGTCGAGATTACTCGTCTCGAGCGTCTATCTTTTTCGGGGGAAAGAGCGACTTCTCGGCGCGATCTCCGTGGCCATCGTCGCGGTGATCGTCCTTGCCCTCCTGATCGCGCGGTATCCGGCGTGAGCCAACGCCCGGGAACGACCATCGAGCGGACGGCCGGTGGACCGTCGCGCGTGTGGGTCCCGTTCTAGGGTGGTCCGGATTCTCTAACCGGAACCCGGTGCCCCAGCACCCGGACCCTGCGGTCCGTCCGCTGTACCGAACAGCGCGTCGAGCACGGAGTAGGTGGCGGGATGGAGGTGCAGGTAGTGGGCATAGACGTTCCGAACCAGGACCCCGTCGCTCCCGTTCGATAAACCGCGACCGAGATCGTAGGAGAGCGCGAGGTCGTACGGACGGCCGAGCTCCACCCGGGAATAGTGGAACTCGTGTCCCCGGAGTACGGTTCCCTTCCGTGCGATCGGCGTATCCCGCATCACCCGCGCCGTCGCGTAGCCGTGAGCGATCGGGCGCCGTTCCTGGATCGTCGTGCCGTCGATAATGCCGACCATCTCGAACACGCCTCGCTCGGTCCGGATCGACCGGGTGAGGTACATGAGCCCCCCGCACTCGGCGTAGATCCGGCCCCCACGCTCCGCGTACTCACGGACCGAGGTGCGCAGCGCGTGGTTGCGTTCCAGAGATTCCGCATAGACCTCCGGGAAACCCCCGCCGATCACGAGAAGATCGAGGTCGGGGACGGTCGTCTCCGACTCGGGGTCGAGGATCACGGTGCGACCGAGCTCGCGGGCTCGCTCGAGGAGCTCGGGGTAGTAGAAGGTGAAGGCGCGGCCGCCGAGGAAACCGATGCGGACGGACGCAGGTGAGGGCGGCCGAGGCTCTTCTCGGATCCGGACCGGACGAGGCTGCGACTCCTCCCGCACCCGTGCGAGAAGTCGGTCGACGTCGATCCGCGGCGCGAACCGTTCCCGTACCAGGTCGACCAGCGCGGGTCGCGGTCGCTCCTCCATTGGAACGAGTCCGAGGTGGCGATACTCCATCGCCGCGGAGACCTCCTCGTCCCTCGGAAGTATGCCCACGACGGGCAGCCCTTCGGCCTCGACCGTCGCGGTCAGTCGGTCGAACTGTCGCGGGACGACGTTCGTGAGGATCGCGGCCGCGAACCGTACGTCGGGGTCGAACGCTCGAAGGCCGCGCACAAGGGCCCCGACGGTCCGGTTCGTCCGTTCCCCGTCAACGACCAGGACGATGGGGGCTCCCAGCACTTTCGCGAGCTGGGCCGTGCTCCCGTCCTCGCTCCGCCCATCGAGGCTGTCGTAGAGCCCGTGGTTGCCTTCGATAAGCGCGACGTCGGTGCGGGAGGAGTAGCGGTAGAACCTTTCCGGGACCCGGTCCCCCATCAACACGTGGTCGAGGTTCCGGCTCGGCCGGCCGAGTACCGCTGCGTGGTGCCCGGGATCGATGAAATCCGGACCGTTCTTGAACGCCGAGGGGCGCAGTCCGGCCCGCGCAAGCGCCGCGAGCAGGGTCATCGTCGCGAGCGTCTTACCGCCCCGACCCCGGTAGGAGGAGACCACCATCCGTGGGACCGTGATCTCCGCCGTCCGAGAAGGGATGGGGTCTCCTTGGGAGGCCGTCATGCGATCCGCCGCGAGTCGGCCCACGGCGCGTTCAGCAGGGTCTTTCCCTGCAGCGGGTCGACGCTGCTCCGTCATGTCCGTCGACGGCGCGACCGTCGGACGCGGGGTCCGGACGCGCGCGAAGGTCTCCGCACTGCGCCAGCAGGAAGGGGCTCTCCGGAGGAGGGGTCATACCGAAGGCGGGTCGCGAGACGGCGGAAGCGGGGGGACGTCCATCGGCTCTCTCGGCGATACCAGTTCAGGCGATATCCCCGGACCACGGTAGGCCCGATCACGATCACCGAGGGAGAGTCGAGGCGCTTGCGTACCAGCGGCTGGGTCGCTTCTCCGAGGGTGAAGAGCGAGGTCCGCTGTCGAGGGGTCGTAGCCCATTCCACGGACGCCACGGGGGTATCGGGCGGTCGACCCGCTCTCAAGAGCGCGCGTGCGATCTGGGCAAGGTTGGCCACTCCCATCAGCACCACCAACGAGTCCGCGCTCCGGGAGAGGCCCTGCCAGTCCACCGGTCGGTGATGGGGCACCTCGCTCTCGCGGCCCGTGACGATCGCGACCGATGACGCGACCCCCCGTTCGGTGAGAGGGATGCCGGCGAAGGCGGGTCCGGCGAGGGCGGAGGTGACTCCCGGGACGACCTCGTATGGGATCCCTCGGGCTCGCAAGGTCTCGGCCTCTTCTCCACCCCGCGAGAAGAGGAGGGCGTCGCCGCCCTTGAGACGGACGACCCGCCGTCCCGACATCGCTTCCCGCAGCATGATCTCGCTGATGCTCGACTGCTGGAACCGGTCCCGGTGCCTCGGACCCTTCGCGACCCTGAGACGGCGGGCGCCCCGCGGGATCCAGCGCAGTACTCGGCGGCCCACGAGGCCGTCATACAGAACCACCTCCGCCTTCCGCAGCACTTCCCGGCCCCGGACCGTAAGGAGACCAGGATCGCCGGGTCCTGCCCCCACGAGGTAGACCTTGCCCCTCGTCATCGCGATTTCTTGCGCGGGGATATCCGCGTCCCAGGGGTCGGTTTCGAGGCGATTTGCCGACGTGCGACCGCGAGCGCCCGATCGAAGCGATTCGCGCGGAGCAGCCGTCGTATCTCCCGATCGTGGAGCAGCCGGTAGACTGCGTCCCGGCGCGCTTCGAACGAAGGGAGCGAGCTCCGGATCGTCTTCCGTAGTCTCCCCTGCAGACGGACCTGGAGCACGTCCTCGGGTCGGAGCGACTTCTCGAGCCGCCGGCGCAGGACGGCTGCCATGGCGGGACTCTGGCCCGAGGTCGAGACGGCGACGTGAATCGATCCGGCATTCCCCACCGACGGCAGCGTGAAGTCCGAGAGCGATGGGGCGTCGTAGACGTGGACGAGCGCCCCCACCGCACGGGCCGCGGCGGAGATCTCGTGATTGCTCTTGGAGTCGTCCAGCGTGGAGAAGACCACCCAGGGACGGATTCTTCGGACGAGGGAGGCCGGGTTCGCCGCCGCACCTGCCCCCGACGCCGGGCCCCGTGAGCGAGCGGAGCGTCCCGGCGTACGGAGCGAAGCGACTCGGACGACGCGCGCTCCTTCGGCGGTCACGACCGAGGAGCGGGCCCGGGCGGCGCCGCCGGAGCCGAACACCAGGACGACCTTGCTCCGAAGCGTCAGATCCACCAACATCGCAGTCCGTGCACGCTCCCCGCGTCTATTCATATTATCGTTGAGAGGGGTTGCCTGGGCCGCGCCCGGATTGACCGGGCAGAGAGCGCAACGGACGCGGCCCGGGTGCTCCGGGGCGCGGCGTCCGGCAAGGTGAGTTCTGAGAGGACGAGCCTTCCTCCAAGCTCAAGCGTCCAACACGGAATCTTTGTAAGCTGGTAATGCGCCCTTTCCGCTTAGGGTCGACCGACCCGCGGTGAATCGATGCCTGCTGTCAAAGTGCCAGGAGAGTATGATGTGGCCGGAAAGAAGGTCTCGCTCGACGAGGACGGATTCCTGCAGAATCCCGAGATCTGGAACGACGACGTCGCGCTGTGGATGGCGAAGAACCTCGAGGACATCCCCGCGATGACCGACGACCACTGGAAGCTCGTCAAGTACCTGCGGAACTACTGGGAGACCTACGGCGTTTGCCCGCCGATCAAGATCGTCACGAAGCAGTCCGGCATGACCCTCGAGCACATCTACGAGCTCTTCGCGAACGGTCCGGCGCACGGTGCCTGCAAGGTCGCGGGCGCTCCGAAGCCGACCGGCTGCGTCTGAGCGAGCTTCGACGGATCAGCGAGTCGGTCCGCGCCCGCCGCAGCTCGGCGGGCGCCCGGCTCGCACGGAGCGGGGCGGGAGGAGCCCGGTCATTCGGCTCGACTCCTTCGCACCACCCGGAAGGGACCCTCCGCCCCCGAACCGTTTCAGTTCGCCTCCCGGGACCGCCCCCAGGTTCCCGTGCGACGGCTCCTCAAACAAGATTCACCATAGTTCTTTGAGCGGCGGGTTTCGTGGTCCTCCCATGGCCGAGGATACCGAGTCGCGAAAGCGCGTCGCATTCTTCTGCACGACGTCGCCGGGAGACACCGCGAGGATCGACACCATGCTGGGATACGCCCTGGCGGCGGCGGCGATGGGATACGAGACGAAGATCTTCTTCGCACTCGACAGTGCGCTCGTGGCGAAGAACCAGGTGTACCAGAAGCTCGAGCAGAAGCTCCAGGACCGGCTGACCGAGTGCCCCAAGAGCGGCGTGCAGCTCGACATCTGCCAGGCCTCCGCCCAGACGTTCAACATCAAGCGAGAGGACCTCATCCCGGGCGCGCAGATCAAGGGCGTGGCGACGTTCTTCGACTACGCGGAAACCGCCGACATCAGCCTCAGCTGGAGCTAGGCACCTCTTCGAGGGTCCGAAGCCGTCGGTCCGCGACGACTTCGGCCCGTTTTTCCGGAAACCGGCCCGCGCAGGGTTCGGCCGCGCGATCCGTCGTACCCATTTCTTGCTAGGTCACGTCGCCCGGCGGAGCCCTCCGTGCGACCTCGGAAGTTAAAGCGGTTTCACCGCTCGGGCCAGATGACGGGCCCTTGCTCTAATCGGCTTGACGTAAATTGGAATACCCCACCCTGCGACT
>JBJKRJ010000001.1:0-187089 GCA_046704665.1 Thermoplasmata archaeon | reverse complement strand
CAGGTCGAGGTCAGGCGGATTCGCCCGACGGACGAGGATCTCAGGGTTCTCGAGAAGGAACCGTAGGCTCAGCAAGCGCGCCGGTAATTCGGGCATTCCCCGTTTTCACGGTGCGGAATGTAGGTCTGGAGTCTAGCTTTCGGGGACTACGGTGTTTATCTACCAGTCACACAGCACTGGCCGGAACAAGGACACCTACTGCTCAAACACCCGGCCCGTCGAGGACCTGACAGCTAGCGCTGCAACGTGAGCCACAGGGGCCAGGCCCTTAGCGGTCTTTCCATCAGCGTCTTCCCCTGTTCGGTGAGACAGAACGGTTTCGAGACACTGCCTCCTGGCACTCTCTCGATAAGACCAAGCCATTCAAGTTTTCGAAGAGAGCTCTTGATCCCGTTCGGACTCGGATGCAACTGACGTGTCATCGAGTAGGCCGTCGATTGGCTTTCGTCACTCAGGTGCCGGAGGATCTCCCAACTTCCGCAGGTTTGGTCCAGCTCGTGCATCAGCGACACGCGGTCGCTGAATTCCACGTGCGCTTGGGGGCGGCCCGTGTGCGCGTGGGACTCCCTACTCGAGGACGCCGATTCCAAATTGTGCAGGTCAAGTGTGGGGGACCGCTTGGTGAGGACGCCCACCGACAACGCAGCTCGTTTGACGTCAGTCCCTCGGCTGAATTGAGAGTGGTCGGGAACCGCCGGCTCAGCCGCTCGATTCCCGCCATTCGATACAGGGTCTCGGGACCGGACGAGGTGCTTCGGTCCGCCAGAATCGCGCGCCCTTCCTTCTTCCACTTGGAACTGATCGGAGACGCTGTGAGCGTTCCAAGCCCTACCGTCTCTCTCCGGGACCCTGGCTCGTACCATGCTGACTCCCCCCCGAAGAGAAGACCCACGCGGTACCCGGATGCGCGCGGGCCCGTTCGACAATCGCGCGAGGGCGAGAAATAGGTGCGCGAAGGTCGCTTGCGGAGACCATCGAACGTGACTCGGGGTCGCGGGTATAACTGTGGCGTCGGCCGGCGACTTTTCGGGATAACGACGATTGCAGAGAACGCGCCGAGCGCGAGCGGCGGCCCGTAAGGGGAAGTGAGCCGTTCGAGCACATCCCAACGGGCTCCGCGGGCACGGTCCGTAGAAATTGAGGGGACGGTTCGATCACGGGAGTGGCGGCTCCAGTGCTTCAATCCTGATGGAACGGTCACAAAGATCAAGGTGCATGGCCCGGCTCTGGGCCACGCCCCCGCCGGCACCAAACCGAGCCGATACCTTTGCTAACTTTGCTAAGACGCAGCGAGTACTTCCCTGACGAGCGGGATTGTCATGGCCTGCCGCCGGTAGGGCTCGAAAACCTCGGACACCCCGGTAAACCCGCGGCCATCGTACGTGACGATCCCTTCCCGTACCATGTCGTCTATTTGCGTCCGCGGGTTTCCGTGGGTTGGACTCCCATAGAGGAGGAGATGAGAGTCAGTCCAAGAGGGCTTCGAGAGCGTTGGGAGCCTGTCTGCCTCGAGGGCCTTCCAGTAGTACGCATTCGACCACCGGAGATATGGGACCATAAGGCGCCAGCCGAGGACGTCCACCATGTACCCGCTTGCCTTCTGGAGGGAGTCAGCGAGAATCATCGGGACGATCTCGGCCCCCTCGCCATATGACTTCCCGGCCTTGAGGAGCCTGCCGGCCGGAATGTAGTCACTCCCTTCCAGCTTGACGTAGCCGAGCTCCTGGAGAATTGACAGGTACTGTCGAGCCTTCCTCGGCTCGTATCTCCGAAACGATTTGTCCGTCGGCCTCACCGACCCGACGTCGCTCAATTCAAGAACGAACGCACGAAGCGGAGTCATTACTTGGTGTATGGCAGGTATCCGCGTCAGATTGACGAAGAGTTGGGGCAAGAGAGCCTTCTGCGAGGTCTGACCGAGTGAGCGGTACTTCTCCGTGACCGCCCTATGCAGGTCTGTTCTCCCGGGCCCCGAGATGACGACACGCCCTCCTTTGCGGGCCACCTTGTACTCAAGGTTGATTTGAAGCCTGACCCTGCGCGCCGAGCTAGCACCGCCTACATCGTCGATGGGATCCCTCGCGGCGACGTTGCAATGCAGGGAGGCGGGTCCGGTGCGAATGACTTCAACATTCGAACCGAGGTTCCACCGCATGTACCCGAATAGGTCCGAGTCAAGACGGCCAAGGTGAGTTGGAACCTTCCACGTCGTCATCGTGACTCCGGTTGTTCAGTTAGTAGTCGTTGCGTTGTCTTCTTTCCTTTGCGCTGCACCCAAAAGAGGTGCCTGGGGATTCCTGCTCCCTCCCAGTACCCGATAAGCTTGACGGGACTTACCGACACGATACCATCTGCCATGGTCAACCGGCGCTTCGGTGATCGGGCCCTTGTACTACGATTGAGGATCGCAATATAAGAGTCGAACACCTCAACGCGCTCCGCACTCGATGAAAGAACGAGCAGGGCGTGATCTGTCTCGTCTGCGGCCGGCAGCCTGTCCGCGACCTCGTGCCAGTACTCCCGCGAAACGCCAATGAGGGGTAAGCTCGTCTCTTCGTTCGTCAAGACCCTCTCGACGTCCGGCCACCGGCTCTCCGATCCGATGGAATATCGGACCTGGTAGTTCGCCGGAACCCGATGTCCAAGGGAGCCAACCGCGCGGTTCCACGAGACGCCCTCGAGTAATGGGGGAAGGAGTCCGATGACAACATTGTAGCCGAGCCGGACCGATGGGTCGCCATGCCTCCTCGACAGCTCCACTAGGAGATTGTATACCTGGGTCGGCTCACAGTCTATCTCCCGGGCCTGCCACCGGAAATCCTCGACGAACGCCGGTGATGGGAGACCCGACTTCAGGTAGGGCTTAATGCCTGGTCCAGCCAGCGCACCTGGGCCCCGCTTGCCTTGATCAGGGGCCGGAGGTATAGGCTGAGCGCGTCGCCCTATGCCATGGGGGGTCTCTCCCTCGTGTTCGACGCCAAACCTCAGTTCCGTCTCGGGGGGTCCATCCCGGGCTGGAGCCACTGCTTCCGGAGAGAGGAATAGTCCGTCCTCCAGTCGGGTCACGTCGACCGGTATCGAGATGGTAGCTTAACGCCTATCTCGGGGCATCGCAACCCGACCCACTACCGGCGTGTCGGCCACTGGCTTCGGTCCTGGACGTCCGCCTCGATCCTGCCCGTGGGAGGGCTTCCTCACCGCCGGAGTGCGAACCACGCGGGTCCCGTTGGCTCGGCGCTGGCTCGGATGTGATTGCACCTGCCCCAGGTTTGCTGTACTCCCGCGGGTGTGGTGCTCGCGCATCAGCCTCCGCCCTCAACCCATCCCGTTTCTGATCACTCCTGCCGAGCAGAGACACTGTTTCCCCGTTCGGTCAGATGGCGTTGCTCGTCGGAGCTTACACCGCCTCCCGCCCAAGAGAGCTCTCGTGTCCATGCCTCGAGTCCGTTGCAGTTCCCGCGCGGCGGAGCGATTATCAGGTCGTGCCTCGCTTCATTTGACGGCAATGTCGGCTCGCGATCTCTACGGCTGGGACATAGATCCGGCGGACGGCAAGGGGGTCGTCCGAGGGAGGACAAAACTCGGCCAACTTGTTGTGTGGCTCATCCCCGCCGAGCCCCTCCGCGGCGTAGTCGAGGAAGAGCTCGGTAAGGGACTCTCTCACCCTGGACTCTACGTCCTACTGGACGATGAGACCGATCGAGCATACATCGGTGAGAGCTCGAACCTGAAGTCTCGACTTGGTCAGCACTTGGACCATCCCCCGAAGGAACTTGGGCAGTTCGATCGGGCATTGATTCTGAATGACGGTAGGGCCGCGGTTCACTCTCGTTTCAACGATTCAACTCTCCGGGAAGCCTTGGAGCAGGCGACGATCAAGCTGTTTCTCGACGGCGGTACCCATGAGGTAGCCAATCAACAGAAGCGGATGCCCGAACTCTCCGTGACCCAGCAGACACATTTCGAAAGCCTTCGAAAGGAACTCGGTCACGTTCTCTACGAACTCGAACTTATCACCGACCGCCCGAAACCAGTGGTAGACATGGCAGTGGTTCGTCCACCGGATGCTGCCGCTAGGTTTCCAGACGTGTCGATCTCAGAGATCAAGGGGTACGAAGGCAAGGCCCAGGGTCAGACTGTCTACTTCAGGAAGGGAAGCGAGAAACCGCAGGGGCTCCAAGTCACCATCCGCGTCGGCGAGCCGTTTGGAAAGGACGTGCTTCGAGGGGCCGGCTTCCTCCTGATGAACCGAGGCCGTTGCTACTTGATTCCTAACAGCGCCGTCAAGTCTTGGCTCGGAGCGAAGCTCGAACAACAGACAGTCGATATCTTCCTCGACCTCGAAGCCGAGACTCTCAAGACGGCAGGGATCGACCCACTGCCGGTCGGTCAGTTTGGTGCCGCGAAGGCGTCCAAGGTCTGACGCGCACTCGGAAGTCGTGGTGGGACGAAGGGGCCCGGCTTCCTCACGGTCAGGATCGACTCCCGGAGCACGAACCCCCTGCGTTGTCCGGATCTTCGTGTGCGCGCCACATCAAAGGCTTCCACGATGAATCCAGCTTCGGTCGCAAGGCGCGCGAAGATCATGTCCCCGGGGACGTAGGTCCCGGCAATGAGCGAGTCACCGTTCACCACGACGAAGCGACCTCCGGGCTTCAAACTCCGATAGACGTTATCGATCACGGGAATCAGATCGTCAAAGTACTTCGTCACAATCGCGCCCATGTCGTCCCTGCGATAGGCACCCTTGGTATCGATGTTCTTGCTTATCGAACGTGCCACCGACGCAACCCACGAGTCGGATCTGACTCGCTGAGACGGTTCGTGCTCCGCGGCAGTTCCGCGAGGGATGTTATCACAGGCAACCATCGAGGCTCGGAGCTTGGCCAGCTCCTCATAGGACCGAATGAAGTCTAACCAAGCAAGGTCGATCTTGTAGTTCATCACGTAATCCATTCCGTTGACGTATGGCGGGCTCGTGATAGCCAGGTCAACGGAGGCCTCAGGCAACGCGTAGATCGCGGAGCTCGCCTGATGAATTTCTTGCGGCGGACCCCAGCTCTGCCGCTTGGATTGGAGCAACACTAGGTCTTCTCGAATCCACCTCGATGCCTGTACGAAGAGTTCGAACGGTGTGTCCGCGGAGAGGCCGAGCTTCTTCGTGTAGCCCAGGCAGGGCGCACGCTTGAGATTGCTCGCGTCAATCAGGATGCTAGCGAAGGCCAACTTGAGCAAGGTCTTCGTCGGAGACTCGTCAATTTCCCAGACGTTCTGCTTCAGGCGGAGTAGAGAGCGCATGACGGCAGGCTGGTATTGGCGGGAAGTTTCCTTCAGGAACGGGGCTCGGATCGTAGGCTCCTTGTGACTCTTGGTGACCGATAGAGCCGCATTCCAGAAGACTTCCGGCTCAACATCCCATTCTGACTTCGCTCCCGCGACGAACGCAGCTATGGGCATCAGATCGATTCCGACTCCTTTGGCTCCCAAGAACCGGACCGTTACGGGGACGGTGCCGCTTCCACAGAACGGATCGAGGACCACGCTATTGTGACCAACGCCGAATCTTCGGCAGGTCGCCTCCACGAAGCCTGCAGAGAACCCCTGAACCTAGGGCCACCAGCGGTGGACGGGCCGCTTCTCGTTTGGGTTGAACTGAATCTCACCGTCTTGCTTGCCGATCCTGACTTTGAACTGGTGTTCGAAGGCACCGATGTACCAATCAGGGCCCCGAAACGAAGACCCAGCCGGGTCCACTACGGCGAATCTGCTGAGGACCCAGAGACCCCTTCCGTGCTGAGTGATTGATTTAGCCGCCTGTAACTGAGCAAGGTGGTCCGTTACAGTCTCAGCGGAGAGATTCGTGACACTGGCGAGCTGCTTGGCAGTAATCCCGGTGATACCCGCTCGACCAATGGCGACCACCACGGGGTCGACACCCGAACTCACTTGTGAGGCGGAGGAGCTCATTCGGCCCGGCATTACCTTTCGTCCTCTCATAAAGCTGGAGCCTCCGGTGAACTCTGGGCCTCCTCGCGGGAGGCACGTCTGCTTCGGGTCAACCCGTAGGCACCGAGAGCTTCACTCTCCCGGCCCCTCCGAGCGCTAGCGTAGGTGCAGACTCGGTCGTAGGCGGCGAGCGGTTTTCAGACCGCGTGTCCGTTCATTGGCGCTCGGAGGATGAACCGGTGCGCGTCCAGGGGCATGACCGCCGACCATCCCTTCTCCAGCAGCGCCGATACCTCTTCGAGGGATACGATGCGTTGGGCAGGAAGCTCGGGAGACGGGAGGGGTCGTGTGGGTGGGCCTAACGAGTGGGCGACTCCTTCCTTCCCACTCCCGGCAGTAGCCAGCCGCTTCGACAGCTGATCCGCCAGCTCCACCTGCTCCTTCTCGGACATCTGAGAAAGGTCCGTGTCCTCTGGCAGACCCATGCCTTGGAGCAGCAACCGAACGAAGTCGTTCGTACTCCGGCGTTCCTCGGCGCCACGGGCTGTGAGCAGCGCGTCCATCGCCCGCTCGTACTCGGTTCGCATCGCTTCCACAACGTGGTCCGCGAGTCGCTTCCGCAGGTTGTATCGCCCGGACACGCCCAAGTCGTGGCCCAGGATCGCTTCCCGGGTATCGTGGTCCATCCGACCGATCAGGAGCTGGGTCGAGCAGTAACTTCGCAGCACGTAGGGCCGCCATCGAACGCCCTCCGGACACACCGACTGGAGTGCCTTGCGGATTCCCAGCACGACCGACTTCGTGGTCACGAACGAGCCGGCGCCCTTCCCTTCGGTGTTCCGGGCGCCCAGCGAAGTTAGGGCCACCAGCGGGGATGAAGAAGTGAGTTTCTCGCCCGCGGTGACTCGTTCCCCGAGATACGACAGGATCGCGTCAGCAGCCTCCGGGGTGCCAAAGGTGACGTAGCCTTGGGCGGTCTTCGAGAGGCGAGAAGGGACCTGCACGAGGAATGCGCGGTGACTCTCGGGTAGGTCGAACCTCGGTCGTCCGCTGGTGCGGAGTTCGGGCAGGTCCCCGAGGGTGAGTCCATCAGTTCCCCCATCGTTCCCCAACGTTCCCGGTCGGAGCCCGCTGTGCGCCATCAGGAGGGCGCAGACTCGACCTCGGGGCGGAAGGGCGCCGAGGATCAGCCGAAGTTGGTCCGGGGTCGGCACGCGCTCTCGGGAGAGAGACTCGGCTTGGTAGGCACGTCGCAGCTTGGGGAACTGGCGGAAGTCGACGTTGTTGAAGAGTAGCCAGTCCCGGACTCCCTTCAGTGTCTTGGCGATGTAGGAATCGAGCTTCTTACGATCGTGGAGATACGAGGCGTAGGCGATCAAGAGGTCGCGCAATTCGTCCGGCCGCTTCTTAGCGAGTTCGACCAATCCGGCGGGACTGTGGCGAGTTCGGTGTAGAAAGAGCCCCAGCTTTCGGAGGTTGACCTCAGCCGAGAGGGAGGAACGGAGTGAGTGAGCATCGTACCAGCTCTGGACGGCGCGCTCCTGGAGCAGGGGGCGGTGGTCGAGGCGACCCCTGGGCTCCCGGAACCGTTCGAGGGTACGAGGCACGAATGACCTATGGGGCCCCGCCTAAATAAACCCATAAGTGGACGGGCCCGCCGGGATTCGAACCCGGGTTTGAGGCTCCGGAGGCCTCCGTGATGTCCAAGCTATACTACGGGCCCGTGGCGGGCGCAGGCATGAGAGCCCCCTGCTATAGCTCCCTCGCCCCTGGACCGTGTACCCTGCGAGAGGATGGGAAGGGCTGAGCGGACACGAGCGGAGCTCCCTTTCACGCGGCGGATCAGAAGGCTCCGCCGGCATCGGCTTGACGCACCCGGCGAGGAGAAGAGGAGGACCTACGCGGCAACCGCCCTATCCCCTAGAGATCCAGCAACGGTGGCACTTCGCGGAGGTTGCGTATCATCTCGCACGACCCCGGGGGTTCTGCTCCGTCGCGATTCAACCAGATCGCCCGCAGTCCCGCACGCATTCCCCCCAGGTAGTCCGCCTGCCAGGAGTCGCCGATGTGGACCGCATCGCTCGGGTCACATCGAGCCCGCGCGAGCGCCAGATCGAAGATTCGCCGGTCCGGTTTCTCGACACCCGCTTCTTGGGAGAACGTCACGGTCGCGAATCGCTGGGACCATCCGAGGTTGGAAAGCAGCTCCGGCAGCAGGTCGGAATTGTTGGAGATGAGATGGATCGTGAGTCCACGTTGCGTCAGCTCTTGAAGCACCTCGTTCGTCTCGGGAAACGGTGGATGCCATCGAGGGGAGACGAACGACTCGCGGACGGTACGAAGGATCCGCCCTCCTGGATCGTCGATCCCTAGTTCTCGAAGGTCCTCGGCGTTGTACCGATCGACGATACCGGTGGGTTGGCCGAGGTAGGTCGGGGAGAAGGGTCCCAACCGCTGAGAGACCGCGGCGAAGGCTCTCTCGAATCGATCGCGTGGGACCGAGATGTTCCAGCGACGCAAGGCCCCTTCGAAGAGAGGGTACGGGTCGGCGAAGGATGACGCGAGAGTCCCCCCGAAGTCAAAGAACACCTGACGGGCGTTCATGTCCGTGTCTCGTCGGAGCCCAACATAAACCCTCCCGGGCGAGAGAATGGGCCCACGAGCGAGCCGGGGGGAGCCGCGCCCTGGTCCCGCATGCGGTTCTCCCCGGGCGATGCCTCACGGTCCGGTTGCCTGCGGATCCTCGCTCGCCGGTTACCGGGGAATCGCCATGGCCTGGGGTGACCTTGCGTGTGGTATGGCCGCTCCCCTCCCGGCCGTGAAGCCATGTCCAAAGTGTGGTCAGCCGATGGAGGCGGGTCGTGTCATGGGGGTGACCGCGATGGGAACCCGGGGCGCGACGGTCGGATGGATTCCCGAATTGGTCACGCCCTCTCGATGGGGGTTCGTTGATTCGATCTCCGCGGAGACCCTCGGCGATGTGGGTGTCACACCCGTGGCGAAGCGAACGGCTTTTCCGGCGTGGCGCTGCGTCACCTGGCGTGGTGGAGTTCGCCTACGGACGGGGCGCGGCCCGCCCCTGAGGTGTAAAGGGCCCACCCGACGAGCCGGGTCTTGCGAGTCCGGGGCAGGTCGTCCCGGTCGTGCGCGTGCTTGTGGGGCGCGGCCAGGTCCGCGACGGCGCTCTTGCGAGAGCCGCCCCGCGCCCGAGCAGGAGGAGCGTGCTCGCCGCAATCGGCCCGAGCTCCCGCGCACGAGTCCCATCGGCCCCGCGCGAACCCACTGAGACCCCTCCACCGGAAGCCCGTTCGCTTAGCGAGTGGGCGTGACGGTGGGGAGAAGTGCCCTGGTACGGCACCGATAGTATGCCCACGCAAACAGGAGCGACGGAACGGCCCTCACCAGATTGAGCAGATTCGAAGTATACTCCAACTGATTGAGCGGCCCAGGGTTCACGGTGCTCCCAGCGGTGGCCTGCTGGACTGCGCCGGCGACCCGGGGAACCAGAATGAGTCCGACCGCAGCGCTAATGACCACTCCCGACACAAACCCTGCCCACAGCAGGATTTGCGTGGTTCGGTCCGCCAGAGCGTAGACCATGATTATCTGACCGACGGTGGCGATTACCCCGACTAGGGCGAATGTGACGAACAGGGTGACGATGTCGTTCGTCAGTTCGGTGCCCACCGAAGTTAGGCTGGCTCCCTGCGTCGTCGCTTGGCCCACTATCACCACCACAAACACGATGGCTGCAACGATGCCCGCCACGAGCCCGAAGAAGTAGAGAGCACCACCGATGGACGCGTTCCTCTGGTGCCTCTCCCCGTAGCCACGCTTACCGAGAACGAAAAGGATCACTCCGATGATCGCAATCAGTCCGCCGACTCCTCCCACGTAGGGAATCCAAGCCAGAGCGAATCCGATCACCAGAAGGAGAAGACCGGAGGCGGTGCGGTCACGAGCTCTTGCGATCTCGGGCGCGAGGCCGGTCTGGCCATACGGGAAACCGGGTGGGCCGCGGTCAGCTCTGGGGGGCCAGGTTACGGTGCTCGATTGGCTCGTGAGTGCCGAACCGGGGCCTATCGGTAAGCCGGCCCCACAGTTCGGACAGAATCTCGCTCCCTTGGAAGCAATCGTTCCGCACTTCGGACAGACTTCGGCGGGAACGGCCACTGCCCCACGCCTCCTCGGACGGTCGGGCGGTGCCGGTTGATGGACACGACCGGCTCATAACTCGTCCCTATCATCTGGCAATTCACCGGAGCTCGGCACACCGCGGCCCGGGGCAGACCGAGTGGTCCATAGCGGGTAGAAGTCTCGCCGATGTCTGCCGGTCAGACCGAAGGGTGCTCGTGAGCCCTGGCGAGGTAGCGAGCCAAGCGCGGGCGTGCCCCACTCGCTCCTAGGTCCCTCAGCCTCCGCTTTCCCAATCGCTCGTCTTCCCTACGCGCGTCTTTGGCAGCCCGCTCGTCACGCCCCACCACTAGGGCGTCCGTGTCGGGATCGGGACATCCTCGCGCCATGAGCGAGGGAAACGCGAACCTTGCCTCGACCCGCGGTCGCGACCCGTCGTGCAGACGGCGCCTCGGGTCGCGGGCAGGCACTGCATGCACGGTCGGGCTCTGAGCGCGGCCCGCGGGCGGCGCAGGCTTCGGCGCGGCCGGGTTTGGATTCAATCAACGTTTCCGCAGGCCTCGCACACGGCTCAAACACCCGATACGTAGTCCTATGTTTCGGGTCGCAAGTGTCGAAAGGGCCCGACTCCCTGCCCGAAACCGTCCCATCGGCACGTTACCAAAGGGTCCGTATCGGGTTGATTGCCGCAATCACTGTCATCGTAGTCATTGTGGTCGTGATCGCCGGGCTCTTTGGTAGTGGACTTGGCAAAATCTCTCCCGGCAGTTCGACTACGACTCACACTGTGTACTTGGTTGGCCAGTCCCGACTAGCCATAGGTGCCCGAGACAGTAATGCGACTCCGATTCCGTTCATCGTACCGTCCGGTGCGTCGGACGCGGCGCTAAGCGGCTGGGTAAACGTAACCGCATGTGCTGGGGGGACCTGTGGCGTCGACGTGTGGGTTGTCACACCCCTTGAGTGGGAGAACGTACTATCGAACTACACTCTACTGGGTGTAGCTACGGTGGTATGGTGTCCGCAATTCGTCTTCTGTTCTCCCATTCAGCATACCGATGTTAACGTCAGCGCGAACTGGCTCGCCCCATACTATGGGACGATCCTTGACCTAGCGATTTTCAGCCCGGACTCGACGCATGGCCAAACGGTCAGCGCCTACGTTGACCTGGTCTTCACCGCGTAACGACTCGAACTGAACACTGGTATTGGGTTTCCGCGATTGTGCCCACGTGGTTTCGATCGAGTTTGATGCGGGGGAGGCGGCTGATGACGCTACCGCGACAAATGTTGAACGGACGAACTGAGTGCGCACGCGCGGTCCGCAATCGAGTCCTCTGAGAACAGGTCCGCCTGCGGACGTCTCCTTACGTCGCTGGGTGGCACTTAGGAGAGGGGTCATATCTTCGCTCGAAACGGGTAATGAGACTTCGGAAGCCAAGTTGGGTCCAGAAGCGACTAGCAAGTGGATTGTCCGCGAAATACCACAGAACGAGACCCCTGGGGTTCTTTTCGGCGAGGCGGGTCCGGGCGTACTCGAGCAGATCCCGGCCGAGGCCCCGTCCCCGAGCGGATGAGACGACGCCGGCGTTATCGATGTAACCGTAGCGCCCTTCGGGAAGGTGGCTTGGGTTCCCGGCGGCCATCGTCTGCACTTCTGCTTCGACGAATCCAACCACAGACCCCTCGCACTCCATCACGGAAATTTGTGGGCGTAAGTCCTCGTCCAAGCTTGCGTCGAGGGCCCGCTCGAAGTGTCGTCGAAAGCCCGGCTCGGCGTTCGGCAGGGTGCCCTGAACCTGGAATCGAGCATGCTGGAGTTCATACTCTGCCTGTTCTGATCTGAGATGCCAAACCGTCGGATAGTCCTCGGACTCGGCTGGTCGACACAACCCCTCTCCCGTACCCGGAGGAAAGCTCACGTCCGGGCGCGCATACGCATAATGCCCAGACGCGACGAGGCCGAGCTCGGCCATTGCCGGCATCAACCGCCGGTCCATCGAGGGCCAGCGGATGTACTCCCCGGTCAGCCCCTCCGCCTTCCACATGTCCCGAGCGGCCTCAACGAGGGTAACCAGCGCCTCCCCGCGAGTCGAACTCCCGGGCGCGGAGATTGCCAGCACATTCCAAACTCCTCCGACACGAGGGGCAAACCCCAGCCATCCATGGCCCTCGGGCAGCACCTGCACGCGGGGCTCGCCGAAGCCGACCACTCGTCCGAAGTCGTCTCGCACGACCAGTCGCGTTTCGACATCGTGACCCTGCCTCGCCCCGATCAGTTTCTCATACTGCTCGGGAAGAAGGGGAGTTGCCAAGCGATCGTCCAGCTCGTGGAGCCCTTTCGCCTGGTCTGCGAGCAATCCGACGAGCTCCGCGGCATCCCCCGACCTCGCGGAGACGGTCTGCATGGCCCCGGCTCTGCCTCTACAAGGACGCGGGTATTAGGCGACAACTCGCCTCTGATCTCCGCGGACCCCTACGAGCTGTAGCGGTGCGCCTTCACGGCTCCGCGGTCGTCGTCCCGTGTCATCGGCGGTTCGTGGGGTATCAACGCAGGCCGAGGTCGCCCTGGTACGACCGGTTCTCGTAGGTCGCGGGGGTCACTGGCAGCTGAACTGTCCGCTGCGACGCGGCCAAGTCGGAGGGACGGGCTCACGGTCGACGGGAACTCGAAAGCGCGTGACACGCTCATCGCGGCCGTCGACCGGAAGTGGACGCGGAGGCAGTCTGAGGAGCGTTTCGAGCGACGAGGGAGGCCGTGACGCGACATTGCCCTGGGGACGCCAGGCGCCGCGTGGGCTTTAGCCGCGACCCGGGCGTTCCGTGACCAGACCGTGATGAGCGCGCGCAAGACGGAGTCCCGTCGAGAACACGGCCTCAAGCGCGGTGACCCGTTCCACTGCCCTCGATGTGGGGGAACCGCCTACCGGGCTAAGCTCCACTGGCCGTCGTTTCTACGGTGCACGGGTTGCGGCAAGAAGGTAGAAGTTTGTAGGTGTGCGGTCACGCGACCCTCTTGAAGCGACCGCGCGTTCGATGACCAACCGAGATGACCGGGGTGCCGTTTAGGGCGACACAGAGGGCAACGATGCTTCGCTCAAACGCCGGAAGTCACTGTCGGTGAGCTCGATCTGAGCCGCGGCTAGGTTCTCCTCCAGGTGGATCGGTGACAAAGTGCCCGGGATGGGCAGCATGACGGGGGACTTCCTGAGAAGCCAGCGCAACGCAAGCTGGTGAGGGGTGACCCTGTAACGCGCTGCCATCTCCGAGAGCGTCCGATCCTCGACCAGCTTGCCGCGAAGCAGGGGGGTCCAAGGGATGAAGGCAATCGAGTGTGCCTCGCAGTAGTCCAGCACGTTCTCGCTTTCCCGCTCAAGAAGGTTGTACTTGTTCTGCACCGAGACGATCGTTGCCACACGGCGCGCTCTCTCGAGCTCCTCGATCGTCACGTTGCAGAGCCCGATACGACGAATCGACCCCTCGCTCTGCATCTCCTTCAGAACCCCGACACTGCTCTCGATGGGAACTTCAGGGTCGACCCAATGAAGTTGGTAGAGTTCGATCGTATCGACCTTCAAACGCCTGAGGCTACCGTCGACCGCCTGGCGCAAGTACTCAGGGTTTCCATTCCTGCCTTGGCCGCCCGAAGTTCGGAGCATCCCACCTTTGGTGGCGATCATGACGTCGGAGGCTCTGGCACCCAACGTCTTGCCGATGGTGAGTTCGCTCGCGTTGGATTGATACACGTCGGCCGTGTCGATGAAATTGACTCCCAGCTCCACAGCTCGTAGGATCAACGCTCGTGCCGGCTCCGTGTCGGTCACACGATTCGTGCCTAGCCCCAACCGATGCACCCTACGATCACCCAGATGGACAGTGCCGGCTCGGTCGGCCGTGGCTTGATCGGTCATTCCGGTCCTCGGTACGTCCCGCGATGCGCGGTCAGAAGATTACGCCTCCTAGCGTAGATCGGTCCGTGCGGGAGCGTGACCGCGAGCTTGAAGAGAGGACCGCACGTTCGATGACCGACCACGATGAGGGTGCACGCCGATACACTTGCGGGGCCGCGGGACAAGCGATGACCGCCAAGTTTCAGATTACGATTGACTGTAAGGACCCGCCCCGAATGTGCGAGTTCTGGACGGCCGCACTCGGATACGTAATCGAGCCTCCTCCGGAGGGGTTTGCGAACTGGGACGATTATTGGAAGGATGTGGGAGTCCCTGCGAGTGATCTTGGAATCGGACCGGACTGCATCGTCGATCCGACCGGCAGGAGTCCACGGATCTGGTTCCAGATCGTCGATGAGCCCAAGACGAGCAAGAACCGGCTGCACATCGACCTCGGAGTCAGCGGTGGCCGTAGCGTGCCGCTTGAGGCTCGCAAACAACGAGTGGAGGCAGAGGCCGACCGACTGGTCCGTCTGGGTGCTACCCGACTCGAGACCTGGTTCGAGGAAGGTCTCGACCACTACGCCGTGGCGATGTTGGACCCCGAGGGCAACGAGTTCGACATCAACTGACCGAGCGAGATCGCGAGCTCGATTCGGAAACGCGCGGACGAGAACCTGACCGCGACAAGCGCGAGACGAACGAGCCCTGGAGACGGACGCGAGCGGCGCGATCGATGGAAGACCGCGATCCGAGCATAGAACTCATCGCGAAGACAACCCGGCGCGGTCGTGAAGTGAAGGACGTTCTCATTCAGACGCGGCGCTCACGAGGCCGAGAATCAGGGGGTGGGGGGTCTCGGGCGTAGACGACATCTGAGGGACGAAGAGCGTCCCGAAACAGAACCGGTTCCGGGCATGCTCCATGATTCGAACCTCCCCGTTCCGGTCGACTCCCGAGGCCCGTAGGCCGCCCTGTTCGATCTCGCTCCGGTGGGCGGGGTTCAAGCCAAAGCTGCAGTAGAACCGCTCGACGGACTCGCCCTTGCCATACGCTCGGAACGCGTGTGAGCCGGGCGTTATCGTGACTGGTTCGGTCTGGCCCACAAGCGAGCAGGCGAGGGGAGTCACATAGAGGTGAGCCGCGTGGGGATGCTCTTCCGCGTGCTCGGCGTCGCTGACCCCGAGCGCGTTCCTCGCGAATTCTATAACCATGTGCTGGAAGCCCCCACATGTCCCCAAGAGAGGCACGTCGTTCTCCCGAGCCCAACGGATTGCATTCAGCGCTCCTTGCATGTTTCGGTACGGGCTGCCCGGGGCCACCAGAAGGCCGGCGTAGGGACTGCGATCGCCTCTGACCGTGTCAATGATGGAGGCCGTGGGTAGCCAGTCCACTTCGACAGTGGCTCCCAGTTGTTTCTCGGCATGCCGGAACGCTTCGTTCGTTCCAATATGGGTCGAGTTCTTCGGGTCCCAGTCCCCGACCACACCAATTCTGATGGAGCGCGGCACGTGGAATCATACTCGGACTCCACATAACGCCGCGCCAGCGCGGGCGGCGCTGGGTCCGCGGTCGCTATGAACGGACCGTGCGGTCGATGAGGAACCACGGTGAGCGCCGATTGGCAGGAACCGAGGCAGCAACGAGCCGGCTCAGCTCTACGAAGGTTTCGTCTTCGCCTGCTCGATCCCGCAGAACCCGTCCGAGCCGATACCGAGAGGGAGGTTCGTTAGGTTGTAGAAGTTCTGTATGGCGTTGAGCAGCGTGATCTCGACGATCTGCCGCTCGGAGAAGTGGTTCCGCAAATTCGCGAAGGTCTCGTCCGAGACCCGCTTGTTCCGGGTCGCTTCTTCCACGTAGGCCAGAGCGGCGCGCTCCCGTTCGTCGAACAGCGGGCTCGTCCGATAGCTCAACAGGGCGTCCAACTTCGGCTCCAGCCCCAGGTGTTCCCGGATCGACATGGCCCGGGCCAAGTCCTCGCAGAAGAGGCAGCCGTTGATCTGGGAGGGAAGGTCCCCCAGGAGGACCCAAAGGCGCTTGTCCAAAGTGACTCCCTTCGCAACGAACTTCAGGAAGCTCGAGGTGATGGCGAGCGACTCCGGGACCCGGGCGTTGACGACCTTAGCAGGCGTCAGGACGGCGCCCATCCAGTGTCGCATTCCCCAGTACGCGAACCGGAGCTTGAGCCCGTGGGGTTTTTCGATGGGAGACAGCCTCGGGGGGCGTTGCGAGGCCGGGGTGGCCGACCTGACGGACTCTACCCGAGTCGCTGCAGTATGGATTGCGGGTGCACCGGCGGCCCTCATCTTCTCCACCTGGGAGCGGAGGACGGCACAATAGATAACGTATTCTGCATATATTCTGTCGCCCCGGTTGACCATAGGAGTTGTCTGCCGCGATATTCCAGTGAATCACTTCCCACGGTCCGGAATTTCTGCCCCTATGCTAAATAATCGATTCGTAATGTGTTGAAATGACTGGCATGCGCCGGACGGATACCTTTACCGCAATAGCGGACCCGACCCGACGCCAAGTGCTAGATCTGCTCTCCCGTCGCGAACGGGCCGCCGGAGAACTGGGGAGGGCGTTCCCCTCAGTCAGCCAACCCGGGATGTCCCGACATCTGCGTGTCCTCCGTGAGGCCGGCCTCGTGCGATCCAGGAAACAAGATCGCCACCGGGTCTACTCCCTCCACTGGGAAGGACTTGCGCCCGTCGCGGCGTGGATTGCCAAGTACCGTGGATTCTGGACGACAGAGCTCGACTCTCTCGAAGCGTTCTTGGACTCACAGACCAAGCACTCGGAGCGGCCGAAACGGCCCGGGGCGCTACCATGAGGGCAGCTCCTCATCCGTCCAGACCGAGGTCGGTCACCGCGTCGGTCGACACAGGGTCCGCCACGTTGGTGTTTCGCCGGTTCCTCCGGCATCCCCCGGAAGAGGTCTGGGAAGCCCTCACGAATCCGGAGATGGTCCGACAGTGGTTCCTGACGAAGGTAGAGCATCCGAGACGGGTCGGCGGCAGAATCGACCTCACGACCGGCCCTGAGGGAGTCCGTGCGACCGGCCGCATCATTGCATGGGAGCCTCCCCGGGTCTACGAGTACGAATGGAATACATCGGAGGAGAACCACCCCTTCCCGGGGGAGCGTTCGGTGATACGATGGGAGCTGACCCGACGAGAGGGAGGAACCTCCGTGGTCCTCACGCACCGGGACCTGACGAAGCGGACCGCCCGGGTCTTCGGGCACGGGATCCCCGCCTTCCTCGAGCGCTTGCAAGCGCTCCTGGATGGCAAGCCCCTTCCTGACTGGGAGGAACGAGTCGGGGGATTCCGGGCTACACTTCTGAGCTAGGGCACTCCGAGGGTAGCGAGCGTCCTGAAGTCGGGACCCGAGTTCAAACCGCGAAACGCTTGTCGAAACTCAAGGGCTGGACGTTGACCTGCCCGTCGCGCCTCGAGACTTCCTCCCTTTCTCGGCGACACCCCTCAGGTACTCGCGCGGTGCTCAGGACCCACCCCGGGGGACGTGGGAACCCGGGGACTACGCCGTCCGCAAACGGCTCTCCCGCGCCCGTCTCGGCTGGGCACACCGCCTTCGGTGCGCCGCGACCGGCCCGGCCTTCGGTTCGGTCGTCCGAGGGCTTAAGAGACCGAGCTCGGTCGGGGCGAACATGCGCACACACCCCTATGGTTCGGCACGGAAGAACTGGCGTTCACGAGTCGTCCTCACGTTGCCTATTCTGGCCGTCGTCGGACTCGGGCTCGTGGGAATGGGGGCCGCGGCGCACCCGGTTGCATCGAACTCTGGTGCGGCGCCCGTTCTGCTTCCCTCCGCCTCGCCGTTCGTTCGCGTGGTGGCGACGACCCACCCGGGTCACCCCGGAGGGGGCGGTGGAGGCGGCAAAGGTAGCAGCTCGTGCGTGACCACCCAGCCCAGTCCCACCGGGGTCGCGTACACTCCGAGTGAGATACGGGCCGCTTACTCGTACTCCTCTGCTTCCTCGGCCAAGGGGTCGGGGGAGACCATCGCGATCATCGATGCGTACGGGAGCTCCTCGCTCTCGAGCGACCTCGCCTGTTTCGACCAGACCTTCGGACTTCCCTCGGCCAGCCTGAAAGTCGTACAGCCTTTCGGCACGGTGCATGGCAAGAACTCCGGCTGGGGACTCGAAACCTCGCTCGACGTCGAGTGGGCGCATGCCATGGCCCCTGGGGCCTCGATCCTCCTGATCATTACACCAAGCAGTTCCCTCACCTACCTCGTGAACGACGCCATCCCCTACGCTGTATCGCACGGTGCCAGCATCATCTCGATGAGCTGGGGCGCGGCCGAGAGCAGCTTGGGCTGTGCGACCGAGACCTCGGAGGCGACCTATTTCGCTAGCGCGGCAAGCCAAGGAACCATCCCCGTCGCGGCCTCGGGCGACAGCGGGGCGAACGATGGAACGAGCCAGCCGACGGTCGATTACCCTGCGGCCGACCCGAGCGTCGTAGGCGCCGGGGGAACGGCCCTCACCACGACCTCGTCGAACGCCTGGAGCAGTGAGGTCGTCTGGAACGATGCGTCCGGAGCTACCGGCGGAGGAGTGAGCCGTTGCTTCTCCGAGCCGGGCTACCAGAGCTCACACTCGATCACGGTTACCACCCCTGCCGGGACCGCCTCCCCGAACGGCCGGGCGGTTCCCGATGTCGCCTATGACGCGAGCCCGTACACGGGCTTTTGGGTCTACGACACGTCGGGCTACTCCGGCTGGGTCCAGGTGGGCGGCACCAGTGCGGCCTCACCGCAATGGGCAGCGATCTTCGCGGACGCTCTTTCCGCGGGCGACTCAGGGCTCGACGGAAGCACGGTCCACAGCCAGCTCTACGGTCTGCTCGGCACCAACAACGTACGGGACATCTCAAGCGGGAGCAACGGCTACTACTCCGCCAGCTCTGGATACGATGCGTGCACCGGGGTGGGAACGCCGGTGGAGTCCGGGATCGTCGCCGCCCTTTGAGGGACGCGTCCGAAGTGTTGTCGGTCTCCCCTTCGAGAGGCTGCACTCGCCCATCCTCACGCAACGCATAGTGCCGCTTCCCGACCGGTTGTCCCCTCGACGGGCCTTCTTTCGGGCGTGGAACAGCCTCGGGACGCTCAGGCCTGTGAGCAGCCATTCGATTGCCCGGATCCGCTCGAACCACCGGCACCGCTGCGGGCTCGCCCGCGGACCCATTTCGGGTGTCTAGAGGACGGTCGCGACCGGGGAAGAAGTCCGGTGCGTCAGGGACGCGTGGAGCCGCGTCTCAGCGACCGCCGGCACGCCGGTCGCGCCCACGCAGTCGCGATGCATTCAGTCCCGCGGCCTCCAGAACGAGGGCCTCGAGCGCGGCCTCGTCCACCGACTCCCCTTCGTGGAAATCGATGGCGCGAACGGTCCTGCTCTCGAGCCTCGTGTTGAAGAGCTTCTTTGGGTCCCGGACTTGAGCACCGTTCGGGAATGTCAGCCGGACGGCACTCTTGAGCGTGTCCGCGACGCAGATCATGCCGTCGTGGGACCAGACCGGCACGCCCGACGGATTGCTGGGCTTCTTCCACTTCATTTCTTCAACGGCGGCCGGGTCCGCTCTCTGGATCACGTTTCGCAGGTGGGACAGCGTCCGGACGCGCCAGTCCTCTGTTCCCCCGGCCGTGCTGTCCTTCCCTCGGGAGAGAGACCCTCCCCTCCCGGAGCGCTCCATCCCTGACATCGTCCTCAGCTCACCCCCGCTGCACGAACACCGCACTCTTGGCCTCGTCGGCGGGCGTCGATTCCTTCCGCTTGAGTGCAGTCCGCCACCTCTGTCCGTCGTCGAGGTTCACTTTATCGCGGAAGGCGAGCGCCGCCCATCGCGTCGTGAACCTCGGCGCGGGCCGGAAACGAGAGACGACCCGTTCGTGCGGGGCATGGACCGACACCCCGTACCAGCTTCGCGGGGGAGGCATAGGTGCGTGCGCTCGAAAGACCGCATGGAGCCGGCCGTCAGAAGGCGACCCGGCAGAAAGATGGCCGCGACCTTCGCGAGCTCCTGACGTTCCCGATCGATCCGCTCCGCACGCGAGTGCACGGTCCGCTCATCGAGCGCCCCCGCATCGAGTCTCGCCCTCCTCCGTGAGCCCGTTGCCTACCTTCCTGGCGGGCAACTCGGGCCTTCCGGGCAGATCGTACCCCGCCACCCAGCACCTACCGCCGACCATCGGGAGCACGACCCTCTAGGACCCCCAGGGGATTCAGACCGCACCTATGAGGGAGGCCCTCCTTGTGGGCCGTCCCTCGAAAAGTGGGAGATGATCCTCTCGCGATGCTGCGACATACCAACGGTGGCCGTTGATATCCCATCGGGCGCTTCCGAGGAGACATGCGTTCGCCGCCCGGTCGACACGCGTGGCGCGCTCGCAACCCCCCCGCGAGCCCCTCCGATCGAAAGCGGGCGCGATCGGCGGCCGAAACGGTCAGCGCGGACCTTGTGAGACGCGGTGCCACGGGGGTGGCCTTGGGGGGGAGCTGGGCCCGCGGGGACGCCCACCGCGAGTCCGACATCGATCTGTGGGTGTTCGGGCTCCGTTTCGGGAACGAGGTGGTGTGGAGGGAACCGTTCATGGTCACCGTGGTCCGTACCACCGAGCGACGGGAGGTCTCGAAACTGAGCACCCCTCCCTACGTGGGAGGAAGCGTGCCCGGGTGGAAAGTGGCCATCCCCCTCCACGACCCGGAGGGCATCGTTCGCCGGCTCAAGTCCCGGGCCCGGGCCTTCCGCTGGCGATCGATCTCAAAGAAGTGCGATCGCTGGGTCGCCGAGCAGGTCGTCGGCTGGGCCGAAGAGGTCGTGAAGCTCGTGCGTGCCCTGGCGACGGGCAACGACGCGACCGCGGCCGTTCAGCGGGACTTCTTGGCGGACCACCTGGCATTCGTCATGGCGATCCAGCAGCGACTGTTCTGGGACTCTGAGAACGAATCCTGGGAGCGGATCAGCCGCGAGGTCGGAGGGGAATGGGCCCGCGCCCAGCGCCTCGCCCTCGGCATACCTCGGGCCAGCCTCGAACCGAGCTGCGGCGCCGCCCTCTCGTTGTACGCACTCACCGCCCGAGCCGTGTGGATGCACTTGCGGCCGGATCAACGGGCGGTCGTCTCCCACGCGTGTCGGGTGGCGGGCGTGTCGTGCGCATAAGCCGGATCTCGCCTCAGGTTCCCTCCCCGCTCGGGAGACCCGCCCCGGTCTCGACCCAAGTCCCTGTCTCTTCGTGGGGTAGCGCGCGGTCGGGAAGGTGGAAGGCGCGACCTTCGGGGGGTTCGACACCGTTCGGTATCCTGTCCGATACCCCCTCCCTCCCGGCGACTTCCTTCCGCGCCGGAATCTTCCGTTTCGGGGCTCGCACCGGGGCCCTCGAGATGTCGCAATCCTCCTCTCCGCTCGTCCTCGACTCGATCCCGCCCCACGGACCCGATGGCCGCGTGGGTCGCGGTCCTGCCGGAGAGGAGAAACGAGATGGACCGGTCGGTTCTCGGTCGGGCATGCCGAACGAGTGGGTCGAGTGGCACCGGGGATACGAAGGGGACCACCCTCATGCTCGGCGCCTGCGTCTGGTTCAGGAGCGGATCCGGGAGGCGCTCGACGCGGCTCCCCCCGGGGGAATCCGCCTTCTCAGCATGTGTGCCGGGGACGGACGGGACCTTCTGGGGGTGCTTCCCGGGCACGCGCGGCGGAACGACGTGCGGGCGAATCTCGTCGACCTGACCCCCGAACTGGTCGCCTCCGGTCGGGCGACGGCGTCGCGGGAGGGACTCACCCAGGTCGAGTTCATGGTCGGGGATGCAGGCACGACCACCGCGTACTCGGGGGCGGTTCCGGCGGATATCCTGCTCGTCTGCGGCGTGTTCGGAAACATCACCGATGACGACGTTCGGACCACCATCGAACACCTCTCGGAGCTCTCTGCCCCGGGGGCGACCGTGATCTGGACCCGAGGCCGGTTCGAACCGGACCTGACCCCCGCCATCCGGGAGTGGTTCTCCACCGCCGGGTTCTCGGAGCGCTCGTTCGTGGCCATCCCGGAGACGACCGCCTCGGTGGGAGTCCATCGCCTTGTCGCGACGCCCCGGTCGTATCAGTCCGGCGTGCGGCTGTTCTCCTTCCTTCCGAAGGAGGAGCGACCTTCGGCGCGCCGCAGTACCCCGGTGCCGGGGGCGGCCCCCGTGTTGGGTCCGTAGTCGGGGTGGGTGTACCGACTCGGTTGGACCGTCAAGGGCGCCCGCAAGCGAGCGCACCGGAGCACCGAGGAGAGCGCGGGCACCACGACGCCGGTAGGCGCATACGGAGGAGGTACCTTCCCCGATCGAGGACCACGCCGGGATCTCGGCGAAGGGCTAGGTCGCTTTCGTCGCGCGGACCCGTCCCGGCGGAGGGGCCTTGGACTCGGAGTAGCCGCACCGCCCGCACGAGCGACGATCCTTGTGCTCGGCCAGGAACGTCCCGGCCCCACACTTCGGACACGAGCGGTGGGTCCGCTGGAACGTGTCTCCCTTGACCTCGTAGAGGCCGACCCGGGCCTTCGCCATCCGGTCTCACTCCTTCTTCTCGGAGGTGGCGGACTCGCCCTTCGTTGGCCCGTCCTTGTGCGCATCCCCCTTCGGAGCCCGTCCCTTGTGCGCCCCGGACTTCGGGGATTCCGCCTTCTGGGGTTCGGCCTTCGGGGGTTCGGCCTTCGGAGCTTGGGGGGCGGCGGCCGTCGGCGCGGGCGGCTCCGGTTTTGGGGCCTCCGCCGTTGCGGGCTCGGACGCTGGGGCCGTGCCCTTCCCCGCCTTCTCCTCGAGGCGGTTCCGGACGAGGATGTGTGCGCGCTCCGTCGACCTCGCGGCGTCTACGGATTCATAGACGAGGGCTTCTCCCCGGGTCACCGCGGTCCCGTAACGGGCGACCATCCGTTCGACGATGACGCGTTCCTTCGGGGCGTGGACGAGCTTCGAGAGCTCGCCCCGTACCTCCTCACGGCTTGGGGTGGCCCGCGTGGCATGCGCGACCTCGAACCGGACCTCGTGCCGCTTCAGGAGGGGGTTCGCCCGATCGTCGAGGATCTTAACGTCCAAGGTCGACTCTCCTGAGCTCCATCTGTCCGATGAGGTGCCGTACGTGTTCCTTCGTGAGCGCGTCGACTCGGACGAAGGAGACCCCCTCACCCGGGATGCCGTATATAACGGTGGCCCCGGCGGGAAGCGCCTCGATGAGCGCCAGCGACGCGAGGTCCTCCTCCCCGTCGACCTCGAGGAGCCCCCCGCCCTCGCCGGCGAGCTTCCGGACCGCCTTGCGCAGTCGTTCGGTCAGAAGGCCCGCAGGGTTCCGTACTCTTAGCCGTCGACGATGGGCGAGCGCGCGGAAGACCGTCGGATCGATCGGCTCGCTCCGTCGCGTTTTGAAGTCGACGACGCCGATCAGCGGGAGGTGGTCGAGCTCGATCGCCCGCGCCGTCACGCGGTCTCCGCACGTAGCGAAAACTCCGAGGGCACGGATGCGGCGATCGGCCTCCTCGCCGGAGTAGACGGGGCCGTACTTCTGGCCGAGCGTCGGGCGCAGCGACTCGGGGACCGCCCAGGCCCGCTCGTTACTTGACGCGGAGCGCGTACCGGCCCGCGGCATGGATCCCCATCTTGCGCGCGATCTCCGACTTCTCAGGGTCGATCACTACGAGATAGCCCTGCCACTCGCGTGAGACCTCGCCCCCGCACCGGGGGCACTTCGCGAGATCGGTGATCGTGTTGCAGCTCTTGCACGCCTTGAGGTTGATCATCGGCTCACCCGCGGGCCGTCACTTCCTTGCCCGCCGCCTTCGGTGCCGCGCGCTTACCCGCCGCACCGCCCGTCTTCTTGGGGCCCTTGTCCTCGGCGCGCTTGTGCGCCTCCTGGATCCACTCGAGCCGACCGAGCGCGGGCTGTCGCATCGTGAGCCCGATCCGGCTGTCCCTCGGTGAGATCTCCGAGAGAGAGAGTGAGACGACCCGCGCCCGGACCTTGTAGCCCACCTTGAGGTCCTTCTTGGACTCGACTCCCACGAGACGCTGATTGTGCTCGTCGATGTTCACCCGGTCGTCCATGATCTGAGAGACGTGGAGAAGTCCGTCCAGCGGGCCGAACCGGACGAACGCACCGAACTTTCGGATCTCGACCACCGAGCCTTCCACGATCTCCTGGATCTCGGGGCGGAAGAGGAGGGCCTCGTACTCGACCTCCTGGTAGACGCCGCCGTCGCCGTGGATGATGTGCCCCTCACCGACGGGTTTCACATCCCGGATCGTGACGGCCAGGCTCGCCCCGTCGACGAGCTTCCCTTCGAACTGCTGCTGGGCGAGCTCCGTGAGCACGTGCACAAGCTCCGGACCGAGGCGCTCCGGCGGGATACGGACGACATCTCGCCGGTGGTCGAGGTGGTACATGTGCCGCGCGCGAGCGGGGGGTCCTATAAAGAAATTGGGGGTCGCAGGGGGCGCCCGCTCCCAGGGTGTCCGGCCGTTGGCGGGAGAGCGGCCCCTGCACCGGTTCACCCCCCCCCCGTCTTCGCCGCGGCCGTGCCTGTTTGGACCGGTCCTTCGCCCGTCGACCGTCGAGTCGGGAGCGTGCCGGTCTCGAGAACCCGGTCCGTCCCGACGGGGACGCACGGGATGGAATGAGGGACCGTCGCCTACTGCCGGGCCGCGAGGAACTTGATCAGGTCGCGGCAGCGGCACGAGTAGCCCCACTCGTTGTCGTACCATGCGAGGACCTTGACGCAGTTGGAGCTCACGACCCGCGTGGAGGCCGCATCGACGATGGAGGACCGCGAATCGCCCCGGAAGTCCATGGAAACGAGCTCCTCCTCGGTGTAGCCCAGGATCCCCTTCATGGGGCCTTCGGCCGCCCGCTGGAACGCAGCATTGACCTCGCCGACGGTGACGGGGCGGCCCGTGGTGACCGTCAGATCCACTACGCTGACGACCGGAGTGGGCACTCGCAGGGAGTACCCGTCGAGCTTGCCTTTCAGTTCCGGAATCACCAGGTGCAGTGCCTTGGCCGCGCCCGTAGTCGTCGGGATCAGGGAGAGCGCCGCGGCCCGCGCGCGGCGCAGATCCTTGTGCGGCAGGTCGAGCAGCTTCTGATCGTTGGTGTAGGAGTGGACCGTGGTCATCATGCCCGAGGTGATCCCGAAGTTGTCCAGGATCACCTTGGCGACCGGCGCGAGGCAGTTCGTCGTGCAGGACGCGTTCGAAACGACGTGATGCTTCGCGGGGTCGTAGGTCGTGTCGTTCACCCCGAGAACGAGCGTCGTGTCGGGGTCCGTGGCGGGCGCCGAGATCAGCACCTTCTTCACGGGGCCGCGAAGGTGCTTGCGCGCGTCGGAGCCCTTCGTGAAAAGCCCGGTGGATTCCACCACGATGGAGGCACCGACCGACGACCAGTCCAGGTCCGCCGGATCCTTGACCTTGAAGACCTTGAAGCTCTTGCCATCCACCGAGATCGTATCGTCCGTGTGGGTGATCTCGTTCGGAAGATTTCCGAGGATCGAGTCGTACTTCAGCAAGTGAGCGAGCGTGCGAGCGTCGGTGATGTCGTTGACCGCCACCACTTCGATCTCCGGGTCCCCCAGCGCCGCGCGGAAGATGTTCCGGCCAATACGCCCGAATCCGTTGATGCCGACCCGTACCGACATGGTGGCCTCGGAGCACGTCACCGGAGGCGGCATAAAGGAGTTCCTCGGAGGTTCCCGCCCGGCCTCGCCGAGCCTAAATCCTAGGGGCATCTCCGAGGCCGATTCCCATGGAGTTCCAGCTCTCGGACGAGGAGCACGCGTTCCAGGAGGCGGTCCGGAAGTTCGGCGACCGGGTGCTGCGACCTCACGAACGGCAGATCGATTCCGAGGATAGGATCCCGGACGAGGTCCTTCGCGCGATGGCCGAGCTGGGCCTGCTCGCGATGCCCGTGGCGACCGAGTATGGAGGCATGGGGGCCTCCGCCGTGCTCACCGAGCTTGCGGCGGAGGAGATCGGCCGTGGCGACTCTTCGATGGCGACCGCGGTCTTCTTCCTTCTCGAGGCCGGCTGGGGCTTCATCCTCGACCGTCACGGGACCGAGGAGACAAAGCGTGAGGTGCTTCCACCGGTCTGTCAAGGCACCGCGTTCCTGGGCGTGGCCAGCACCGAGCCGACCGGGGGGAGCGACCTCGCCGGCATGCACACGACCTCGCGGGCCGACGGCGGGTCGTTCGTCCTTCGCGGTGAGAAGTCGTTCATCTCGGGGGTTGAGGAGGCGAAGGCGCTCGGCGGGGGCCATCTAACTCTCACGAAGTCCACGGGGAAGGGGTTCAACCTCCTCTACGTGCCGACCCGGACGGAGGGGATCTCGACCCAACGGTTCCACAACATGGGCCGGATGGGCATCTCGACCGGGGGCCTCTCCTACCAGGAGGCCCGGGTCCCCCGGAAGTACCTTCTCGGGGCCGAGGGACGTGGCTTCGAGCTCGCGATGGAGGGGTTCACCTTCGCCCGGACCCTCGTCGCCGCGGCCTGTATCGGGGCGGCCGAGCGGGCGCTCGATACGGGCACGGCGTACATCCGGGAGCGCGAGGTCTTCGGCCGCCCGCTCGGGAAGTTCGAGGGGATCCAGTTCGAACTGGTCGACCTCTGGACCCAGGTCGAGGCCGTGAAGTGGCAGTGCCGACGGGCTGCCTGGCTCCTCGACCGCTACACGCTCCGCGGGGATTCCTCGCACCGGTCCGAGGTCGATCGGGCCGTCGCCAGCGTGAAGCTCATGGCGCCCCAGATCGCGTTCGAGTGTGTGAAGCGCGTGATGATGTGGTTCGGCGCCTCCGGCTACACGAAGGACGTCGGCCTCGAGATGGGTTTTCGAGGGATCACGTCCTACCTCGTCGGGGCGGAGGGGGGACTCAACATCATGCGGATCATCCTCGCGCGTGAGCTCCTCGGCCGGGAGTTCCTCCCGTACAAGTGACCCCACGATGGCGAGGCGATCGGCGCGCTCCGAACCGATCGACGAGCGGTCGTTCCACGCCTGGCTCGTGCGCCATCTGCCGGCGGCCCGGCAGGGCCTCCTCCCGCTCGGAGACGACGCGGCGGCCCTCGCCCCCCCGCGCGGACGGGTCGTCGTTCTGACGACCGACGCGCTGGTCGAGGGGACCCACTTCCTTCCCCGGTCCTCGCCGGAGCAGGTCGGAGCGGCGGCGGCCGCGGTGAACCTCTCCGACCTCGCCGCGAAAGGCGCGCGACCGGCGGCGCTATTGCTCGCGGTGATCGTCCCGCCGGGGACTTCCCGGGCATGGGCCGCCGATCTCATCCGAGGCGCGGAGCGGATAGGCGAGCGTTTCGGCGCCCCCGTGATCGGGGGCGACACGAAACCGGGCGCGGTGCGGAGCGTCGTGGGAGTCGCGGTCGGGTGGGCCGAGCGGGGACATCTCGCCCCTCGTACCCGCGCTCGTGTGGGGGATGTGCTGGTCACGACCGGCGTCGTGGGCCGAGGAGGGCTGGCCGCGAGGGCGCTCCGTTCTCGCGCGGTGCCGGGCCCGCGGACGCTCGCCCGGATGCTGGAGGTGCACCCGCGCGTCGCCGAGGGGCGGGCCCTCGCGCGATGGGCCCACGCGATGCTCGACACTTCGGATGGGCTCGCCGAGGCCGCACGGCTCCTCGCGGGTTCGAGCCATCGGAAGGTACTGGTCGACGAAGATCGGATCCCCTGGGTACCGGGGCTGGAACGGACCGCTCGGACGGACCGGCGATCGATCGCCTTCTACGGGGGCGACTACGAGCTGCTCGCTGCGATCGCACCGGCCGACCTCGCGCGTGCGACCCGTGCGGTACGCGCCGTGGGAGGAACCCTCGGAGCGATAGGACACATCGCTCGTGGACATGGGGCCTGGCTCCGCTCCGGGGATCGCGAGGTCCCGATGCCCCCGTGCGGTTGGCGGCCGTTCGACCTCGTTCCGGCGCCCCGGCGTGGTAGGGTTTCGCACAGTGCGAAAGCGTCCCGTGCGTCACCTTCGCAGACGGCGTGACCGATTCTCGCATTCTTCACGTTATGCTCAAGTAGAATGTCCCAAGTTCCGATTTTTGCCCAGAGGTATGGGTACATGGCGAACGTAGAATCTTCGATAAATCCCTTCGAGACAGCGAAGCAACAGGTCGACATCGTCGCGGACCTCATAGGGCTCGACGGCGGGGTGCGCGAGATGCTCAAGCACCCGAAGCGCGAGCTGACGGTCAACTTCCCGGTCCGGATGGACAACGGGGACTACCGGGTCTACACGGGCTACCGGGTCCAGTACAACATGGCGCGGGGTCCCTGCAAGGGCGGGATCCGCTACCATCCCCAGGTGAGCCTGGACGAGGTGCGGGCGCTCGCGGCATGGATGACCTGGAAGACCGCGGTCGTGAACATCCCGTACGGCGGCGCGAAGGGCGGGGTCATCTGCGACCCGAAGCACATGTCGAAGGGCGAGCTCGAGCGCCTGACCCGACGCTTCGCGAGCGAGATCTCCGGGATCATCGGACCCGAGATGGACATCCCCGCGCCCGACGTCTACACCGACAGCCAGACGATGGCGTGGATCATGGACACCTACTCGATGCAGAAGGGCTTCTCCGTGCCGGGCGTCGTGACGGGTAAGCCGATCAGCCTCGGGGGCAGCGAGGGCCGGGGCGAGGCGACCGGGCGCGGCTGCGCCTACGTCGTCCGTGAGGCCGCGAAGGACATCGGACTGCGGATGAAGGGCGGCACCGTCGCGGTCCAGGGGTACGGGAACGCAGGGAACATCGCCGCGAACCTCCTCTATGACGAGCAGGGCGCGAAGATCGTCGCGGTCTCGGACTCCAAGGGCGGAATCTACAAGGCGGACGGGTTCAACCCGCACGCGGTCGAGGAGCACAAGAAGAAGACCGGCTCGGTCGTCGGCTTCCCGGGCGCGAAGTCGATCTCGAACGAGGAGGTCCTCGAAACGAAGGCCGATGTCCTGATCCCGGCCGCTCTCGAGAACCAGCTCACCGCGAAGAATGCCGACAAGGTCCAGGCCCGCATCGTCGCGGAAGCGGCGAACGGCCCGACCGTTCCCGCGGCCGACACGATCCTCTTCGAGAAGAAGTCGATCGTGCTGCCCGACATCCTCGCGAACGCGGGAGGGGTCACGGTCAGCTACTTCGAGTGGGCGCAGGACATCCAGGGGTTCTTCTGGTCCGAGACGGACGTCAACGCCAAGCTCGAGAAGGTGATGGTGAAGTCCTACCAGGACGTTCACAAGGTCGCTGCCGAGCGCAAGGTCCACCACCGCACCGCCGCCTACGTCGTCGCGATCCAGCGCGTCGTCGACGCGATGCAGATGCGAGGCATCTATCCGTAAGCGTAAGAACCTCCGCGAGGTCGGTCTCGCCCGATGATCGACCTCCCGCGCTGCCGCACGGCGACGTGGGAAATGGTCGAAGGGTGGGCCGACCGGATCGCCGAGAAGGTGCGCCGGGCCGGCGCCGTCCCCGACACGATCGTCGGCCTGAGCCGGGGCGGCTGGGTCCCGGGGCGCCTTCTCTGTGATCACTTGGGCGTCCACCGGCTCCTGTCGCTGCGCGCCCAGCACTGGGGCGTCACGGCGATGCCGAACGGGAAGGCCGAGCTCACCGACGGGCTCAGCGGGAACGTCGCCGGGGAACGGGTCCTCGTCGTCGACGACATCACCGACACGGGCGACAGCCTCTCGCTTGCGATGGAGCACGTCCGGTCGCTCCGGCCGAGCCGCCTCGAGAGCGCCGCGCTCCTCCACATCACCCACTCGAAGTTCGTGCCGACGTACGTCGCCGAGGAGATCGACCGGACCGAGTGGGTGTGGGTCGTCTTCCCCTGGAACTACTGGGAGGACCTCGCGACGCTCGCGGGCCGGGCCGCGGAGGTGGCCCCCGGGATCGATGGGGTCCAGCGGACGCTCCGGGAACGTTCCGGACTGGACGTCTCCCTCCGCGACCTCCAGAGGGTCGCGACGTACACCCCGCTCGAAGGCTCCCCTGCGCGACGGAGCGAGCGCCGCCCCTCGGGGTAGCTCAGGTCGAGCTCGCGGACTCGGTCGGCGCCCTTCGGGCGACCGCCTTGAAGTGCTGCTGGATCACCCCGGCACCGATGATCAGACCGAACCCTCCCACGATGAGCCCGACGAGCAGCGGGAGCTGGGCCGCGCCCACGTACTTCTCGAGATAGCGCACGAGGTAGACGATCCCGAAGCTCACGCAACCGATCCCGACGATCGACGTGGTCGCGACCAGGAACGAACGGGGGAAGCGGCCCCGGGTGAACATGCGGCGGACCGCCCGGCCGATCTCCCAGATGAGCGCGGCGAAGATCCACCAGAGCAGGCCGGCGCCGATGAACTCGACCGCGCGGTCGAGGGGCGGGTTCGCGTCCGCAAAGTAGGCGTTGTACCCCTGGAGGAAGCCCACCCCGACCAGGGCGAACGCGAAGAGCCCGAAACCGAAGACGACCGATCCCTGGCGGATGTCCGTCGACGCCGAGCGGATCGAGTCGATGATCGCCTCGTCGATGTCGAACGTCCAGAAGATCAGGTAGACCCCGAGGACGATCGCCAGGCCGATGACCCCCCAGAGGAGAAGGTTCTCGGCGGCGGCGAGGCCGAGGATCAGGAGCACGAGGGCGAGCGGGAGGACCGTCTTCGCCCGAAGCTTCGGGTCCTTGAGCGCGCGGACGATCGTGTAGTAGGTCGACTCGATGCTCGCGCTCTGCCGGACGAAGACCCGGCGAACGCCGTCGACCTTGACCCGCGACGCGAGGATCGGGAAGAGATACTCGTCCTCCGCCCCGTCGCTGACGAGGAAGGAGGAGGTCGCCTGGACGTCGTCGAGCACGTGGTCGAACTGATCGGCGATCCGACGGTCCGAAAGCACTCCGACCTTGGGAGAACCGGTGAGGACGCAGACCTCGCAGTCCTCCCCCGCCCCCCGGAGCTCGTCGAAGAGGTTCACCGCCGCGAACAGCGCGTTCGTGTCGGAGTCCTCGGGATCGACCGTGCCGAGGTGGACCGCGGCGCCGAGGACCGCCGTGCGACCCACGATCGGGCCCACGATGCCGGTCTTCCGACCGAGGTCATCGTCCCGGTCGATGCACACGACGAGGCGCATGGCCCGGTAGATATTGTCGGCCGTTGGCTTAACTACTTGGTCCACGGGAGACGAGCACGCCGGACCGCCGGTAGGGTCGGCTCGGGGTCTCCCGGTGACCGGCGGCCGCTCGGACCCCTACTGTTAAGTCGGAGACCGTCCCCTTCGGGGACTCCGATGGTCGACCTCCCGGAGAAGGCCGCCCACTTCATCGACTGGTATCTGGCCGTCGTGGAGGAGGCCCGGCTGAGCGACAAACGCTACGGGGTCAAGGGGCTGAACATCTGGACCCCCTACGGATTCGCGGCGCGCCGCCAGCTCGATCAGGTGCTCGTTCGGGAGATCGAAGCGACGGGGTCGCTTCCGGTGGAGTTCCCGACGCTCATCCCTGCGAACGAGTTCGCGAAGGAGAAGGAGCACATCAAGGGGTTCGACGCCCAGGTGTTCTGGGTAACGAAGGGCGGCCTCTCGGACCTCGAGGTCCCTCTCGTTCTGCGCCCGACGAGCGAGACCGCGATCTACCCGATCTTCGCGCTGTGGGTCCGCTCGCACCGGGACCTCCCGCTCAACGTCTACCAGATCGTGAACGTCTTCCGCTACGAGACCAAGACGACGCGTCCCTTCCTGCGCGTCCGCGAGATCCATTTCTTTGAGGAGCACACCTGCCAGGTCGACGAGGAGCATGCGACCGAGCGGGTCCGCTCGAACCTCGCCGCGTTCCGGAAGATGGCGGATGCGTTGGCCCTCCCGTATCTCGCGATCCGACGCCCGGACTGGGACAAGTTCCCGGGCGCGTTCTACTCGGTCGCGTTCGACAGCCCGGTGGGGGGGGCCCGGACCCTCCAAGTCGGGAGCGTCCACCACTACCGGGACAACTTCGCCCGTCCGTACGGGATCCAGTACGAGGCGGCCGACGGCTCGCAACGAGCGGTCCATCAGACGACGTTCGGGCTTTCGGAACGGCTCCTCGGCGCGATCGTGGCGGTCCACGGCGACGCGAAGGGGGTCGCCTTCCCGACGGCGGTCGCACCGTACGAGGTCGTCATCGTCCCGATACCGGGTGTCGGGGAGGAGGGGACGCCGCAGGCCCTCGCCCGCGAGGTCTTCGACCGACTGCGAGCCGCCGGCCGACGGGTGTACCTGGATGAGGCCGACGAGCGGCCGGGGGCGAAGTACTACCGCTGGGAGCTCCAGGGAGTCCCGCTCCGGCTCGAGGTCGGTCGTCGGGAGGCGGAGTCCCGGTCGGTGACCGCGGTCGACCGCCTGGGCCGAAAGGGTCGGGTCCAGGTCGCGTCGCTCGAAGCGGACGTCGCGCAGCGGTTGGCCGAGTTCGACCGGTCGCTTTCGGAACGGGCCCAGCGCACGTTCCGCGACGCCTTCGCTCCCGCGCGCTCGCTCTCGGAGCTCGCCGCCTCCTCTCAGGTCCGCGTGATCCCCTGGTGCGGGCAGGAGGAGTGCGGCCATCGTGTCGAGACGGCGATCGACGGAGCCCTCCTCGGCGTTCCCGAGGACCCGCTCCCGTTCGATCCGGGAACTCCCGGGCCGTGCGTCGCGTGCGGGGCCACCCAAGGGGTCCGCTGGGCGCTGGCGGGACGGCCCCTGTAGGACCTTCTCGCCTCTAGGAAGGGGGCGGCGTCGCGGTCGGCGGGTTCGGCAGTACGAGCCACATACCGGCGAGCCCGAAGAGGAGCAGGGTGATCACGACGGCGTACACGCCGTTGTCCAGCCAGACGCCGAACGATACCCCCCACCAGACGTAGAACGCGACGGCGAGGACCACGAGGGCCGAGAAGCCCCAGAAGCTGGCCCGCCGGGCCACGGACATCCGTCGGGGGGGCGCGGGCGTCGATTCCCGGGCCCCCCCGTCGGTTCCGGCCATGGCGGCCTTCGACCCGGGGGCCGCTAGATAACCCTTGCGGCGCGGCCTGCCCTCTGGAGAGATGGAGGATCTCTTCCGGCGGGAGGACACGACTTTAACCCTCTACGGAGAGTACGAATCCATCGATGGCCCATCGAGCCGCGGTCCCCACCCCTCCGGAGCGGCCGACCGCCCCGCCGTTCGAAGAGCTCGGGGCGGAACAGCACCGCATCCTCGCCTATGCGAGCGCGATCGGCCCGGAGTTCGAGTTCCGGCTGCTGGCGGCCGCCATGGCCGTCGAGGAGGAAGTGCTCGCCGAGCGGGTCGAGTCGCTCGTCCACGGAGGCATCCTCGTCGAGCGGCCGGGTGGGGAGTGGTTCGCGTTCGTCGAAGAGGAGTTCCGGGCCCGGGTCTACCGCTCGCTCACGGAGAGCCGACTCCGGGTGCTCCACCGGAAGATCGCCGAAGCGCTCGAGCGCCTGTACCCCGACCCCCCGTCAGAGGTCCTGGCCGAGCTCGGCCGACACTTCTTCCTCGGCAAGGTGCCCGCGAAGTCCTATACCTACAACCGGAAGGCCGCGACGGTCGCGCGCGCGGCGGACGAGCCGGAGGCCGCGGCGAATCATCTCGAACGCGTGCTTCTCGACCTCGCCGCCCTGGGGAACGACCGACGTCGCGAGCGGGCCGAGGTCGCCGAAGCGCTCGGCGAGCTCTACTATTCCATCGGGAACTTCTCCGCGGCCGACCGCGCGTTCGGCGAGGCGATCGAATGGGTCGGAGCTGACGAGATCCGCATCCGGGCCCGCCTCCTGCTCGCCCGGGCGGAGGTCGCGCGAGAGAACCTCGACGTAGAGACGGCCTTCCAAGGCGCGCTCGCGGCCCAGAAACTGTTCGAAAAGTCCGAGGATCACCTCGGGATCGCGCAGACCTACCGTCTGCTGGGGCGACTTGAATTCCAGCGAGGAGCGTACCGTGCCGCGCTCGACGAGAGCATGCGCGCGCTCGACCAGCTGGGGGAGGTCCGGGACCCGCGCTTCCTCGGCCGTCTCTCCATCGACATCGGGAACTCGTTCGCGCTCCTCGGGCCGGAGGTGCGCCCGGTCGCGATCGAGTGGTTCGAGCGGGCGGTCGAGCGCCTGCGGGAGGTCGGGGACTGGGCCGAGCTCGCGCGCGCGTACCACAATCTCGGAGCGGTCGTCGGCGAGACCGATCCGCTGGAGGGACTCGATTATCTCGAGAGGGCCCGGTCTGCGGGCGAACGGGCGCACGACATCCGCGCGGCGGGCCGTGCGTTCCTTTCGGGTGTCGAGATGCGCCTCGCCCTCGGCCAGCTCGACGAGGCGGAGCGGGACAACGAGCAGGCCGGGCGACTTCTGAGCCGGCTCTCCGATGACCTCGGCGTCGAGCAGGTCGCCATGAACCGGGGCCTTATCGCCGAGAAGCGGGGCCAATGGGAGGATGCCGAGCACGCCTACGTGCAGGCGTCCGAGATGTGCGAGCGGCTCCGTCTCCCGGTCGACCGTGCCGAGGTGGAGTACTACCTCGCCCGGCTCCGGCACAAGACCCGCAATCTCGAGGGTGCGAAAGAGGCCTACCGCGTGGCCGCGGAGCTGGGACTCCCGACGGCCCACCCGCACCTCGCCGCGGGCTTCGAAGAGCTGGGTTGCCAGCTCGAGGAGGGGGACCGCGCCGGGGACGGCGCTTCCGAGCCGGGAACGGTCGACCGAAAGGAACCGACGACCAGAGGACAGTTATAGGGCCGGGGCGACGACTGTATCCCGGGCATGGCCGGGGGCCGTGGGATCCGACGGGGGGCGGAGGGGCCCCTCTTCGGTCAGGGAGAGCTGCTCGGAGAGGTCGAAGGGACCCTCGATCGGGCGCGCCACGGGCACGGAGAAGGGATCCTTCTGACCGGACCCGGCGGATCCGGGAAGAGCCACGTCCTCCGCGCTGCCGTCGAACGGGCGCTGGGAAGAGGGTTCTGGGTGCTCTCGGGACGCGCCCTCCCGGAGGAGCTTCCCGGCCCCTTCTCGCTCGTCCAAGACCTTCTCCGAGCCCCGGCCGAGTCCTCCGATCCGCGCTCGGGAATCGGGGTCGGTGCGGGCCTTCCGCTCTTTCTCGCCCCGGTGGTGGACACGTCCCCGGGGTCGATCTCTCCGACCTCGGTCGAGCGCGGGAATCGTCGTGGACCCCGGGACGATCTCGACCGCATCCTCGCTCCCGCCGGCTCGACCTCCACGGAGGGGCTCGGAGCCGGCCGCGAGGAGATGCTGGGCCGCCTGACCGAGGACTTCCGCGCTCTCGCCGGCCAGCAACCGCTCCTGATCGCGGTCGATGACCTCCAGTTCGCGGACACCTCCTCGCTCGACCTCTTGCGGCGGTTCTCGGGCGAGATCGAACGGATCCCTGCGGCCGTGATCGCTACGGTCGGCGTCGCCTCGGAGGTCCCGAGCGGCGCGACCGAGGCGATCGCGGCGCTCTCGGAGAGCCCCGCCTTCCGCTCCCTGGAGCTGCGACCGCTCACCGTGCCCGAGGTCACGGAGTTCGTGCGATGGATCCTCGGGGGAAGGAACCCCGATCCCCAGGACGTCCTTCGATGGCACGCCCAGACCGAGGGGAACCCGCTCTTCATCGAGCAGCTCGTCCGCACCGTGACGGGCTCCGATCTCCGCCCCCCGCCCGCGTCGCCCGGCGGCCGGGACATCACCGAGATCCTCGTCCGGCGCGTCGGCGCCCTCGGAGAGTCCGAGCGGCGCCTCCTGACCTATGCCGCGGTGCTCGGCAAGGAGTTCGACTTCGCAAGCCTCGCGGCCGTCGCGGGCCGGGGAGAAGAACGCGTCACCGAGAACCTCGACCGCCTCGTCCGCCAGGGCCTCGTGAGGGAACGGGGACAGGAGGTCTACGAGTTCGTCACCGAGGCGGTTCGGGCGAACGTCTACGCCTCCCTGACCGAGACCCGGCGGCGCATTCTCCACCACAAGGCCGGCCAGGCCCTGATGGCCAAGGGAGGCCGGAGCGACGCCGAGCTCGCCCGCCAGTTCTTTCTCGGGCGGGACGACGCGCGCGCGGTCGAGCATAGCGTCCGGGCGGCGGAGAACGCGACCCGCGCGTTCGCCTTCGAGACGGCCGTTGCCCATCTCGAGCGCGCGCTCCAGGCCGAACGCCGGGGGCCGGTGCGGGAGCCGCGTCAGGAGATCCGACTGCTCACGGACGAGGGGCGGCTCCTCGACGAGCTCGGGAACCTTCCCCGGTCCGAGGAGACCCTCCGGGAGGCGGTCGACCTCGCGCGGGCCCACCCCGGGTTCGATCGGGAGCTCGGAAAGGCGCTCCTCGGGCTCGCCCAGACCCGTAGCGACCGCAGTGAGTACGCCTCAGCCGAGGCGCTCGCGAACGAGGCGATGACGGTCCTGGAAAAGGTGGGTTCTCCGCTCGACCTCCTCGCCGCGCACCGGGTGCTCGGGGTCGTGTACTGGCGGCGAGGCGAGCTCCAATCGGCCGAGGCCCACCAGCGGGCGGCCCTGGAGATCGCCGAGCGGGAAGGGACGCCGTTCGAGCAGGGCCACGCCCTCGTCGACATCGCCAACACGATGATTCCCCTCGGCGCCGCCCGCCTGGAAACCGCGCTCGATCTCTACGCCCGCGCCGCCGCCCGGTTCGCCCAGATCGAGGATCACGGGGCCCGCGCCCGCGTCCAGATGAACCGGGCGGTCCTCGAGTACGGCGCCGGCCGGACCGATCGGGCCCTCGAGGACATGCGGACCGCGACGGCGACCGCGGAGCGGTCCCGTTCCCCGCTGTGGATCGGCTTCTGTCATCTGAACTTGGCCCAGTGGCTGGCCGAGCTCGACCGTCCGTCCGACGCACGGCGGGCGCTCGAGCGGGCGGTCCAGGTCCTGGAACCGATCGGCGTCCAGCTCGCCGAGCAGCAGCTCGCCATGACGCGGGGGATGGTCTCCCTGGCCGAGGGGGCGTACGATTCGGCCGAGACGGAGTTCCAGGAGGCGCTGCGACGGGCGCAGGAGATGCGCCTCGGTTCCGAGGTGCCCGAGATGTGGTTCCGCTTGGCCGAGCTGGCCCACCGTCAGGGGAACTTCGACCTCGCGCGCGAGCGGCTCGAGGAGGCAGAGAAGAAGGGACTGCTCGAACAGCGGCCCGACCTTATCGACCGCCACGCCGAGCTCCGAGGCGCGCTGGGGCCGGAGGCGGACGCGCACCGTTAAGGTCGCGGGCCGCGCTGGGTCGCCGATGCCGGCCGGGGACTCCGCGGGAAGGTCGGCGTCGGACGGTTCGCCGTACCCCGACCGTTCGCTCCCGACGTTCGAGCGGGACGTGCGGCGGATGTTCACGCACATCGTCCAACGGTACGAGTGGTTCGATCATGTCGCATCGCTCGGCAACGATTACCTCTGGCGGCCCCGCGCGCTCTGGGACCTGGACCGGTTCCGGTCTCCGGGACGCTTCGAGCGCGCCCTCGATCTCGGCTGCGGCACCGGTGAGCTCGCCCGACAGGTCGCGCGCCACTACCCGCACCTCGAGGTCCTCGCCACGGACTTCACCGCCGCGATGGTGGTCCGGGCGGCCGAGGCGACTCGCGGCCGGCGCGAGCGGCCCCGCCTCGACTTTGGACGGGCGACGGCGCTCCGGCTTCCGTTCGCGGACGGGGCGTTCGACCTCGTCACCAACGCGTTCGTCCTCCGCAACCTCGCGAGCCTTCCCGTCGCTCTCGCCGAGATGCGCCGCGTCCTCCGGCCCGGCGGCGCTCTCCTGATGCTCGAGATCACCGAGCCGACCGGACCGACCTTCGGTCGACTGTTCCACGCCTATTTCGATCGGGTCATCCCGTGGCTCGGCGCCGCGGTGAAGAGCGCCGGGCCGTACCGGTACCTCCCCGAATCGCTCCGGCTGCTGCCGCCCCGGGAGGCGTTCCGTGCGATGATGGGTCGGGCCGGGTTCGCGCGGACCGAAGCGCAGCCCCAATCGTTCGGTATCGTCACGGCCTTCCTCGGCGAGGCCGGGCCGGACTGAGCGGGTGGTCCGCGACGCGCGGATACCCAAAGCGGGCCGCGGCCGGAACGGTTATGGGAGGAGGACGGAGTAAACCCGCGTGTCGGCCAACGTCGCGGACGCCTTTCGGTACGCGCACGCCCACTGGTCCGAGATCGCCTGGCTGAGCCAGAACACGAACCACCTCGTGCCCCCCGAGATCGTCCGGGGGGCGCTCGAGGAGGCGATCCGGGACCGCCGCTACGAGGGCTATCCGCTCGCCGCGGGCGACCCGGAGCTTCTCGACCTCGTGACCGCCGACCTCGGGCTCGCGGGAGTCCGCCCGTTCGTCACCGGCGGGGGGACCGAGTCGCTCTACATGATCGCACGGGCGCTCCTTCGCCCGGGCGACGAGGTGATCGCCTCCGACCCGAGCTACCTCATCATCCACCGGTTCGTCGAGCTCGAGGGGGCGCGCACGATCAACCTCGACATCTACGAACCTCCCTACCGGCTCACGTCGGACCGCGTCCGGGAAGCGGTGGGACCCAAGACCCGGATGATCCTGCTCATCGATCCGTTGAACCCGCTCGGGTCGGGATACCCCCGCGAGGAGGTCCGGGCGATCGCCGAGATCGCCCACGATCACCACCTCTTCCTGCTCAACGACGTCACCTACCGGGACTTCTCCGATGGGCATGCGCTCGCCGCCGAGTTCGCCCCCGAGGAGACCGTGACCGTCTGGTCGTTATCGAAGAACTGCGGCCTCGCCGGGATGCGGATCGGGGGCTTCGCCGCGCGTCCGGACCTCGTCGGGCGCATCGCCCGGTTCAATACGAACGACCTTGGCGTCAACGTCCTCGCTCAGGTGGCGGCCCGGGCCGCGCTCCGCACCAAGTCCTCGTGGATCGGGAACGTCGTCCGGCAGACCCGGGCGAACGGGGCGCTGGTGCGCGAGGTCGTCGCCGGCGTCGCCGGCGCGTCGCTGCCCGTGTATCCCTCGCGGGCGAACATGATGGTCATCGACCTGGGGGAGTTCGGCGTCTCGCCGGAAGCGCTCGAGGTGGAGCTCCTCTACCGGCACGGGGTCTTCGTCCGGGCCGGCAACTACCTCTCGCCGAAGCACGGTCAGCGGTTCGTGCGGCTCTCGTTCTCAAACCCCCCGGGGGATATCGAGAGGTTCGCGAAGGCCTTCCCCGAGGCGATCCGAGCGCTGAGCTCCCGGTCCTCCGCCGCGGTCTCGGCCGAGAGGTCCTGACGGCTCGGCGCCGTCCGCGTGACGGGAGCGGGTGGACCGGGCCGCTCCGGCGGGAGGACCCACGCGTCCACGACGACGTGGGTGCGCCCGGGACCGTAGGGCTTGACCTCGTGGGCGACCGCCGCTTCTACCAGCGACGCCCCGGCCCGGGCGAGGGCCGCCTGGACCGCTCCGACCGCCCCTTCGCAGGCCCGTCGGGAGTCGGCGACGAGATGCACATGAAACCAGGCGCCCCGGTCCCGGGCCAGCTCGAGCGCCCGAGGGATCCAGGGAAGTGCGCTCGGCAGGTACCCGAGGAATACCCGGTCGGCGACGGCAGGGGGTAGGGGAACCGTCCGGTTGTCTCCAGAGAAGACCTCCACGCGGGACACCACCCCGTTCCGCTCGACGTTCTCCCTCAGGTAGCGGACGGCGAGGGGGTTCTTCTCCACCGCGAGGACGCGCGCGGCCCCCGCGCACGCGGCCGGGATCGCGAAGTACCCGATCCCTGCGAAGAGATCGACCACGGTCTCGCCGGGGGATACGAGCTCGCCCGCCCGGCGCCGCTCGGCCCGGTTCCCTTGGGCGAACATGAGGCGCGCTGCGTCGAGTCGCCAGTGCACCCCGTGCTCGATGACCTCGGTCTCGGTCTCGGTGCCGACCAGGGGGACGACACGGGGCTCGCGATACTCGCCCTCGATCGGCCCCGTCACCGCGAGGACGGTCTCGACACCGAGCTCCCGTTGCCAGGCCCTCCCGATCTCGGACCGGTAGGCGTCGAGCGAACGGGGAAGGCGCAGGAGCAGCACCCGACCGAGACGCTGGTAACCCGGTGGCATCTCTCCCGCGACGCGGGGACCCGCGACCCGCGCCAGTCGGGCGCGGACCCGTTCGGCGGGCGCCCGCGGATTACGGAGCGACCGAGAGGGACCGGCCATCGTGCGATCGTTGGAGGAGCTACGCCAGGGGAGACTCCTCGGGGCCCTTCTCGAGGATCACCTCGAGGAACTGCTTGAGGTGCGCGATCAGGATCGGGTTATCCGTGAATCCGCAGGCGTCGAGCCCGGGGGCGGCGAGGAGCGCATGTTCCCCGTCCGCGAGGACCTCCGTCGCGCGCAGGTTCTCGCGGGGGACGTACTCGACGCCCTCGGGCATCCGCTGGAGCGGGGCGGTGACGAACGTGACCCGGACCCCGCGTTTCACGGCGTGCTGGATCTTCTTGCCGAGATCGTCCCGCAGTTCGGCGACCTGCGGCGTCGTGAGGATGAACGTCCGCGTCGCCTGGTCGAGGAGGTCGCCGATCTTGGCGACGACCTTCTCGCGTTCCGAGAGGAGGTAGACGAGCTGCGGTTCCCCGTGCTCGGCGACGACCCGGTGGAGGACCGCGAGCTTCTCGAAGACCTCTTGGATGGCCCCCTTGAGCGACTCCGCGACGTCGAGCGGAGGTGTCGGTCGGAAGAGGATCGGCTTTCCGCCGGTCGGCTGGGCGTACCCCTTCTCCGCGAGCGACTCGAGGACCTTGTAGGCGCTCGTGCGAGGGATCCCGGCCGCCGTCGCGAGGGTGGCCGCGTCCCCGACTCCTCGGGCGACCAGCGCGATGTAGGCCCGGGCCTCGTAACGTGTGAGCCCGACCTTGCCGAGCACGTCGGTCGCCTGACGAAACTCCTCCGACGCCTGGTTCCCTAGGGCGACGGCGGTCTCTTCGATCGCGGCCATGATGAGCACCGGAAGGGACGAGCCGTGGGGTTTTAATGGTGCGTGAAGGGCGTGGCGTGAACTTCACCCGCCCGCACGGTTCGGTGGATCGATCCGGCGTGCCGGAATCCTGGGTCGCCGTGCGGATCCCCACCGGACGCCCACGGAAGGGCGGGGTCACGCGAGCGGGCCTACCGAACGTTACCGTCGGGTTCCTCTGCGGCCGGGAGCATCGCTCTTCATTACCACCCTCTCGGTGGCCCCGCTGCGAAGATGAGAGCGAGTCTTTCCGCCGAGGAACGGGGAGCGCGGTACGAGGTCCTCACGCGCGGCTACGCGGGACGGCGGGTCGCCTCCACGGTCTCCTACGTCGAGGAGAACGGGGTGCGGCTCGTGATCGATCCGGGCATGGTCCGGCATCGAGATGCCATTCTCGGCCCGCTCGCACGCCTCGGCGTGCGGCCCGGGGAGATCACCGACATCGTGCTCTCGCACCACCATCCCGACCACGCGCTCAACTGTGCGTTGTTTCCCGGGGCCCGGGTCCACGACCATTGGGCGATCTACGAGGACGATCGGTGGGTGAGCCGGCCCGCGGAAGGTTTCCGCCTGTCGCCCTCCATCCTCCTCTGGGAGACCCCGGGGCACACCCCTCAGGACATCACGACCCTCGCGGGTACTCCGAAGGGCGTGGTCGCCTTCACTCACCTCTGGTGGAACTCGGCCGGACCCACCCCCGATCCCCTCGCATCCGATCCCCGGGCGCTCCTGCGACACCGTCGGCGGGTGCTCGGCGTTGCGTCCCGGATCGTCCCGGGCCACGGGGCCCCGTTCTCGCCCCCCACCCATCGGGGCCCGGGCTCGCGCCGCTGACGCCGCGGTTGGGACCCGGCCGGTCCGTGCTGGCTCCCTCGGCGCGGGAGGCGTGGTCGAGTCGACGACGACATCTCGCGCGTGCGGGGCCCGGGCTCTCGGGGAGGTCCGTGTCCAGGAACCACCCTTCGGTGCCGGACCGGGCCCGCGATCGCACCGATGCCGACCGCGGCCTTGGGCGCAGGAGAGGCTCAGGTCGGCGAGAAGTAGTGGTGGAGCGCGGTGTTCCCACCGATCCGGTGGAGGGCGACCGCGTGGTCGAGGACCAGATGAGCGAAGAACCTCCCGTGCTCGTCGCTCCCGGGCGGGTCCTTCGGGAAGAAGAACCCGTCGCGTTTCAGCTCCTCCCAGAACCGCTCCGGGGTCAACGGATGATCCGGCGTGTAGTCCTTCGCACAGCCCTCCGCGCGGTCCAAGGCTCGCCCGATCGGGTCCTCTGACTCCGGGTGGCGCAGCTGCATGCCGGGCCCAGGACGCTCGGACATATCTAGCCGGGTACGAGCCGCTCGCCCGGGCCCGGAAGGGGCCCCCCGCCGACGACCGCGGGAACCGGCGGGTCGGCGTCCCGGCGGACCGTGCGGAGCCCAGGGGCTCCTCCGCGGTCTTCGAAGCGCCGCCCCGCCGGGGATCGGTTCATGGAGTGGCCCTCGCCCCCTCCCCGCCGCGACGAGCGATCAGGCCCCGTAGGCTAAGCTGCCGCTCGATCTCCCTCACTTGCTCGGGGACCGGTGACGTCGCATCGATCGGAGTGCCATACGCGAACCGCGACACCTTCTCGAACACCTCCCGCACGCCTTCCTCCCCATAGGAGAGCTGCCGGTGCTGGTCCCGTTCGACGCAGACCTCGAGGGGAACCTTGAGCGTGAAGACCGCGTGCGGAAACGGCAGGCGCTCTTGGAGATCCTCGATCGCACTCCGCCAGTAGAAGTTGCCGTCCAGCACCACCGGAGCGCCCCGCTTCAGGATCGAGAGAGCGCGCTCTGCGGCGACCCGATTCGCTCCGAGGAAGAGCGATTCCGAGCCACCGTCCCACTCCCATCTTTCCAGGATCGGATCGATCTCGATGGCCTCCCCTCGCAGCGCACGCGCCAGTGCTCGCGCGACCGTGGACTTACCCGCGCCCAGAGGACCCCGGACGATCACGTAGAAGCTCACGCCCGCACCTCGTGCTCAGCCGATCCGGTACAGGTCGATCTTCGCGCGCGCCCGTCCCAGCGCCTCGGCGGAGTCGAGCTCCAGATCGTACCTTCGGAAGTACTGCTGGAGCGATCCGAGCCCTTTCTCGAGCGCACGGAGGGCCTCGTTCAGCCGGAGCCAGGGAGGAGCCCCCAAACGGTCGACCCGGATTCCCGCCGCGAGATCGATGAACCAGGGCTGGTTCTGATGCACGAGGATGTTGAACGGGCTCAGGTCGGAATGCACGATCCCTGCCTCGGCCAGACCCTCGATGCCGGCCACGGTCGCCCGTGCGAACGGTTCCGGATCGTGCAGACGCACCTGCTGCAACATCGGCGCCACGACCTCGGGAGTTCCGAGGTACTGCATCGAGAACATGTTCTCCACCCGTCGGCCGGGTTTCGGGACCCGGGCACCGCCCTGCCAGGCATACCCCAGGAGCTCGAACTCGCGGGAGGCGCGCTGTCCCATCGATTCGAGCTTGATCGGTCTCCCGCCGCGGTGGGAGGTACGGTACTGCCGATAGACCTTCACGACGGAGAGTCCGTGGTCCTCGCGACAGAGGTAGACGTCGGCCTCCTTGCCCGAACCGAGGCGTTGACCCACCTCGGTCGCGAGCCCCGTGTCGCGGATGGCTTCCGCTACGTCGCGGTGCGTCGGCTCGGCGAAGTCGATCAGGCCGTTTTGCACCTTCCAGCGCACGCTCTTATCGAGGTACCCATCGTTGGGCATCGGTTGACCCGGCCCAGGTCCGAACGCTCCGGAGAGAGGGATGCGGTGGCCAGGCGCAGGGGGAGGCGGCGATCAGCCGGTCCACGGTGTGCTGGCATCCACATCGATTGCCATCTTCCCGTGAACCTCCTGGCCCTTGGCCGAGTCCGCAATCCCGGAGGCCGTATCTAAACACTTCGTCCCCTCCGGCCGGGCGTTCCAACGCTTCGCCCGGATCGGTGTCGTGACGATCGAAGAGGGCCTCGAGGGATCGATCGTCCGCAAACTCCCCGGAGGGGGGAGGGAACCTCCGGCTCTCCCGGGCGTGCGGGGTGGGAGGACGGTTCGCCGGCGGCCCCGAGGTAGGGGAAGTGGTTCGGGCGGGCGGCGCCAGGACCTACGGCACGGGCTCGGTCAGCTTGAGGAGGGCCGCCTCCCCGAGGAGCGACTCGACCTCGGCGGCGGTCAGGAGCCCCTTCTCGACCAGGAGCTCTCGGACCGGCTTCGAGGTGCGCTCCGCCTCGTGGAGGACCTCGGCGACCTTGAGGTAGCCGAGCTTCGGCGTGAGGACCGTCGCGATCGCCGCCGACTCGACGAGGAACTTCTCGAGCCGAGGACGGTTGGCCGTGATCCCGTCGACGCACGTGCGGGCGAAGACCGGCAGATAGTTCGTCAGGATCTCGGACGCGAACAGCACCTCGTACGCCGCGAGCGGCATCATCACGTTGATCTCGAGCTGGCCGGCCGCGACCGACTGCGCCGTCGCGGCATCGGCCCCGATGACGTGGAACGCGACCATGTCGAGGCATTCGGCCGCGGACGGGTTCACCTTCGCCGGCATGATCGAGGAGCCCGGCTGGATCTCGGGCAGCCGGATCTCGTCGAACCCCGTCGCGGGTCCGCTCGAGAGCAGTCGTAGGTCGTTCGCGATACGGACGAGCTCGAGCGCGAGGGTCCGCATCCAGCCCGCGGCGGCGCCGAGGGGCCAGCGGCTCTGCATCGTCTCGAACGGATCGCGGGCCACCAGGAGGGGCAGTCCCGTCAGTCGGGCGTACTCCTCGGTCGCGCGGGCGCGGAAGCCGGCCACCGAGTTGACCCCGCTGCCGACCGCGCTGCCCCCGAGGGGGATCTCGGCGAGCCCTCGCTCGACCGGCGGAAGCGTCTCGAGGACATGCTCCAGGGCGCTCGCATAGGCGCGGAACTCGGCGCCGAGCGTGACCGGCATCGCGTCCTTGAGATGCGTGCGGCCGGCCTTCGGCACCCGGCCGAACTCCTCTCCTTTCACCCGGAAGCTCTGGATGAGGGACGTGACCGACTTCCGGAGCTCCCGGAGCGCGAGCAGGGTCGCCACTTGCGCGGCGGACGGGTAGGTGTCGTTGGTCGACTGCCCCCGGTTCACGTGGTCGTTCGGGCTCACGTCCTTGTAGTCCCCTCGGTTCTTACCGCGGATCTCGAGCGCGCGGTTCGCGAGGACCTCGTTGACGTTCATGTGGAAGGAGGTGCCCGCGCCGGCCTGGAAGACGTCGATGATGAACTCCGAGTCGAACTTCCCCTGGGCCATCTCCTCCGCGGCCTGGGCGATCGCGCGGCCCCGCTCGGCGTCGAGGCCCCCCTTCTCCACGTTCGCGCGGCAGCAGGCGAGCTTGAGGAAGGCGTAGGACCGGATGAGGTGCTTCGAGGCCCGGAGACCGCTCACCGGGAAGTTGTCGCGGGCTCTCAGGGACTGAATGCCCCAGTACGCGTCGGCCGGCACCTCTCGGGGACCCAAAGAATCCTGTTCGGTACGTGAAGACGACATGCAAAAACGAGGTAGGCGTGCGACAAAACGTTTAGGCCCGCCTTGCGCCTTTGGCCCTCCTCCCGCACGGACCGAAGACCGTGGTCGACCTCGTGAACCTCGCGTACGACATCGCGGCGAACGCGATCTCGCTCGCCCTCCCGGCCGGCCTGTGGGCGTTGTTGTTCCTCCTGGCCTGGGAGCGGGGGCCGTTCGCCGAGAGCATCGGCTTCGGCCGTAGGTCGTTCTGGCTCCTCCTGCCGGGGGCCCTCTTCGCGACCTTCGCGATCCTGCCGTTCGGCGCGGTCACGAACGACATCGTCGCGGTGAGCTTTGCCGGAACGATCTTCCCCCTCCTGGTCGGCTCGCTGGCGGTCGGCCGGGCCGTTCCGCCTCGTGGTCGCTTCCTGGCCGAGTTCCTGCTCGCCCTCGCGGTCGAGAGCCTCCTCTTGCTCCTGCTGGTCCCCCCCCTGGCCTCCCCCGTTGTCGATGGCCTCGCGTCGGTGCTCGGGGGAAGCGGCCCGCTCGCCCAGGCGCTGCTCCTTCTCCCGGTCGTCGTGCTCCTGCCGCCGATTGCCTCCGCCACCATCACCGGTCGCCCCGCCACCGGCGGGGACCCCGAGGCGGAGGGCGCGCTGCGCCGGCGAGCGCTGCTCTTCCTGCTGGCCATCGTCTCCGGGGTCCTTCTGACGACGTTCGTCGCGTCGCAGGCGGTCCCGGGCGTAGGTATCGTCGAGCCGTTCCCCATCTATCTCATTCCGCCGATCGCCGCGGGGATAGTCGCGGTGATCTTCGCGCCGCGGGTGTTCCAGGGTCAGGACGGGTTCGCCCTGCCGTTCGCCTACCTCGCCACGACGTTCGGAGTGCTCCTCGGCGCCGACCTCCTGCGCCAGCCTCCCCTCTACGGGACCTCGACGGCCGGCCTCTACGCGATCGGGGGGGCCGGGGTCCTCGACCTCGTCTACCTCTCGGGCCTCCTCGCCCTCGCTTCGGCCTACGCCACGCACCGGGCCCTGGGCCGATCGTTGGACCCCGTGGGCCCGACCGTCCCGGTCCCCTCGCCGACGCCGTTCGGCCGGCTCAATCGGGCGTTCCGCGCCGGGGTCCAGGGCCAACTCTCCGAGTCGCTCACGGAGTCGGCCCGGGCGGGGCGGGCCGCCGCCGACCAGGCCCGTCGCCTCGCCGGCCTTGGGACCGCCCCGGAGGATCGGCCGTGGGAGGGTCTTCCCGTTCCCGGCTGGGTCGTCAGCGATCAGGTCAACCTCGATGCGGCCGCCGGGTCGGGAACGCTGGACGGTCGAGAGGGGTTCCGATCCTGGCTCACGGCACGCGCGTTCGTCGTCCTCGGCCGGGACCTCGGTCAGCGACGGTTCGGGTCGGTGAGGGACCGGTCGCTCGCGTTCGCCGTCGACCTCGTCCTGCTCACGGTGCTCGGTGGGACCACCTGGGTCCTCATTGCCCTCGCGACGCCGGGCGACCTCGACGCCGTCCTTTCGAGCCTTCCGTTCAATGCGGCGATCTACGGGTTCGTCGCGCTCGCGTTCCTCTACTTCGTTCTCTCCGAGGCGCTGACCGGGAGCTCGCTCGGGAAGCGGTGGTGGCGGCTCTCGGTCCGGGATCGATCCCTGCGTCCGGTCGGCTTGCTGTCCGCGTTCGTCCGGAACGTCTCGGTCCTTCCGGTGCTCACGGTGCTCGGGATCGGAGGCGCCCTCGCGGTCGCCTTCGGGCTCAAGGTCGGGACCTACTCCGGCGTGGCGATCGGGGGCATCCTCCTCCCGAACGGAAGCGTGGCCCTCGCCGGGGCGCTCGCCTTCGTCGTCGGCGGGATCGGGATCCTCGGGGCCCTGGGCGTCCTCGTGATCGTGCTCACCCCCGAGCGCCAGCGGCTGGGGGACCTCTGGGCCGGGACCTGGGTCGTCCGCGAGCGACCTAGTGGGCCGGTGGGGGCGGCGCCGCCGACGAGCCCGACCGGGGTGGGCCCCCCGGCCCCGGAGGCGAACCGGTCCGCGTGAGCGGGATCGCGATCGAGGAGACGTTCGCGTCGCGTCCCTCCCGGTTGACGAGCCGTTCGGTGTCGATCGCGATCGGCCCGACCGCGACCTGGCCCTCGAGGAAACGGCGTCGGACGACCTCCACGACGTCGACCGCCTTGCCGATCGCGTTGCCCCGCGCCTTCACGATCACGGGGCCGGCGCCCGCGTTCAGCTGGGTCACGACCTGGAAGACGTAGGTCATCGTCGGTTTCTGCCCGATGAAGACCGTCGAGCCGTCGTACGCCGTTTCGGCCATCGTTCCAGCATCACAGCGCTCCTCCACAAGGCTTTTTGGTGAGAAGACCCCCTAATCGACGGACCCTGAGAGCGTACGTGTTCGCAAAGGTTATCGCTCGGGCCCCGTACGCGCGGGCGGCGTGCAGGGGTGGCCCAGCTTGGTCAAAGGCGCCAGGTTGAGGTCCTGGTCTCGTAGGAGTTCGTGAGTTCAAATCTCACCCCCTGCACTTTTCCGACCGAAGGAGAACTCGGATGACGGACGAAGGTCGGGCCTGCCCCCACTGCGGTGCGCCGGTCGGTTCCGACTTCCTCCTCTGCCCCTCCTGTTACCAACCTCTACCGGACGGGGAGCATCCCCCGGCGCCCGACCGGCTGCCGGAAGCGACGCCCGCTCCGCCTGCCGCCCCCGCGGGAGAGCGCGTGCGGGCCACCGGGCGGCGGAGCACCGCCGGCGCGGCGAATCCGTTCGCGGCCGAGCTTTCGCGTCGGTTGAACCGGCTCGCGCAGTGGGCCGAGGGCTCCCAGCTGCTCGGCCTCGAGCTCCCGCACCTCCCCGCCTGGGCCGAGGAGGCGGCGCGCGCCGCGCCGGACCCGGAACCTTGGGCCGAGGTCGTTCGGGGTATCGAGCGGATCGCGCAGCGACGGATCGCGACTGCGCTCGAGGGGTGGGAGAAACGGGCGAAGGCGCGGCTGACCCGGCTCGAGGCCTACAGCGTGGATAGCCGCCTCGAACGCGAGCAGATCGAGGACGTGCTCCACGCCGCGCGCAGCGGCGACATCCCGCAGGCGCTTGCGACGTTCCAGCAGGTCGACCGCGTGGTCGCGCTCAAGGAACACCATCTCGACCAGGCCCGGGAGGAGCTCGAGCGGGTGATCGCGCTCCTCAAGGACATGCAGGCGCTCGGCATCGAGGTCCCGCAGGACCCGGAAGAGATCGCGGACGACCTCGAGAGCGAGTTCCGCGCCGGCAAGCTCGCGTCGCTCAAGCAGCAGATCCGGGCGCTTCGGCTGCAGGCGGTGAACCGGCTCAAGGCCGGCCTACCGAAGTACATCGCGGAGTACGGCGATTACCTGGTCAGCGAGCGGACCCATGGGATCCCGACGGAGCTCGAGGCGATGGAGCTCGCCCGGGGAGCGCGGGAGTTCTTCCACGGACGGCCCGAAGAGGGGCTCCGGCACCTGCGCATGCTGCAGCAGCGGCACGGCGTTCCTCCGGGGTACCCGGGTCGATCGGCGGCGCGAACGCGCTCGGAGCCCTAGTCGAGCAGGCGCTCGAACAGAAAGACGTCCTCGTTCCACTGGTGCCGGTGGAGGCAGCCGCACTCCGCGAACCCGCGGTGGCGGAAGAACGAGGCCGCGGCCGTGAACCGCGCGAGCGCGTCGACCCAGACCTCGGGGACGTTCGAACGCTTCGCCCAGTCGACCGCCGCCGAGAGCAGGGCGCTCGCGACCCCCTGGCGACGGAACTCCGGATCGACGGCGAGGTGGACGAGGCGGCAGCTCCCGTCCCTCAGCTCGCACCCCACCGCACCGATGAGCCGCCCGTCCCGCCGGCCCGCGAAGTAGGTCACGCCCTCCATCCAGCTCGTGAACTCGAGAGGCGTCGGCTGCCAGGTCTTGGTGAGCGGGGAGGGAAGGCCGCTCGGATCCGTGTCCCAGACCTTCTTGTACAACGCGCAGACCGCCGGCACGTCCTGGTGCGTGATCCGTTCCACCACGAGAGGGCCGGGGCTCTTCTCGCCCGCTCGTTCCGTCGGCCGTTCCGACGGCTTCTCCCCGTTGCGGTCCGAACCGTTCGGGACTCGAGGTGCGCCCTCCCGTTCCGGTTTGTGCTCGTCGGCCACGTCAGAAACCCCGGTTCGGGACACTCGGACGACGCCTAGTGCTCAGCCGCTTTTGAATCTTACTTATTGCGAAGGGCCGGCGCGCGCGTCCGGCCACCGTTCACGGAGTGAGGCGGGACGGGGTGCGGGGGAACGGCGTCGTATCCCGGATGTGCTCGCGTCGGAGGATCCATCGCAGCAATCGCTCGATCCCGAGGCCGAAACCGGCATGCGGAACGTTCCCGTGTCGGCGCAGGTCGACGTACCAGTCGTACTCGCGCGGGTCGACACCGGTTTCCGTAAGACGCGTGACGAGACGTTCGGCGTCGGTGTCGCGGCACGACCCGCCGACGAGCTCGCCGTACCCTTCCGGGGCGAGGAGGTCGGCGGCCTCGACCGTGGTCGGGTCCGACGCGGTCGGGAGCATGTAGAACGCCTTCAGCTCGCGCGGAAAGTGGGTCACGAAGATCGGGGCACGTTCCTCGAGGGTGAGCGCACGCTCCTCGGCGGTCCCGAGATCGCTCCCCCACTGGACGGCCAGGCCCTTCGCCGCGAGCCGATCGATCGCCTCTCGGTACGTCACCCGGGGGAACGGGGCCGTGAGCGCCGCGAGCTCCGCGGGCGGACGACCGAGCAGGGCGAGCTCCGAGGGCCGTCGCTCGGCGAGCGCGTGGCAGGCCGCGAGGACCATCCGCTCGCTGAAGTCCATCAGTTCGGCGAGGTCGCACCAGGCGAGCTCGACCTCGAGATGAAGGTACTCGGTGAGGTGTCTCGGCGTCCTCGACTTCTCCGCCCGGAACGAGGAGGTGACGGAGTAGACCCGCTCGTTCGGAAAGAGCAGGGCCTCGAGGTAGAGCTGTGCGGTCTGCCCGAGATAGGCGGGGCGACCGAAGTAGTCGAGACGGAACGCCTCGGACCCACCCTCGGCGGCGTTCCCGCTCAGGACCGGTGGCGTGACCTCGAGGACGTCCTCCTGGTCGAGGAAGTCGCGCAGGGCCCTCAGGAGCTCGGCCTTGAGACGGAACGTCGCCACCATGTCCTGCGCTCGGACCGCGAGATGGCGCTGGTCGAGCCGGAACTCCTCGGTCTGGTCGGCAAAGATCGGGAACGGCTGGCCGGCATCGATCACCTCGATGCGTCGGGCCCGTACCTCGCGTCCGCCGGGGGCCCGGGGGTCGCTCGCGACCGTTCCCTCGACCGCGACCGCGCCCTCGACCTGGACGTGCTCGGCCGCGTCGAACGCCTCGGGGCCGAGGACGTCCTTCTTGCCGGTCACTTGGACCGAGCCCGTACGGTCCCGCAGGACGAGGAAGAGGATTCCCCCCGACGACCGTCCGCGGAGGACCCAGCCGCGCAGGCGGACCGTCCGATCGATCGCGTCCGGTGCGAAGGCGCGCGCGACCGTGTCGAAGGCCGGCTCGCTCACTGGTACTCCCGCCACTTGTGCCCGCACTTCGTGCATTCGAAGATGCGGGTCTCGGGTTCGTCGGCCCCGCGGGTCTGACGGAGGACCCAGTACGCCTCCCCGTTCCCGCACTTGGGACAGGTCTCCTCCGCTTTCGGGAGTGTCGCGACCTTCGACTCTACGACGTCCATCGTCCTCTTGGTCGGTGTGGCGTGGACGACGGCGACACCGTCGCCGAGCGGGACCGTCGTGTCGCACGCCCCGCACCTCCAGACGCCCGCCGTCCGGTCGGGGCGCATGAGGCGCTTACACTTCGGACAGAACTTCACGGACGCTCAACAGCCCAGCCGGGATATTTGACGGTCGCGTACGCCCTCAGCCGATACGTTGCTCCGGAGGAGCGTGGCTCTCCGGTGGCGCGTCGGGCGGCGCGACGCTGAGCGGGAGCGGGGACGCCTTCGCATTCGGCGCCCGGAGCTTGCGCATGTGCTCCCAGCGTCGGGTGAGGTCCTCCTGGGTGCCGATGTCGTGACGCAGGTAGTACTCTCCGCGCACGAAGCGGAGGGCCGACTCGACCCGAGCACTGGCCTCGTGGATCGCACTCGCCTCGCCGACCAGGGCGACCCCGCGCGACGTACTGAACCGAACGACCCCCGGACCGGCGGCGTCGACGCTCCCGTAGACGACATGGACGCCGGCGGCCTCGATCTCTCCCGAGTCCAAGGTCAGGAGCCCGCCGGACCGTGGACGGTCCCCGTAGCCGGGCGGGACGAGATACTTCACGACGGTCGAACGGAGCCGGAACGAAACGAGGTTCGGGTCGATCCGTCCGTTCGCGAGGCCGGCGAGGAGCTCGGCGAAGTCGCCCTCTTCGTAGAGGGCCAGGACGTTGATCCCTTCGGGGTCTCCGAAGCGGGCGTTGAACTCGAGGAGGACCGGCCCTTTCGCGGTGAGCATGAACCCTCCGTAGAGGATGCCGCGGTAGGGAAACCCTTCGGCCCGGAGCGCGTCGACCGATCGGTGGAGGATCTCGCTCGCGCGGTCCCGGTCCGAGGCGGAGAGGAACGGAAGGAGGTGGTCCCGCTGGGAGTAGGAGCCCATCCCGCCGGTGTTCCCCCCCTGGTCGCCCTCGAGCGCCCGCTTGAAGTCCTGGACCGCCGGCATCGGATAGACACCGGAATCCGTGACGAACGCCATGAAGCTGAACTCCTCGCCCTCGGCCTTTTCCTCGAAGAGCACGCGTCCGCCCTGGACGAGCTGCGACTTCGCGTATGCGGCCCCCACCCTCGGCTCCGAGAAATCGGACCCTTGGACCCAGACCCCCTTGCCCGACGTGAGCCCGCTCGGCTTCACAACGAACGGGACTCCGAACTCGGCGGCGAGCCGGTCGGCCTCCTCGACGGAGGTGGGAGCCGCCCACTTCAGCTGGCCGGGAACCCCATGGCGGGCGAGAAGCTCCCGGCAGAAGAGCTTCGAGGATTCGATCTGCGCCTCGGCCCGGTTCGGGCCGACGGTGGGTATCTCGGCCGCCCGAAGGGCGTCGGCGACCCCGGCGGCAAGGGCGGCCTCGGGGCCGATCACGGCCGCGTCGACCTGCTCGGAACGTGCGAACGCCGCGATCCGCTCGGCATCGGTCGGGCGCACGCGAAGGGACCGACGAGCGATCCGCTCGAGGCCCGGGTTCTCGTTCTCGCTTGCGACGACGACCTCCGCCTCGGCCCTCTCGAGCGTGAGTCCGATCGCGTGCTCCCGCGCCCCGCCGCCGACCACGAGGAATCGCATCGGTGAGGGCGGGAGGCCGCTCAGATTAAATCAGCACCGGGGCGACCCCCTCCTTCGGCCGGGGAGACCCCGCGTCTCCCGCCACGCTTAAGAAGAGGGCGCAGGTGGCCCGTCTCCCGAGTCGGCCATGGACCTTCGTGTCGTCGAGAAGGAACACGACCTGTTGCGCGTCGAGTTCCCCCGGGGGGAGGAGACGATCCTCATTCCGCTGGTCGAGGCGCTCCAGAAGGAGGAGAAGGTCGTCGAGGCCCGGTACTACCTCGGCCACCCGTACCTCGAGCGCCCCACGCTCATGGTCCGGACGAAGGGGGAGAAGCCCCAGCAGATCCTGAAGCGGGTGCTGAAGGACCTCACCGACCTCTACGGGGATCTCCTCACCGACTTCGAGAAGAAAGCCGACAAGGTCAAAGCGTAGGGGAGTGCGTCCCATGCTGAAGGAGTGCGCCCAGCACGGGTTCTACCGGGCGGAAGTCTGCCCGGTCTGTAGCCGCCCCGGCCGTTTCCTCATGAACGACCGGGAGCTCGATCACCTCGGGCGCATCCTCACCGGGATCCTGCGCCACTTCCCGGATCGCTACGGTCTCTCGATCGATCCGCAGGGCTGGGTCTCGCTCCCCCAGGCGGTCCGGGCGATCTCCCAGCGGCATCCGGCGTACCAATGGCTGCGGACCCAGCACCTGGTGGCGATCGTCGAGACCGACGCGAAGGGCCGGTACGAAGTACGGGACGACCGGGTGCGGGCGACCTACGGGCACACCCTGGAGGTCGAACCGGACCTTCCGACGGAGAACATCCCCGAGCGGCTCTACTATCCGGTCACCCAGGAGGAGGCCGGCATCGTGCTCGAGGTCGGGCTCAAGCCCTCCGACCGCAGGAAGGTGCATCTCTCGAAGACCGCCGAGGATGCGCGCTCGGCCGGCTCGGTCCGAACGCCCGACCCGATCGTCCTCGAGATCGACGCGCAGCGGGCGCGGGCCGAGGGCCTCGTGATCCGCAAGGCCGGGAAGACCGTCTACGTGGTCGACCGGGTCCCGCCCGAATACCTTCGGCGCGCCGACGTCCCGCCGGCTCCGAACCCCGAGAGCGGTTCCTGAACGGGTCGCCGCTCACCCGCCGAACGTCCCGCCCGAGACGTTCGGTTCGTACTGGGTCACGATGTAGACCGAGAGCGCAAGATGGGTCGACGGCGGGTACGGGTTCGAGAAGACGAAGTAGTAGGTGCCGGTGACCGGGGGAGAGTAGACGATCCGGCCGGCGTCGGTCGAGGGGATCGACCAGACCGGGGTCGCCGCGGAGTGGTCCGAGAAGGAGCTCCACCCGGTCGAGTTGTAGACCGTGAGATTGACGTTGAGTCCCGCGGGTTGCACGGCGGTGAAGTTGCCCACCACGTAGTCGCCGCCGGTGATCTCCCCCGAGATCACGGTGAAGTTGCCCGGGCCGAGGAGATACATCCCCGACGTCGTGAGCGGGTCGCTGGAGAGCACGAGCGGCCCCTGGAGAACGGCCGGAACGATGGCATAGAGGAGCGCGGCGACGACCCCGACGACGATCGCCGTACGCAACAGCTTGAGGAGGTGCAACCGGACCCGGAGCCTCTTCGGAGCGTGGGGAAGCTCCCCCGCCCCCACCGGCAGGTCCGCACCGCATTCCACGCACCGGTTCGATCCCGCGGGCACCGCGACCCCGCAGTACCGGCACGTCCCCCAGGTCTCGGGGCCGGGGTCCGTTCGGGCCATGGCGGCGGGGTCGAGCTCCCCGGGCGCCTTTTGTGGTTTCGTACGAACCGATGGGCGTCGTCCCCCGGGCGCCTACGTCTTCTTTCGCGGCGCCGCCAGGTTCACGAGGACGTTCTTCCGTCGGGTGTAGCCGTCGATCGCCCGACGTCCCTGCTCGAAGCCGACCCCGCTCGCCTTGCGACCCGCGAACGGGGACTGAGGGTAGGAGAGCGGCGCCTCGTTGACGACCACCATCCCGGAGTCCAGCCGCCGGGCGACCGTGTGGGCGGTCCCGAGGTCACGGGTCCACACGGCCCCGAGCAGTCCGTACGGGGTGTCGTTCGCGAGGCGGACCGCCTCCTCGGTGTCGGAGAACGTCTGCACGGAGAGCACCGGCCCGAAGATCTCCTCGCGGAGCGCGCGCGACGACGGGGGCACGTCCTCGAGGATCGTCGGGCGCACGAAGTTGCCTTCGGCGAGCGGGGGGTCGCTCGCCTTCTCTCCCCCGGTCAGGACACGTCCTCCGTCCTCTTTCGCCTCGGTGACGTAGCCGAGGACTAGCTCCGCGTGCTCCCGGGAGACGAGCGGACCCATCTCGACCCCGTCGGAGGTCCCCGGGCCGAGCCGGAGCCCTTCCGCCACCGCGCGGACCCGGTCGACGACCGGGTCCCGGATGCTCGCGTGCACGAGGAGGCGAGAGGCGGCCCAGCACATCTGTCCGGCGTTCTGGAAGATCCCGTAGCCGATCCCTTTCGCGGCCCGCTCGAGGTCCGCGTCCGGGAAAACGATCACCGGGCCCTTTCCTCCGAGCTCGAGCGTGAGGGGCAGGAAGCGGCGTGACGCAAGCGCGGCGACCCGGGCACCGGCCTCGCCGCTCCCGGTGAACGTCACGGAGCGGCACCGGGGGTCGTCCACCAGGGCCTCGCCGACCTCCGGGCCGTTCCCGGCCACGACGTTGAGGATCCCGTCCGGGATCCCGGCCTCCTTGGCCAGGCGCGCGAGGGCGACCGCGGTGAGCGGCGTGAGGCTGGCCGGTTTGAGCACGACCGCGTTCCCGGCCGCGAGGGCCGGCGCGACCGAGCGGACGGCCAGGAGAAGCGGATAGTTCCACGGTGCGATATGGACGGTGACCCCGAGCGGCTCGGTCAGGGTGAAGTCGAGGCGGGCGCCGGGGACCGGGATCGTCTCTCCCTCGATCTTGTCCGCCAGTCCCGCGAAGTACTCGAGGGTGCGCACGACGTAGCCGACGTCGATGCGCGACTCGCGGAGCGGCTTTCCCACGTTGAGCGTTTCGAGCCGCGCGAAGGACTCCGATTCGCTCTCGAGGCGGGCCGCGAGCCGGAAGAGCGCCTTCGCCCGGCGGGCTCCGTCGTCCAGGGCCCAGTTCGACTCGCGGAACGCCCGATCCGCGACCTCCATCGCCGCCCGCGCATCGTCCTTTCCCCCGACCGCAGCCCGGGCCAGCGGACGATTGGTCGCGGGATCGAGCAGCGTCCGATCGTCTCCGCGCGTCGAAGGGATCTCCCGTCCACCGACGAAGAGGTTGAACGTAGATTCCGGAGCGACGGCCATTTCGACGACCCTACGGCGCCCGGGCCAGATAGCGGTTCGCCGCGGCGGCGTCGGCCGCTCGGATCCCTCGCGGCCGCCGGCGCCGGTTCCCTAGGGCGGCCGCATCGAGTAGGACCGCCCTTTCCACCGGACGGGTCGGCCGCCCAGCCCGCGGGCCAACGACGTGGCGAAGAGTACAAGGTAGAAACCGACGGCCAGCGGAAAGAGGAGCCCGTAGAGCGCCGGCGCGCCGATCGCCCGCGCGAAGCCGGCATGCTTGCCGAAGAGCGCGACGTACAGGACCGCGCCGAGGACGGTGAGCACGGGGCTCCCTTGCGCGATCGCGAGCGGAAGGAGCCCGAGCGGGAGCAGGTAGAACCCGAACAGCGCGGACCAGAGGCCGAGCTGCCGGGCGAGGGAGTACTCCGTCCCATGGATGTTCTTGAGCAGGCCCTCGAACATCTCGTGCCGGTTCCGGTACATCCGTGTCACGGCGAGATCCGGGGCCCAGGCGAGGCGCAGCCGCCGCCCCGCGGCCCGGTACCTCCGCGCGATCGCGACGTCCTCGAGGACGATCGGTGCCACGGCTTCGTGCCCCCCGAGGTCGAAGTACGACGCCCGACGGGTCAGCCAGTACTGTCCGTTCGCCATCGCCGTCTTCGATCGGTCCCGGTTCACGTGCGGCGCCCGGAAGTACGTCAGTACCATCTGGACGTAGAACGGGATCACGACGCGCTCCCAGAAGCTCAGGGTCTCGACCCGGGGCGCGAGCGTGGCAAGGTCGGCCCGCTCCCGCTCGGCCCAGGCCCGCGTCGTGCGGATGCAGCTCGGATGGAGCCGCACGTCCGCGTCGAGGAAGAGGAGCCACTCACCCTTTGCGGCGAGGGCCCCGGTCCAGCATGCCCAGTTCTTTCCGACCCACCCCTCGGGCAGCGGAGGGGGTACGACGCATCGGACGCGGGGCGCGCGGGCGTCGATCTCACGGCGGGTCCCGTCCGTCGATCCGTCCTCGACCACGAGGATCTCGAGGGCCGGATACTCCTGGGCGAGCAGGGCGTCCAGGGTGCCCGGGAGCTCGTCCTCCTCGTTCCGCGCCGCGACCACGACGCTCACGGTCGGGGCGGGGCCCGGGTCCTCTATGGGACGCTCCGGTTCCAGCCGGGGCATCTCCCGGGCCAGTACGAGCGCGATCCCCTGGTAGACGAGGACGAGCCCCGCGGCGACGATGAGGACGGCCACGACCGAGAACGGGAGCACCGTCCGGCGATGACCGTCCCTAAATTAAGGCGTGACCGCTGCCGGGGCGGGGAGAACGCGCGATGGCGACCGTCGAGCACCCGCGGGTCCGCCCGGGGTCCCTCGAGGATCGGCTCTATCAGACCGAGATCGCCCGCGCGGCGGCCGATCACAACACTCTGGTCGTCCTCCCGACCGGGCTCGGCAAGACCTCGATCGCGCTCCGGGTCATCGCCGAGATGCTCCTGCGGCGACCCACGGAGTCGGTGCTCTTTCTCGCTCCGACCCGCCCGCTGGTCGTCCAGCACGCGGCGAGCGTCGCGCGTTCCCTCTTCGCTCCCGAACCCCTGACGTTGACCGGCGCGATCCCGCCGGAGCGCCGGGCCGCGCTCCTCCATCCGCCCCAGGTAGTGGTCGCGACCCCCCAGGTGGTCGCGAACGACCTCGCGGAGGGTGGCTTCCCGCTCGGTACGTTCTCCCTGATCGTGTTCGACGAGGCGCATCGCGCGGTGGGCGACTATCCGTACGTGGCGATCGCGAAGGCGAACCGCACCGGGCCGAACGCCCGGGTCCTTGCCATGACGGCGTCCCCGGGAGGGACGCTCTCGCACATTCGGGAGGTCTGGGCTCACCTCGGAATCGAGCGGTTCGAGTATCGTACCGATCAGAGCCCGGATGTCCTGCCGTACGTCCACGGCATCGGGGTCGAGACGATCACCGTGCCGGTCCCGCCCGAGGTGCGCCACCTCGCGATCCTGCTCCGGACCGCGGTCCAGCGGCAGGTCGAGGTCCTTCAGCGGCTCGACCTCCTGCCCGCCGGCGAGGCGAACCGCCGTGCACTGCTCGAGCTCGGTGACCGCCTCCACCGCCAGGTGGCCGTCGAGCGGTCGAACGGGGACGCATCGAGCGGGATCGTCTGGAAGGCGGTGACGGCCCAAGCGGCCGCAATGAAGGGCTACCACGCGCTCGAGCTCATCGAGAGCCAGGGGGTCGATGCGCTGCGCGAGTACTTCCACCGGCAGGCTCCGACCGCCGGCCGTCGGTGGACCCCGTCCCTGCGGGCCTTCCTCGGCGACCCGGATGTCGAGGAGGTCCGGCGCCGGCTCGGCGAGATCACGCTCGAGCACCCGAAGGTCGCCCGGGCGGTCGAGACGGTCCGGCGCGAGCTCACCCGGAACCCGGGGGCCCGGGTCATCGTCTTCACCCAGTACCGGGACACGGTCGATCGGCTGGTCAGCGAGTTCGAACGGCTCGGTCCCGGGGTCGTCCGGCCGGCGCGCTTCGTCGGACAGGCGACCCACGGGACCGGCCCGGGTCTCTCCCAACGGGAGCAGGTCGAGCTCCTCGACCGTTTCCGCGCCGGTGCGCTCAACTGCCTCGTCGCGACCTCGGTCGCGGAGGAAGGTCTCGACATCCCCGCGACGGACCTCGTCGTCTTCTACGAACCAATCCCGGATGTCATCCGCACGATCCAGCGCCGGGGACGCACGGGGCGGGTCCGCACCGGTCGGGCGGTCGTCCTCGTCGCCGATGGGACCCGCGACGTCGGGCTCCACCGGGCCTCGTTCGCGCGGGAGCGACGGATGCATGAGCTGCTGGAGCGCGTCCAGGACGAGGCGCGACGCGGCGGAGCGCCCCCGGCCCCCGAGCCGCGGCGCGTGCAGCGGATCCTGAGCGAGTTCGGCTAGCGGCCGGTGCTCCCGAACCCGCCGTTACGGGACGACTTCGGGACGACCCGCCCCATCCGGAACGCCAGGGGCACATCGTCGACGAGGCGGACCTGGCCGATCCGGTCGCCGACCCGGATCGTGTAGCGGCCGTCGAAGAGGAACGTCAGCGGGACCCGGACCTCGCCGGAGTAGTCCGAGTCGATCGTGCCGGGGGCGTTCACCATCAGCACCCCCCGCGAGCCGAGGCCGCTCCGCGGACGGACCTCGAGGAACGTTCCGGGAGGGCATCGGACGCGAAGCCCGGTACGCACCAGCGTCACCCGACCGCGCTCGAGGACCGCTTCCTCGGCCGCGGCGAGGTCAAAGCAGGCCGATCCCTCGGTCGCGCGGGCCGGGAGCGGGAGCTCGGGGGCCCCGGCCACGCGTTCTACGACCACGGTGCGGGTGCGTCGGGGCACGGTCGGGGCGAGCGCCCCGGTCACTTTACGGCTCCGCCCTCCGGCTCCGCGGTCGACGCTTCGGCGATCCCACCTTCCGTCGCGAGCCAACGCGCGACGAGCCTTCCCTCCGCGCGGCGCAGGACCTTGCCGTAGGCGGGGGCGCTGCGCCCGGACTGACGGGCGAGACGGGTCAGCGTGATCCGACGGGGAACGGAGTAGTACCCGAGGACCCAGGCACGCGCGATCAGCTGGGTCTGCAGGGGCGTCAGGAACGCCGAGCTCTCCTCGGTGACCTGGGGCCGACCGGACGCGCGCAGCACCCGGTACGGGAACTCCTCCCGATCGAGCCGTTTCAGCACGCGTCGGAGCGCGCGCTCGGCCCCGTGGAACGACGCGACGACCTTCTCGGGAGTGAGACGGAACGGGGCCGTGGGCGAGATCTCTCCCCCCGCCAGCGAGAGCCAGCGGCGAAGGCGCTCCGGGTTCCGCTGGCGTACGAGCAGGATGTAGTCGCGGGTCCGAGGGCGTCGCTCGACGAGCTCGAAGCTCTCGAGACCGTAGAGCGCCCGGATGCGCCGGGACTCGCGCTCGAGCTCGGACGCCGAGCGGAGCGGGCCCCGACGACGTACCCGGAGGAGCTGGAGCCGCCAGCCTTCCTCGAGCCGCAGCGTCTCGAGGAGCTCGACCTCCTCGTACTTCTCGAAGAGGCTCGGAGGGATGAGCCCGAGGAGCGCGAGGTCCTCGGTCCGGAACTCGAGCGTGACCGACTGCATGACCTCCCCGTCGAGCCGAGGTTCCCCTATGAACCTTGGGGAGCTTCGTGCGCATCTTAAGAGGGCGGACGGTTCGCTCGGGTCGTGGCGTTCGGGTCGCTCGGGGAGTTTCTCTCCGCCCTCGAATCGCGGGGGGACCTCGTCCGGGTGCGTCGCCCGGTCTCCCGTGACCTCGAGATCACCGAGGTGACCCAGCGCGTCCTCCGTGCGGATGGTCCCGCCCTCCTGTTCGAGAACGTGCCGGGCGCGACGATGCCCGTCGTCACCAATCTCCTCGGATCCCCGCGGAGGATCGCCCTCGCCCTCGACGCAGATGCGGTGGACGCCGTCGCCGAACGAATCGCCCGGCTCGCGAAGCTGCGCCCACCGGCGGGGCTCCTCGGTGCGGTGCGCGATCTCGCGGGGACGATCGACACTCTGTCCACGCTCCGCTCCCTGGCCCCGAAGCGGGTGCGCTCGGGCCCGTGCCAGGAGGTCGAGGACTCCTCGGTCGACCTCGACCGACTGCCGATCCTCACGTGCTGGCCGCACGACGGGGGTCGGACGATCACGTACCCGGTGGTGATCACGAAGGACCCCGAGACCGGGGAGCCCCACACCGGGATCTACCGGCTCCAGCAGTACGGTCCCGACACCCTCGGGATGCACTTCCAGGTGCACCGGGTCGGTGCGAACAACTACCGCAAGTGGGCGGCGCGGGGAGAGAAGATGCCCGTCGCGGCCGTCCTCGGGATCGATCCCGCGACGCTCTTCTCGGGGCTCGCCCCGGTGCCCGAAGGGATCTCGAACTTCGTCTTCGCGGGCTTCCTCCGCTCGGCGCCGGTGGAGCTCGTGCCCGCGCGCTCGATCGACCTCGAGGTACCGGCCCAGGCGGAGATCGTGCTCGAGGGGTACGTCGACCCGACCGAACGCAAGGTGGAGGGCCCCTTCGGCGATCACACCGGCTACTATTCCGCGCCCGAGCCGTTCCCGGTCTTCCACGTGACGCGCGTGACGCATCGGGAGCGGCCGGTCTACCTGACGACGGTCACGGGGAAGCCTCCGACCGAGGATGCGATCCTCGGCAAGGCGGTCGAGCGGGTCTTCCTACCGGTCATTCGCCTCGTCCTGCCCGAGATCGTCGACATGGAGCTTCCCGTCGAGGGGCTTTTCATCAACGTCGGGATCGTCTCCGTGAAGAAGTCCTACCCGGAGCAGCCGCGCAAGGTGATGCACGCGCTCTGGGGCCTCGGGCAGATGATGTTCGTCCGCTACCTGGTCGTGGTGGACGAGGACGTGAACGTCCACGACCTCTCCGAGGTCCTCTACCGGGTGGGGCTCCAGGCCGATCCCGAACGGGACTTCGAGCTCTCGCGCGGCCCGGTCGACCAGCTCTCGATCTCGAACCCCGTGCCGAACCTCGGGGCCAAGGTCGGGATCGACGCGACCCGAAAGGGACCCGAGGACGGTTTTCCCCGCCCGTGGCCGGAGGAGATCCGCTCCGACCCCGAGGCCGCGCGGAACGCCGACCGACTGATCCGGGAGGATCCGGTCCTTGCGCGCCTCTTCGTTCGGCCGGGGTCGTGAGCGCCTCCGAGCCCCCTCGACCGGGCCCCTTCCGGGGACTCGGCCGCTTCCTCGAGATCCAGACGCTCGGCCTCAATCTCTCGTTCGCCCTCGCGTTCCTCTTTCTGGCCGCCCACGGCCTTCCCAGCGGGTGGACGGTCCTCTGGGTCGTGGTCGCCTTCGTCGCGGCCCGGAACGCCGGCCACAGTTTCAACCGGTGGGCCGACCGGTTCCTCGACGCGGAGAACCCGAGGACCCACGACCGGGCGCTCGCGGCCGGACGGGTCTCCTCCGCCTCCGTCCTGGGCTTCTGTGCCGCGAACGCGGCGGTCATGGTCGTCGCCGCCTACCTCCTCAACCTCCTCGCGTTCGTCCTCGCACCGGTCGCGCTCGCGCTCGTGCTCGGGTACAGTTACACGAAGCGGGTCACGTCGTTCACGACGGCGTTCCTCGGTCTGGTGCAGGCGATCACCCCCGCCGCGGTCTTCATCGCGGTCGAAGGGACCCTCCCGCTCGACGTCCTCTTCGCCGTCGGGGGACTCCTCGCATGGGGAACCGCCTTCGAAACGATCCACAGTCTCGGTGACGTCGAGAGCGACCGGGCGCTCGGTCTCTTCTCCGTCCCGGTCCGTTGGGGGGTGCGGGCCTCGGTGCGCCTGGTCCCCCTCCTCCACGCGATCGCGTTGGTCCTTCTCGCGTTCTTCGGCCTCGCGATGGGACTCGCCCCCGCCTACTACGCGGCGCTCGCGGCGATGGCGGTCCTCGCTCTCGTCACCGACCGGACGCTCGCCCGGGCGCCGACGGCCGCTCGGCTTCCGTTCCAGCGTCATTTCGCGATGAGCGCGATCTACCTCCTCGGCACCCTTCTCGCGGTCTTCGTCCCGCTCGGACCCGCCTGGACCCTGTGAGTCCCGGCGGTGCGCCCGGAGGGCATAGGTAGAAAGGCCCCGGGGACCTCCGGCGCCCGGTCCTATGCCTCAGGTCATGATCGGGCTCTCGGCCCGCGACTACCGCACCACGAACGAGGTCTGGCGCCTGGCGAAGCGACATCTCAACCCCGCGGTACGACGTCGCATCGGCTGGCGCGGACGGTCGAGCTTCCTCCGGGAGCTCATCCTCTTCGGATTCGAGAGGGCGAGTGCCGACCCGGCGGGCTTCCTGCGGGATGTCCGTGAGGCCCACGATCCCCTGATCGGGCGGAGGGGACGTTCCGAGGCCGGGGCCGACCGTCGGGAAGCGATGATCCCCACCTGGGAGGCACTCTTCCCTTCGCCCGGCGCACCCCCGACGCTCCGAAGGAAGTCGCCCCGACCCCCGTCGACCTGAAGAGCACTCCCTCGGCGTACCGGACGGATGCACATGCCGCGCGTCGTGGACCGCATCGACGGCCTCTCGCTGCTGGGATCGGCGGCGATCGGTCCCCTCTCCTGCGCCGTCCCGGCCCTGGGGCTCAGCGGAGGGGAGCCGGCGGGAACGCGCGAGCTGCTCCTCTCGCATCGCCCCGCCCGCTCGGGACGACGCATTCTGGTCCTGTCGTCCGGCGAGACCGCGATGGAGCTCGAGTTCCCGGTGCTCGCGCCCGAGGTCGCCGGTGTCGGACCCGGCATCTACTCGATCGGCGAACGGGCGTTCCTATTCCACGCCCCGGTCGATCTCGAGGCGGCGGCCCGTCTGCGTTCCGAACGCCCTCAGCTGGTGGTGCTCGGCAACGCCCGGGCCCTGTGGGAGGCGGGGGAACCGTTCGTGGACGCCCTCCGGAGCCTGCGGCGCGCCGTGGGGGCGGCGCCCGTGGTATGGACGCCGCGCGTTGCGCTCCCGCACCGCATCCCCGCCCTCGTCTACCTGGGTGTCGATCTGGTCGACACGACCGAGGGGCTTCTCCGGGCCGCCGGCGGGACCTTCCTCGATCGTTCGCTCGGCCCGATCGATCGGGAGAGTGCCCTCCGGGAGGGGCTCTGCGACTGCGCGTCATGCGCGGCGGACCCGCCGGGGACGAGGGAGGAGCATACCCTGAACGAGTACCGTCGTGCGATCGGCGAGGTCCGTGCGGCGGCCCGCACCGGTCGACTGCGCGAGCTGGTCGAGGCGCGTCTTACGGCCGAACCCGTGCTCGCGGAACTGTTGCGTTACACCGATCGGGATCTTGCCGGACCGCTCGAGGAGCGCTCCGCGGTGGTGGCCCGTTCCCCCCGGAACTATGTCCTGGCCGAATCGCAGCGACGCCCGGAAGTGGTCCGGTTCCGGGCCCGTCTCCTCGAGCGGTATCGCCCCCCACCGTCGAAGACGGTGCTGCTCCTCGTTCCGTGCTCGAAGACGAAACCGTACCGGCTCTCGCGGTCCCATCGTCGCTTCGCGGCGGCGCTCGATGGAGTACCGAACCTCGAACGGGTCCATGTCGTATCGGTCAGTTCGCCGCTCGGGCTGGTCCCCCAGGAGCTCGAGGACGTCTACCCCGCACGCCACTACGACATCCCCGTTACGGGGGAGTGGTCCGAGCCCGAACGGAAGGCGGTGCTTGACAGCCTGGACCACCTGCTCCGCGAGGGACAGTACCAGCATGTGATCCTTCATCTCGATCCGGGGGAGTACGGCTTCGTTCGGGACCGACCGATGCGCGGCCTCGGGTCGAGCGGGGCCCTCGAGGACGGGCGGACGACCACCCGGGAAGCGTTGGCCCGCCTCCGCGCGGAGGTCGTTGCCGCGCTGGAGGGGATCGCCCGGGTGTCGGGGGGTCCCCTCGCGGTCGTACGCGAAGAGCTGCACGAGCTTGCCAGCGTTCAGTTCGGTCGCTCCACCGCGGACCGTCTGTTGGCGCCGCCGCTCCGGTTGGCGGGACGACCCTGGTTCCAGCGGGTGACGGACGGAAAGCTCGACCTCGCGACCGTTCGCGAGGAGCGCGGCCTCTTTCACCTCACTCTCGCGGGCGCCCGGAGGATCGGACCCCCGTATCCGCTCTCGATCGAGATCGACCCGACGTTGGCGCTGACCGGCGACCTGTTCGTTCCCGGCGTTCGCTCTGCCGATCCCGCCATCCGCGCCGGAGATTCGGTCGTGCTGATGCGCGACGGAGACCTCGCGGCGGTCGGAGAGGCCACGCTTCCGGGCCCGCTCATGACGGAACTCGAACACGGCCTCGCGGTCCGTATCCGGCACCGTGACCACCCTCCGACCGACACGGCCAAGACCGAGCAGCCGCCTCCGTTCGAGCAAGGGCCGGTGGTCTAGCGGTGAAGACGCCGCGCTTACAACGCGGAAATCGACGGTTCGAATCCGTCCCGGCCCATCGTCACGTTCCTTCTCTCGCCTCCTTCGTCCACAGATGTCGACCAGCTCCAGAGAGTCTTGGGTGCCGATCCGCGCCATATCGAGATGTGCGAATCGGTCGCTGCCCGGGCCATTCTCTGAGGTAGGAACGGGCGACGGGCACGTCCATCCCCGATTGCGGCCGTCCGGGCTTCGGCCCGGCCCCTACCACCGAGTGAACCCGATTTGACCCCACGTTCAATTAGGCCGTGCTACATCATAGCACGCTTGAAGACAAGGGCCCCTGGAAGCATCGTTCGCCGCGTCCCCCACGTGCGCTTGGTGGGCCGGAAGGGGGAGGCACTCTCCGTGTCTCGGAGTCCGCCAACGGGTCGAGCGGAGGCGGTATCGGACCGCCCCTCGGGGGCACCCAACGGTGTCGTCCGTCTGCGTAAGTCGCACGCCACTCCCCCTCCTTCGACACCGGTGCACGTCGCGGAAGGTCTGTTGAGCGGGGTGCCGAAGCTGCACGGAGCTCCTTCGCGGTGGGGAGACGGTTGGGCGTTCTATCTCCGGGACCGGGAGGTGATCCATCTTCACGACAGTGGCTGCGCGCACATACGTCTCGACACCCCGACCCTTCAGAGGCTGCGGAACGTGCCAGTTCTCGAGAGCAAGGTGCGGCTCACGCGCGGCCTTTCGGACTGGGCCGAGATTCGTGTCTCAAGACCGGGGGACGTGGACGTGCTCCTCGAGCTCTTGAACCGACTCCTTCACGCCCATCTTCGGCCCCCCCCCACGAACTCCTCTTCCCGGGTTCGCAGGGAGACACCGGCGCGTAGAGATTCGAGATGGAGTGTGCCGAGGAAACGAAGTGGACCGTCGAGCACTGCTCCCCCTCGCACTCTCGTCCCCCCGACCTAGGAGGCGACTACCAGCCGAACACGGCCCCCTGACCCAGTGGGCATAGAGGTCGGAGGGAATCTCCCCGCCCTCGATACATGCCGCACGTGACGAGTGCGAAGGCGCGGCGTCCAGGAATCTCCCGGGCCGCTGAACGGCCATCGGTGTCGGAGACCTCTAGGGATCCGGGGACGAGCACAGAGCGACTACGGGGACGGAGGGGTCCCGTGCGAGGAATCGATCTCTGCCGCCCGCATTCGGTACGACGTCGGTCACCGGCGGAGTCGATCCGCCGTCGCGTCGCTTCTCGGTGCACCGCTCAGTCTGGGACGGATCGAGGGCCGATCGGATACTCACGACACGCCCGCCGCATCCGGAGGGGGCCGCCAGCCTTGATGGAACGATCTCTCCGGGACCGGGAGTTCCCGGCGCGCGGGATGGCCGCCGAGGAGGGGGACATCAGCCTCAAGCGGAGCGCGGGCTCTATGGAGTAGGGCCCTGCATGATTCTGCGGAGGACGGGTAGGCGACCACGCAGAGCCGCCCCAAGGACGAACCCGAGAGTCGTCCTCGAGGCGGTCCTCGTAGCGGTCCTGGCGATCCCGTTGGGTGCGGGAGCGTTGTCGCTTGGCGCGCGAGCCGCTACTTCCCCCGTCGGAGGTTCGTCCTCGTCGCCGGCGACCTGCCACCTTTCGGGATCCTGCCCGTCCGGGACGGGCGCTCTACCCACCCGTCCCGCACCGGTTCCGGGGACCTTCGCTGCGGATCGGATGCTCGCGTGGTCCGAGCTGATCTCCGCGTCGGCGCCAGGTACCCTCGGCGCCGGAGCCGGCATGGTCGCCAACTCTGGTGGGGGCTCGGCGATCGCCTTCGGCGGGGCGAGCTCACAGGGTCTCTCGAACACCACGCTCTCCTACTCCGAAGCGACGAACGTGTGGGCGATCGTGTCCACGACGAACGCGCCCAGCCCGCGCGCGGGCTTCGCCTTCGGTTTCGATCCCACGACCGGGAACGCGATTCTGTTCGGTGGTCTCGTGAATCTGACGACCGAATCCGTCTCCGCTGCGACCTGGACCTACCATGCGGCCGGGGCGACCTGGACCAACGTCTCCCATGCCGGTCCCCGTCCCCGCGAGAACCCGGCGTTCGCCGTCGATCCGGCCCTCGGGATCGGACTGCTCTACGGCGGAGAGGACCCGAACTACGCGTCGGCCGGTACGTTGCTCTTCTCCGATCTCTGGGAGCTCAATCTCACGACCTTCGTCTGGACGGAGATCAACGTGACCAGCGGTCCCCGTCCCGCACCGCTCGAAGGGGCCGCCCTGACCTGGGACCCCTCGAGCGGGGTGTTCGAGATGTTCGGCGGCTGCGCTCCCTGCTCCTCGGCGGTGTGGCAGTTCGATCCGCTTTCCGCGAACTGGTCGGAGCTGGTGGCCCCCTCGAACGCACCCTTGCCGGTTTCCGGGTCGAGCTGGACGTACGACCCATCGCTCGGGGCGGACCTTCTCTTCGGCGGCACGGACGGCACGGCCGCCGGCAACGGGACCTCGATCTTCTACCCGGGAAACGACACCTGGGTCCCCCAGACCCTTCCCGGTCCGGCGCCTCGTTGGTCCGCCGCTTCCGCCTACCTTAACGTGAGCGGCAACGCGACCTGGCTCGTCGCCGGTGGAGCGACGATGGCGGGTCCGACCTCCGACCTTTGGCGCCTCTCCGCGACGTCGGATCTCGGCCTGCGGGTGGAGAACGCCACGGCGCCCGGTCTCCCGATCGCCGGGGCCGATGTGTCGTTGGACGGCCAGACCCTCGGGTCGACCGACGCCGAGGGGTACCTGAACCTGACTCAGATCAATGGCATGGATTCCCAGCTCCGCGTCTCCACGGCCGGGTACTTCGCGAACACGAGCACGCTGTGGCTACCTCCAGGCTCATCGGCCGAGCGCACCGTCCTCCTGACCGTGATCCCGCCGTACGACCTCGGAACGGTCCAGGTCCGTGTGGACGCGGCGGGCCAGATCCCGGTCGTGGGGGCGGAGGTCAATCTCACCGTCAACGGAACCCGGGTCAACTCCGTCCCGGGGATCACGGGTCCTACGGGGGTGGTGACGTTCACGAAGGTGCCGCCGGGAGAGTTCAACGTCTCCGTCGTGGCCTCGGGCTGGCGAGCCAACTCCACCGAAGGGAACCTCACGGCGGGGGCCGAGGTCTCCGTCACGGTCCCGCTGGCCGCCGACCCGGTCCTCTCCGTGGCCGTCGCGGGCCTGCTCCCCTCTGGCGCCTCCAAACCGCTCGAGGGAGTGACGGTCTCCCTCGACGGTGCCCCGATCGGGGTGACCGACACGGGAGGGAACCTCACCCGGCCCACGACGGTCTTCGGTCCGTCCAATGTGACGGCGTACGTGCCCGGCTACACCGCCGGCTCTGTCCCGGTACCAGTGCCTTGGACGGGCACCGTGAACGTCTCGCTCCACCTCGTCTCCTTGCCGGCGGGCGGGATCGCCGTCCATGTCGTTGACGAAACGGACGCCCAGCCGCTCCTCCGAGCCGAGGTCGACGCGGACTCGGCCGGCCCGCTCCCCTCGGGCTGGTCCAATGAGACGTTCTACACGAACGTCGCAGGGTGGGCGACCGAACCGGCGGTCCTCGAAGGCTACTACGAGGTCACCGTGGGTGCCGCCGGCTACTACGCGTCGACCCCGCTCCTGGTCCACGTGCTGCCGAGCGAGAACAGCACGCTGTATGTCGCGCTGGTCCCGACCCCGGGAGCGAACATCACGTTCCTGGTGCAGTCCCGGGCGACCCTGGACCCGATCGTCGGGGCCAACATCACGGTCTCGGGCTACGCCAGCGGACAGACCGACCTCTTCGGCCACTTCAGCATGACCGAGGTCTCCCCGGGAACCTACGTGGTGACGGCCTCCGCGAAGGGGTACATCGCGAACACGACGCTGTTCACGTTCTCTCTCCTCGAGAAGGCAACGCTGCCGATCAACCTCACTCCGGTGCTCACCGCAACGTCCCCCGCCGGGAACCCGTTCTCGCTCCTGCCGGTCGGTACTCTATGGGTCCTCCTATTGTTCCTCCCGGCGGTGCTCACCGTCGGCGGGGTCCTGTACGCCGCCGTGACGCGTGGCGGCCGAGCCGAAGAGAGCGGTCGGAGCCTGTTCGCCGAGGAGTGACCCGAGCCCCAGAGGCGCCCGTCGGGGGTCCGGTCTAGGCCGGTCGGGCCGGCGGCAGCTCGGGTTTCGACGGCGTCCCGGCACTCCCGGGAGACGGCGTGCCTCCCGGCGATTCTCTCCGTCGGGAGAACAGGGCGATCATCACCACGACCAGCGCCGTCACCGCGAGCGTCAGTGCGGAGAGGAAGTACATCGGGAGATAGATCGCGGCCAGCACGAGCAGTACGATGGCGAACCCGGCGAGGACCAGGGACGCGACCCCGGGAGACATCGACGCTTCCGGGGCGATCGGTTGGCTTCGGCTCGCGAGGGCGGCCCTCTGTCCCTCGCGTAGTTCCTCCAGGGCGACGGTCCGACCGGGGTCCACCCCGGGTCGGCGGGGCGTGACCCATCCCCACGGCAGAGGTTCGTCGAGCGCCGTACGAGGTTGGAGGGTGGTGATCATCACCCCGAGAAGCGCGAAGGCGGCGAGACCGACAAAGACGGGGTCGAGGCTGTTGCCGAGCGGCAGGATGGCGGCCGAGACCCCACCGGTGAAGGTGGCGAGGAGCCCATGGGCCTGCGTCGCCAGGACCTCCGCGAGCCCGTTGAAGAACTCGAGCCCCGAGAGGGTGCCACCGCCCGCCGCGATCGCGGGAAGGGCGGCGAGGTACCAGATCCCGAGGGCGAGCGTGAGCTCGAGCGTGCCGAGCCGGCTCGCGGGAGAGTGGTTGCTCCGCCACGCCCCCTCGAGTCCGATGAACGGCGCGCCCAGCATCACGCCCGCGGCCAGGTCGAGCCCCGCCATCCCGGCCGGGAAGCCGGGGAGTACCGGGACGAGAACCGCGAGCAGCAGGGCCGTCTCTCCGGCCCAGATGAGCCAGCGGAATCGCAACAGACCGACGGCGGTGGCGAGCCCGAAGAAGAACGTCAGACCAAAACCGAGCGGGATCGCCGCCGAGTCGAGCGGGAGTGCCGACAAAAAGCGCCCCGCGACGTAGAGCGGGGCGGGGACGAGGAGCAGGAGGAGCCACGTTCGGTCGGTCACCGCAGGATCCCTCCCGCGCGGATCTCGCCGTACATCTCCACCACGGCGTCCCGTACTTCGGAGGCCGGATAGACGCCCACCGGGGCCCCCGCGTCCCGGACGCGATCCAGGTGGGTGTCGATCTCCCGCCGCGCCGGCTCCCGCACGAGGGAGAACGCCTCCCGGGCGAGCGGGTCGGAATGCGGGGGGTAGAGTCGGGCAAAGTCGGGGCTCAGGACCAAGAGCCGATGGCCCGGGTCCCGGAGGATCGCGACCGAGGACTCGGTTCCGTGAGGAAGCTCGGCGAGATTGGAGAACAGCACGACCGTCGTCGGGGCCGAGAGTCGCTCCGCCGCGGCCTGCATCGCGGCGTCCAGGCGGAACGGGTGTTGCGACAGATGGATCCGGGCCAGGGCCTCGGTGAACTCGGGACCGGTACCGGATCCCCCGTGCACCGGAAGGTAGTCCTCGAGCACGTTCGAGAAGACCATGAGGCCGACCCGGTCCGATCGGGCGAGCGCCGCGCCGGCCAGGACCGTCGCGGCGTCGATGCTCAGCTCGAGGCTCTCGGAGCCCGGGGGGCCGAGGCGCATGTCGCGCCCGCAGTCCACGATGATCAGCACGTCCGGGTGGACCTCCTCCTCGTGTTCGGCGACGTACATCCGATCTACGGCCGACCGGCGCCAGACGATCCGTCGCACGTCATCCATCGGGTGGTACTCGTGCAGCCCCCGAAACTCCGTGCCGGGACCGCTCCGACGCTGGAAGGACTCCCCCGGCCCCAGCCGGGCGCTCGCGATCGTCGCCCGCGCCTCCTCGACCGTCAGGGACGGCGTCACGAGGACCGCCCAGCGGTTCTCGAGGGCGGCGGACCGGCTCGCGAGCCCGAGGGGCTGGTGCGCGACGATGAAGGTGGGGCCGAGGCGGAACTCTCCCCGCTCCCGAGGACGATACAGGTAGGTCAGCCGGAGCGGCCCGGCCCGGGGCCACCAGGTCAGGAGCTTCGGCGAACCGCCCACGATCTGGAACGTGTCGGGCTGGGGATCGAAGATCTCCGCGTAGAACGCGCGGGGAGTGACCAGCTCGAGGTCGAGCGCCATCGATCCGATCCCGTCGATGGGCACCTGCGAGCTGTTCTCGAACCGCTGCCAGCGGAACCAACCGGTACCGAAGTCGCGGGTCGCCCGATCGAACGCGAGGACCTCCGCCACGACGAACACGAAGGCCGCGGTGGGGATCACGAGGAGCAGGAGGTTGAGGGTGAGGAGACCGATGAGGAGACCGCCGGCGCTGCCCGCGATCCACGACCAGCCCCACGGGCTCAGCACGACACGCGAGCTCGGCATGCGAGCGGGTCAGCGGGGGGCGGGGACCTGGTCGGTGCAATCCTGGAGGATGGTGCGGACCGCCTCGTAGGGACCGGTCACGGCGGTTCCCCCGAGACGGCGGTTCCGGAACTCCGCGCGGACCCGCACGCGATGATTGAGGGTGGCGAACGCGAGCTCCCTCACGTCGTCGGGAATGGCGTATCCCCTCCCGGAGAGAAAGGCGCTCGCGCGGGCGGCCCGCATGAACAGGACGGCGGCCCGTGGCGAGGCCCCCACCGCGATGCGGCTGTCGGCCCGCGTCGCCCGGACGATGTCCGTCGCGTACCGTACCACCGCATCCTCGACATGCACGGAGGCGAGCGACGAAGGGAACCGTGCGATCTCCCCCGCCGAAAGGACCGGGCCGGCGCGCACCTCGGCCCGAGGATTGAGCTGCGAGCGGACGATCGTTCGCTCCTCGTCCTCACTGGGGTACGACATGATCCATCGAAAGACGAACCGGTCGAGCTCGGCCTCGGGAAGGGGATACGTGCCCTCCTGCTCGATCGGGTTCTCGGTGGCGATCACGAGGAACGGCCACGGCAACGGATGCGACTCCCGGTCGATCGTCACCTGGCGCTCCTGCATCGCTTCGAGCAACGCCGACTGGACCTTCGGTGGCGCCCGGTTGATCTCGTCGGCCAGGACCACGTTCGCGAAGATCGGGCCCGGCCGATAGACGAACGACCGATCGCGGGGGTCCAGGATGAGGCTGCCCAGGATGTCGGAAGGAAGCATGTCCGGCGTGAACTGGATCCGCTGGAAGGTCAGCCCGATCGCGCGGGCGTACGCCCGCGCGAGCATCGTCTTCGCGATCCCCGGGACTCCTTCCACGAGCACATGGCCCTCGATCGCCAGCGCGACCGTCAGCGCCCGTACGACCGGCTCCGAGCCGATCACCTGGGACCCCACGCTGGCCTGCAGGCGCTCGAGCAGGGCCCGCGCACGGGTCGGCGGCATGAGCTCGGCGGGCGAGCCTTCGGCGGAGCGGGGTCCCGCTACGACGGGGGACAGTGCGGCGTCGGTGGCGGCGTCGGAGTTCTCCGGGAGGGGATCCGCCGTCATCGGCCCGCCTCCAGTTGCGGCCAGATCACCTGAAACTCACGGAGCCCTTCCTCGAAGAGCTGCCGAGCCTGGGCCTTCCGGACCGGCCGCCTCCAGCGGGACCAGGGATCCGTGAGCCGGGGATCCTCCGCCATGTCGGCGAGCCGATAAGCGCCGTCCAGCAGGCGAACGAGCCGGACCGCCCGGAGGAGGAGCGGATTGTGGCCGATGCGGTACGGCCGGAACCAGGTGTAGATCTCCTCGGTCGATACGGAGTGATACCGGATGAGCTCCTGCACGAGCCGACCGCTGGTGGCGCTGATCCCCGGGGCGAGCCGGCCGTTGCGGAGATCGCGATCCAGCCACGCCACCGGGTCGACCATCCACCGGATGCGAGCGGGGTACCCGGAGAACCGGGGAGGATCGGCGAAGCGTCTCCAGCTCCACCAGGCCAACGCCACCCCCGCGGCGACCCCGAGCGGGAGCGTGAGGGGCAGAGCGGTGATCATTCGAGCGGGATCTCATCTCCGGTCCCGAGCGTCTCGGGGGCTGGGATGCGGTGCGGAGGGGGCGGGGTGCGACTCGGGGATCGGATGCGCCATGGGTCCCTTGGACTGGGAATGGGGATCGTAGGCCCAGGCAAGGGACGTCTCGGAGTAGATCCGTTCGACCAGGCCGCGGATCGGCGGGGCATCGGTCGGCGGTACCGCTCCAAATCGTACCGGCTCGTACAGGCGATAGAGCTCGGGGAGGAGGTCGCCGAGCTTTCCCATGTCGGGGCGGATCCGCTCCGAAACGAACTCGAGCGACGTGCAGCCCGGCGGAATGTCGAGCCCGTAGTGCCGCACGGTGTCCGAGCACACCCGGTCGAACGCGAACCGGATCGCGGCGTCCGGCTTTCCCGCGTCGCAGAGCTCCCGCACACGGGAGACCACGGGATTATCCTCCGGGTCGGACGGAGGCGCGGTGCGGGCGCCGGAACTTCCTGCGAGCCGATCCGACAGCGAAGAGCCCCCCCTACAGAGAAACGTCCCACCCGCCTTGAACCCTTCGAGTGCCACCTCATGGCTGCGCCCGCGGGAGGCGGCGATGCCGAAGGCCGACCGGGGCGAGCACCCCCGGGACCGTCCGTCGGTACGGTCCCCCGCCCGGGCCACGGAACGGCAAGCCCGCCCCCGGGGCGGTACGATCGGGAAGAGGATCTCACGGGCTCCGGTAATCGTCCGCCCTCCCGGTGAGACCCGTACCTCCACGGACTGTCCATCGAGACTCCGTGGAGTCGGCCGATCGCATCCCGTGCCGACCGGGCCAGGCATGCGAGGGGACGGACTACTCCTCCGAGAGGAGGGTCCCCCACACTTCCGCGAAACGGCTCGCGAGCTCCTCACGGAAGTTCTCGCGGTACGTCCGAAGAAGACGGACCGCCTGTTCCGGGTGGATCACGCGGTAGTGCCGGGTGACGTTCTCGAGCTTCCCTTCGAGGAGCCCTCCCTGGACGAGCCGTGTCAGATGGAAGTAGACGACCGATTTCCCGAGGCCGAGGCGCTCGGAGAGCTCGGTCGGCGAGAGTCCCGGGTCCGCCAGCAGGGTGAGGAGGATGCTCCGAGTATTCTCTCCTCGGAGGAAGACGAGATACTTGCGATCGTCCCAGGTCACCTCGGACGCGAAGTAGAAGTCGCGGTTCGGCGCGCGTTCGCGTCGCAGGATACCCGCATCCGACATCCGGTCGAGGTGGTAGGCGGTCTCTCCCCACCCGAGGGAGAGCATCCGCTGGATGTCCCGCGCGCTCAGCCCCGGGTTCTTCTGGACGAGGGCGAAGATGCGCTGGCGACTCTCCAGTTGGAGGACCTCAGCCATGACCGGGCGCGCGCGACCGAGGGAGACGCAGGAGGATCGGCAGGTTCAACAGGACGGCCGTGAGGACCAGGAGGACGAGCGGGACAAGACCGACGTCGAACGAGGGCTCGGCGGTGGGGTCCACGTTCGAGTAGAGCGAAGTGACCCCGACGACCAGGAGCAGCAGAAGCGCGACGCCGACCGACAGGAACCTTGGGTCGCGGAAGTTTCGCTGAGCGCTGAAGGCGATGGCCGACATCGTCCCCGCGAGCACCAACAGGGTCGCCGAAAGGACCACTTCAAACCATTCCATGTTACCTCCGCCGCATCTCGCGTCCCGGGACGATGCCCGGCATAGTTAACCGAGGGGGTCGTCCGTCCGGACCGCGGACGGACCGAGCGCGCTCCCCTCCGACGACCCATCGCGGGCGGCCGGCGCGCCGGGCTTTCCCTGTTCCCCCCAGCACGACGGGGACGGGCCGAACGCCCATCGAAACGGGTTGGGGAGCGGTTCGAGGCGGCGCCGGTCCGACCGGTGGTCCCGTGCCGGACCGGTCGACCCGAGACCGGCCGCGGGGTAATCCCAGAGGACCACCCGAAGGATCGGGGAGCCGGTGCCGGCCCGCACCGGTTCACGCTCCGATCGGAGCGCCGCGAGACCGCTGCGGGGACCGGCTTCGAGCCAGACGGCCAGCGCGCGACCGGCGCGCTGGTGAACGCTGTAGGAGGTGTAGCCCGCGAGGTCGAAGGGGGCCGGCGGCGGTAACGAGTGAACCACCGCCCCGCTCGCGCCCGTCTCTCGGGGGCCCTCCCAGGACCGTACCGGCTCGACCAACGCCGAACGCGACCGCTCGATCGCATCGCCGGTGATGCCGTGCCGCGCAAGGAGCGCGTGGAGCTCGGTGAGATCGTTCCGAACGGCGTAGGCCCTCGGAAGCGACGCGCGAGATCGAACGCGAAGTTCCCCCGCGAAGCGGGGCCACGGGACCCGGACCGCCTCGCCGGAGTCCGTGCGCTCGAACGGGACGCTCCCGAGCTCTCCGTTCTCTGTCCAGTGCGCTTCGAGCGGCACCGACTCGCCGGCTTCGGGGATCGGCGGCCCCCGCAACAGTCCCTCCCGGTGCTCGGACGCCCAGGCCTCGATCGATCGCAGGGCCTCGAACTGGGCCTCGGCGGTGCGGAGCCCCCCCTGGGACGAGCCTTTCCGACCCGGGTCGCGTCCCTCGACGAGGACGGTCGGGATGCCGTAACGAAGCGAGAGCGAGTTCCGCGCGTCGCGAACGCGGAGGGTGCTCGGCCGGGCCTTCCCCGACCGACGGAAGAGCGTGTAGGGAACGGCCGTAAAGCCGCGAGCGGCGAGGTCGCTCCGGATCCGGAGGATCAATCCGTCCTCCTCCGCCGCCGTCATCGAGGTGCGGATCGCGGGATGCGTCGCGCCGGCGAGCTGGACGTCCGCCCCGATCGTCCAACCCCGGGCGAGGAGGTGCCGACGCCGGGAAGGGAAGTTGTGCACATCGACGATGAGATGCGGGCGGTAGCGACGGACCGTCTCGTGGATCGTGCACGTCTCGGGAGCCTCAAGGAGGAGATGGTCGCGGTTGAGGTCGATGTCGTGAGCGTTCCGCCGGCGGTTCCGCCGGGAACCGTCCGGGTTCGCGTCGAGCACGGCGAGACACGTGACCGGACACGATGCGGCGGCGGCGACCGCACGATCGTCGGCCTGTGCGATCCACCGTCGTACGGCGATCCTTCCCCACGGTTCGTCCCCGTGCTGACCCGCGAGGACGAGGATGCGGACTTCGCCCGGCTCGGGCCCCCGGTGCGCGAGCTCGATCCGGCGGCCCTCCACCGAGCGGCCGACCGCGCGGGTCCGGATCCCTCGCTCTGGGGGAACCTCACGGGCGGAGGAGGGTGCGTCACGTCCCACGAGTGCGGTGCCGGCGTCCACGCTCCTCAGTAGCTCGGTGGAGATCATGCGCGGTACCCCCGCAGCGACCGGAGCGGATCGGTGGCGGGCCCCGCGGGAGCGACGGGGGTGAGGAGCTTCCGAGGCTCGACCACGCGGCCGGCGTCCATCACGATGACGTCGTCCGCCGAACCCATCACGGCCCCGAGATGGTGCGCGACCACGACCACGGTGATCGTTCCCTTGAGCCGGGTCAGCACCTCCCAGAGCCGGTGCTCCGACTCCGGGTCGAGCGCCGAATTCGGCTCGTCCAGGAGAAGAACCCGGGGGCGCCGAACGAGGGCGCGCGCGATCGCGAGACGTTGCGCCTCTCCCCCGGAGAGTCGGACCCCGCCGGGGCCGAGATACGTCGCGTAGCCCTGGGGGAGCCGCTCGATGAACCGGTCCGCGCCCGCCGCCGAGGCCGCCCACCGCACGAACCTCTCCGAGGCGTCGGGTTTTCCGAGGCGGAGGTTCTCGGCGACGGTGCCGGAAAAGATCGTCGCGGACTGGGGGACCACCGCGACCTCGGAGCGCAGCGAACGCAGGCGGACCTGCTTCACGTCCTGGCCGTCGAAGAGGACCGTGCCTTCCTCCGGATCGTAGAGCCGAGCGATGAGCTTGAGGACGGTGCTCTTGCCGGATCCGTTCCGTCCGACGAGCACGGTGAGACGACCGGGTCGGATGGCCAGATTGACATGGTGAAGCGAGCGGGTCGTCCCGTAGCCGAACGAGACGTCGCGGAACTCGATCCGACCGTACCCTGCGCGGAGGGGCGGGGCCCCTTCGTCGTCCTCGATCGGGGAGGGCGCGTCCAGCACCTCGCGGATCCGCTCGAAGGCGACGAGCCCGCTCTGGTAGGTGTTCGCGACCGAGGTGAACCGCCGCATCGGCAGGTAGAGAAGCGCGACGTAGCCCGCGACCGCGACCAGGACTCCGACCGAAAGGGCACCGTGGAGGACCTGCCAGCCCCCCACCGCCCACGCGGCGGCGATCCCGACCGAGGTGAGGGTCCAGGTGACCCCGTTGATGAGGCCGAAGTACGTCCGGGCCCGGATCTGGTCGTGCGCGAGCTGGTCGGCCTCCCGTCCGACGCGATCGGTCGCGGCCGCTTCGGCCTGGGACGTCTGGATCGCCTCGATCCCGTCGAGGTTCTCCTGAACCGCGGCGGTGAGGCGTCCCTTGGTCGAGCGCGCGGTACGCGTCGCGGTGCGGAGCCCGGCCTGGAGCTTGCGGGAGACCCCCCACTCGACGGGGAGGATCGCGACCGCCACGAGCGCCACCCAGGGGTCCAGCAGGAAGAGCACGACGACCGGGTAGGCGACCCGTACCGCGTTCTGCACGGTGTTGAAGAAGACCTGCGTGACGAAGTTCCGCGTCGAGGCGGTGTCGGTCACGACCCGGCTGAGGAGCTCGCCCGACCCGTACCGTTGATGGAGGGAGATCGGGCTGGTGTCGAGCTTGCGGATGAGCTCCTTCTGCTGCTCCCGGACGAACGTGCGGCCGAGCTCGGCGGTCGACGAGGCGGTCAGATAGGCGGTCGCGCCGTACGCCCCCGCGACGACCACGAGCCCGAGGACCGCGAACCAGAAGATCTGGGTCGCGGACGTCAACGTCCACGCGCCATAGAAGGAGGCCGGCTGACCGGTGAGCCCATTGATGAGCATCCCGGCGAGCAGGGGAACCTGCATCGGTACGATCACAAAGAGGACCGACCAGACCATCGCCGCCACGAACGGGCCTCGGAACCGAGCGAGCTGCCGAAAGACGAAGCGCATCGTCCCCGGCGGCTGGCCCGTCGCGTCCCCGATCTCCTCCGGCTCTCCGGGCGCCACGGACCGGGGCGCCCCGGCGAGGGAGGAGGGTCCGGAGAGCGCTTCGCTCACGGGCCGGGCATCCGAACGTCGCTGACGACCGGCGCGAGCTCCGGTGCGAGGAGGGCGGCGAACGGGCCCTCCGGCGCGCTCCAGGCGGGTGCGGGGAGCCGCTCGAGGACCCTACGGGCGAGCTCGGCACCCTCCCCGATGGAGGGGAGGACGGGCACGCTACTGCGGGACTCGAACTCCCGGACGAAGAGCGGCGCCGACGTGAATGCGCCCGAGACGCCGAGGACCGGATAGCCGAGACGAGAGAGCTCGTCAAGCCCGGCGAGAGCGGCGAGGGAGCTGTCGGCCGCGAGGAGCACTCCCGAGACCTGTCGACGGAACTCGGGGTCCCGGAGGATCAGTGAGGTTTCCCGCTGCAGCAGTCCGTCCGCGATCTCCATCAGCATCACATCGGGTCGGCTCTCGGCGCTTCGCTCGAGGATCTCGTGCCAGAGCGCCGCGAGCTCGACCGGATCCGTGAGGTAGGTCGAGGGGAAACCAAGGTCGCTGAAGTCAAGGACCGACACGGCGTCCGCCGCTCGCATCTCGTCGACGTCCCGGTTGGAGACGCTGCCCGTGAGCTTGCCCGCGGCGACGCGGAGACCTTGGCGGCTCAAGCCGTGGAGGGTCTGGGAGAGCACGGTCGTCTTTCCCGAATTCATCCCGGTCCCGACGACGACGATGAGCGGGCTCTTCGGCCCGGGAGGGCGGAACTCGGAGCGGAAGAGCTGCTCCTTGAGGTTGATGCGCTGCCCGTCCCGGTCGGTCGCGTAGCCGACGAACGAGACCGAAGTGGGCCGGCTCATGTCCCGGTGGGCGGAACGGACGGTCCCGATCATGCCTCCCGCGGTGAGGAGGCTCAGCTCCTCGGTTCCTTCCACGACGGCCTCGTAGGCATCCGTGGCGTACCGATGACCAAAGACCCCGACGATCCGGTCTCCCGGGTAGATCCGCAGCTTGCGGTTGTCGCGTCCGACCACGGACGAGTGGTATCCCATCTTCTCGATCCGTACCACGACGACATCGCCCGCGCACGGCTCCTGGGCGCTGCGGTGCGGGTCGACCCGGACCTCGGAGGGCGTGAGGCGACGGAGTCCCCAACACCACTTGGCCGTCTCGGGGACGGGGGAGCTCGGGCGGACGACCGTCGGCGGGGGCCCGGGCGTGTTCGTCGGGATCGTGGCGGGCAGTTGGCGACTCTGGGCTCCGAGCGCGGGCGACAAGATGTCGACCCTGGGGACCTGGTCTTGCATCGGGGGAGCTTCCGGTCCCGGGGGGTCTATCGATTTTGGTGCGGGCGTGCGAACGATTGGTGCAAGGCCCGTTCGCCGGGCGAGTGACGGTCTCGCACGCGCGAGTCGTCGCCCGGTCGGTCCCGCGTGGTCGAGCCGCACGCAGATAGGCCTGCGTCTCGTCACGGCCCGACGTTCGACACCGACCGGTCGACTTCATCCGCGGCGGAAGGTCCCGGACCCCGTGCGCGAGACTCGGCTCGCTCTCGCCTCCGCGATGGTGGCCGCCGGTTTCTGGGGGCTCAGCGGGACCGCCGCGCAGGCGCTCTTCGTGCAGTACGGGTTCCCGGTGCTCGGGCTCGTCAGCCTCCGGATGCTCTCGGCGGGGGCGATCCTGGTGCTCGTCCTCCGCACGGAACGCCGACCGCCGTTCACTGCGTCGTTCCTGGCGCTCGCCGTCCTCGGCATCGCCGCCTCCCAGCTCACCTACCTCGAGGCGATCGAGTACTCGAACGCGGTCACCGCGACCCTGCTGCAGTTCCTGTTCCTTCCGATGGTGGCCGCCTACGAGGCCGCCCGCGGACAGATCGCCTGGTCGTGGGGCTGGAGCGCGACCCTGGGCCTTGCCGGAGTCGGAACCCTCCTGCTCGTCGCGAACCCGACGGGCCATTCGTTCGGGATCCTCGTGACCCCGTTCGGGCTCCTGTTCGGGGTCCTGTCCGCGGTCGCGGGCGCGTACTACTCGCTCGCCGGCCGCGACCTGGTGCAACGCCACGGATCCTGGGCGATCACGGGATGGGGATTCCTGATCGGAGGGATCGTCACCGTGCCGTTCGGTGCGGCGACGCTTCTCACCTATCCGTTTCCGGCGACCTTCCCGGCCGCGCTCGGCGTATTCGGCCTCGTCGCGTTCATCGTCCTCTTCGGCACGCTGCTCGGCTACGGACTCTACCTCCTCGCGCTACGGCATCTACCGGCCACCGAGGTCGGGGTGGCGGCGTCCGTCGAGCCGATCTCGGCGGGGGCGGCGACCTATCTCTTCCTGGGCGTCGCCCTCACCGGATTGCAGTACGTGGGAGGAGGGCTCATTCTCCTGGCCGTGGGGCTGCTCGGCTTCCGTCGGGTCCGCGGCCCCCTCTCGGGCCGCCCCTCGGGACCCCCGATCCCTCCGTAGCAATGGTTATCGCGGGTTCCCTATCAAGAACTACCCATGTCCGAGCTCCCGGCGGAGGCCACCGACCGTCAAGCGAGCCCGTCGCTGGCGGATCTGGGTCGGTCGTGGTTGCGCTGGCTGCCCCCGGCCCGTCTCGCGTGGATCCTCCTCGCCGCGCTCGGGGGCTATAGCTCGTTCTACCTGAATGGGCTGGGCGCGACCTCGCTCGTGGTCGTGCCGTTCGTCGCCGTCATCGTCGACCTCGCCCTGCAGGGGATCCGTTTCGAGCGCTGGAGGTTCCCCGACGCGGCGCTCGTCACGGGTCTCTTCGTGGCGCTGATCCTCCCGCCCACGGCCCCGCTCCTTCTCGGCGGAACCCTCGCGTTCGCCGCGATCGCGATCCGCCACGCGCTCCGAAGTCGCGGCCATCCCTGGTTCAACCCTGCCGCCCTCGGCATCCTGCTCGGCACGCTCGTGCTCGGGATGGCTCCCGCCTGGTGGGTCGGCATCGGCCCCTGGGGGGAGTACCTGGTGGTCGCCTTCGGCCTTCTCCTGATCGCCCGGTCGACCGCCTCCTGGCGGCTCCCCGCGACGTTCCTGCTCGTCTACGGCTTCCTTTCGATCGTCCAGCACCTCGTGCTCGGCGCCAGCACCGACGCGCGCGTGCTCCTCCTCCAGGCGGTCGACCCGGCGACCGTCTTCTTCGCCCTCTTCATGGTCACCGAGCCCCGGACCGCACCGGCCGCCCCGCACCAGAAGGTGCTGTATGCGGGGACGATCGGAACGCTCGCCGCCTTCCTCCCGACCTTCCTTCCCTCGCTCGGCATCCTCGTGAGCCTCCTCGGCGGGAACCTTCTGGCGGTCGCCCTCCGCCACGGCGCGCTCGCGGCGCCGGCCCCGGGATCGACCCGGACCTCCGGCGCCTCCTCCCGCCGGACCGGCCGCGCGTCCGGCCGCCGAAGGAAGGCGGCCCCGGCCCGCTGGCCGGTGGCCTACCGGCTCGGTGCAGGGATCGCGGTCGTGGTGGTCCTCGTCGCGGTCGTGAGCGCCGCTCCGCTCTCCCCCTCGGCCGCGCCGATCATCAAGATCACGAGCCCCGGCGCCCCATCCGGTGGCGGCGTGGTGGCGACCTCGTGCCAGTCGGACAACCCGTCGATCCCGTCCTCCGAGCTCTCGAGCCTCCACAAGGTCCTCGGACCGTCGGTCATCCTTTCGTACGACGCATCGACCGGCGTCGTGGTCTTCTACGATCCGGCGAACCACGTCACGGTCACGGAGTACGATCTCTACGAGGACTACGGGTTCGCGGAGTTCAACGGGGACGACTACGCGGTGAGCGGCTGCGCGCCGTGAGCGGGCACCCCTCCGCCCCGCGGAGGGACGGAGCGGGCGACGATGTACTATACCTATGGTATTACCTATAGTCTAAATTGATATTCTATATATCCCCCCGTTCCCTCCTTCGGTCGATGAGACAGATCCGAGCCACGAGCGAGCCGGTCCGGCCCTCCGCCGGGCCCGTTCGCGCCGGGGTCGTCCTGAGGACGCCCCGCGCGAGCGATCCTCCTTCCCGATCCCCGCCCTCCGCCCGCAGCGTGATCCTACCCGTACGCCGTGCGGAGCCGGCCGAACACCTGTTCCGACGGCTCCTCGGAGCGTACCTCGGAGGCGCCCGAGAGTTCGTCCTCCGGGAACGGCCGAGCGTGAGCCCGGCCACCCGAGAGGTGGTGCGCAGCTTCTGCCGGCGCACCCGCCAGCCCGAGATCGTCTCCGACGAGCCCGGGGCCCTCCGCCTGCGGGACCTCGCCTACGAGAGTCCGATCCCTCTGGACCAGCGGCTCGCTCGCATGGGGAGGATCGTCGTCGAGTTCCACCGGGAGGCGGTCGACGGCTGGTCCGATCTCCCGCTCGACGCGGACGGTGCCTGGGAGCGCCGGGACGACGAGATCGACCGGGAGGCCTGGTACATCCAGCGCCTGGCCGCGATCCGCATCGACGAGGGGACCGATGGAGGGCTGGTGCTCGGACCGTGGACCATCGCCCGCAGCCTCGAGCGGATCGCCGATCACGCGGTGATCCTCGGGGACGAGGGCCGCCGCCTGGTCGACCTGCCGCAGGGGAACGCTCCGTTGATCTCGCTCCAACAGTTCCACCGCCAGGCGATGGTGCACCTCGAGGGGGTCCTCGCCGCCCCCGACGAGGCGCAGGCGAACGACCTCCTCGACATGGGGGAGGCGCTCACTGTCTCGGGCCGATCCCTTGCCGATCGGCTCCTCCCCACCGTGAACGGCAGCACGATGCCGCCGGCGACGTCGGCGGCGATCGCGCGGATCCTCGAATCGATCGGACGCACGATCGCCTACACCCAGGACATCGCGCAGGTCGTCCTCGACCGTTCGTTGCCCACGGAGCCGTCGCCCGACCGCGGTGCGGTCCGCGTCCCCCCGGCCTCCTGAGCCCGCTCGGGTCCCCCGCGGCCCATCGGAAGGACTTTTGAGGGGGAAAGGCTCGCTACCCTCCCCTTTGGGCCATGCAGCGTCGCCCCCCGGGACCCCGACGAGTGCGAGTGGTCGTGGTCCGCCATGGCCCGGCCGAGGACCGGGACCCTCGGCGGTGGCCGGATGACGATCGTCGGCCGCTGACCGAGAAGGGTCGTCGCGAGACGCGGCAGGCGAGCCGGGGAGTGGCCCGGCTTGCGGGTCCGGTGGACCGCATCGTGACCAGCGCGGCGGATCGGGCGATCGCCACCGCCAGGCTCGTGCAGGGGTCCCTCGACCACCCGGTGCGCGTCGAGACCTGGAAGGAGCTCGGTTCGGGTCGACTCGCCGCGCCGATCCTCGATCGCCTCCGGCTGAGCATCCGTACGGGCCAGGAGGTGGTCCTCGTCGGTCACGAGCCGACGTTGGCCGAGTTCGTCGGTCTCGCCCTCTCGGGGGACGGCCAGTCGCTCGTCCACTTCGCGAAGGGGGGAGCCGCCTGCATCGAGTTCCCGGCCACGCTCCGACCGGCCGGCGCCCGGCTCCTCTGGCTCCTTACGCGGAAGCAGCTCTCCGCCGTGCGGGGTTGATCGGGGACCGGCGCTTCGGCCGCGTCCGCGACGGCGGCGATCGGTAGAGCGGCGTGACCCGGCGCAGGACGTCCGCGTGCACCTGCTCCGGGCCCCGGTTCGCATCGACGGACACGAACCCGTACTCCCCGGTCATCCACTCGAACTCGCGGGAGAGCCGGTCCTGGTAGAGGAAGAAGCTCTCGAACAGGTCGCGGGAGAGGGAGAGGTCCATGCCGCTCTCCCAGTAGTCGAGGCTCCCGTACTTCGCGATCGCGCGGTGGAGGAGCATCTCGGGACGGGCGTTGAGGAAGATCACGAGGTCCGGACGCAGGGCGAACCCGTAGAGCTCGCGGGCCCAGTCCCGCGACGCCCCCCGCACCGTCGCGCGGGCCATCAGCGTGTAGATGTACCGGTCGGCGAGCACCGTCGAGCCCGCCGCGAGGGCGGGAACGATCTTGTTCTCGAGCTGGTCGGCAAAGTCGACCGCGTAGAGCAGCGCGAGCGTGGTCGCGCCCAGCGTGTGGCCCTGCTTCGCCCGGTCGATCTCGGCGCTGACCAGGTCCGACCGCCGTAGGCCGGTGTCGACGACCGCGTGCCCTTCGACCTCGAGATACGCCTTGAGGAGGGCGACCTCGGTCGTGCGCCCCGAGCCGTCCGCGCCCTCGATGACGATGAACTTGCCCGCGAGCGGTTCGGTGGGCATCCCGGGAAGCCGGGTCCCGTACGTCCTAGCCGTCATGGAGACGGCTCGCCCCCGTGGGGAAGTTCTCGACGGTCGGCATCAGGTGACCCCGGACCTCCGCCTGGATCGCCTCGACCGGCCGCGTCGAGTCGATGACGGTGAACCGGTCGATCTCCGCCAGGCGCTCGTACTCCTGCTTGAGGCGCGACTGGAACTTCTGGTAGCTTTCCTCGAGGTCGTCGGAGAGCCCGAGGTCCATACCGGCCTCGTAGTAGTTGATCTTGAGGCGGGAGGCGAGCTTCCGCTTCAATGTCACCTCGACCGGGACGCGGAAGTAGAAGACCCGGTCCGGGCGCGGGGCGAACGAGTAGATCGTGCGTACCCAGTCCGGGTCGCATCCCCGCGCCGCATCCCGGGCGAAGGCCGTGTAGGAGTAGCGATCGCAGACGACCAGATATCCGGCCCGGAGCGGGGGGAGGATCTGACGCTCGAAGCGATCGGCGAAGTCGGTCGCGTGCAGGAGGGAGAAGGTTGTCGGGGTGAGCAGGCCCTTCTTCTTCCCGCGACGGATCGTGCTCGAGACCAGCTGCGAGGAGTTCCACTCGGTGAAGAAGACCCGGTGGCCCCGCGCGATCAGCCACTTTCCGAGAAGCGCGGCCTGGGTCGATTTACCGCTTCCGTCGAGGCCCTCGAACACGATGAGACGCCCGGGGTACCCGTGAGTGGAGGAGAGGTTCTCAGCCATCGTGCGGCCTGACCTCGAGCCCGAACGTCCGTTCCATCGGTTTACGGATCTTCTCCGCCCATCGGGGGGGGAGCGTGGTATCGGCAGGAGCAGAAAAGCTCACCGAGAGGGTCTTCCCGCCGGCGGAGACCGCGAAGCGGGGGTGGGCCGGGGCGAGGAGCTCGGCGACCTCCAGGATCGCCCCGAGCCGGACGGCGATCTCGAGATCCGGCGAGCGGATGATCGGTAGGAACGCCCGCTTCCACTCGGAGGGGGGTGCGTCCCCCTCGTGGAGGTACGTCGTCATCGCCGCGAGGAGCACTTCCCGCTGGTCGAGTCCCCAGATCGGGCAGTTCTGGATGAGGTAGGCCGAGTGACGGGCGTGGTTCCAGAGATCGACCGCCGTCCCGGCGTCGTGCATCCACGCGGCGACCCGGAGCGCGAGACCTTCGCTCTCGCCGGCGCCGAACTTCGCGGCCAGGACATGGAAGAGCGCGAGGGCCGCCTCGGCGACCTCCCGGCCGTGATCGAGCCGGAAGGCGAACGAACGCGCGGCCGACTCCACGGAGCGCTCGGCGAGCGTCTCGGCGCTCGCCGGGAGATGCGCTCCGACCGCTTCGAGGGCGATCCCTTCGCGGATGCCGGTCCCACAGACGAGCACGCGCTCGGCCCCGCTCGCCCGCAGGATCTCCTCGAGCACGACGATCCCGGCGAGCACCACGTCCGCACGGTCCCCGCCGATGCCCGGGATCGCCCGCCGCTTCGCCGCAGGCATCTCGCCCAGGAGCTCGCCGAGCGCCTCGAGATCGTGATCGTAGAGCGGATAGCCGTGCACACGGCGGATCGGGTACTCGCGCAGCTCGATCGCCGCGCGGGCGAGCGAGCGTACGGTCCCGCCGATCCCGATGAGCCGGTAGCCGGCCCCCCCGAACGCCTCGACGGCCGAGGTGACGGTCCCCCGGACGCTGTCACGGAGCTCCTCCCACTCCCGTCGTTTCGGAGGGTCATGCTCGAAGTATCGCTGCGTGAGGCGGAGGACTCCGAGGGGCAGGCTGACCGAATTTCTCAGCTCCCCTCCCCGGACCTCGGCGAGCTGGAGCGACCCCCCGCCCAGATCGAGGACGAGGTCGTCCTTCAGCGCCCAGGCGCTCGCCGCCCCGAGGTAGCCGTACCGCGCCTCCTCGGTCCCCGAGAGGACCCTCAGTTTCACTCCCGAAGTCCGTTCGACCTCGTGGACGAACTCGGGACCGTTCGGCGCGTCGCGGACCGCGCTCGTCGCCACCGACAGGGCCTTCGGGACCTCGAGGAGCTCGAGGAGTCGCGAGAACCGCCGCACGGTCGCGAGGCCGCGCTCGACCGCCCCCGGCGAGAGCTCTCCGCGGGGTCCCGGGCGGGAACCGAGACGGGGGGCGTCCTTCATCTCGTAGATCGCCCGGATCGACTCGATCCCCGCCTCGAAGACCACGAACCGTGCGGTGTTCGAACCGAGGTCGATCACCGCGAGCGTGGAGACCCCGTTCGGCGCCGAACGATCGTGCTCGGTGGACCGGTGGGACGGATGCGCCCGCTCCACGCCCGGCGAAGTGACCGCGTCTCTAAACGCTCTCGGTTGGGTCCCATCGCTCCCGCCGGACCGCACCGTTCAACTAGCGGCAGGGGGCTGGGGCTCGCGAGGGGACGCTCCCACCGATGCCCGACGCGGAGACCGGACGATTGGAGCGGCTCCGCGAGGAGCTCGAACGCCTGGTCCGGGCGGTGGCCCACGGCGCCGAAGAGGTGGTCCGTCACCCCCTCCCGACCCCCGGCAGCCTCCACCGCCTTCACCGCGACCTCCGGCGGTTGCGCACGGGTCTCGTCGTCTGGGGGAAGCTTGTCCCGTCCTCGCAGCGCCCTTTTCTCGCGACACTCGATCGACGGCTACGACGGCTCGCCCAGTTGGTGGGAGAGGTCCGCGACCGCGACGTCGCGGTCGACCTTCTGGGGAACGTCGAAACCTCCGCCCGGCGGCGCCGGGACCGGGAGCGCCTCGAGAGATATCGGGGGCGGCTCCGGGACGATGCACGGACGGGACGCGAGCTACTGAGAGCGCTCCTTCGTTCGGAGAGCGATGGACAGCTCTTCGAGGAGGTGGGCCGCTTTCTCGCGGCCCCGGTCCGCGCCGGCGCGCCGCGGATGGTTCCCCGCCTGATCTCCGAGCACCGGTCGAGGGGGGGCGAAAGACTCGCGCTCGCGCACCGGAAGGCACGCAAGCGTCCCTCGATGAACCGCCTGCACCGGCTGCGGATCCGCGTCCGCCGGTTGCGGCAGATCACCGATCTCGCCGGCGCGGTCGACCCGACCACGGCCGAGCCGGTGGCCGGTTCCCTGCGGAGCCTTCAGCAGGGCCTCGGAAGGCTGCACGATCTGGACGTCCTCCTGGATCGGCTCGATCCCACGTTCCGCGAGACGCGGTGGGCGCGGACCCTCCGCAAGGAGCGCCGACGACAGCGACGGACCATGGTGACCGCCCTCGACTCGATCCGGCCGCCGCGTGCGGAGCGCCGGACTCCCGCGGCCGACCGGTAGCCGCGCTCCCTCGGCGAGCTCTTTAATCCCGGGCCCGGTGGCGGTGCCGTGGCAGGGCCGTCCGGCGAGGTCGCGGGGGCCCTACGCGCCGCCCTGACGGAGACCGGGGCGATCGGGGCCACGGTGCGCCAGCTGGCCCGCCGCCTCGACGACGACCCGGACCGCGTCGCGGCCGCGCTCGACCGGCTCCGGGAGGGGGGCGTCGTGCTTCGCATGGGCCGGGGCCTCTGGGTCCTCCGGGACTACGAGCGGCTCCACGAACGCGAGGACTTCGTCGAACCGCGCGACTTCGTCGAGCGTTTCGAGCGCGAGAACGGGATCGGGCTCGGGCGGTACCATGGCCCGATCACGTTCCGTTCCAACGAGACCCTCCCCGTCCACCGGTGGTGGCCATACGTACAGGGCTTCTCCGCCGAGTTCGTCGCGCAGATCCTCGCGAAGGAGCAGATCGGCCCCGGGAGAACCGTTCTCGACCCGTTCGCCGGTAGCGGTACCACGCTCGTCGAGGCGCGGCGGGACGGGGCCACCGCCTGGGGCACGGAGCTCCTCGCCCCGGCGGTCCTCGCCGCGCGGGTCAAGACCCACCTCGAACTCGGCCCGGATCGCCTCGAGCGAGCCGCGGACCGGGTCCTGCGTCGGGCGGAGGGACGACGGCCGGGGGCCCTCCCGTTCCTTCGGGAAACCGAACGGCAGTTCTCCGGCGAGGCGCTGCACGACCTCACCCGTCTGCGGGACTCGCTCCCGCGCGAGGGGGCTCCGATCGCGAACGCCCTCAGGCTCGCCTTCGGACGCGCGCTGATCCCTTCGAGCCGGCTCCATCGTTCGCCCTGTCTCGGATATGCCCGCCGGTCCCACGAAGGCGGCCCCACCCCGTTCGAGCGCTTCCGGGCGGCCGTCGAGGACATGGCGGAGGACCTGAGGAGGTTCGCCCCCGATCGGAGCCGGCTCGGACCTCCCGCGGTCGTCACGCGCGAGGATGCACGGACCGCGGGATGGGCGGAGGGGTCGGTCGATCTCGCCGTGACGAGCCCTCCGTACGTCAACGGGATGGACTACGTGATGAACTACAAGGTCGATCTCGCGTGGCTCGGGTACGCACGATCGTACTCCGATCTCGCCGCGTTGCGCCGGGCCGAGGTCGCGTGCGACAATCTCCCGCGGAGCGAGACGGCGCGCTTCCTCGTTCCCTCCGAGCCACCCGACCCCTGGCTCCGGGAGATCCTTTCCCAGATCCGAGAGAACGTCCTCCGCAAGGGAACGTACCGCCGGGACGACATGCATGCCGTCGTGCACCGATACTTCGCGGACCTCGTACCCGTGCTCGTCGGGGTCCGCCGCGCCCTCGTGCCCGGCGGCCGCTTCGTCGTGGTGGTCGGCGACTCCCTGCTCGCCGGCACCTACGTTCCGGGCGACCTTCTCTTCGCCCGCATCGGAGCCTCGCTCGGGTTTTCCATCGTCTCGGTGGAGACGGCCCGGACCCGGCGCAGTGGTCAGCGACGCAGTTTCGAGCTGCGGGAGTCCGTCGTGACGCTCGAACGGCCCCGTTCCGCTCCGTGAACCGGCACGTTCATCGGGGGCCGTGGGTCTCGGGCGCGCGATGTTCTGCCCGGTCTGCGGCCGCGCGATGGCGGGACCGACCGCGCCGAACGTACCGTACCCGATGTTCGTCTGCCCGCTCGACGGGGTGGTCTACGACCGGACCCGGGACTCCTGGCACGGCCTCCCCGAGATCGAGGGAAAACTGGTCTGCCCGGTCTGCGGCGGGGTGATGGAGAAGGAACCGAAGGCTCCCCCGCACCGGATCTTCTTCTGCTACCAGTGCGGCACGACGTTCGACCGGGGGCGATCGACATGGTACGGGCTCGCCTATCATCACGCGCCGGTGCGCTAGCCTACCGGAGACGCCCGGCCGGGAGGGCCGGTGTCGCATCCTCCCCCTCCGGCGCGGAGAGAGGAGGGGTGGGTTCCCCTGGAGGCAAACACTTAACGGGGACCCCGCGGCGTCGTTCGGCCGGGTCGACCGCAGACATGCCCGCCCGCGACGGTCAGCCGCACTTCCTGGAGCCGCTCCTCGGGGTCGTTTTCGACCTCGACGGAACGCTCGTTCTCTCCCACCACGATTTCGGACGGATGCGCGCCGAGGTCATCCGGCTCGCCGAGCATTTCGGGGTCGCACCGGGTCACCTCTCGGTCCAGGACCCGATCCACCGCATCGTGGAGGCGGCGCGGGAGGAGCTCCGGACGAGCAACGCCCCGGACGGGGCGACCTATCGGTTCGAGGCAGAGTATCCCCAGCGGATCGATGCGATCGAGCTCGAGGCACTCCCCCGGACCACGGCACGGGCCGGCGCGGCCGAGCTGCTCAGGGCGCTGAGCTCCCGCGGGTTCCGACTCGGCCTCCTGACCCGCAGTTCGGAGAGGTTCGCGCGCGAGGCGCTGCGCCAGACCGGTCTCGAGCCGTACTTCTCCTATCTTCGCAGCCGGAGCACCCCGGGTCCGGCGAAACCCTCCCCCGACGCCCTGCTCCTGCTGCTCCACGACATGGGCGTCCCGATCGACCGGGCCCTGTTCGTCGGGGACCACCTGATCGATGCGGAAACGGCCACCCGGGCCCGGGTACGATTCTACGCGATCCTGCCGGACCCCTCCGAACCGACCGCCACCGCGATGACCGAGGACCGGTTCCTGGCCGCCGGCGCCTCGGCGATCGCCCACGACCTCCCCGAGCTCGGTCGGCAGCTGGACGTCGCGGCGCCGCGGTTCGCGTGAACCGCTCGTCGGCCGGGGACGAGCTCTACAGGTACTCGGCGTACGCGTGGATGACCGCGCGTTCGGCGCTCGCCCACGCCTCGGGGATCTGGTTCCAACCGTTGCGCAGGTCGCCCACGCAGTAGAGGCCCGGGATCGGCTCCTTGGACTCGGCCGAGATCGCGCGGGAGTCGTCGTCCGTCACCACGTACCCGTCCGGGTCGAACCGACAGCCGAGGGATTTCGGGATCGAGTAGTGCATGTCGTACCATCCGAGCGCGCCGAACCCCTTGTCGTAGCTCCGGTGGCTCCCGTCGGCGAACTTCACGCCGAGCCGTTTCTCCCGGATCTCATCGAAACCGACGATGGTCGACTCGACGATCCCGATCCGGTGCTTCTCGAGCGCCGCGGTGAGCGCCCGCTGCTCCTCCTCGGGGGTGTCCTCGAGGAGAGGACGCCCGTGGGTCAGGATCTCGACCGAGCGGGGACCGAAGTGGAGGAGGTCGAGGGCGGTGCGCGCCGCGAAGGCGCCGTGCCCGATCACGGCGACCGACTTCTGCGGGAGCTTGTGCCCGTCGCACAGGACACAGAAATCGACGATCCCGAGGTTCGCCCACGGGAAGATCGGGTCGATCTTCCCCTCGACCTCGGGGATCCGGTCGACCACCCCCATCGCGAGGACGAGCACTTTCCCCCGCACGACGTGGGTCTGCTTGAGCCAGTCGAACGTCGCCGAGAAGCCGGAAGCGCTGCGGTCGACCGCCACCACGCGGGCGGGGGAGAAGTAGTCGACCGAGGAGGCGAACCGGCGGACCGCCGCGATCTGCCGGTCGAGAAGCTCGTGGCCCGTGACGCCGTCGGGGAACCCCGGAATGTTGTCCATCCGCGGGGCGTAGTACGACCGGGAATACTTCGGCCCGCGACCTAGGAGGACCGCCGTGTGACCGAGGAGCGCGGCCTTGACCGCGGCGTGGAGACCGGCGTGTCCGGCCCCGACGATGACGAAGTCGTAGGACTCCTTCACGCGCGGTGGTCCGGGCATCGGTGCGAGCAGCGGAGAAGGGCATTTGACGCCTCGCCGCTCATGCGCTCGCCCCGCCGAGCGGGGGTGGCCGCGGGACCGAACGGTAAAAGTTAAGGCTCGCACCTTTCCTCGTTCCGGCCGGGTTCTTGACGCCCGAGCCGGCACGGCCCGACGACGCGGCGCTACGGGGGACTCTATTTCTCGAGGACGGGACCCGGTTCGATGGCACCGGGTTCGGGGCGAGCGGCCAGCGCGTCGGCGAGGTCGTCTTCACGACGGGCATGGTCGGCTACCCGGAGTCGCTCACCGACCCGTCGTATCGCGGCCAGATCCTCACCTTCACCTACCCGCTCCTCGGGAACTACGGCGTGCCACCACCCGAGGCACGCGACGCGGTGGGCCTCCCCCAGCTCGAGAGCGGTGAGGTCCAGGTACGGGGGGTCGTCGTCCGGGGTACGACCCGGCCGAACCACTGGGCGAGCTCCCGCTCCCTGGAACGATGGCTCGCCGACGAAGGCGTCCCGGGACTGCGGGGCATCGACACACGACGGCTCACGCAGCACCTTCGGACCCGGGGGGTCGTGCGCGGGGTGATCGACGTCCGGCCCGGCGACTCCGTGGCGAGCGACGAGGAGCTCGCGCGCACGATCGCCCGAGCGCCGGCGTACTCGGAGGAGGATTACATGGCGGCGGTCTCCCCCGCGCGCCCGAGCGTGATCGGACGGGCCTCGGACCCGCTCGTCGCCGTGCTCGACTGCGGCGTGAAGGCGAGCATCCTTCGGGCGCTCCTGGCCCGGCGGGTCGCCGTCCTTCGGCTCCCGCACGACCACGAGGTCCCCGCGCGGTGGGAGGGCCGCCGCGTGCGGGGCCTCCTGATCGGGAACGGTCCCGGCGATCCCGAACAGCTCGCCGCGACGGTCGAAGAGCTGCGCCGACCGTCGACGCGGGAGCTGCCCACGCTCGGGATCTGCCTCGGCCACCAGCTGCTCGCGCTCTCGCGCGGCGCCACGACGTTCAAGCTCAAGTACGGCCACCGCGGACAGAACAAGACGATCTGCTTCCCCGACGGCCGGGCCCTCATCATGAGCGAGAACCACGGCTACGCGGTCGAGGCGGGATCGCTCGACGGCTCGGGCCTCACGCCCTGGGCGACCAACCCGGACGACGGGACGCTCGAGGGGTTCCGCGATGCGAGAGGACGGGTGCTGGCCCTTCAGGGTCACCCGGAGGGCCATCCCGGTCCGCAGGAGGCCGGGTTCGTGTTCGACCGATTCGTGGGAGGGGTGCGCCGCCGTTCATGAGCCGACCGATGCCGAAGAAGGTGCTCCTCCTCGGGAGCGGCGCCCTCAAGATCGGGGAGGCCGGCGAGTTCGACTACTCCGGGAGCCAGTGCCTGAAGGCCCTCGAGGAGGAGGGCGTCTACGCGGTGGTCGTCAATCCGAACATCGCGACCCTGCAGACCGATCCTCCGAAGCTCGGGCGCGTCTACTTCCAGCCGATCGTGCCCGAGTTCGTCGCTCCGATCCTAGAGGCGGAGCGGCCGGACGGGATCCTCCTCTCCTTTGGCGGACAGACCGCGCTCAACTGCGGGGTGCGCCTCGCCGACTCCGGAGCGCTCCGTCGCACGGGGACGGAGGTGCTCGGCACGCCGCTCCGCGGGATCCGGGGGACGGAGGACCGGGCGAAGTTCGTCCGGGCCATGGCCCGCGCGCGCGTCCCGACGCTCCCGAGCCGCGCGGTCTACTCCTACGAGGAGGCGCTCGCCGCCGCGAAGGAGCTCGGATTCCCGGTGATGGTCCGGGTCGCGTTCACGCTCGGAGGCCGGGGCGGGGGGATCGCCCGCACCGCCGAGGAACTGAAGGACGTCGTCGCCCGGGGGCTCCGCGCGAGCCCGGTCGGCCAGGTGCTGCTCGAGCGGTACGTCGGGGAGTTCAAGCAGCTCGAGTACGAGGTCGTCCGCGATGCGAAGGGGAACGCGCTCACCGTCTGCAACATGGAGAACGTCCTCGGGATGCGGGTCCACACCGGCGACAACATCGTGGTCGCGCCGAGCCAGACGCTCACCGACTTCGAGTACCAGATGCTCCGCCAGGCCGCCCTCCGGGCGGTCGAAGAGGTCGGGGTGGTCGGGGAGTGCAACATCCAGTTCTGTCTCGACCCCACGAGCGAGGAGTACTATGCGATCGAGATCAATGCACGGCTCTCCCGATCGAGTGCCCTCGCGAGCAAGGCGACGGGCTATCCGCTCGCGTACATCGCCGCGAAGCTGGCGCTCGGCTACACGCTCCCCGAGCTCAAGAACCGCATCACGGGGGTCACGTCGGCCGCGTTCGAGCCGGCGCTCGACTACGTGGTCGTGAAGCTTCCCCGCTGGGACCTCGACAAGTTCTCGCGGGCGGACCGACGTCTCGGCCCGTCCATGAAGTCGGTCGGTGAGGTGATGGGCGTCGGGGCGTCGTTCCCCGAGGCGGTCGCGAAGGCCGTGCGGATGGGCGACCCCCGCTCGGACCTGGTGCCGCCGGCCGAGGTCCGCGCGCCGGAGGAGATCCTCACGGACCTCGGGACGCCGACCCCCGGGATCCTCTTCCACGTCCTCGAGGCGCTCCGCGCCGGGATCGATCCCGAGAGCGTGAGCCGCCTCTCCTACATCGACCGCTGGTTCGTGGACGCCCTCGGAGAGATCGAGTCGGTCGATCGGGCGCTCACCGCCGCGTCCGCCGGGGAGATCCCCGATACGCTGCTCCGGTCGGCGAAGGAGGCGGGGCTCTCCGACCGGGCGATCGGACGGGCCGCGCGCCGGGACGAGGAGGAGGTGCGTCGGCGGCGTCTCGCGGCGGGGATCCGGCCCCGGGTGCGGATGATCGACACGCTCGCGGGAGAGTGGCCGGCCCGGACGAACTACCTCTATCTCACCTACCGCGCCGACGCGGACGACGTGGCGCCGATGCCTCGCGGCTCCGCCCTCGTGATCGGGGCCGGCCCCTACCGGATCGGCTCGAGCGTCGAGTTCGACTGGTCGACGATGAACCTCGTGGACGGCCTCAAGGCGGAGGGGATCTCGGGCGTCGCGCTGTTGAACTCGAACCCCGAGACCGTCTCGACCGATTACGATCGGTCCGATCGCCTCTACTTCGAGGAGATCACGCTCGAGCGGGTGCGCGATATCTTCGATTTCGAGGGGTTCTCGGGGATCGTCACCTGTGTCGGAAGCCAGCTCGCCCAGAACCTCACTCCGCTCCTCCACATGTGCGGGATCCCGATCCTCGGCACCTCCTCCGAGTCGATCGACACGGCGGAGGACCGGGCGCGGTTCGCCGGGCTGCTCGAGCGCCTGAAGATCCCGCAACCGGCGTGGCGCGCCTTCCGCACGGTCGAGGAGGCCTCCACGTTCGCCGACGAGGTCGGCTACCCGGTCCTCGTCCGCCCCTCCTACGTCCTCTCCGGCCAGGCGATGCGGGTGATCTCGGGCCGGAACGACCTCGGACGGTTCCTGTCTGAAGCGGCCCGGGTCTCACCGGAGCATCCGGTCGTGATCACGAAGTTCATCGAGGGCGCGGACGAGATCGAGCTCGACGCGATCTCGGACGGGGAACGGGTCCTGGTCGCGGGGATCCTCGAGCACGTCGAGCGGGCCGGGGTCCACTCGGGCGATGCGATCTTCTGCCTGCCACCGCGTCACACGCCGCCCGAGGTCCAGGCGGACCTCCTCGACGCGGCCGGCCGCCTCGCGCGCACGCTCGCGATCCGCGGTCCGTTCAACGTCCAGTTCCTCGTGAAGGACCGGGCCTACCAGATCATCGAGCTCAACCTGCGCGCCAGCCGCTCCCTTCCGTTCCTCACGAAGGCGACGGGGCTCCCGCTGCTCCGGGAGGCCGCCCGCGCGATGCTCGGCCGGCCGATCTCGCGGGACGGCGTCGCCCCCCTGCCGCCCGACCGCTGGGGCGTCAAGGTGCCGCAGTTCTCGTTCCTCCAGCTCTCCGGCTCCGACCCGCTGCTCGGGGTCGAGATGCAATCGACCGGCGAGGTCGCCTGCTTCGGTCCGACGTTCTCGGATGCTCTCGTGAAGGCGCTCGTCGCGACCGGGGTGCGGCTGATCCCGCGTCGCGGGTTCGCGTTCCTCTCGGTCGGCGGGGTGGAGCTCAAGGAGCAACTGCTGCCGATCGCCCGGCGCCTGCGCTCCCTTGGCCTCGGCGTCGCCGCGACCGAGGACACCGGGGCGTTCCTCGCCGCCCAGGGCGTCCGTCCGGTGCGAGTTCTCCACAAGGTCTCCGAGCCCGACCGTCACCCGAACGTTCTCGAGGCGCTCGACCGGGGGGAGATCGATCTCCTGCTCAACGTCCCGCTCTCGCTCACCCAGGAGAAGTTCGAACGGATGCTCGAGGACGAGTACGTCCTCCGCCGGCGTGCGGTCGAGCTCGGGATCCCGCTCTTCACGAGCCTCGAGTCGTTCGCCGCCTACGTCGAGGGGGTCGGCTGGCTGGAGGAGCATCCGCTGACGGTCGACGCGCTGTATGGGACGCCCGAGGGACTCCCCGTGAGCGAACCCGCGCGACCCCCGGTGGGGATCCCGGTCGTCTATCGGGGACACTCCGGGCGCGCGCGCCGCACGAACGGTGCGCGCGCTAGGTGAGGCGCAGCGCGAACTTGGTGATCGAGTACTCCGGGACGACCGTCGAGGTGTCGAGGATCTCGGGGATCCCCCGAATCCGGTCGGTGACGAAGTCGAGGACCCGACGCTTTCCGCCGGCCCCGCTCTCGAAGTCGAGGACGACCATCATGTCCCAGTCACCGGTGAGGAAGTGGAGCTCCTTGACCTCGGGAAGGCTCTCGAGCAGGCGGCGGATGCGGTCGAGGTCCCCGCCGCGGACCTTGAGGTAGGAGAACGCGCGCTGGCTCTTGAGCTCGGTCGGCATCAGGGCGGCGAGCTCCTGGATCGTGAACTGCTCGACGCCTTCGAGCCGGCGGCCGTTCGGGGCGATCAGGACCGGGAACTTCTGGACCCCACGGAGATGCTCGGCGATCAGCCGCTCGATGCGTCCGACCTTCTCGACGTCTACCACCCGGACGTGGTAGCCGCGGCGGGCCGCCATCTCTTCGACCTGTGCGACGCAGCGGGACTGGTCATCGGAGAGGAAGTAGACGGGCTCTCCGACCGGAGCGCCTTCCTCGGGAGCCCCGCGGACGGCCTCCGCGCCCGGATTCGCAAATCCCCGAGCGGCGGAAGGCGGCGTTCGGTAGAACGTCGTGACGGCCTTCTTCGACTGGACATAGAGCATCAGGTCGCGGGACTCTTCCGGCATGGGCGGTCGCGAGAGTGGAGGGCCCTATATACCGATGCCATCGGCGTCCCGGCAAGGACCCCCCTGCCCCTCGGGGCAGGGGGTTGAGAACGGGTTCGGCCCAGGGACCGTTGGAAGGGTCCTAGTAGCGCTTGTACGAGTCGGAGCGCTCGCGGCCGCCGGAGCCACCGCCTCCGCCACCGTACCGCCCGCCGCCGTAGCCTCCGCCCGAGCCGCGGTCACGGTACCCGCCGCCGCCAAAGGAGCGGCGTTCGCTCTCGAACTCCTGCTGGCTCATGTCGAGCGAGGAGTTGACCTCGGCGATCGCGTCCGTCGACTTCGAGAGGTTGCCGTACCTCCCGACGTTGAGCCGCATGTGGCCGCGCACCAGAGAGACGTAGCCGTTGTCGACCAGGATGACCTCGTCCTTCTGGATCGAGCCGATCTGCTCGTTCCAAAGAGAGAGAATGATCGTGGCGGTGTCGTCACCGACGATCGCCTCACAGACCTTCCTTGGGTCGCCGAACTTTCCCATGACTTCCTTCGGCTCTCCGATACTGACCACCTTGGCCAGCACGTTCACTTGCTTCGAGTTCGGCGTCAGGTCTCGCACTTTCGTCAGGGGCTTGTCTGCCATTTCGTTCGCCTCTTGGGTTCGCGTTTCGCGTTCGCTTTCGGGGGAGATCCGAGAGCGAGACTCCTCGTGCGAACCCTCGTCGCAGAAATAGGACGGTCAGGACGCTCGATTCGGGCTGGGCTCCGGGATTCCTTGTCGCGCTAGGATATTCACCGGGATATAAGCGCGATGGCGCGGACCGACCGGTGCCCCGGGTCCCCCTTCCGAGGGGGGTAGGGGGACCGGGGAGAGAAGGAGAGTCTTTTTCGGGGGGGCTCCCTTCCCGCGGGGGGACCGGGCGTGAGCCAGCACTTCGACCTCGGGGTCTACTACTTCCTGCGCCGCAGCTACGCCGACGCCGTCCGGTCGTTCCGGGAGGTCGTTCGGGAGGACCCGACGAACGCCCACGCCTGGTCGTACTATGGGGTCTGCCTCGCCCACGTTGGGCAGGCCACGGAGGCCGAGGCTGCGCTCTCGCGCGCGGTCGCGCTCTCTCCCGACAACCCGGAGGCCTGGTTCCACATGGGGGTGGCCCGGTCGCTCCGGGAGGAGTGGGACGATGCGGCGAGCGCGTACCGCCGGGCGGTCGCGCTCGCGCCCAATGACCTCGTGGCCTGGCACCGCCTCGGGGTGGCGCTCGCCGAGTCCGGGGAGGAGACCGCCGCCGAGGCCGCCCTTGAGCGTTCGCTCGTCCTTTCGGAGGAGACCCCTTCGACCCGCCTCCAGGCCTCGGCCGGCCCTCCGCTCCGGGACGATCATGTCGACGAGCGGGGCGAGCGAGAGAGCGCTCGGGAGGCCAAGAGCTGGCTCGATCTCGCGCTCTCCCTCCTAAGCCTCGGCGATGAGGAGGAGGCGGTCGCCGCCTACGAACGGGCCTACACGCTCGACCCCGATCGGGCGCAGCGCTCGCTCTTCCGACCGATGCTGAACCTGCTCACGACGGTGCAGGAGGGACCCGAGGTCCCCGAGCGGCCGTCGCCCCCGTCGCGGCCCGAGGACGGCGCACCGAGACGGCCGCCGCGGGGCCCCGAGCTCATCTGACGCCGGACCGAGCCCGCACTACAGGGGCCGGGGCGCCGCGGTGAGGATCGTCGACTCGGCCCACTCCCGAGCCCGGGCCCGTGCCGCTTCGTGCGTCCGGTAGAAGGCGTGGATCCGTTCGAGGATCTGCGACTTACACTCGCCGCAGAGGAGCCGGCCCGACCGACACCCCTCGGTGATCTCGGAGAACTTCGCGCTGGTCTCCGCGAACTGGGTTCGCCACAGCGCCCAGACCGAGCAGATCTCGGGGACCGCGCCGAGGCGGCGCTGCTCCTCGACCGTCGTCCGGCCGCCGGTGAACGCGTTGTGGACCTTCCGCGCGACGACCTTCGGCGGATCGTTCAGGAAGAGCGCGTTGTCGCTTCGGTCCCCGGTCGTCGACATCACCGACTCGCCGAGGAGTCCCGGGACCATCTGGCTGTGAAGGAGCGCCGGCTTCGGGTACCCCAAGGTCTCGGCGATGTCGCGCGAGACGCGGAAGTGCGGATCCTGGTCGATGCCGCACGGAATCAGACAGGGGATCGGGCGGCCCTCGGCCCAGGAGGGCCAGAACGCCGGCACCGTCTGGAGCGCGGTGTAGAAGACGAGACCGATGTTCGCGCTCGGATCGAAACCGAAGACGGCCTTGACGGTGGAGTACGGGATCTTGCGCGCGATCCGGATCGCGAGGGGGTACATCGCGGAGATCGACCGGGAGTCGAAGAACGTGAACGTCCGCTTCGGATCGAAGCCGAGGGCCAGGATGTCGACCAGGTTCTCGAGCCCCCAGTGCGCGGTCTCCTCGCGGGTGACCCCGGTCTTGCTCGACCAGAACTTCTCGTCGTCCGTGATCTGGATGTACATGGCGACGCCGAACCGCCGCTGGAACCACTGGCAGAGCTGGAACTGCAGGAGATGGGACGTGTGGAGCGGCCCCGAGGGCCCCCGCCCCGAGTAGAGGAAGAACGGCTTGCCGTGGGCGAAGCCGTCCAGGAGCATCGCGAGGTCCCGGTGGGAGTAGTAGATCCCGCGCGACAGCGCCGGTGGAAGATCGCCCCCCGCGAGGTGCTGGATCTTCGCGAGAAGCTCGGAGGTGATGGGCTGGGTCCCGAACTGCTCGCGGAGCCGGTCGTAGTCAATCTTGCCGCGGACCTCGTACGGAGTAACGACGAACTCCTCGTCCCCGGGCACCGTCGTACCTCTCCGCTAACCTTCCGGGAAGGTGATCTTCGAGAGGATCGATTCCCGCTCCGCGAGCGGGACCCCGGCGGTGCTGAGCGCCGCGGCGACGCAGACGCGAGAGTGCTCGAAGGAGATCGTGTGCCCGCAGGACGGGCAGTTCGCCCACCCCTGGATGAGCTGACGGAGGCCCTCTCGGGAGGTCGCCGAGTCCCGCCGGGCGAAGCGGTCGACCAGGATCGAGCCGCCCGCGGCACTCTCGAGGTTCGTCAGGGGGACCCGGACGGGGGTGTTGCAGACGGGGCAGCGGGCCGGGGTACGGCAGGTACAGACCATGGCCGGGAACGAGCCGGTAACCGCGGGTCGAAAAAAAGCCTGCCGCCCTGTGCGACGCTATCTTCATCTTCCCGACGGCCGGCCTTTCTCCCATGAACGAGACCCCGGACGAGGCGGCGGCGGAGCTCCGGGACGAGATCCTCGAGATCCTCCGGCAGCTCAACCGGGCCGAGATGGAGGACACGGACGCCCAGGGTCTCGAGCTCGGCGAGCTCCACCGCCTCCTCGTGCGGCAGAAGTACCCGCGGCTCACCCCGGAGGACGTCGCCCGCGCCGTCCGCGTGCTCGTCGCCAACGGCCTCGCGCGCCTGCGGAACGATCCGGAGTACGCCTGGGACCGGGGACGCGTGATCGGAGCGCGCTGCACCATCACCACGGAAGGGAAGGCGTTCCTCCTCGAGCGGCTCGGCCGCCCCAACCGTGTCGACTGACGCTTCGGCGACCCCACCGTTCCCTTTTAAGTAGAGGAAGCCGACGTAGAATATCGCCATGTCGATGCGGGGGCGGCCCGACCCGGTACGGGCGACGCTGGTCGCGGTTCTCCAACAGCTCAACCGGGTCGAGTCGATGCACGAGGATCGGCAGCCCGACCAGACGCTCGAGCTCCCCGACATCGAGCGACTCCTGCATCGGTTCTGGGCCGTCGAGAACGACCACGTCAAGATCCCGCTCGTCCTCGGCCTCCTCCTGCGGAACGGCCTGGTCGAGGCACAGGGCGGTGTCGGATACCTTTCGAAGGACCGCGCGCCGGCGCGCGTGCGCTACCACATCACGTCCGAGGGCAAGAAGTTCCTGGTGGAATCCGTCCAGGACTCCGACCGGATCGGCTGACGCCCGCCGACCGGCGCCGGCCGGCGGGGAGGGAGCGCCTCCTCGAATGAAGGCTTAAGTAAGGCACGAGGGTCCCCCCTCCCCCATGTCGCGCATCCACTCCCGGCGCAAAGGGAAGGCCGGTTCCCACCGACCCTACCCCCTGACGAAGCCCGAGTGGGTCACCGTCTCCCATGAGGAGATCGTGGCGCGCGCGGTGCAGCTGGCGAAGACCGGGACCCCGGCCGCACAGGTCGGCCAGAACCTCCGCGATTCGCTCGGCGTACCCTCGGTCCGTGCGATGACCGGTCAGCGCCTCGTGCCCCTCCTGTCCGAGAACGGTGTCCGCCCCGATATCCCCGACGACCTTCAGGCCCTCCTGAGGCGCGTCGTGCACCTTCAGCGCCACCTCGAGACCCACCCGAAGGACCTCGCGAACCGGCGGGGTCTCTCGCTGATGGAGTCGAGGATCCGCCGGCTCGCGCGCTACTACCGACAGCGCCGGCGGATCCCCGAGAACTGGCGGTACTCCTCGGCGGGTGCGGCCCTCCAGGTGGAGTGATGCCCTCGGGTCCGGACGGGTTCGTTTCGGATCCACGGTACGCCCAAGAGTTCGAACACGCCCGGCGCCTCCTCCTGGGCCACCCCGGACGCTGGCGGGTCGTCTACCATTACGACGCGGACGGCATCGCGAGCGCCTCGTGCGCTCTCCGCGCGCTGGCCCGGCTCGGCTATCCCGTGCAGGCGACCGCGCTCGTCGGCGTGGAGCGGGAGAAGGTCGCCGCCCTGATCGCCCAGAGCCTCGGACCGATGCTCGTCGTCGACACGGGATCGAGCTGGCTCGACCTCTTCGCCCGGCACCGAGCGCCGGTCATCGTGCTCGACCACCACAAGTACACCGGCGCGCCCGCGCTCCCCGACTCGCTGGCGCTCGTGAACCCGCTCGACTGGGGCGTCAACGGGATGAGCGAGCTGAGCGCGTCGACGCTGACGTGGCTCTTCACGGTGTTTCTCGACCCCGTGAACTGGGACAACGCCCCCTGGGGACTCTCGGGGGCGATCGGGGACCGACAGCATGTCGGCGGATTCCGCGGGCTCAACGGCCGCCTCGTCGAGGAGGCGCTGCGCCGATCGGTCCTCGTGAAACGACCGGGGCTCGCGCTGTTCGGACCCACGCTCGCCCGGGCGCTCGCGAACAGCATCGATCCGTACTTCCGGGGCCTGGCAGGACGGCCCGCGGCCGCGGAAGCATTCCTGCGGGAGCTCGGACTCGACCCGGCCGGCCGACTCACCGATCTCGGCCCGGAGGATTCGCGTCGCCTCGCCGTGCGGCTCCGCGCTCGGCTGGACGAGGCGCAGGTCCTTCCCGAGTTCTCGGCGCTGCTCGACCAGGAACGGTGGTGGGTCCCGGCGCTCGGCGCGGACGCCGAGGAGCTTTCGAACCTTCAGAGCGCCTGCGGTCGCGCCGGCACGCCAGGGATCGGCGTCGCGATCGCCCTGGGAGACCCGCGAGCCGTGGAGCAGGCACGGGCCGCCGAGGAGACCTGGCGGACGGGGATCCTCCGGGGCATTCTCCGGCTCGAGGAGGAGGGAGTTAATTCGATGCGATTCCTGCGGTGGTTCGATAGCCCCGAGACGAACCTTGCGGGCACACAGGCAGGCCTGGCGATGATCTACCTACTTCCGCCGGATCGCCCGGTGTTCGCCTTCTCCGAGCACGGGGACGAACCGATCCGGCTGAGCGCTCGAGGTACTCTGCACCAGGTCGCGCACGGGCTCGACCTGGCGAGCATCTGCCGGGACGCCGCGCAGGCGGTCGGCGGAGAGGGCGGCGGCCACCGCGTGGCGAGCGGGGCGACGATCCCGGCCGGACGGCGCGATGCGTTCCTCGAGACCGCCGACCGGCTCCTGGGGGAGCAGGCCCACGGCTCGCCCGGAGGGTTCGCGTGAGCGCGACGCCCCCGGCGGCCCCGGTGGCGCCGGCTCCTCCCGCCGATCGGATCCGGGACCATCCGCTCGAGGGCGAGATGGAACGGTCGTACATCGATTACGCGATGAGCGTCATCGTCGGCCGGGCCCTGCCGGTCGCGCGCGACGGCCTGAAACCGGTGCAGCGACGCATCCTGTGGTCGATGTGGGAGTCGGGGGCGACCCACGACCGACCCTACCGCAAGAGCGCGCGCACGGTCGGCGACGTCCTCGGCAAGTACCATCCCCACGGGGACATCGCGGTCTACGATGCGCTCGTCCGAATGGCGCAGACGTTCAGCCTGCGCTATCCGCTGATCGACGGACAGGGAAACTTCGGATCGATCGACGGCGACGCTCCGGCCGCGATGCGGTACACCGAGGCACGTCTCTCGGCCCTCGCCGAGGAGATCCTCCTCGACATCGAGAAGGAGACGGTCGACTGGACCGACAACTTCGACGGGACGCTGCAGCAGCCCCTCTTCCTTCCGTCCAAGGTCCCCAACCTGCTCATCAACGGGTCGGCCGGCATCGCGGTGGGCATGGCGACCAACATGCCGCCCCACAACCTCGGCGAGGTGGTGGACGCTCTCCTTCTCCTCCTCCGTAGCCCCGAAACGACCCTGGACGAGATCATGAAGGTCCTGCCCGGGCCGGACTTCCCGACCGGTGGGTACCTCTCGAACGAGGGGATCCGGGAGGCCTACGAGACCGGTCGGGGGATGGTGCACCTCCGGGGGTCGGCCGAGATCCGCGAGCGGGGAGGGAAGGACGAGATCGTCATCACCGAGGTCCCCTACGAGGTCAACAAGACGGTCCTGCTGACGCTCATCGCCGACCTCGTCAAGACCAAGCGGATCGACGGGGTCACGGACCTGCGGGACGAGTCGGACCGGGAGGGCACGAGCGTCGTCCTCGAGCTCCGGAAGAACGTGCCGGACGAGATCGTGCTCAACCGGCTTTACGAGCACACCCCGCTCGAGACGAGCTTCGGCGTGATCAACCTCTGCCTCGTGGACGACCAGCCCCGGGTCCTGCCGCTCCGCGACCTCTTGAGGCTTCACCTCGACCACCGCCGGACGACGCTCACACGACGCACGAAGTTCGAGCTCCGGAAGGCCGAGGAGCGTCTCCACCTCCTCGAGGGGTTCCTCACCGCGATCGACCACATCGACGAGGTGATCCGGATCATCCGGCGATCGAAGGACGCCCAGGTCGCGGAGACCAGCCTGATGGGGAAGTTCCTGCTCTCGAGCGAACAGGCGAAGGCGATCCTCGATATGCGCCTCGCCCGGCTGACCGCCCTCGAGCGCGAGTCGGTCGAGAAGGAGAAGGGCGAGAAGGAGCTCATCGTCCAGCACCTGCGCGAGATCCTCGCCTCCCCGAAGCTGCTCGACGATCTGATCGCCGAGGAGCTCACCGACCTCAAGAAGCGGTTCGGCGACGCCCGTCGGACCCGGATCGTGCCGGCGTTCACCGAGCGGACTCTCGAGGACCTGATCCCCGACATGGAGGTCGTGGTGCTCGTGACCCGCGACGGCTACGTGAAACGACTCCCGCTCGACCAGTACCGACGCCAGCGGCGGGGCGGGCGGGGCCTCGTGCAGATGGAGACGAAGGAGGAGGACTACGTCACCCGCACGTTCGTCACGCGCACCCACGACAACATCCTGTTCTTCACGAACCTCGGGCGCGTCTACCGTCTCCGCGCCTACGAGCTGCCCGAGGGCAGCCGCCACTCGAAGGGGAAGGCGGTCATCAACCTCCTCCCTCGCCTGAAGGACGGAGAGAAGGTCGGCACGCTCCTCCCGCTGCGCGATCTCGCGACCGACGGCTCGCTCTGCTTCGCGACCCGGAAGGGGACGGTGAAGCGGACGACGCTCGACCAGTTCCAGAACATCCGCACGAGCGGGATCCAGGCGATCCTCCTCGAGGAGGACGACGAGCTCGTCGATGTCGCGCTCGTCACCGACACCGCGACGGAGATCACGCTGGCCACGCGCTCGGGCCAGCTCGTCCGGTTCCCCGTCTCGGAGATCCGACCGATGGGCCGCGCGACGCACGGCGTCATTGGGGTCCGGCTCTCGTCGGAGAAGGGCGACCGGGTGGTCGCGATGGCGCCGGTGAGCCTGCGGTTTCCGACCCTGCTCTCCCTCACGTCGACCGGGTTCGGCAAACGCAGCCCGACCGACGACTACCGACGCACACGGCGGGGGGCGAAGGGCGTCCGCACGATCAAGACCGGTGGCCGGAACGGCGAGGTCGTCGCGGTGCTCCCCACGACCGACGCCTCGGAGATCCTGGTCACCACGCAGGGGGGGATCACGATCCGCATGGCCGTGAAGGGGATCCGATCGCAGGCACGGAACACGCTCGGCGTCCGGATCATCCGCCTGGACGAAGGCGACGTTGTGCGCGACGCCGTCATCCTCGAACCATCGATCGACGCCGAGACGACCGAGACCCCCTCCGGGAGCTCGGCACCGTCGGCCGAATCTCCGGACGCCCAGGGCGAACCGGAGGAAGAGGAGCCCACGTCACCGGAAGAACCCGACGAAAAGGAGCCCACGCCGCCGGAAGAACCGGAGGAAGAGGACGAGGGCGACGGGACGGCGGACGACGAGCCCGACGAGGAAGAGGAGGACGATGCGTCGTCGCCCCCGCAAGGGTAGGACGGTCCTCCTCTGCCCACACTGCGGTTCCTCCCGGATCACCCTCGTCGCCGGGTCCATCATCGGACAGGTCTACCACTGCACGAAGTGCGACTACGTCGGTTCGCTCGTGTTCGAAACGGACGTCGCGGAGGACGCGGGCTCGAGCGATCCGGGCTAGGTCGCCCGAGAGCGGACCGGATCGCACGGGCGAACGGACGGAGGGGTCCACACTCCCGGCGGGCCGGGGGGACCGAGGCTCGGACTACGGGTCCGGTTCGGTCGCCGCCAGTGCTTCGGGGGTCGTCGGGGGGCTTTCCGCGAACCTCCGACCGGCTTCGACCAGCTTGAGCGCGCGGACGGTCGGGCCGACGTCGTGCGTTCGCACGAGCGCGACTCCCCGCTCGGCGGCAAGGACGGCCGCGGCAAGACCTGCCTCGGCGCGGTCGAGCGGTCCGGCGTGACCCCCGAGCGCCCATCCGAGGAACGACTTCCGAGAGGCGCCGATGACGATCGGGAACCCTAGGCAGCGGAACTCGCCGACGTGCAGCAGAAGTTCGAGGGACTGTTCCGGGGACTTGCCGAACCCCAGGCCCGGGTCGATCAGGATCCGGTCGGGGGCGATCCCGTCCCGCACCGCCCGGTCGGCGGCCTCGGCGAGCGCGGCGTAGATCTCGCCCCGCAGGTCGGCGTAGCTCAGGTCGTCCTGCATCGTCGCGGGGGTCCCGCGCATGTGCATTACGACGGCCGCCGCGCCGGAGCGCGCGACGACCCGTCGCATCTCCTCCGAGCGGAGCCCCTCGATGTCATTGATTATGTCCGCGCCCGCATCGATCGCCTTCGCGGCCACCTCCGGATGCCGCGTGTCGATCGAGATCGGGAGGTCGACCCGGTCCCGCACCGCCGAAATGACGGGGGCGACACGGTTCCACTCGGTCTCGGGGGTGGTCGGGGTCGCATTCGGTCGCGTCGACTCTCCCCCGAGATCGATCACGCTCGCTCCCTCCGCCGCCTGACGCTCGACCTCGGCGGCCGCAGCGCTGGGATCGAGGAAGCGGCCCCCGTCCGAGAACGAGTCGGGCGTGACGTTCACCACGCCCATCACGCGCGGATGGTCGCCCAGCGGGAACGAGCGATGGGCGCCCCGGATCGTCCGGGGACCGTGGGCCACATAGGCGCGGAGCGCCCGGTCGATCTCGTCGGCGAGCTGTTTCAGGCGGAACGGCTGGCGACGCAGCTTCGGCAGGAGCCGGTGGTACTGGCCCCACGTCGCGAGCACGACCGTGGAGGTCGCTGCCACCGAGTGGTCGGCGACCCCGCGCGCGTGCGCGGCGTCACCGCCGACCGACAGGAGCTCCTGCTTGAGCAGCGGAGCGGCCTTCAGCGAGACCCCCGAGAGCACGATGGGATAGATCCGTCCCTTCCGCGTCATGATCCCGACCCCCTCCGGATCGCTCTCGGTGCGTTCGATCTCCCGGGCGATCTCGGCGAGGGTCGTCACCTCGAGGACCCGGGCCCCGAACCGGCGGGCGACCGACTCCGGGGAGGGGCCTTCGCTCATGGACGCGCCGCTGGGTCCGCCCAACCCCTTACGGGAACGCCGCCCCGCAATCTGGGCAGAACCGGCCCACCGCTCGGTTCGGGCGGCCGCAGAACGGGCAGAACCGGGTCGGGGCCCCAGCGCCTCCCGGGGGGGCCGCCGAAGCGGGCGGTGCGCCCCACACCGGGGGAGCTCCGGGGTATCCGCCCCGCATCAACGCTGCCTGTTCCATCTGGGCGGAACCGATCTCGGAGTAGGCCACGAGGTAGAGCACTCCCGAGACGATGTTGACCGTGATCAGACTGAGGATCCCGAAGACGAGCGTGGGGGTGCGCGCCCCCTCGTAGTCGCCATCGTATACCCGCCGGTACGAGAAGACGTAGACCAGCACGACCCAGACAATGCCGACGATCGCGAGAGGAAGGAAGATGAGGGCCGCGAACGGGGCGACGAGGGCGACCAGTCCGAGGAGCACGAGGACCGCCACTTCGATCCCCTGGAGAATGAGGCCGATCAGGATGAGGATCTTCGCCGTGCCGGCTGCCTTCGGCACCGGGGGGGCTCCGTACACACGGGCCGGAAGGGACGAACCTATTTACAGCGGGCGGCGAACGGGGGAAAACGCCGCGAGAGGCCGGGCCGACGCCCTCTGCGAAGCGCGGAGGAGCGAGCGGCTCGCGGGGCTCGGCGGGGGGTAGCGGTCCCGGAGGATCACGATGGGCGAGATGAACCGCTTCGAGCGCTGGATGGTCAACCGGCGCACGACGTCGCGGGCCCGGCGGGTGCTCGACGGGCTCGGTCCGGACCTCGCGCTCCCCCCCACCGCCACGGTCCTCGAGCTCGGCTCCGGCGGAGGCGGGCTCGTGGCGTTGCTCCACGAACGCTTTCATCCGGCGCACCTGATCGGTACCGATTTCGACCCGGAACAGGTGCGGGCCGCCCGGGAGTTCCTCACCGGCCGCTGGGGGCTCCTTCCCCCGACGGTCGAGATCCGGCACGCGGACGCGCTCTCGCTCCCCTTCCCGGACGCCGCGTTCGATGCCGTGTTCGCGATGCTGATGCTCCATCACGTCGAGGACCATCACCGCGAGTACGTTCGTCGCCCCCAGGCACTGAAGGAGATCCGGCGCGTGCTCCGTCCCGGCGGTCGGTTCGTCTACTCCGACATGTTCCGGCGGGAGGAGATCCGGGCGACGCTCGAAGAGTTGGGATTCGCCCGGCAGTTCCTGCGGGCAACCTGGCGCCGCGATCTCGCGGTCTACCTCGCGCCCGGGGCCGACCGACCGGCGCATGCGTGAGGGACGAGCCGACCCGCCGGAACGCCGGGGCCCGGGCCGCCCGGTGCGCCGCGGGACCTTGCCGGCGGCACCGACCGGGAACGCTCCGGAGCCCGCGACCTAGTCTTCGAGGTCGAAGTAGATGCGGACCGTCGTGTGGTACTCCGCGATCTTCTGATCCTCCACGCGACCCTCCAGCTCGGTCACCCGGAACCACTTGAGGTTCCGCACCGTCTTCGCCGCCGTCGTGACCGCGTTCTGTGCGGCCTTCGCGAACCCCTCGGTCGATACACCCACCACTTCGCTGGTCTTCTGCGTCATGGCACTCTCCGAGGGATACAGGTCGTACTCCCCTTAGACCCTCCTTCTTGATCCCTCTCGATCGACCCTGTCGGTATCGACCCCGCCGGTACGGGGACCCCGACCGGTGGATCGGAGGGGTCCGAGGGCGAGGCAGCCTTTTTGGCCGACGTTCCCGTCGCGCGACGTCGAGCCCATGACGGTGCGCGGACGACTGGTCGCCCTCGAGGGCCCGTCCGGAGCCGGGAAGAGCACGATTGTCCGTCTCCTGGCCGACCGCGAAGGCTGGAGCGCGATGCCCGAGGCGTTTTCGCGCCTGGAGTCACCGCCGCCGCTCGACTTCCGATCCCCCGCGGAGCTCCTCCGGATCGAATCGGTGCTCCTGGACGAGGAAGGCCGTCGGTACCGCGAGGCCAGACGATGGTGCCGCCGAGGGGAGGACGTGATCGCCGACACCAACTTCCTCGGGCCGTTGACGTACACCGCGGGACTGGTCGCGCTGGGCCGGGCTCCTCCCTCCGTCCTCGGGGCGGTCCACCGGGCCGTGCGGCGGCGGCTGCTCCGCGGAGAGCTGGGCTGGCCGGACGGGATCGTCTATCTCGACCTCCCGTTCTCGGAGCTGCGGCACCGCGCCGCGCGCGACCCGATCGGGCACCCGGAGCCGCTCGCCACACGCCATCGCTCTGTCGCGCGCTTCGAGCGGCGGTTCTATCTCCGCGTGCTCTCGAAGCGATGGCCTGACCGTAGCGTCCGCGTGCCCGCGGACGCGCCACCCGCGGCCGTGGTCGAGCGGGTGAGCGCCCTCGCCGGAGGTTTTCCCCGGACCGCGCCGCCGATCGCGGAGCGGATGGACTTGGTCGATCTCCTTGGAGCCGGGACACGGGAGTCCCGGGTCCGGGCCGCGCGCGCCCCCGCCACTCTTAAGAGCGGAACCTCGCCTCCCCGGGCCCCCCGGCGATGAAACCCCTCGATGTCCTCCAGCAGAGCCTCCACAAGCGCGTCCTCGTGGAGATGAAGGGCGGGCGCTCCTACCGCGGGGTCCTCGATGCCTACGACCAGCACCTGAACCTTGTCCTTTCGGCCGCCGAGGAGGTCGTGCAGGGACAGGTCACACCGCGCTCGGGCCTGACGCTCGTCCGCGGCGACTCGATCGTCTACATTTCACCTTAGGAGGTCTCTCGATGGGAAAAGGAACACCGTCCCGGAGCGGAGGGAAGATCGTCCACATCATCTGCCGTCGGTGTGGGCGTCACTCCTTCCACCGTCAGAAGGGGGTCTGCGCCTCGTGCGGATTCGGCGCCTCCCCCCGACGCCGCGGGTACAGCTGGGCGAAGCTTCGCTGAGGGCCCGACGCTCGCGCGCTCGCCCTAGAGCCGGGGACGGGAGACCCACGGACTGCCGGCGAGCGCGAAGCGGAGGGGCCGGTCGACGGCCCGCCGAATCCCGACGCGAGGCCCGACCCGGACCCGGCGGCGGCCGCTTCGTTCCGAAGAGACGAGGAAGCGAGCGCTCGCCACGACGTCGGACCCGTCATCCGACCGGTCGATCCCGAGCGAACGGCAGAAGCGTCCCGGGCCGGAGGGAGAGCCCATCCCGGGCGCGAGCGGCTCACCGGCACGCAGGAGGACCGCCTCACCGGGCCGGGTCACGAGGTTCGCACAGACGACCTGGTGGATCCGGTAGACGTAGAGCGTCCCGGGACGCAAGAACATCGACCGGTTGCGCGGGGTGGGTCCGCGGTAGGCATGGTTCGCCGGGTCCCGGGCCACGTAGGCCTCGGTCTCCACGATCCGGACCGAACGGGCCGGCCCGCCCTCCCGCACCAGGAACAACCGCCCGAGGAGGTCCCGGGCCACGACCGTCGTCGGTCGGTCGAAGAACGCGCGATCGACCCCCGGGGCCGGGGCGCTCTCAGAGGATCCGTCCGCGGTCACAGAGCGGCTGACCATCGACCGCGACCGTCGCCTCCCCGACCGCGAGCCAAGAGAGGAAGCGGCAACGGTTCCGACCTCCGTAAAGGCGGTTCCCTCCGATCGCGATCGTCACCGCGCCCTCCTCCTGGTCCTCGGCCTGAGGGACGCCGGGCGGGAGGGCACGGTTCACCCCCAGGGCGAACAGGCTCACGGTCTCCCGGCCCCGGGGGGCGTTCACGAACTCGGACTCGAACGCCTCCCCCCCGTCCGTGTACCAGTAGTTGCGGAGCCGGCCGTGCTCGACCTCCCACTGGCCGCCCTCGACACGGCCGCCGTGAAGGAAGCTCGGCCGGTTCGCGACCACCGTCCCCTCCGCGCTCTGCTCGTCCACGGCGACCACGACCGAACCGGCGGGCGAGGTCGTGAGGTTCCGGCCGAGCCGAACGTCCTCCGGGTCGACCTGACCATCGTCGACCCAGGGGCGTCGACCGGTGAGGCGAAGGCGGAGGTCGGTCCCGTTCGATGCCATGACGCGGAGCTCGCGACCGCGCGAGAGAAGGCGCGCCGCCCGCGTCGCGAGCTTCCGCTGCTGCGCGTAGTCGACATCCGTGATCCCCCGGATCAATTGGCTGCGCCACGTCGCCCCGGGGAGACCCCAATGTTCGGCTTGGGCATCGGAGGCGTAGCCGAGCAGACACCGGACCCCGCGCACCCGTGCGCTGCGGGCCCGCCGGAGCCACTCGTCGTCCCCACCCAGGAACGGCGTCAGGAGTGACGGGGGCAGGGCGTGCAGGCGCGGTCGGTCCGCCGGACCGGGAAAGTAGACGACGGCGTCGGTGCGGGAGATCGCGGCCCGGACCGGGAACGTGAGCCCCGACCAGGAGCGCACCGACGGGGCCAGGTCGAGGCTCCGCCAGAACGCCGTCTCGTCCTCGAGAAGCAGGAACGGCCGGGCCCCGACCCGCCGGGCCTCGGCGACGCACGCCGCGGCCCACGCGAGCGTGTGGTTCCAGGTGACGATCGCGACGTGCTCGCCGCGCTTCAGCCCGAGACCGCTACCGACGATCGCGCGGGCCACCGCGGGAGGGCTGGCGACGTCGCCCGGCATCGGCGCCCGGAGCGGCCCCGGCCGATAAGTCATTCGAGACCCGACGCAGCTCTCCCACGAGCGCTCGGGCGTCGACCTCGGGTCGCGCCATCGTCCGCGCCAGCGAGCGGATCAGCTCGCCCGCATCGTCGTACGGGGGACGGAAGGCGACCGCACGGCGGGGCAGTTCGAACCGGTCCCATCCGCCGGCACACGTCGCGGCCCGCCGGACGATCTCGGCGACGCGTCGGCCACGCGAGAAGTCCGCGAGATCCCGTCGCACATCCTCGGGAAGCCCGGCGGCCCGTCCGAACTCGAGGAGCGCGAGCAGCTTCTCGGGTCGGTGACGCCGGGCGCGGGTCCCCGGGCCGAGCACCCCGTTGAAGTAGAGGAACCTTCCCCCGAGCTCGATCGCCTCGAGCAGAGAGCGGCTCCCGGTGACGATCCGTACCTCCGCCGACCGGAACCGTTCCTCCCAGGTACGGGATCGGATCGGCCGGGTTCGCAGGGTCACCGGCCCGGACGGTACGGTCCCGGGCCAGGGTCGGGGCGCGCGCACGTAGAGGTGGACCGGAGGACGGAGGCCGTGGAGGCCCCGCGTCACCTCGGGCAGGAGCCGCTCCGCGGTCGAGGGGCTGGCGTACCACACCCACTCCCTGGGCCGGTCCCGCGACCGCCGGGATCGGCAGCGAGGACGACGGCCGGGCCAGAGAGGGCCGACCTGGACCGCCCAAGGGAACTCGCGCGCGAACCCGCGGTCGGGGCGGAACGTCGCGAACAGGTGGAGGACGTTCGGCCGATCGAACGCACGGAACCGCACGAAGGCGCGCCGGAACGTTGCGACCTCGCCCCGCCTCCGGGACTGCCGCAGGCGGGCGACGACGTCGCGCGCGCGTACTCCGCCTTCTCGAAGACGCTCACGGTTCTCCCGGGGGCTGGAGAGGGTCCGGGCGAACTCCTCGAGGCTCACGTGCAGGGTGCGGGCCGGCCCGTACGTCCGTTCGATCGCCTCCGCCTCCTCGCTCCAGGGACCTCCCCGGCCGTACCGGCCGGGTCGGTCCGGCGCGGCGCTCACTCCCCAGGAGGGGGTGATCGTGAGCGCCCCGGACCCGTGGGGACGGAGCCGGTCGGTCCGCGTGAGGCGCGGCCAATCCCACGGGCCGTCGACCGATCTCGGTAGAGATCGACCGGGCGCGCGGAACAGCCACACCTCAAAGCCGGCGCGCGCGAGCCGTCGGCCGGCGGCGAGCACTTCCTCGATGTCGCCGAGGCCCCCGCCGACGACCGCCGGGAAGAGGTAGACGTCGAGCCCCCGGCCGCGACGGCCGGGGTCAGTCGACGGGTCGGGAGAGGGTGAGGACCGGTATCGCATGACGGAACCCCGTCGCCTCGAGGGCGGCCCGGCCGCGAGCGTTCTCCTCGGGCGTCATCGTGAGGAGCCGGGCGACCCCTCGCTCCGCGCACCAGGCGCCGGCGGTCCGCACCAGGCCCTCCGCCCTCGCGGGTGCTACGCTCGGGTCGATGATCGGGCTCGCGATGTGACCGGCTGCGGTGGCGCTGCTCACGGCGGCCGAGATCCAGGCGACGGCACCGGAGCCGTCGTCGAGGACCCACGCCGCCATCGAGCTCGCCAGCAACTGTCCCTCCCAGGAAGAGCCCGTGAGCTCCCGCTCGGTCATCGGCAGGACCTCGTTCAGGGCGGCCGGCCGTCCGCGTCGGGCGATCGCGGCGAGCGCCCGGGCATCCCGACGCTCGAACGGGCGCAATCCCGGGACCACCGCCGGGGCGGGGCGGAGGGCGTCGGGGTGGTCGTGGACGAAGTAGCCCGTGGTGCGCAGTAGTCGGTACCCCTCCCGCTCGTAGAGGGTCCGCGCGGGGGCGTTGGCGGCGAGGACGTCGAGCGCGAGGAACCGCTTCCCGCGTTTCCGGGTCGCCTTCCGCGCTCGTTCGAGGAGCTCCCGGGCGATCCCGCGCCGACGGTAGCTCGCATCGACGACGACCATGCTGAGGTAGCCCGCCTCCTTCGGAAACGTCAGCAGGGTGGTCGCGACGACGCGGCCTCCGTCGTCGACGACGAAGAATCGGAACAACGGTCGTCCGAAGAGCCGCAGCACACCGAGAATGAGCCGGCTGTCCCAGCGAAAGATCCGCTGAACGACCTTCTGGAATCCCTCGGGACGGGTCCCGAGGAGCGCCTCCTCTTCCGGGAAGTAGTTCTGGAGGAACCGGAGCAGATCGGGAGCGTCATGCGCGCGGAGGTCACGTACGTTCACGGCTCCTCGTCCTCGGCGGGGCCGGGGAGCGCAACCTCAAAGAGATGACGGACGGTCGGCGGGGCGCGGTCGACCTCGACCTCGGGCATCGGGAGACGGGCCGCGCGATCGAGCTCGTCGTCGCTCAGGCGGCGGCGGGCGTCCAGGAGCGCCCGGCGCACGAGCGGGTCCGGGGTCCCGTGCGCGAGACGGCCGAGCGCCTGCACCAGGGCATCGAAGACCCGGCCTGTGGTGTCCGAGACGAGGGCGTCGTCACCGTTCGACGCGGGGTCGAGCGGCCCCCCGGGGCGGAACTCGTGGAGCATCCTCGCGAGCTCGTCCCGGGCCCCGTCGTCCTCGAGGCGGCCGAGCGCCCAGACCGCCGCCAGCCGGACCTCGGCGGCCGGGTCCTGGAGCTCCTCCCGGATCTGGGGGGCGGCCTCGCTCAGGCCGAGACGGCCGAGCGCGTAGATCGCCCCCCGCCGGGGCCACGGATGCTCGTCGCGCAACCGCCCGAGGAGCGCGGTGAGGTCGTCGGACCTTCCGACCTCGCCGAGCGCCGTCGCGGCCGCGCCGCGCACCGCCCACGCCGGGTCCTTCAGATGGGCGCGGGCGACCGTGCGGGCCTCGGCGGCCCGCATCTCGCCGAGCGCGTGGATCGCGCAGACGCGGATCCAGTGGGCGGAGTGGTCGCTGAACGTCACGAGCGCCGGGACCGCCTCGGGCGCCCCGATCCGGCCGAGCGCCACGAGGACCGCCGGCTTCTCCCAGGTCGCGGGTTCCTCGAGGCGCCCGAGCAGCGCCGGCACGCTCGGACGGTCGCGGTGGCGGCCCAGCACGATCGCCGCCGCCACCCGGACGCGGCGGGACGGGTCGTCGAGGAGCGCCCGGAGGGTCGCGAGCTCCTCCGGCGTGCCACGACGCCCGAGGGCGAAGACCGTCTCCCGGCGCACCCGGTCGTAACGGTCCCGCAGCATCCCGTGGAGGACGTCGAGCGCTTCGTCGGAGGCGATCCGTCCGAGCGCCCCGGCGACCGCGCGACGGACCTCGGGCGACGGGTCGTGCACATGCCGCTTGAGGCTCGCGACCGAGCCGGGGCGCGCGATGCTCGCCAGGGCGCGGGCGGCCCCGGCCCGTACGGCCGGTTCCCGGTCGGCAAGGGCCGTCTCCAGGGCCGCGCAGCTCCCGACGTGCCCGATCGCCCCGAGCGCCTCCGCCGCCGACGCACGGACCGACACGTCCGGATCGGTGAGCACGGTCTCGAGGGTCGTCCGGGCGCGGGGGTCGCGGAGCATGCCGAGCGCGATCGCGGCGGTCTGACGGACCCCGGCGACCGGGTCCGACAGCGCGACGAGGAGCGGGCCCAGGTCGGTCGGGTACCCTACGGTCACGCTCTCCCGGATCGCGGCCGCGCGCTCGGACGCGGAACGGGAGGAGTCCCGAGGAGCCCGCAGGCTCGGCGGGGGAAGGCGACGGGGGCGTCCGGTCCGGTCGGAGCGGCGGCGCACGCCGGGTCGACCGAGCGGGGGCGTATCAGGTACCGGTGGTCCCGGCCACAAACGGCAGCTCCGATTGGGACGCCCCTTCGGGCGAACGGTACGCGGCCCGCTCGGGAGGCGCTCCGGCGCCCCACCGTGCGAGGAGGGTCGCCCGGTCGATCCCGAACGGGGCGAGGAGGGTCTCGGCGTCCCGGGCGAGGAGCTCGAGGTAGGCGTCGACGTCGTACCGTTCGGAGCCGGTGAGGAGCTCGGCGACCCGGACACGGTGGCGGAACGAGCGGTTCCGCCGGTCGAGGAGGACGAACCGGACCAGTTCGCCCGCCTCGCGCGGCGCCCCGGCCTCGGCGAGCTGGCGGAGGGCGGCGACCGAGTCGGTGAACGTCACGAACGCCTGCGGTGCCTGGCCGATCCGGTGGCTCACGAGGAGCTCCTCGACGGGCCAGTCCCCGGCCCGGAGGCGCGCGGCGAGGAGGTCGGCGCGCGCGAGGGCCCGCGGGAGGAGCGCGCGCAGCTGCTCGGCGTTCCGCGCGCGCCGGAAGAGCGCGAGGACCTCGCTCTCGAACCGGCGGACGAGACCGGTCGTGTCGTGCCGTCGGCCCCCGATCCCGCGGAGCTTGTACTCCCCGTTCTCGTAGAGACCGTAGTACCGGTTCGGGACCCCGAGGCCGTGCGTCACCGCCGGCAGAAAGACGATCCAGCGGTAGCGGCCCTCGTAGCCGAGCGGGAGGTCGAACCGCTCGCTCATCCTCTCGGCGAACGACTCGGCGTCCGGCGGGTGCGCAGGGTCGAGAGGGCGCAGCCAGAGCGAATCGACGATCCCGTGGAGGACCGAGTAGCCGGCGCGCTCGGCCTCGGGAAGGAGCGCGGCGAGGAGCGCGCGCGCGTAGGCATTGATCGCCTCGTGGCACTCGATCCGCCCGAAGCGGGCGTTCCGGTAGCCCTGGTAGCCGAACGCGGTGACGAGGATCCACTTGAGCATCCGGACCCGCCGGCGGAGCTCGGTTGCCTCCTCGGCGGGGATCCCCGGCCGCTTCAGCGCCGCCTTGTAGGCGAGCCGCCGGGCGAGGAGAGGGGCGAGCGTGCGGGGGATGAGACCGACCCGTCGCGTGCAGGAGCGGTAGCCGAGGCCGGGGGCACGGATCGGGCTCCGGGGACAGCACCGGCACTCGAGGGTCTCGGCGGAGAGGTTCTTCCGCACCATGATGTGCGGGTAGAGGCTCGCGAAGTCGAACTCCTCGACCGCGTCGTGGAGCCCGACCGGGGGAAGGAAGATCACCCCGCCCCGGTCGGCGACGACCAGGCGGTCGCCGCGCCGGAACTCCTCGGGGCGGTTCTTCTTCCACGGGACGTGCGCCCCGAGCGCGAGGGCGTGGGCCATCTCCATCGCCGTGAAGCAGGTCCCCGGGGACTGGCGTACCACGGTCTGGAGAGAGAGCCGGGAGAGACGTGACGCGTCGACCAGGCCGGCGATCTCCGCGTCCCGGTAGAGGAAGGAGTTCTCCCGGTCGATGTGGAACCGACCGGGAACGGGATACAGCGCCGAGCGATGGAGGACCCGACCGTACGACTCGAACGAGCGGCCGGGCCGGGCCGGCGCGAAGCCGACCCGCTCCCGCCCGAGCGCGAACTCCTCCGGCCCGAGCCCGCACGCGGCCGCCCGCCGGTACAGCCACGGAAGGTCGAACGAGTCCCCGCCCTGCGTCAGGAGGAGATCCGGGTCGCTTCGCGCGAGCTCGCTCCCGAGCGCACGCAGGAGCTCCCCCTCGTCCGACCCCTCGAGCGTCGCCTCGCCGAGCCGCACCGAACCGATGCGGCCGGACGGCGGCGGGATGCGGCCCCGTCGCTCGCCGGCGATGCGGACCTCGAACGGGGCCGAACGGAGGGGCGGCGGGACGTAGTCGATCGTTTCGGCGGGCTCGGTCGCGACGAGCGACGCGCCCGTGCCGACGACCGGGGCGAACGGATAGAGCGCGTGGGAAAGGTGGTAGAGCTGCGGCGGGCCGAGGTCGACGTCGTACAGCGTGAACGACTCGTAGCGGCCGAACGCATCGACGGTCCGGGCGAGCGTGCGGCGGACCGGGTTGCGCTCGGGAGTGACCGTGAGGACCGGGCGGACCCGCCGGTCGAAGAGCGACGGAGCTCCCGACGCGAGCGTGACCTCCGCGACCGTCGGGAGCGTTCGGAGATGATGCGCGAGGTCGGTGAGCGCCGCGCGCGATCCTCCGACGAGGAACGGAGGGCGGTACTCCACGGCGGTCCTCCGGACGCGCCCGGTCCGTCGCGACTTCACCCAGAGGACGACCGAGCGGCCGTCCGCGCTCTCGGTGACGTCGAGGAGCCAGCCGTCGGGCGTCCGGGCCGATCCGTCCACGGTCCTAGCGTCGGGCCGCCCGTTCGGCCCGCTCGAGCGGTTCCGCCCGGATCCGCGCGGCGAGGTCGGTGAGGACCGAGAGGAGGATCGATTCGAGGAGGTCGGGGCTTCCGACGTACGTCGCCTGGGCGGCGTAGCGTCGGGCCCCGGTGCGGACGAGGTCGAACGCGGCGCGTTCCTCCGGTGTCGTGAGGAGGCGCGCGAACTCGTCCCAGCGCTTCATCCGCTCCTCGAGCGCCTGGCGGTACGTCGGGGCGGTACGGCCCACGCGATCACCTCCTCGGCGGAAACGTCGCCGAACTCGTGGAGGCCTTTCTGGCCCGTGGGGCGCGGGACGAGCGTCATGCGCGCATCGTCCCGGAACGAGCGGAGGCGCAGGGTCGACGGACCGCGGGTGAACGTGATGAGGTCCGACCAGCGAGGGCCTTCGTCGGCGAGGCCGGGGAACCCCTCCGCCCCGCCGGGTCCGAGCGTGAGGAGGAGCGGAAGGCGGGTCGCGCGAAGGAGGAGGGCGAGCCCGCGGGCGACGTGGCGAAGGAGCGCCGTCCGCTCCTCGGGGGGGACCTCGTCGGCGGTGAAGAGCGCCGGGAGGTCGTGGCCGACGAGGAGGGTCGGGGAATGCCGGCGCGCCTCGCTCGCCCACCCGTCGACGAGGGCGACCATCTGGTAGGCGGTGAACGCACGGGCGAGACGGATCCCTTGCAGCGTGCGGGTCGCGTCCACCCCGAACGCACGGCCGAGCTCCCCGATCCGGTACGGGTGGAACCGGTTCGCCCCTTCGAGGAGCGAGAGCCGACCCCGGACCACGGCGTTCCCCGCGTAGAGGAGCTCGAGGACCGGCTCCACCGCCACGCCGGGACCGACCCAGAGCGTCACCTCGCCCGGCGCGAAGCGGCGCGCCAGCCAGGGGAAGAACGCCGGTTCGGAGGGAAGGAGCGGCGCGGCACGGACCCGCGGGGGCCGCGCCACGCGCCGGAGCCCGAAGGAGGGGCGGACCGAACGGGCGGACGGGGTCGGGAGCTCCCGGGGAAACGGTAGGAGGGGCTCGGACTCCTCCGATCCCTCGACCGGCCATGCCGGCGCCAGCGGTTCGTCGTCCAACATGAAAGGTCCCGGTAGCTCCCGGCCTCCGTACCTCGAGCGGCCGGGGCGCTCTAAAGCGGCGGTTCGGGGGAGAGTGAAACGGGCCGGGAACGGGGCGTTCCTAGTCGTCCCGGGCGAGCGACGAGGCGTCGAGACGACCGCTCCCGGAGGGCGGAGGGAGCCCGAGCTCCTCGGAGAGCGTGCGACAGTTCACGGCCGCGTCCCCGCGGAAGTGGTTGTTGAAGAACCCGTAGACGGTCGCCACGTTCTCCGTGAGCGTGCGGACCCGGGGGACCCAGGCGAGGAGCTCGGGCGCGGAGTAGGCGTAGTCGTACCAGAGCGGGCTGCCGTGCCCGTGCCATCGCACGTAGGCGAACGGGGCCGTCACCTCGAGCGCGATCGGGAGGTGGGGACCGTCCACGATCGCATGGGCGAGGCCGAACTCCCGGAGGAGCGCGTACGACTCGGGAACGAGCCAGGAACGCTCGCGGAACTCGACCGCGACCGGGAGGTCCTGGGGCAGCGTCTCGTAGAAGCGCCGGACCGTCGCGGCCTCGAACGGGAGCGACGGCGGCAGCTGGAGCAGGGCCGCGGCGAACTTGCCTGCCTCCCGGATCGGTTTCAGCACGGTCAGGAACCGGGCGAGCTCCTCATCGGTCCCGACCAGACGGAGGTCGTGCGTGATCGTCTGGGGGAACTTCGCCGCGAAACGGAACTTCGCCGGGGTGCGGCGCACCCAGGATGCCGCCACGCCGGGCGGCGGCAATCGATAGAACGTCGAGTTGACCTCGACGATCGAGAACATCTTCGCGTAGTACGGCAGCCGGTCCTTGATGCCGCGGGGCGGATAGACGCGGCCGACCCACTCGGGATAGTCCCAGCCGCTCGTGCCGAGGAGGACGTCGCTCACGGACCGCGACCACCGGGAGGTACTTCCTCCGGTTAATCCCTGCGGAGGAGGCGCCAGCCCCCTCCGGTCCCGGGGCGAGGGGGTCGCGCGGGGCCCCGGCGGTCCGGTGGCGCCTCAGACGTGGTCGAAGACGCCGGGGGAGGAGCGTCCGATCTCCGCCAACGGACTCTCGTCCTCCCTCCACGAAGGCGATTGCCAGAACGTCAGGAGCCCGTAGATCATCATCACGAAGAGCACGCCGGAACTGATGGCCCCGCACATGAGCGTCCGGAGCCGCGTGTGTCGGGGGAGCCGACCGGCCACCGCCTCCACGAACGAGCCGGTGCCGACCAGACCGGTCACGGTCTGGGTGGCGAAGAAGAGCCGGTCCGGCGAACCGAACCGGGCCCAGAGGTCCCACCGAGCGGCGCCGCGGGAGATCAGGTGCACCGCGTGGTCGAAGCCGACGCTGACCCCGTGGATCAGCTCGGGTAGGCGCGCGAGGAGCAGGGCGAGCGAGATGATTGGAAGGGCGTAGGTCGCGAGGAGCTCCCAGCGGTAGAAGAGGCCCGCGTGCTTCGGTCCTTGTCCGCGGACGTACCGACCGAACCGGATCCAGCTCGATCGCGCCCATCGGGCGTTCTTCTGGGCGAGATCGGCGAGGCTCGCCGGAGCCTGAGTGATCGCTCCGACATCGTAGGCCTTCACCGTGCGGTACCCCTGGTCGAGCACGTGGTCGGTGAGCAGCCAGTCGTCGCCCAGCCGGGTCGGTCGCCCCAGGACCCGGAGGTCGAGGAACTCGTCGGAGGCGACGAACGACCGGATCAGCTCGGTGCGGAACATCATGCAGGCCCCGTCCAGGTAGAGGACGTTCCCCCGCGAGGACATCGCGCGCAGGACGACCTCCCGCGAGCGCTCGAAGAACTCCGCCGAGCCCGCGGCGATCGTTCCCGTCCGTTGCACGTAGAGGTTCGCGCCGACGCCCCCCACCCTTTCTTCGAAGTAGGTCGAGAGGGTCTCCACCGCACCGTCCGGCAGGATCGTGTCGCTGTCGACGAACACCACGTAGGGGGTGCGGACCTCGCGAACGCCCGCGGCGAGCGCGCGCTTCTTTCCTCCCCGCATCGCGAGCGCGACGAACTCCGCTCCCTCACGTGCGGCCAGGGAGCGGTACGGCGCGTCGCACCCGTCCCCGACCACGACCACTCGGCAGCCTTGCCGGGCCAGCGAGCGGATCGTGTCCCGGAACGAATCGACCGGTTCGGCGTGGACCGGGACGACGATCGTGACGTCGGAGGGGGGGGCCGGAAGGACGCGCCGACTGCGGCTACGTCGGCGGGAGAGCCGGGCGTTCACGAGGAAGTAGGAGACCGGCACGAGACCGACCGCGAAGACGAGGGCCGGGACGATCCACTCCCACATCCGCTAGCTACTCCCGGGGCCCGGGCGCCCCCGGTCCGCGAGCTTCGAAGCTCATATCGTTTCGTCCCATGGGGTACCTTTTGAAAACGGGGGCGGACCGATCGGACGTACCCCCGCGCGCGCGAAGAGTTCGCGACGGGTGATCGTCGGGTCCTCCCCCCGGCCGAGGGGGGACGGAAGGCGCGCCGGGCGGTCGAGCTCCGGGGCCGGAACGGACGCTGCGGCCGCCCGGAGCGCGACGTCGGTCTCGGGGCGTCGGGATCGGCGCTGGAGCGCGCCGAGGGCATCGACCAGGGTGTCGAAGAGCCGGCTGTCGGCGTCCGAGATCAGCCGGATCGCGCCTTCCCCTCGGGCGACGGTCCGCCCGCGCCGTGTCGCGGGTCCCCGGAGGTTCTCCTCGAGGGCCCGGGTGAGGGCGTCGCGGGCTTCCGGGTCCGAAAGCCGGCCGAGCGCCCAGATCGCCGCCAGTCGGACCTCGGGGTCGTCGTCCTCCATGGCGCGACGGATCTCCCGGCGGGCGGTTCGGTCCCCCAACTGGCCGAGCGCGTAGATCGCACCCCGACGCGGCCACGGGTGGGGGTCGCGTAACAGGGGTCCAAGAAGCCGGGCGCTCCCCCGGTCGCCGACCTTCCCCAGGGCGAGCGCGGCGGCCCCCCGTACCGCCCAGGCGCCGTCGGAGAGCCGGGCCCGTGCCACCTTCACGGTCCGCGGCGAGCGCATCTCGGCGAGGGCGTGCACCGCACAGACGCGGATCGACCGCATCGGATCCTCGGCCGCGTGCGCGAGCGCCGAGTCGGCCTCGGGGGCGCCGATCCGGCCGAGCGCGACGAGGAGCGCCGGCCGCTCCCAGAGATCCGAGTCGGCGAGCCGGGCAAGCAGCCTCGGGACGGACGCCCGATCGCGTCGGGCCCCCAGCACCACCGCCGCGGCGATCCGTACGCGACGGACGGGGTCGTCCAGGAACCGCCGGACCTTCTCGGGAACGGAGGGTTCCCCCATCCGTTCGAGCGCGATGATCGCCTCCCGGCGCACCCGGTCCGAGGGGTCGTCGAGGGCGCGTTCGAGGACCGGGGCGGAACGGAGGAGGCCGATGCGACCGAGGGCGAGCGCCGACGCGTTGCGCACGAGCGCGCTCGAGTCCTCGGCGAGCCGGCGTTCGAGCCGGGAGGCCGAGGAGCTCCGCGCAAGCCGGGAGAGGGCGTAGGCCGCCTGGGCCCGGACCACCCAGTGGGGGTCTTCGAGGAGGCGCTCGAGAGGCCGACGGCTGGCCGGCCTCCCGATCGCCCCCAGACCGGCGGCGGCGGCGAGACGAACTCCCACGTCGGCATCCTCCAGGGCGGACTCGAGCGACCCCCGGGCGGAGGCGGGGGCGAGACGGCCGAGCCGCTGGGCGGCCCGACGTCGCTCCGCCGGCCGAGGGTCGGCGAGCCCGTCGAGGAGCGAGGGGATCTCCCGGGAAGGCAGCGACGGGCGACTCATGGGAAACGGAGACCCGGTACGCTTCCCCCGGGAGGGGCGAACCAAGAAGGAGTGTCGAATCGTGGCACAACGTTCTGAAGGTCGCCAAGACTTTTGGCCCCATCGCGCCCCCGGGCCGCAGGGCAGGGGGGACCGGGGGGAGCCGAGATGTCGTTCATTTGACGACACATCCTAAATATGGGACGGTGTTGAATTCGGAGCGGGGGTTCACTCATGGTCACGGTCGACATCGAGATGGCGAAATGTACCGGATGCGCCCACTGCCGCGATGTCTGTCCGGTGAATGTCTTCGAGCTGAAACCCCGCGATCAGTTCCCCGAGGTCGTCGACGACCCCACGGTCGGCGCCAAGTTCCAGTTCCGGGGAGAGAAGTCGGTCGCGATCCACGGACCGGACTGCATCGTCTGCGAGGCGTGCCTCTTCGAGTGCGAAGGGGAGTGCATCCTCATCACGGACGACGAAGGGAACGTCCACAACTCGGTGTACAAGTAGCCTCGCGCGACCGAGGGTGAAGCGCATTTCACCGCCGCCGAAAAGGCATTTCGGAGGAGAGGATAAATACGCTCAAGCCCCGCCGAAGGCGCCGTGCCCGAGACGTCCAAAGAACCGGGTCCGACCGTCGTCCTAGGAGAGCGTGAGCTCGCGATCGGGTTCCGTCTGATCGGCCTCAAGGACGTCATCGAAGTGACCCCGGAGAACGCGGTCCCGGAGTTCGAGCGGGTGATGGCGGAGGGACGGTACAGCCTCGTCATCGCGAGCCAGTCGATCCGCGCGCAGCTCACGGAGGCCCAGCGGACCAGCGCGGATGCGTCGCTCCACCCCCTCGCGGTCTTCGTTCCGACCCCGACCGGCGAGTACGAGGTCGAGAGCATCAACGCGCTCGCCAAACGCGTTCTCGGGGTCACCCTGGAAGTTCCATCGTAGGAGAAGAACATGGAAGGAGTCGTCGCACGCGTGACCGGTCCGGTCGTCATCGCCGAGGGCCTTCAAGAAGCGAAGATGTACGATGTCGTCCGCGTCGGCGCGCTCGGTCTCGTGGGGGAGATCATTCGTCTCGTGGGGGGGGCCGCGACCGTGCAGGTCTACGAGGACACGACCGGGATCCGTCCCGGGGACCCCGTTGAGAACACCGGTCAGGCGCTCAGCGTCGAGCTCGGCCCCGGCCTCGTCAAATCGATCTACGATGGCGTCCAGCGTCCGCTCGACGTGATCCAGAAGGGTTCCGGGGATTTCATCACGCGCGGTTCGGTCGCCGCGCCGCTCGACCCGAACGCGAAGTGGGAGTTCGCCGCGACCGCGAAGGTCGGGAGCGAGGTCACCCCGGGAGCGATCCTCGGGACAGTCCAGGAGACCCCCATCGTCCTCCACAAGATCATGGTCCCGCCGGGGGTCCGCGGGACGCTCAAGGAGCTCAAGAGCGGGACCTACACGGTGCACGACCCGATCGGATCGGTCGCGACCTCCTCCGGATCCGTGCCGCTCCTGCTCTCGCAGAAGTGGGTCGTCCGGGTCCCACGCCCGGTCGCGCAGAAGCTGCCTCCCGATATCCCGCTCGTGACGGGCCAACGGGTCATCGACACGTTCTTCCCGGTGGCGAAGGGCGGCACCGCCTGCATCCCGGGACCTTTCGGGTCCGGCAAGACCGTCACCCAGCAGCAGCTCGCGAAGTGGGCCGACTCCGACATCGTCGTCTACGTCGGCTGCGGCGAACGGGGGAACGAGATGTGCGAAGTGCTCACCGAGTTCCCGCACCTCCAGGACCCGAAGTCGAAGCGGCCGCTGATGGAACGGACGATCCTGATCGCGAACACCTCGAACATGCCGGTCGCCGCTCGGGAAGCGAGCGTCTACACCGGGATCACGATCGCCGAGTACTACCGCGACATGGGCTACGACGTCGCGCTGATGGCCGATTCGACGAGCCGATGGGCCGAGGCGATGCGGGAGATCTCCGGACGGCTCGAAGAGATGCCGGGCGAGGAAGGGTACCCGGCCTACCTCGGACGGCGGGTCGCGGAGTTCTACGAGCGCTCCGGCCGCGTCATCACCGTCTCGCCCGAGGGCCGGACGGGTTCGGTCTCGGTGATCGGTGCGGTCTCGCCACCCGGCGGGGATACCTCGGAGCCGGTGAGCCAGAACACGCTGCGCGTGACCCGGGTGTTCTGGGCGCTCGACGCGTCGCTCGCCTCGCGCCGTCACTTCCCGTCGATCAACTGGCTCCAGAGCTATTCCCTGTACGGCGGGGACCTCGGTCCGTGGTATACGAAGGAGCTCTCCTCGGAGTTCGTCCAGCTCCGTCAGAAGGCGCTCGAGACGCTCCAGAAGGAGGCCGAGCTCCAGGAGATCGTCCAGCTGGTCGGGGTCGATGCGCTCCCCGAACGCGAGAAGGCGACGCTCGACGTCGCGCGGATGCTGCGGGAGGACTTCCTCCAGCAGAGCGCGTACGACGAGGTCGACACCTACACGTCGATCCAGAAGCAGATGCGGATGCTGCGGACGATCCTCCAGTTCGGCGAGCGGGAGCAGGAAGCGGTCGCCCGCGGGGCGACCGTCGCGCAGCTGCAGAAGCTCCCGGTCCGGACGACGATCTCGCGGATGAAGTGGATCCCGGAGAAGGAGATGAAGACCCAGTTCGATCAGCTCGAGCACGATATGACCCAGGCCGTCGCCGCGACGGGAGGTCCCTGATGGCCGTCGAGGGCGTCCGCGCGGCGAAGGCCGTGCCCGAGGTCCCCATCGACTACCGGACGATCGACCGGGTCGCGGGTCCGCTCATCTTCGTCCGCGACGTCGCGAACGCCGCCTACGGAGAGATCGTCGAGATCGCGCTCCCGAACGGCGAGCGCCGGCAGGGCCAGGTCCTCGATTCGAGGAAGGGCCTCGCGATCGTCCAGGTCTTCGGCCCCACGATGGGGATCAACGTCGAGAAGACGAGCGTGAAGTTCCTCGGCGAGGTCGCGACCCTCGCGGTCTCCGACGAGCTCCTGGGGCGCGTCTTCAACGGCCTCGGCGAGCCGCGCGACGGCGGCCCGAAGATCGTGAGCGAGACACGGCTCGAGATCGTCGGGAACGCCATGAACCCGTACTCGCGCCAGGAGCCGAGCGAGTTCATCCAGACCGGCATCTCGACGATCGACGTCAACAACACGCTCGTCCGCGGTCAGAAGCTCCCGATCTTCTCGGCGTCGGGGCTCCCCCACAACATGGTCGCCGCGCAGATCGTCCGGCAGGCGAAGCTGCGCAACTCGAGCGAGGGGTTCGCCGTCGTCTTCGCCGCGATGGGGATCACGAGCGAGGAGGCGAACTACTTCCTCCGGGAGTTCGAGTCGACCGGCGCCCTCGAACGGGCGGTCGTCTTCCTGAACCTCTCCTCCGACCCGTCGATGGAGCGGGTCGTCACCCCGCGGATGGCGCTCACCGCCGCGGAGTACCTCGCCTACGAGAAGGACCTCCACGTGCTGGTCGTGCTCACCGACATGACGAGCTACTGCGAAGCGCTCCGGGAGGTCTCGGCCGCGCGGGACGAGGTCCCGGGCCGTCGGGGGTATCCGGGGTACCTCTACACCGACCTCGCGACGATGTACGAGCGGGCGGGGAAGATCCACGGGAGGAAGGGATCGATCACGCAGCTCCCGATCCTCACGATGCCCGCCGACGACGTCACGCACCCGATCCCCGACCTCACCGGCTACATCACGGAGGGCCAGGTCTACGTCAGCCGGGAGCTCCAGCGCAAGGGGATCTACCCCCCGATCGATGTCCTTCCGAGCCTGTCGCGCCTGATGAGCCTCGGGATCGGCAAGGACCGCACGCGGGAGGACCACCGGGGCGTCTCCGACCAGCTCTTCGCGGCGTATGCGACCGGGAAGGACCAGCGGGCCCTCTCCGCGATCGTCGGCGAGGAGGCGCTCAGCGCCGTCGACCGGCTCTACCTCAAGATCGCCGACCGGTTCGAGAAGGAGTTCGTCAACCAGCGGCCGGACGAGGACCGGACGATCGACCAGAGCCTCGGGATCGCCTGGGACATCCTCTCCGACCTTCCCGACTCCGAGCTCAAGCGGATCCGCCCCGAGTTCATCGCCCAGTTCCGGGCGCATCCACCGGCCGCTGGCGTGTGATCGTCCGAGGAGGTGGGTCGTGCCCGGTGAAGAGATCCGTCCGACGCGGCTGGAGCTCCTCCGCACGCGTCGTCGGATCGCCGTCGCCAAGCGCGGGCTCAACCTCCTGAAGCTGAAGCGGACCGCCCTGATCAACGAGTTCTTCGCGATCTCGCGGGAGGCGCTCCGCCTGCGGGGGAACCTCCGGGAGAAGATCGTCCAGGGGTACGACTCGATCCGCAAGGCCGAGATGTTCGAAGGCGCGGTACGGCTCGAGAACATCTCGATGCTCCTGCCCGACATCCGCCCGGTCCGGGTCACGACGAAGAACGTCATGGGCGTCCGCACCCCCCGGCTCGACCGTCGCGGGTTCACCCCGACCGAGGCGGCCGTCCTCCTGGACCTTCCGACCTCGGTCCAGGAAGCGATCCACCGGTTCCAGGGGATCTACGAGGTCGTCCTCGACATCGCCGAGAAGGAGAACGCGCTGCGCCGCCTCCTCAAGGAGATCGAGAAGACGAAGCGGCGCGCGAACGCGATCGAGAACGTCCTGATCCCGCGCCTCGAGGGGACCGTGCGGTACATCAAGTTCCGGTTCGACGAGCTCGAGCGGGACTCGTTCAGCATGCTCAAGACCGTCAAGCGCAAGATGGAGCAGGAGGCCGAAAGTGGCGCCACGGCCTGACCTCGTCCGGAAGTTCACCGTCGTCTATGCGGTCTCGATCGCGGTCAAGGTCGTGGCGCTCGGCGTCTTCGCCTATCTCGTCCTTTATGTCCTTGGAGTCCACCCATGAACGCATCGGAAGCTGCCCCGGGAGCGGCGGCCGTCGGTCCAGCGGACACGGCCACCATCGACGCACTGAAACGGATCAAGCTCGCCGAGACCGAGTGGGAGGAGAAGGTCGCCGCGGCCCGCCGCGACGCCGAAGCATCCGGTAAACGGCTCAAGGAGGAGACGGAGACCCTGCTCGCGCAGGCCCGGACCGAGGCCGAGGCGGAGCGCTCCCGCACGATCGAGAGGGCGCGCACCGCGGCCGACGCCGAGGCGGCCCAGATCGTCGCGGAGGGCGAGCGGGCCGCGAAGGCCGCGACCGAAGGGGCCGGCAAAGGCGTCGCGGCTCGGAAGAACGACGTGCTGGCCGTCCTCCTCGGCGGCTTCCAGGGCGACTAGGAGACGGCGGATGGTGCTGCGACCGGTCCGGATGGTCAAGATCGGCTTCCTCGGCCTACGCGAGGACGAGGAGCGGGTCCTCACGACCCTCCACGATCTCCACGTGGCGCAGATCGAGCCGCTCCGGCCCGAGGCGATGGCGGAGCTGACGCCCGAACGGGGACCCGAGACGCTCCGGCACGTGGCCGACGAGACGCTGCGCTTCCGCGGCCTCATGAGCGTCCTTCCGAAGGTCCCGGTCCCCCACCCGCAGCGGTTCGAGTCCGTCGCCGACATCCTCGCCGCGGCCGAGCGGATCCCGATCGACGCCGAGGTCGGGGAGCTCGCGCGGGAGGACGATCGGCTCCAGACCGAACTGAAGGCGACCAACGACACCCTCCACCTCCTCCGACGGCTCGACTTCTATCCCGAGCGTCTGGAGTACCTGCGGTCCGCGAGCTTTCTCGCGTTCTTTGGAGAGGTCGCGCCCGAACGGCTTGCTCCCCTCCGCGCCGCGCTTCCGCCAACGGCGGACGCCCGCTTCATCGTCGGACCCGTGAGAGAGAAGGAGAAGGCGCGGTTCATCGTGGTGAGCCGGCTCGCGGGCGCGGACGTCCTCAGCCGGGCCGCCCAGGAGAACGGGGCGCACCTGACCGCGATGCCCGCCCTCGACCGCACCCCCCGCGAGGAGATCACGGACCTCGAGGTCCGCCTGGGAGCGATCACGGCCCGGCGGAAGGAGATCGTGGACCGGCTCGGCGCCATCTCCCGCGACTGGTACCCCACCGTGGCCGCGATCGACGAGGCGCTCGAGATCGAGAACCGCAAGGCGGAGGTCCTCCAGAAGCTCGGGGCGAGCCACACGGCGTTCGCGCTCGAGTCCTGGGTCCCGGCGCGCGACGTGGAGCGTCTCCAGCGCCTGGTCTCCCAGACGGCCGGTGGGCGGGTCTACTTCTACGAGGTCCCGACGCACGAGGAACCGCCGACGATGATGAGCAACCCGAAGGGGGTCCGCCGCTTCGAGTTCTTCATCCGGTTCTATTCGCTCCCGCAGGCGACCGAGTGGGACCCGACCCTCGTCTTTTCGATCGCCTTCCCGCTCTTCTTCGGGCTCATGCTGGGCGACTGGGGCTACGGGCTCACGATCCTCCTGATCTCGCTCTGGATGCTCGCCGGCTTCCCGGCGGCGCGCTACCTCCCGAAGTTCGGACGGAACTTCGTGAAGATGATCATGGGTCCGAAAGGGATGCAGCAGCTGGCCTGGGCGATCCTGCCCGGATGCGCCCTGGCGATGGGCCTGGGGATCTTCTGGGACGAGTTCTTCGGCTACCACCTCTTCAACGCCTGGTTCGGCTACGCCGCACCGGTCGACCCGTTGCATTCCACGACGGTCTCCACCCTGCTCCTCCTGGCCGGCTACATCGGTCTCGGGATGGTCGTCCTGGGCTTCCTCATGGGAGCGCTGAAGGACCACTTCCATCACCACCCACGGGGGGTCGTCGGGAAGGTCGGAGGGGTCCTCCTCGCCTTCGGGATCGCCTTCCTGGGGCTCGCGGTCATCCACAAGCAGGACTCCCTCACGGGGAACCCGCTCTTCGACGTCTATCTCGGCCTGGTCATTGCCGGTCTCCTGCTGCTCCTCGTCGGGGAAGGGATCCAGATGGGGATGATGGGGCTCATCGAGGTCGTGAGCCACATCCTTTCCTACACCCGGCTCGTCGGCATCCTTCTGGCCAGCGTGATCCTCGCGCTCGTGATCAACCAGATCGGGGCCGGGCTCATCCTGGGCGGGGCGATCTCGGGCATCATCGCCGGGGCCGTGATCATCGTGATCGGGCAGTCGTTCAACGTGATCCTCGGGGTCTTCGAACCCGGGATCCAAGGGGCGCGGCTCATCTTCGTGGAGTACTTCTCGAAGTTCTACACCGGGAACGGTCGGCCCTTCCACCCGTTCGGCGGGGCCCGCACGCACACGGTGAGCCCGATCGGCGCGTTCGACAAGGGCCCGTCGGTCACCGGTCCGATCGTCCGCACACCCGAGCGGTGAGGACGGAGAGGTCCGTCGGGCGGGCGCACCGAGCGCGCGCCTACAGGCGCGGGGTCACGAGGAGCGGCGTGATCCGTTCGGGCGGGAAGTCGTAGAGCCGTCCGAACATGATCCGTCGCAGGTCCGCGCGCTCGAGCTCGGCGAGGAAGACGTAGGTGAAGATCACGGCCAGCGACAGGGGATACGTTCGCATCCGCTTGAGCTCCGAGACCGCCCGATCGCGCTGGAGCGCGACCTCGTAGGCGGCAAGGCTCTCCCCGTCCGCATACTCGGCATCGCCCTCGGCCACCGAGGGAAAGCGGGGCGCGAGTCGCTCGGCGAGCTCGGGGACCCCGCGGGCGGAATAGAGGTCCGGGGCCTGGGCGCTCGTCAGGGTTCCTCCCTCGATCCACCGCGCGAGGACCGCGTCGATCGGGAGCTCCTCGTTCTTCCCCGAGAGCAGGAGGAGGGCGTTCCGCACGTCGATCTCGCTCTGAAGGAACGCCCGGACGACCCACTCGTCGCCCTGGAAGAAGCGGGAGGCCTCGAGGACGCTCTTGTAGTACTGGCGGTCGAGCGCGACGAGCACCGGGAAGACGTCGTGCGTCCGCTCGAACGCCTCGAGGAGCGGGAGGAGCGTCGTGCCGTACCCGTACTTCACGAGGGCGGTGACCGTCGCCTCGAGCGACGGCTGCGCGATCAGGATGCGGAAGTCGTCGAGCGTCATCACCCCCGCGTAGAGCCCGGCGGGGATCTCGCGGCTCGAGACGAGGTAGTCGTCGGTCTCGGTGATGGAACGGCCGAGCGCCTTCGCGCTCAGGATCATCTCGATGTTCCGGATGTCCCACCGACCGAGGTAGGTGGCCACGACGACGCGGCCCGCGAACGGCGTGGCCTCGTAGGCCTTCCGGGTCCGTCGCACGAGCATCCGGTTGAACGCGAGGCGGACCAGGGAGATACCGGTGTGCGCCGCCCGGGCCTGCGCGATCTCCTGGGCGTAAGGGGTCGTCTCGAGCAGCTTCGCGAGGTCGTTCATGTCCTTGGCCGCGACCAGGCCCGGGTAGCTCTCGCGGGGCAGGAAGATCGTGAAGTCGGGTTTCAGGCGTCCGAGGGCGCTCGCGTAGGGAGAGCCGGCCATCGTTCCCTCGACGACTAGCTGAGCAGCTCGCGGACCCGGTCCTCCCGCAGGCGCAGGAGCTCGTCGAACGAGAGGTTCAGGCGACGCATGCCGTCGGTCGTCTCGGCCACGATCCCTCCGAGGATCGGCTGGGGGGTCGGGTCGAACGCCTTCCCAGCGACCTTCGCGAGGCGCGAGGCATCCTCGGCGCGGCCGCTCACGCGGAGCTGTTTGCCCAGCGCGCGGGAGGCCGTGTCGAGCATCTGCCGCAGGACCGCCTCGTAGTCCCGGGACCCGGTGAACTCCTGGAGGAGCCGACGGGTCTCCGTCACCCCGTTCTCGAGACGCCGCTCCCGGGCCTCGTAGAGGAGCTTACGCGACTTGAGCTTCGCCGCCGCGAGCCGCTGGGCCTTCTCCCTCGCCGCCTCGGTCTCCGCGGCCCTCGCGGACTGGGTGCGGATCTCGGTGAGCTTCTGCTCCCGTTCCTTGAGGAGCCGTGCCTCGTCGTCCGACCGGGAGGCTCGGATCTTGGCGATCTCCTCTTCGCCGCGCCGGCGGATCTCCTCGACCAGGTCCTCGAGCGCCATGGGGTCGCCGCGGAGCCTACAGGATGTTGAGCAGGAGGATGATCCCCAGGACGAACCCGATGATCCAGAGCGTTTCGGGAATGACGAAGAAGAACAGTACCTGACCGAACTTCTCCGGCTTCTCGGCGATGATCCCCATCCCGGCGGCCCCGATACCGGACTGGGCCATGCCCGTACCGATGAGCCCACCCGCGATGGCGATTCCCGCCGCAACCGCCTCGTACGCGGTCACTATGTCGCTGACCATAACGGAACCCGGGCGAGCGAGAAAAGTCGTGTATATAACCGACCTCCCTTTTCATGGAAACCGTCTTCGACGCAGGGCGTCGCCCGAGGTGGATTTCGGTCGACGGGAAGGGCGCCCGGACGGCGCGGCCCCTAGCTCTGGGCCTGGTTCTCGGCCTCGGCTTCGGGGGACCGGCGGGGAGCGATCGGGGGTGGGGACCGGGCCGGAAGGCGTCTCCACGCGAGCGCGATCGTCGCGATCCACGCGACCCACCCGAAGACGTCCGCGGTCGTGCAGATGATGCAGAGCGCCCCGATCAGGGCCAGCTGGACGTAGAGGAAGTAGATCGAGAACCCCACACCGGCGGTGGTGAGGAACAGGAGGGCGTAGTACCACCGGCGCTCGGACTTGCGGGCATCCGAGATCGCCGCGACGATCAGGATGACGAGGAATCCTCCGATCCCCCACAGGTAGTCGGGGATGCCGAGGGTTGTGGTGTAGGCGCTCTTGTCGACCGCGGCGCACGACAGGAAGGCGTTGTAGGTGCACAGGCTACGGAGCGACTCCTGGTAGTACTCGAGGGCCGCGAAGAGCGCGACGAGGAAGCCGATCCCGGCGGCGAGGAAGATGACGGTCCGAAGCGTCGAGGTCCGCACCGTTCGACTGCTCCCGGGCCTAGGTGATCTGCGCGAGATCGGCCGCTACGTTGGTCTTGTCGGCCGGCGTCCACACGGAGGTGATGAACGGCTGGCTCGCGAGATTCGAGGACGTCGCGCCGTTCGCCTTCGCGATGAACGCCATGGTCCACCACGTCGGGCCTTGAATCTGCGCCCACGGGCTCCCGCTCTCGCTGACGATCGAAGTGTAGACCGCCCCGCTTCCTCCGTTGGCACCGCCGACCCAGGTCTGCAACACGCTCGGCGAGACCAGGGACGCCCCTCCGTGGACGTACTGGCCGTTCACGACGAGGAACGGTATCGCGCTACCGCCGTAGGCCCCAAAGTACGCTTGCTGGAAGCACCCGGTGGTCGGGGGGAACGACCCGACGGTCCGCGAGGTGTCCTCGCTGACCTGGAGCGAAATGTGCGAGGAGGAGAGCGAGAAGGCGCCCGAGGCGAGGTCGACGTAGGGGATCGAGTCCTCGGCCGAATACCCCTGATTGGGAGGATTGGGAGACGGCGTACCGAAATGCCGGAGCGCGTCCCAGATCGCCCAGCTGCTCGCCGAGCAGTACGGGCACCACAGGGCCCCGTAGTAGAACACCACCGGCTTACCCGAGTCCTGCCAGGCGGTCATGTGACCGCTCACCCAGCCCTCCGCCTGGCTCGTGAGCGACGACGACGGCGGCAGGTAAGGGCATCCGAACACTAGGGCTCCGACCAGTCCGACCATCCCCGCGAAGAGGAGTCCCGCCACGACCCCGCCGACCACCGTGCTGCGGTAGACCTTGGTCCATCGCTTCTCCGCCCGCAGCAGCAGGAAGATGAGGACGAACGCGAGGACGGCGAGGGCGAGCGCGAGCCAGGGCAGCGCCGGAACGATGAGCCCCACGGGCGACGGAGCGGCGTACGCGATCGCGGCCCAGACCGCGACGAAGGGAACGAACAACCATGCGAGCCGAATCGGGGTCCACCGGCCCTCGGTCTCGGGGTCCCGCCGTTTCTTCGGAGTCGGGCGCGGCCCCTGCCGCTGCTGCACCGAGCGTTGACGATGATACAGGGCCCGCAGGGCCCGTCCCGGTTCGCGCACCGAGGCATCGGGATGAAAACCGACCTTCGGATCGTCCGCGATGCGGTCCCAGTCCCAGCCCTTCTTCCGCAGGTCTTCGACCCGGTCCCAATCGACCACGGAGCGGCGAAAGAGGCCCCCCTTTTCCGCTTTTTCCCCTAAAGGGCCGGCCGGCGGGCCCCGAGGGAGCCGGGAGCGGAGCCGCACGCGCTTTTACGCTCGCGATGGTGGGAGGTGCGATGCACCTGACGTTCTTGGGCACCGCGGGATCCTGGCCGACCAAGGAGCGATCGGCGAGCGCCATCGCCCTCGACCTCGAGAAGGAGCTCATCCTCCTCGACTGCGGCGAAGGGACCCAGCGTCGATTCTTCCAGTCGAGCGCCTCGTTCATGCGCGTGCGACGGATCTTCCTCACGCACTTCCACGGCGACCACTTCCTCGGACTGCCCGGCCTCATCCAGAGCATGTGCCTCAACCACCGGACCGAGCCGCTCGACATCTACGGGCCTCCGGATACCGAGGACATGGTCGGGCGGGCGCTCCGGATGGGTTACTTCACGCTGCGTTTCCCGGTGGAGATCCATGCGCTCAGCCCCCAGTCGACCGTGGAGCTCGATGGCTACACGGTCCGGACCGCGCACGCCGACCATCCGGTCCCGGCGCTCTCCTACCGCGTGGAGGAGAGTCCCAAGAGGGGCCGGTTCGACGGGCAGCTCGCCCGCTCGCTTGGGATCCAGGGGCACGACTTCGCCCGGCTCGAGGCCGGGGAGTCCGTACGGGTCGGCCACCAGGTCGTTCACCCCGCGGACGTGATGGGACCACCTCGTCCGGGCCGCTCGGTCGTCTACTCCGGCGATACCGCGCCGTCCGAGGAGGTCCGCGCGCTCGCCCGGCGGGCGACGATCCTCATCCACGAGTCCACGACCACGAAGGACCTCGAGCTGGAAGCGAACGAGTGGGGGCACTCCTCCGCCCGCCAGGCCGCCGAGCTCGCCCACGCGGCCGAGGTCGGCGCGCTGTTCCTGACCCACTTCTCCGCCCGCTACAAGGAGCTCGAGCCGCTCCAAAGCGAGGCCCAGGTCGTCTTCGCCGGGTCCCGGACGGCGCACGACCTTCTCGAGCATCTGATCCATCAACCATGATCCTCGCCGACCTCGTGGTCACCGACCTTTCCGAGGTCGTGACTCTTCGCGCGGGGCCGATCCCCCGCGTCGGTCCCGCGATGCGCGAGCTCGACTGCATCCGGGACGGGGCGATCGCGGTGCGGGACGGGAGGTTCGTCTGGGCCGGTCGGGGCCGCGAGCTCGCCCGGTCGGTCCGGTGGAGGCGGGGCGGCCAGAAGATCGACGGCCGCGGAGGGGTCGCGGTCCCGGGCTTCGTCGACGCCCACACCCACGTCGTCTTCGGCGGCGACCGAGCGTTCGAACTGGCGCTCAAGGCCGACGGCGCATCCTACGCCGAGATCGCGCGCCGGGGAGGAGGCATCTATGCGACGGTGCGATCGACCCGGCGCGCGAGCGACCGCGAGCTCATCGCAGGGAGCGGCGCACGCCTCGCCCGTATGGCCGCCGGTGGCACCACCTCGGTCGAGGTGAAGAGCGGCTACGCGCTCGACCACGCCGGCGAGCTACGGCTCCTGCGTCTCATTCCGCGACTCGCCCGTGCGACCGGGCTCCGGCTCGTCCCGACCTACCTCGGCGCGCACGCGGTGCCCACCGAGTACCGAGCGCGTCCGGAGGCCTATGTCGATCGGATCGTCCGCGCGACCCTGCCCGCGGTCGCCCGGGAGCGGCTCGCCCGGTTCTGTGACGTCTTCTGCGAGCCCGGGTTCTTCACGCCGGCCCAGTCGGAGAGGATCCTCCGGGCCGCCCTGCAACTGGGTCTCGAGGTGAAGGTCCATGCCGACGAGTTCGTCCTCTCCGGGGGGGCACGGCTCGCGGCACGGCTCGGGGCCCGATCGGCCGACCATCTCCTCGCCGCGGCCGCCGGTGATCGAAAGAGGCTTGCCCGCGCGGGCGTCACGGCCGTCCTGCTGCCCGTGACCGCGTTCGCCTCCTCCTCGTCCCGCCGGAGCCCGGGCCGTGAGATGGTCGACGCGGGGGTCCCGGTCGCGCTCGGGACCGACTGCTCACCGAACTCCTGGGTCGAGTCGATGCCCCTCGTCCTCGCGCATGCCGTCCACGGCGCACATCTCACCCCGGCCGAGGCGCTCACCGCCGCGACCGTGAACGCGGCCCACGCGAGCGGGCTCGACGATGCCGGACGGATCGCGCCCGGGACACCGGCGGACTTCGCGATCTTCGACGTCCCCTCGTCCGACCACCTGGGATACCGGTTTGGTGCGATTCCGACCCATGTTTACCGTCAGGGAATTTCGATTTCTCCGCCGACACTCCGTCAGAGAATCTAAATAGGAGGCACTTTCTCATCACCGGTCGAGGTCGCCACATGGCGGAGCGCGTGGGCAAAGAACAGATCAAGCGAGAGAAGGGCTACCTGTACTACCTCGGGAAGGACGGGTACCTCTGGAAGACGCCGACGAAGCTGAACAAGTCCGGAAGAAAGGGCCGTGTCGGGACGGAGAAGATCTCCCGCCAGGACGGCTACATGTACTTCCTGGACAAGAAGGGCTTCGTCTCGCGCGCCAAGATGAAGAACGCCTGATCGGCGCCTTACCCTTTCGTGGGGACCTCGCATCGGGGTCCCCCGCCTCGTCTTAGGACGGGCCGTGAGGATGGTACGTAGTGCGATCCTTTGGGCAGAAGGTTTCCCAAGGACGCGGGGACGAGTGGCCGAGGTCACACCGCTTCGGCCTCGAGGATGAACCGCTGGCCCGAGGGCGAGTACGGGCGCTCATCGTAGTCGCCAAACACGGACCTCGGAACGAAGCCCGCGCTTCGCAGTTCGCGCTTCACCTGTGCCGGGCCGAGCACGGCGGTTACGGTCCGGCTCTCCTCGGCGGCCAGCACCCTGCCGCCGCGCGCGAGAAGAATGTGAAGCGACTCGCTCCGGACGTGACGGGACTTGGACCCGGTCTCCGCAAAGACCCGAACGTAGATGCGACCCCTACCGTCGATCGCGCGCACGGTGGTCAGGAACGGCACCCCATCTCGTATCCTGCGATAGGAGCGGACGGTGTCCAGGGCCAGCAGGAGCGTCCCCCCCCGCCGCAGGCGGCTCCGGATCTGACGGAGAGCCCGGATACGATCTCTCGCGCGGGGGATCAGTCCGTAGGAGTTGACGGCCAGGATCGCCGCATCGAGGCCGTTACCCGCCGCGCCCTGGACGAGATCGATCCGTCTGCACCGGACCCGTCGTCGAACGGACGACGGCTCGGAGCGCAGCCGTGCGCGTGCCTGCCGGAGCATTCCGGCCGATAGGTCCACCCCCCACACACGGAGTCCGTTCCTCGCCAGCGCCACCGCGACCCTCCCGGTGCCGCACATCGCATCGAGGACGGTTCGGGCGGGCCCGAGCCTCCTCCGGTAGAACGCGAGGTCCTCGGTCAACCGATCCCACGTGTAGTCGTAGAAGCGCGCCTCCGAGTCGTAACTCGCCGCGGGGGTCGCCTGCCGAGTCATCCCTGCCACGTGCGGCGGGTAGGGCCGCGCGAGAATAAGCGACAGCTCTCGAGCTGAGCGGAACGCGACCCTCTCGGCGCGATCGGTCGACGGTCGGTCGACACGGCCCCGAGGAGCCGGGCACGGTACGCACGGTCGCTCCTTCCCCCACCGTGTGGTGAACGTCGCGGCGAGCGGCGACACGCGCCGGGCTCCCCGGAGTAACGGTCTGAGCGCTTCGGCCGACGCGCATCGAGAGATTTTCGCGATTCATCGAACCGAGCAACCTTATACTCGGTTATGGTTGGCCGCACCCGGAGGGTTTGCAGGGTGTCCCGAGCGACACCATCCGCGTCCTCGACCGTCTCCGACCGGCGAGAAACGGCCCGTCTCCAAGGGTGTTTCACGTGCCGGCCATGTTCGAGATAGTCTGGCGCGGCATGGTGCTGTACGCTCGAAGGACATCCCTTCGACTCCCCGAGGAGTGAACCTCAATGGCCGTCGCCAAGAAGCGCGCACCGCCCGTTCCGGAGGAACCCGCTGCCCGGCAGGCCCGGATCGGTCGCGAACCGATTCCCGTTCCCCGCCTCGTCCCCCGCGGAAAGACCGCGTTCGACACCGTCAGTTGGCGCAACCATGACGCGGTGATCAAGAACGCCGAAGGAAAGGTGATCTTCGAACAGAAGGGGATCCGCGCCCCCGCCTCCTGGTCGCCGACCAGTACCAACATCGCCGCGTCGAAGTACTTCCGCATCATCCAGGGCCGACGCGAGAACTCGATCGATGGCATGATCCGGCGCGTCTGCCACTGGATCGCCGAGCGCGGGCTCGAGCTCGGCTACATCGACACCCCCGAGGAGACCACCACGCTCGAGGAGAGCCTCTCCTACCTCATGGTCCAGCAGATGGCGGCGTTCAACAGCCCCGTCTGGTTCAATGTCGGGGTCCGGGAACCGCCCCAATGCTCGGCGTGCTTCATCCAGTCGATCTCCGACGATATGGATTCGATCCTCGGCCTCGCGACGAGCGAGGGCCGGCTCTTCAAGGGCGGCAGCGGGACGGGGACGAACCTCTCACCGCTCCGGGGGAGCCGCGAGAAGCTCGCGGGTGGGGGGATCGCCTCGGGGCCGGTGTCGTTCATGCGGGCGTTCGACGCGCTCGCGGGCGTCATCAAGTCCGGCGGGACGACCCGCCGCGCCGCGAAGATGGTGATCCTCAACATGGACCACCCGGACGTCGTCGACTTCATCGACTGCAAGGTGCGCGAGGAGGACAAGGCGATCGCGCTCATCCGGGAAGGCTATTCCGCGAACTTCGATGGCACCGACGCCGACTCCGCGTACGCCTCGATCGCCTACCAGAACGCGAACCACTCGGTCCGCATCCCCGACGCGTTCATGGACTCGGTCGTCCGGGACGGGGAGTGGAAGACCTACAACCGGACGGACCACGCGGTCGCGACGACCTACCGGGCCCGCGAGCTGTGGCGGAAGCTCGCCTACGCCGCGTGGCGGTGCGGCGATCCCGGCGTCCAGTTCGACGACGTCACGAACGACTGGCATACCTGCCCGAACACCGCCCGGATCAACGCCTCGAACCCCTGCAGCGAGTACCTCTTCCTCGACGACTCGGCCTGCAACCTCGCGTCGCTCAACCTGATGAAGTTCCTCGATGCCAAGGGCCACCTGGATGTCGAGTTCTTCCGCCAGGCCGTGCGCACGATGGCCCTCGCGATGGAGATCCTCGTCGACGCATCGAGCTACCCGACCGCACCGATCGCGCAGAACTCGCACGACTACCGGCCGCTCGGGCTCGGCTATGCGAACCTGGGCGCGTTCCTGATGCACTACGGCCTCGCCTACGACTCGGACGCGGGACGGACCCTCGCTGCGGGCCTCTCGGCGCTCCTCTCGGCGGAAGGCTACCACATGTCGAGCGAGATCGCGAAGCGGATGGGCCCGTTCCCCGGCTTCGAGAAGAATCGGGCGCCGATGCTGCGCGTGATGGGAAAGCACGCGAAGGCGGCCGAGAAGATCCCCCTCAACGACCCCCGACTGACCGCCCTCGTCCAGGCGTCGATCGATCGCTGGCAGGACACCGTGAAAGCCGGCGAGCTCTGGGGGTACCGCAACGCCCAGATCTCGGTCATCGCCCCGACCGGGACCATCGGCCTCCTGATGGGGTGCGACACGCTCGGGCTTGAGCCGGAGCTCTCCCTCGTGAAGGTGAAGAACCTCGTGGGAGGCGGCGTACTGCGGATGATCAACCGCACGGTGCCGGACGGGCTCACGGCGCTCGGCTACTCGGCCGAGGAGCTCCGCGCGATCACCGAGCACATCGAGAAGACCGGGACGATCGAGGGGGGGCCCGGCCTCGAGCCGGCCGATCTCGCCGTCTTCGACTGCGCCCTGGCCCCGCTCGGCGGGACCCGGACGATCTCACCGATGGGGCACCTCAAGATGCTCGGCGCGGTCCAGCCGTTCCTCTCGGGCGGGGCGTCGAAGACGATCAACCTTCCCACGGACGCGACCGTGGAGGACATCGAGCGGATCTACCTCGAGGCGTGGCGCCACGGGATCAAGTCGGTCGCGCTCTACCGCGACGGCTGCAAGGCCTCCCAGCCGTTCGAGACCGGCAAGGGCAAGGCCGGGGTGCCGGTCGGGCCCCGGGGGCCCGCGCGCGAGCGCCTTCCCGACGAGCGCAAGGCGATCACCCATCACTTCTCCGTCGGCGGCCACGATGGCTACGTCACCGTGGGCCTCTATCCGGACGGCCGGGTCGGCGAGCTCTTCTTCCGCGTGACGAAGGAGGGGTCGACCGTCAACGGTCTCATGGACTCGCTCGGGATCTCGATGTCGATGGCGCTCCAGCACGGAGTGCCGCTCAAGGACCTCGTCCGAAAGCTGGCCCACCTGCGCTTCGAACCGGCCGGAGCGACCAACAACCCGAAGATCCGGTTCGCCAAATCGATCCCGGACTACGTTGCGCGCTGGCTCGCGCTCGAGTTCCTGACCGAGGACGACCGACGGGCGATCGGGCTCGAGGGACCGGCCGAGGGGAACGGGAACGGTCACGGTCCCCCGGCGGCCGCGCCGAAGGCGGGGGCCGCGGCGAGCCAGACGGTGAAGTTCGAGACCCGTCCCCTGGACGCCTTCCTTCCCGAGACCGCGACCGGCGGCGGGGTCAGCGAGGATGCCCCCTCCTGCGGGGTCTGCGGCGGGCTCATGGTCCGCTCGGGAACCTGCTACGCGTGCACGGTCTGCGGGTCGACCAGCGGCTGCTCGTAGGGGCGGGCCGCGGGATCCCGAAGGTACACCACTCTGCGGTCCGCGCGGCCGGCGACCGTCGCCGACCCTACGGTTCCGCTCGCTCCGCGGAGAGCATCGGTTCTTCGACCGGGGGCGCCGAGGTCGTCCGGGAGTCCTCGGCGTGGGAGGCGCGACTCCCGTCCGCGAGGAACCGGTAGTTCCGGAGCCCGAAGGAGAAGAGGAGGCCGGCGAGCGACAGGGCGGCGGTGATGGAGAAGACGAGCTCGAAACCGAAGATCGACGGTACCTGGGCCGTGATCGGGCCACCGGTGATCGGGTTCCGTGCGACGATGTAGGCCGTCGTGAAGCTCGCGGTCACCGTCGCCGCGATCACGGGCCCGACCGCGCTCCCGAGGTTCCGGAACGTCTGGTTCATCCCGGTCTGGATGCCGAGCTCCTTCGGGGAGACCGTCAGTACGATGACGTTCGTCATCGCGATCAGGACCGCGACGTTCCCGACCAGGGCGGGGATCGTGATGAGCGTCAGCTCGTAGACGTTCGAGTGGAGAAGGACGAGCCCGAGCGCCCCGAGACCCATGATGGTGAACCCGACGAGCATCACCGGTTTCGGGCCCCGCAGGGCGACCCAGCGGCCCCAGAGGGGCGCGAAGCCGAGCATGCAGAGCGCGGAGGGAAGGGCCACGAGACCGTAATCGAACTGGTTGAAGCCGAGCCCCGGCGGGAACGGGTCCTCGACCAGGATCGTGAGTCCGACAAAGACGAGGAACATCGTGATGCCAACGAGTATTCCGTTGACGTTCGATACCCAGATGTTCCGGAGGCGCAGTGCCCGGAAGGAGACGACCGGGTTCTCGACCCGCGGTTCCCAGAGGACGAAGAAGACGGTCCCGGCCAGGGCGAGAAGGAAGAACTCCGGAACTCCCCAGGGTACGCCGAAGAAGTGGACCGCGGAGAAGTTCCCCCACCCCCAGTAGGTCCCTTCGGTGAGGCCGAACATCGCCGTGGCCAGGGCGAACCCGAGGCTCGAGATGCCGGGGAAGTCGATCGGGGCGGGGTGGAGGTGGGGCGACTCGCGGAGGATGAAGTACGCGAGCACGACCAGCGTGACCGCCACCGGGATGACCGTGTGGTACGTGAGCTGCCAGCCCGACGTATAGGCGATGTACCCGCCGCCGACGAGGCCGACGGCCGCCCCGGCGGCGAACATCCCGCCGATGACTCCCTGCGCCTCGCCCACCCGGGCGGCCGGAAAGACCTCGGGGATCATCGCGAACGCGAGGGGGAACATCCCCATCCCGAGACCCTGGAACGCTCGGACACCGATCAGGACGTAGATCTGGTTCGCCCGATCGACCCCGAACGCGGCGCCGATGTTGGGCGAGAACCCGGCCAGGCTGACCGCGACCGCGTAGAGGCCCATCACGATCAGGAGGACCCGTTTCTTGCCGTACTTGTCGCCGAGCTTTCCGAAGATCGGCGTTGCGACCGTGCCGACCAGCAGATAGGCCGAGATAATCCAGACCACGGTCGTCGTCGGGGCGTGGTCGAAGAACGTGATGAACGACGAAAAGGTGGGGAGGACCATGGTCTCGACGTAGGTGACCATGAGCGCCATCAGCGCGAGGATGATCAGCACCGAGCGGGCCGCTTTCGCGTCATAGAGGGTGCCGGCGGCCGTGAGCGCCAGGTGACGGCTCTCCGAGCTCATGGAACCGCTTCCTCGGCCGTGGGCGAGAGCGGCGGCCGCAACCGATCGGCCATCGTACGGAGGACCTGCGCGGCGGTCGCCACGTCCCGGGTCGGCACTCCGACGAGCAGCTCGTCCAAGGATTCGTCGAACCGCCGCCAGATCGCCGCTAGGGCCCGTTTACCCTTCGGGGTCACGGAGAGGAGGATCTGTCGGCGATCCTCCCGCGACGGACGTCGGTCCACGAATCCGAGGCCCACGAGCTGGTCCGTGACCCACGTACAGGTCGCCGGGGTGACCCCGAGCCGGCGCGCGAGATCGCCGGGGTGGTGGTCCTTGCCCCGCGCGAGGTAATGCAGCGGCCAGAACGTGGGGGCTCCGAGACCCTCCGCGACGGCGAACGGCACCAATCGGTGGAGGATCGCGGGCGAGACGTCCCGGATCGCTTCGAGCAGCTCGGTCTGGGAGGCCGGGGGAGCGGATTTCGGGACCAGGGACGCCGACATCGAGATGCCCGGGTCGGGGAGAATAGTTAGTCTACTTAACTATTCGGTAACCGACATGTTCACAAATCTAACAAATAGGTCGGCCAAGCAGACCCTCAGGCGAGCGCGTAGCGAGCGAGCTCGACCAGGTCGTGGACCGTCGGCCCCGGGAGCGGCTTCGTCGGGCCCGGTCCCCAGCGGGCGGCGATCGCACCCTGGGGGAACGCCGGGTCGGAGGCGGCTTCCCGCGCGGTCAGGGACGGGAGGACCCCCCGACGGTCGGCCTCGAGGAGCACGATGAGCGCGCCCAGCGGACCGGAGTCGACCTCGAGCCCGCCGGAGGGGCTTCGCCCCCACGACTCGACCCGCGCCTCTTCGTCGTGCAGGTGCGCGATCTGAGCCCGACGGCGGGAGGAACGTCTCGGCTCCGCCGGGGCTGTCCGCCACGCGATCCGGGCCCCGGCCGAACGGAACCGGGCGAGGAGCCCTTCGTCGATCGGGAGCGGGCCGCTGTTCGTCATACGGCCGCTCGTCTCCGCTGCCAGAGCAGGCAATCCGGACGCACCGAGCACGGTCCACAGACCGCGAGATCGCGGTGCTTCGGGCAGTCCCCCGAGATCCCGGTGTGACAGAGGACGAAATCGTACTTCACCGGGTCGAGCGGGTCGATCCGGCGCAGCGCCTCGGTCACCTCCTCGACGGCCGCCCAGGAACGGGTGCGTCGTGCGGTGAGGCCGAGGTGGTAGGCGATCCAGTAGACGTGCTGGTCCAGCGGCACTCGGAGCGCACCGGTCGGCACGCGACGCCAGCAACCGAAGTCGGGATAGCGGTTCCGCACCATCCAGCGAACGAACAGGGTGAGGCGCTTGCAGGGGCTCCCGCTACGGTCAAGGGGGCTCGGGAACAGGTTCCGGTAGCCCGGTGGGGACCGGCCGTTCCCCCGAAGGACCCGCGCGAGGGCGTCGAGCCCCTGGGCGAAACCGCCTTCCTCCCAGCCGGCAACGAACGCCGATTCGAGCGAGGGGTGGTCGGCGTAGTAGCCACTCAGGACCTCGGCCAAGTGGGCCATCTGGTCGCCCCGGATCCATCGATGGCGGAACGAGCGGAGGCCCTTCGCGCGCTCTGCCGCGAGCCCCGGGTCGACCAGCCGAGCGATATCGCCGTGGACGAGCGCGGCGAGACGGCCGAGCGAGCGGCGGATCGCGGCCGTGTTGCCGATCGCGAGCGTCGATCCGAACACCCCGGCCACCTCCGCCCGGAACGGGTCCCACGCGAGTGGTCGGAGCACGGCGATCGGATCGTCCTGGAGCGACCGGTCGAACGGGAATCCCGCGTAGAGCTGCGCGAGGTGTTTCGGAAAGTCGGCGGTCGGCCGGTGGACTCGCACGACCGAACGACCGGCGCGGTGAATTTACGCTTGCGGCGGGGGAAGATGGGGTCCGCCGAAGATAACTATCCACGTGACGTGCTGGGGTCGTGGCCGCCACGGTGGTGGAGGTCCGGCCCACGATCGATCGGGCGTGGCTCGAGCGGGCCGCTGCTCGGGACCCGGTGACGCACGCGTTCGCGCTGTGGGACCTCGAATGGAACCCGGGGCGCATCCGCTTCTTCTCGGCGCTCGAGGGGGACGCGACCGTTGGATACCTCCTCGTCTGGCTCGGACACCCTCGCGCCCCGGTCGTCCACTGGTTCGGCACCGGCCCCGGTTCCGAGCGGCTCGCCGAATGGCTGCCGACCCGGCCCTGCGTCGCGATCGTGCCGGAAAAGGTCGTCGCGGAGGTCGAGGCGGCCCGCGGTCCGGGACGGCGGTATCGGGAGCTCATCCTGACCCGCGAGCGGGGGACCGCCTGGATCGCCCCCGACGAGAAGAAGCGCGTGCGGCGTCTAACGCGTGCCGACGTCCCGCTCCTCGAGCCGTGGGCGCGGCGTCAGGACGATCCGGTGGTGGCCGAGTACCCGTTCATCGATCCCGAGGTCGACATCGCGTGGGGTGCGTTCGAAGGGGACCGGCTGGTCGGGGCCACGCGCGCGGAGGTCCGACTTCCCCGGGTCTGGGTGCTCGGCGGGGTGTACGTAGAGCCCGCCGCACGGGGCCGCGGGTGGGGCCGTGAGCTCCTCGGAGCCGCGCTCCGCACCGCAGAGATGACCGGGGCCAAGGTCGCGCTGTACGTGCGCGTGGATCGGGAGCCGGCCCGCGCGCTCTACGAGAGCGTGGGGTTCCGACCGGTCGGACGCCGGGTCTGGATCGACCTCGGGGCCGACCTCGCACCCTGAGCCGCCCGAAGGCCTAAGCCGTCCCCCGCGTTCCGGAGCCGTGGCGTCGAACGCCGAGGCGGCAGAGATCTTCCGGGCCATCGCCGACCTGCTCGATCTGCTGGGAGAGAGCTTCAAGCCCGAGGCGTACCGGCGCGCGGCCCGTTCGATCGAGACGCTCACGGAGGAGCTCGGCACGGTCGCCGGCCGGGGCGAGCTCCGTTCGATCCCGGGGATCGGGGAGGCGATCGAAGAGAAGATCCGGGAGTACCTCTCGACCGGTCAGGTCCACTACTATGAACGGTTGAAGCGGGAGGTGCCCCCGGGGGTCGTCGAGCTGATGCGCCTTCCCGGCCTCGGACCGAAGACCGCCCGCCGCTTCTGGGTCGAACTCGGGCTCGAGGGTCCGAGCGAGCTCTCCGAAGCCCTCGCGAAGGGGCGGCTCGACCACGTCAAGGGCTTCGGCCCGAAGAAGATCGAGCAGATCGCGACCGTCCTCGCGCAGGCCCGGGCAGCCCCCAGCGCCTCCGGCTCACGGCCCCCGATCGAGGCGGTCTATCCGATCGCGGAGCGGATCGTGCGGACCCTGCGGGAGGTCCCCGGAACCGAGGCGGCCGAGGTCGCGGGGAGCTTCCGCCGCCGAAGGGAGACCGTCGGGGACCTCGACGTCCTCGTCACCTCGTCGGCGCCGGAGCGGGTCTTCGACACCTTCTCCGCCCTGCCCGAGGTGAAGGAGGTGCGGCTGAGGGGGGGAACGAAGGAGACGGTCGTGCTCACGAGCGGACTTCAGGTCGACCTGCGGGTCGTCGAACCCGCGGCGTTCGGGGCCGCGCTCCAGTACTTCACCGGCTCGAAGGACCACAACGTCCACCTCCGAACGATCGCCCGCGATCGGGGGCTCAAGATCAACGAGTACGGGATCTTCCGCGGAGAGGAGCGCCTCGGAGGACGGACCGAGGGCGAGGTCTACTCGGCCCTCGGCCTTCCCTGGATCCCGCCCGAGCTGCGGGAGGACCAAGGCGAGATCGAGGCCGCGGCGTCGGGAAAGCTCCCGACGCTCGTCGCCGCGGAGGATCTCACGGGGGACCTCCACGTGCATCTTCCCGCGATGGGGACCGCCGTCGACCTCGACCGTCTCTGGACGGCGGCGCGGGCCCGCGGCCTCCGCTACGTCGGTGTCGTCATCGGGGGCATCGGTCCCGACGGCCGCCCGTTCGGCCTGGACCGGAGCACGCAGGAGCTCCTCGGCTCCGCTCGTCCGAGGGGGTTGGGGATCGGCCGTGCGATCGAGGTCGGCCCGGGGCCGGTTCCTTCGGAGCTCCGGTCGCTCGAGGCCGACTACCGCATCGTCCGGCCCATCCCATCGACCGTCGAGCCCGTGGGCCGGCTGCCGGAAGGACCTCGCCTCTGGGCTGTCGCTCACGTCGGCCCGGGTAACGGTATCCCGCCGGACCGGCTCCGCCGTTGGATCGACTGGGCACGGGCCCACGGAGCCGGCATCGAGGTCGGGCCCGGCCCGGAGCGCCTCGACTCGACCGGGAGCCGGATCGCCCGGGAGAACGGAGTCCCGCTGCTCGTCCCGACCGGGGCCGGCCTACCGGACAACGACCCTACCGCCCCGATCGCCCTCGGGTTCGCGCGGCGCGCGGGAGCGGAGGCGAGCAGCGTTCGCGTGAACGGACCGGAGGATCGAGCGGACGATGCCGGTTCACGGCGTCGGAGCGGCCCCACCGGGCCGCGCGGAGCGCCCCCCCGAGATTCCTAAGGAATCGGACGAGGCGTGGGCGAGGCAGGTCGTGCACTGGTGGGCGGTCGGCGTGAGCCCGTGGCGCCAGTAGCAGTCGACGCAGAGAGGACGCCCGCAGCCCCAGCACAACGGGGGCGCGGACTTCGAGAGGATCGGATGCGCGCAGCTCGCGCACGCGACCGGGGCCCCCTCCGGGTGGCTCCGGAACGGCGGCGGCTCGGGGAGCCGCGCCGGGGCCCGGTGCAGTTCGGGCGTCGTGGGCGCCGCGGGGTCGGGGCCCGATGAGGGCCGGTGTGGCACCTCCATCACGCGGGCAGGGATTTTTCCCCCCTTTATAGTCATAGGTCCCATACCGCGACTCTTCCGTTGGACCCGGAGGTTCATTTACTGCCGCCCGGCACTTCGCCTCGTGTCCGACAGCCGGGGCTATCAGCGCGGCTACGCGCGTCCCGCCGCCGCGCGCCCGGCCCGTGCGACCGAGCTCGAGCGACGGTCCCACGCCGCGATCCCGGTCGCGGTCGCCCTGGTCCTCATCGGCCTCTATCTCGGGCGGTTCACGTTCGTCGCCCCCGCCGCGTTCGGGGTGGTCCTGCTCCTCGCGGGTATCTCGTTCCTTTCGACCCGGATCAACCCCCTCAGCCCCCACTTCTACCTCACGCGGAAGCCTTCCTGGCTCGCGACCGGGATCGTCTTCCTGGGCGCGCTCGCGCTCCTCGCTTACGCCTACTCCCTCTTCGTCCACCAGTTCGGGACGGGTTTCCCGAGGTAGTCGGCGGCCCGGGCTCTACGCGGCGACCATCCGCTCGAGCGCCCGTCGCGCCTTCGCGGCGACGGCCGGGTCGACGTCGATCTGGTAGCGGCGGTGGAGCAGGGAGTCGCGGACGTCCGCGAGCTCGATCTCCTTCATGTACGGACAGATCGCCCCGGAGTCGATCGGCGAGAAACGCGTTCCCGGATTGAGCTTGTGCATCCGGTGGAGGATCCCTACCTCGGTCGCGACCAGGACCTCCTTCGCCCGGGTCTCCTCGGCGAACCGGATCATCCCGTCCGTGGAGAGGACCCGGTCAACGTGCGGCAGCGCCTGCGTCGCGCAGCCGCACTCCGGATGGGCGATGAGGGGCGCCCCGGGGTGGTCGGCTCGTGCCCGAGCGAGGACCGGTGGGCTCAACTTCGCATGGACGGGACAGTCGCCGACCCACAGGTGCATCCGGCGGCCGGTCTTCTGGCGTACGTAGTCGCCGAGGAACATGTCCGGGAGGAAGAGGATCTCCCGATCGGGCGGGATCTGGCTCACGATGGTGACGGCATTCGAGCTCGTGCAGCAGTAGTCGGCCTCCGCCTTCACGTCGGCCGAGGTGTTGATGTAGGCGACGACGGCCGCCCCGGGATGCTCGGCCTTCCAGGCGCGGAGCTGATCCGCGGTGATCGCGTCGGCGAGGGCGCAGCCGGCCTTGAGGTCGGGGAGCAGGACCGTCCGCGTCGGGTTCAGGATCTTCGCGGTCTCGGCCATGAACTTCACGCCGGCGAAGACGATCACCGACCGGTCCGACTCCATCGCCTTCCGCGAGAGGTACAGCGAATCCCCGACAAAGTCGGCGAGGTCCTGGACCTCGGCACGCTGGTAGTTGTGGGCGAGCAGGACGGCATCCCGCTCCTCCTTCAGCCGAACGACCTCGGCCTCGAGGGACATGGGGGCACCCGTTCGGTTCTAGGCGGCACCTCGTCTTAAGCGAGCGGGACGCAGCGTGAGGTGGAACGGGAGGGCGGGAGCCGAGTGGGTGAGCGCGCCCAGGCTGGCGACATCGGCGCCGACCGATCGGTAGCGGCGGATGCTCCCGGGAGAGATCCCTCCGGAGAGCTCGATCCGGCGACCGCGACGGAGCCCGGCGCGCGCGAGGGCCCGCACGATGCCCCGGGCGCGCGGGGGCGAGACGTTGTCGAGCAGGAGGACGTCCGCGCCGGCGCGGGCCGCCCGGAGCGCCTGGTCGACAGTCCGTACCTCGACCTCGACCGGTTCGCCCGGTCGCGCCCGGGCCCGGGCCCGCGCGACGGCGCTCGGAAGGTCAAGGAGGACGAGGTGGTTGTTCTTGATCAGGAACGCGTCCGAGAGATCGCGCCGGTGGGGAGCCCCCCCGCCGTGGACGACCGCCGCTTTCTCGAGGTCCCGAAGGCCGGGAAGCGTCTTCCGGGTGGCCCAGACCGCGAGCGGCGGGGCGCTGCCGCGGGCGCCGGCGACCGCACGGGACGTCGCCGTCGCGACCCCGCTCGCATGCATCAGGAAGTTGAGCAGCGTGCGCTCGATCGAAAGGATCCGACGCGCGTCCCCCACGAGCCGGACGACCACGGTTCCCGGCCGCACGGGGCTCCCGTCGGGCCGGGCCGAGCGCACCCGGAGCCCGAGGGCGCGGGCGCCCGCGTGGACCGCCTCCATTCCGGAGAGCACTCCCCTCGCCTGCGCGGTGATTCGGCCCTCGGCCGGTACGGGCCGGGGAAACAGCGCGAGGGTCGTCCGGTCCCTCTCGACCCGGTCTTCCGCGAGCGCACGACGTACGAGAGCGGCGATCCCGGGCGTGGGGGGTCTACGCGGCGTGGTGCTTCTCCCCCCGCTTCGCCGAGAGGGCGCCCTTGAGCCGCTCGAAGTCCGGTGCGACGTCGGGACGGAGCGCGGCGAGGTTCTGGCGTTCGAGCTCGGCGACCCGCCGACGGGCCGTCGCATAGTCGCCGCGCGCGTAGGAGAGCTGAGCGAGCCGAAGGACGACATCGACCTCGTCGGCCGGGGCCCGCAGCTCCCGCACGAGACGGTAGGCGTCGAGGAGGTCCGCCTCGGCATGATCGTACTCGCCCCGGTCGAGCGCGATCTTCCCCTGGATGATCATCGATTGCACGAGGCCGAAGCGATCCCCCAACCGCTCGAGGATCTCCCGGGCCCGGCGGGTGCGGTCGGCCGCCTCGTCCAGGCGCCCCACCTCCCGGAGGATGTCGGCGGAGTTGAACAGCGCCCAGCCGACGCGCCGCACGTCGTGCGCCTTCTCGGCGAGACGGATCGCCTCGGCGAACTCCTCCGTGGCGCCCGCGTAGCGGGAGGCGAGCGAGTGGCTTCCCGAGATCACGACCCCGAGGAAGAGGTGCGCCTGGGACGCCTCCCGGATGTCGCCGAGGCGCTCGAGGATCCGGGCCGCGTCCCGCGCTTCGGTCATCGCCCCCTCCTCCTGTCCCATCATGGCCAGCACGTAGGCGCGTCGGACGAGCGCGAGCGCCGTCGCGCGCTCGTTCTTGCTCTCCTGGGCGATCCGGAGCTCCTCGGTATGCTCTGCGATCGCCGCTTCGTAGCGACCCTCGTAGTAGAGCGCCTCGCCGCGCAGCCGGTGAACGCCGAGGCGCACGAGCGGGTGGGTCTCGAGGCTCGGGGTCCGCAGGATCTCGGCGGTCGCTTTCTCGGCCGCCCTCCAATCGCCGCGATCGGTGAGGACCTGTGCGAGATACAGTTCGAGGAGCGCGCGGACATGCGGGGAGAGCTTTTTCGCCGAGCTCTTCCGCTCGAGGTACCCCCTCAGGATCGACTCGGCCTCCTTGAGCTGGCCCAAGTGGTCGACCTGCCGGGCGATCTCGAGGACGATCTCCGCTTCGCCGTCGAAGTCCTCCGGCCGCAGTCGACGGTGGTTCTCGAGCGAACGTTCGAGGTGGAACCGGGCGACCTCCGGGGAGAACGCGCGATCCGCGATCTCGGCGGCCGCGCGGTTGTACTGCAGGGACTTGTCGTCGACCCGGCCGAGGTAGAAGTGACGCGCGAGGGCGTAGATGGTGCCGATGTCGGCGCTCCCGGTCGCCTCGAGCGCCTCGCCCGCCTTGCGGTGGAGCAGACGTCGGCGGCTCTCGGTCAGGAGGTCGTAGATCCGCTCGCGCTGGCGGTCGTCCGCGAACGCGAGGAGCTCGCCGGCCCGTTCCAGGAGGATCCCCCGGTTGACGAGGAGCTCGACCGTTTCGGCGAGAGGTTCTTCCTCCTCGCCGCTCGAGCGGAGAAGGAGGCCGAAGGAGAACTCGGGACCGAGGATCGCGGCGGCCGCGAGGGCCCGATCCTCCGCCTCGGAGAGCTTCGGGAGCTCGACCGCCGGTCCGACCCGGACGGCGGCGGCCTCCGGCGCGCTCGCGGCCCCCGATGCGGCGCGTCGTCGGTCGAACTGCTCGAGGAGGAGCGGGTTCCCTCCGGTCTCCGAGTGGCGCCGGGCGATCTCCTCGGGGGAGAACTCCCGATCCGGCTCGCGCCAGCGGAGAAATCGGGCGACCTCGTCGGACGTGAACGGGCGGAGGACCACCCGCCGCGCATGCGTCCCGGCCTCCAGCGCCTCGAGGCGCGAGCGGCGGGAGGCGGAGAGGCTCTCGAGCGGGCGGGTCGTGGCGACGATCCAGAGCGGTTGGTGCTGCATCTGGCGCGCGAGGTGCTCGAACGCTTCGAGCGACGGCTCGTCGCCGCGGTGGAGGTCCTCGAGGACGAGGACGGTGAGACCGCGACGGGTCAGCTCGCGGAATTGCTCGGTGATCCCCACCCAGACGGGCTCGCGGCCCGACTCGCCGCGTTCGTCGACCTCCCCGAGGGCGGAGAGGAGACGCTCCTCGACCTGGATCGGTGAGGAGAGCGCGGACTCGCCGAGCCGGGGCGCGAAGCCGATCAGGAAGTTCTCGGCGCCGCGACCCCCCGGGACGATCCCTACGTCGGGCTCGGCGACCTCGCGGACACTCTCCAGGGCCGATCGGAGGAGCGTGAACGGCGGGGGGTCGTCGAGCGGGGGGGCCTGGCCGACGAGGACCTGCGTACCGCGAGCCCGCATGTTCCGTACGAGCTCGGCGACCAGGGTCGACTTCCCGACCCCCGTCGCTCCTACGAGGAGGGTCACCCCTCCGCTACCGGCCCGCGCGTCCTCGAAGCGCCGGTAGAGGGCGTCCACTGCCTCTGTCCGGCCGACGAACGGGCGACCGTTCCCGGCCTCGGCCGCCATGGCGTTCTTCCGCTAGATGGGAAGGACCCTCTATTTATTGCTCGTTGACCGGAAGTCAGAGTTCCCGCGGGTCACGTACGTCCCGCCGGACCTCCCTAGGCCTCCCGGGGACGCGCGGTCTCTGCATAGGGGCCCGGTCCGTTCCGGTCCGGAGTCGCTGTCCGGCCCCCTCCGGGGTCGGCGATGCGCTACGCCATCGGATTGGTCTTCAGGAACGGTAGGGGGACGACCGCGCCGGGCACCTCTCGCCCGCGGATCTCGAGGTTCACGACGGTCCCGGGCGTGGCGAGCTCCCGGGGAAGGTAGGCGAGCGCGATCCCCTTCTCGAGGATCGGCGAAGGTCCTCCGCTGGTCGCCTCGGCGACGACCGTACCCCCTGAACGGACCGGGGTGCCGTGGCGAGGGATCGCGCCGGCCTCCCGGACCTCGATCCCCGAGAGACGGTGCGCCGGCCCCTGCGTCCGCTCCTTCTCGAGCTCGGGCCGGCCCACGAAATCGTGGTGGAAGTCGACGAATCGGTCCTGACCTGCCTGGAGCGGGGTGTGGTCGCGGTGGAACTCCTGCCCGGAGAGAAGGTAGCCTTTCTCGAGGCGGAGCGTGTCGCGGGCGCCGAGCCCGCACGGCACCACCCCCGCGGCGAGGAGCTCCTCGGCGAGCGCATCGGCGCGCTCGTTCGGCACGAAGAGCTCGTAGCCGATCTCTCCCGTGTAGCCGGTACGACTGACGAGGACCCGGTCGGCGAGGGAGGCGGGGAACGTCAGCCCGAGCTCTCCCGAGGGCGTGCCGGACCCCTTCTTCGCTGGGTAGAAGCCCACGTGATAGAACGCGAGGCCCGAAAGGTCCCAGCCGAAGAGGTTCGAGAGCAACGTGCGCGAACCCGGGCCCTGGACCGCGAGGAGCGAGACCGAGGGGTTCCAGCGGGAGATCTTGGTGTCCGGCGTCCGGTGCTGCCGGAGGATTTCTTCGATTTCGTCGGCCCGGCTCGCGTTCGGGACGACGCCGAAGGTCGGGGAGAGCTCCTCGCCCCCGCTCAGTCGGCTCACCAGGAGGTCGTCCACGATGTGGCCGGTCGATTCGAGGAGGAACGTATAGCGGACCTGGCCCGGCGTGAGCGCCGGGACGTTTGCGGTCGTTCGCCGGGCGAGGAGGTCGCCGGCGCGCGTCCCTTCGGCGGTGAGGATCCCCATGTGCGAGACATCGAAGAGCCCGACCGAGGACCGCACGGCCTTGTGCTCGGCGACGATCCCCGTGTAGTACAGCGGCATCTCGTAGCCAGCGAACGGGACGAGGTGGGCTCGGTGGCGGAGGTGGAAGTCGTAGAGGGCGGTGCGCTTCAGCGGGGCAGCGGCGGGCGGCGTTTCGCTCATGTGATGATCTCCTTCAGTCGACCGGAATCGATGGCGTGGCGGATCTCGAGCGCGATCCGACGGCCCGTGCTCATCGGCATCCGCCAGAGCGCGTTCCCGTACGGGTGCCCGAGCCCGAGGTGGATGTTCGTCCCTCCGCCGATCCGCGCGGCCACATCGAAGACCGTCGGCCGGCCCTCGCGGTCGATGCAGGTCTGCAGGCAGAACGGCCCGATGATCCCGGGGGGGTAGCGCGCCCGGGTCGCGTCGACGAACTTCTCTCCCATCCGGAACACCTCTTCCAGTATCGACTCTCGGACCGTGAGCGTGCCGTGCCCGACGACCGTGTACTCGGGGATCCGGTCCGCCTCGGGAAGCTCGAGCTGCTGGCCGGCCGATAGGCGGACGAGGCCGTCGAGGTTGCTCTCTCGCCGCTCGTCGACGCCGAGGAGCTCGAGCGCCTGGGACCGCGGGACGAGCGGGGAGAAGAAGAAGTTGAAGTTGAAGACGGGACCGAGGACGTACTCCTCGATCCGGGCGGAGGCGAGGTCGTCCCGGGCGATCGTCCCGAGCGCGATCAACTTCTTGCTCTTCGCGGTGTACTCGGCGAACGTGGCGGCGGTGAAGAACCCCCGCTCGAGACGACGCTTCGCGTGCGGGAGCTTCACGATCGACAGGCGCTCGATCTCCTTCGGGGAGGCGATCTCGCGGGGGATCCGGATCCCGGCCGCGGCGAGGAGCGTGTAGTAGTTCTCGCGCTCGCTCCTCTCCTCGATCCGGAGGAGGGCGCGCGAGCCGACCATCGGTACCCGGAACTCCTCCTCGATCGCGGCGAGCGGGACGTAGGAGGAGAGCGCGCGGTTCGGCACGAGGAGGACGCCGTGGCTCCGGAGACGCTCCTGGGCCTCGGGGGCGGCGATGTCCGCGAAGCGGGGGTAGGTCCAGACATCGTCGACACATCCCCGCCGCCGGCCACCCGCATGGTCGCGGACGGTCCGGAAGTACTGGGCGTAGGTCGTGTCGCGACCGGACTGGGCGAGGACCAGGCTCGAGAACCCCTCCGTCACGGCGCCGTCCGCGATGTCGATCGCGGAGTGGGAACCGACCGCGCCGACGGTCGGGATCCGTGGGTACTCCTCGACCAGCGCTCGGGCCTCGGTGACCGGTAGCATCATCCCGAATCGCTACCGCCGGAGTCGCTTAAGGCAAGCGCGACCCGCTCGGGATTGAGGGGCAGCTCGGTGACGTGCGCCCCGCAGGCCGCGCGGACCGCGGACGCGATCGTCGCCGGTACCGGGATGATCGGCGGCTCTCCCAGGCCCTTCGCCCCGTAGGGACCCGCGCCGAGGTGGCCCTCGACGAACGTCACGAGCATCGGCGGAACCTCGGGGAGGGTCGGGATCCGGTAGTCGAGCAGGCCGGGATTACGCATCCGGCCGTCCTCCGACCAGACCGCCTCCTCGGTGAGCGCGGTCCCGAGGCCCATCGCGATCCCGCCTTCGACCTGGGCCCGCGCGGTGAACGGGTCGATGGTCGTCCCGACATCGTGAAAGGCGGCGTACCGAACGACGCGCACGCCGCCGGTCGCTCGGTCCACCGCGACCTCGGCGACGTGCGCCGCCCCGGTGAAGTCCCGGAACGCGTAGAAGGATCCCTCCTTCACGAGACTCTCGTCGATCTTCACGGGCGGACCGTAGTACTTTCCTTCCGCGGAGATCCCGCCCGCGCTCCGCTCCTCCGCCGTCCAGAGCTCCGCGATCCGCCGTCGCCCCCGGGGGTTCCGGGCTACGAGCTCGCCGTCCTCGACCTCGAGCGTCACCGGACCCTCCGACCCGAGTCGAGTCTCCAACGAACGGAGCAGGGCGACCAGCGCCTCGTCGACCGCCCGACCGAGCGCTCCGACCGTGCGGCTCCCGAAGACCCCCGAGTCGAACGGCGCCCGCGAGGTGTCGGCATACGCGACCCGGAGCCGGTCCCGGGGGAGCTGCGTACGTCGCTCGGCGACCGCGACCAGGCCGACGATCACGCTCCCGCTCCCGATCTCGCGCTCTCCCTGCACGATCGTGAGGTCGTGCGGGGAAACGATGACCCGTGCCTCCCCGCCCGCGCCCGTGCCGGTCGACCAGAAGCCGACACCGATGCCCACCCCGTGCTCCGGCGGCGCGGTGCGTCGCCACTCGTCAGCGAGCTCGCGGGCGGAGGCGAAGGCGGCGGGGAGCCCGAACGGTAGGACCGGCTGGCCGAAGGGCGTCGTGTCCCCTTCGCGCCAGAGATGGTCGGCCTTGAACTCGAAGGGATCGATCCCGGCCTCGCGGGCGACGTGCTCGAGGTGCGACTCCACCGCGAAGGCGCACTGGGGCGCGAACGGGGCCCGGTGCGCGCCGAACGGAGGTTTGTTCGTCCGGACGGCATAGCCCTCCACCTCGAAGACCGGCGTGCGGTACGGTCCGAGCAAGAAGCCGATGGCATAACCGGTCGCGAAGTCGCGGCCGGGCAGCGAGGTGCCGACGTCGAGGAGCAGCCGGACACGTCGCGCGACGATCCGACCGCCCGTGATCCCGGTCTCGAGGCGGATCACCGACGGGAGTGTCGTCCGACCGAGAAGGAACTCCTCGCGGTACGAGAGCGCGAGCCGGACGGGTCGACCCGAGGCCTTCGCGAGGAGGAGCGCCCACGGTTCGACGAACGAGGCCCCCTTTCCTCCGAACCCGCCACCGACCCAGGTCCCGTCGACGACGATCGACTCCTCCGGGAGGCCGAGGATCGACGAGGTATCCTCCCGGACCCCGAACGGGGTCTGTGTCGAGGTCCGCACGTACCATCGGTCGCCCGAGACCTCCGCGACGCACGCGTGCGGTTCGAGCGCGACCTGATGCACGCTGCTCGTCCGGTAGACCTCCCGGACCACCTTCTCCGCCTGGCCGAACGCGGTCTCGACATTCCCCCGGGCCGCGTGGACGTGGGCGGCGACGTGGGGCGAGCGCTTCGCCTCCGGGCCGGGCCAGTCGGGCCACAGTGTATCGATATCGAGAAGCGCGGGAAGCGGCTCCGTCTCCACCCTCACCGCCCGGGCCGCTTCACGGGCGAGGGGAAGCGAAGGGGCGGCCACCGCGGCGACCGGTTGGTTGCGATAGATGACCCTCTCGGAGGGGAACGGAGGTCGTTCGACATCACCCGCCCGACCCCCGACGAGGTCGGGAACATCCGGGGCCGCGATCGCGACGACCCCGGGCCGCGCGCGGGCCGCCGAGAGATCGACCGAAACGAGCCGGCCGTGAGCGACCGGCGAAGGCACGAGCGCGGCCCAGAGCATTCCCGGGACGTCAAGGTCCTCGCCGTAGACGACCCGGCCCGCGAGCTTGTCCCGGAGGTCCGGGCGCAGCGCTCCGCTCATCCCCCCTCCGTACGCAGCGCCGCCGCGGCCCGGACGATCGCGGCGTAGCCCGTGCACCGGCAGAGATTGCCCCCGAGGTCCTCGAGGAGCTCGCCGAACGGGCCGGCGTCACCCCGCTCCTTGATGAGGCCCGTGAGCGCGAGGACGAAGCCCGGGGTGCAGTAGCCGCACTGAAGCGCTCCGACCGACTCGAACGCCGCGCGGACACGCGCCCCGACCGGATCGGCCTCGATCCCTTCGATCGTCGTGACGGAGCTGCCCGCGACCTCGTGCGCGAGCGTGAGGCAGGAGAGGGCGCTCCGATCGTCGATGAGGACCGTGCAGGCGCCGCAGGCGCCCGAGCGGCACCCTTCCTTCGTGCCCTTGAGCCCGAGGCGCCAACGGAGCGTGTCGAGGAGGCGCTCGCCGGTCGGCACCTCCGGCACCTCGAGCGGCCGCCCGTTGACGGTGAGGGACAGCACCGGTCGCGTCATCGCCCGACCCCGGAGCTGGCCTGGATCGCCCTCGCGAGGAGCGGGGCGACGAGACGGCGACGGTACTCCTCCGAGGCCCGGAGGTCGGTCGAGATCGGCGCCTCCTTCTGGATCGCGTCCGCGGCCCGGGTCACGGCCCCCCGGTCCGGAGCCGCCGTCGCTCCCAGAGCGGTCTCGGCGGAGGGGACGAGCAGGGGCCGGGGAGGGAAGCCCGCCACCGCGACCCGCCAGCGACGCGCGCTCGGGGAGTACGCCACCGCGATCGCCATGTGCGAGATGTCGTGGAGCGGCCGGACCCTTTGCCAGAGGTAGGCCGACGGCCGGGCCTCCGGGATCCGAACGGATCGCACGAGCTCCGCCGGGCCAAGGGCCGTCTTCCGAGAGCCCTGGACAAAGCGGTCGACGCTCATCGTCCGCCCCCCCGAGGGGCCTACCAGGTCGACCTCGGCGTCGAGCGCCAGCAGCATCGGGACCAGGTCGGAGGCGGGAGCCGCCCGCCCCAGGTTCCCGCCGAGCGTCGCCCGGTGGCGGAGCGCCACGTTCCCGACCGCGCGCACGGCCGCATAGAGACCGGGGATGCGGCGCCGGACCTCGGGATCGTTCTCGAGGGTGCGGAGCGGAAGGGTGCTCCCGATGACGAGCGACGGGCCGTTCCAGTCGAGCGTCCGCCAGGGGAGACGACGGAGCGAGAGGACCCGCCGCGGACGGATGCGGTCCCCCTCGAGATCGAAGAGAAGGTCCGTGCCGCCCGCCAGGATCGCGACCTCGCCCGGCCCATGGACCTTCAGGGTCGCGACCGCCTCGTCCGCGGTCGCGGGGGCGACCAGGTCAAAATCCTCCATCGCGGGGTTCGACACGCGCTCGACCTTATCGTTTGGTGGCCCGTGGCGTCGCCCGCCGCGCCGGTTTTAAGGGGGAGAGCCGCTCTCGGCAACAGGTCAGCATGCCATTCGAACTTGCGTTGCGTTACTCCACTCCCCTCACTCCCATCGCCGACCTCGATGAGGTGCTGCGAGAGTTCCTGCGACTGATCGGCTATCTCCCCGAGGGGGAGGAGGGGCGTGGCTCCGAGGGACCGATCGCTCAGAGCCTCGCGTACCGGCTCGTCCACGACTGCCTTCTCCGCGCCCCGACGCGACCCTGGTACGTCGAAGAGCTCACGGCGGTCCTGAAGACCTCGAAGCCGACGGTCTACCGCCACATCAACAAACTCAAGGCCCTCGATCTCCTCGAGGAGGTCGGAGGCGCCTCCGACGGCAAAGGGCGGAAAGGCTACCGCCTGCGCTACGGAAACTTCGCCCGCGCCTGGGATTTTACGGAAGCGAACGCCCAGAACGCGCTCCGAAGATATCGGGAGACGGTGAATCACTTGCAGACGTTGGTAGAGAGGCTCGCGAGCGAACCGATGCCGAAAGCGACCCCAACCGTGCACGTACCGCGGGGGCGCGGCACGAACCGATGAGCGCGACCAACTCCGCGGGGAAGAAACCGGGGATCGCCCTCACCCCCGGCTCGCATGTGCGCCTTCGTTCCGCCGGGCCGGAGGACTCCACGATCGATTCGAGCGGGATCTTCCGTGGGCTCGTCTCGATCGGCGGCGACAACGCAATCGCGATCGAGCTCGACCAGGGGCACGGGGACGAGAAGGGCCGCGTGCGGCTCGTCCCGATCCCGGCAATCCTGACGATCGACATCCTCGAGGCGGCGAAACCCGAAGAGGAGAAGCGGTCGGAGCCGACCCAGTCGCCCGGTTATTTCCGCTAGGTCGGTCCGGGGCACCGAGGACCCTCGGGCGGACGTACGTCACCCCGGAGGGTGGAACGGTCCGGCACCGCGCCCACCGGCTCAGGCGGAGGTGGGACGGACCCCCACGTAGAGGCCGCGGTCACGGTACCGCCCGCTGAGGAGCACCTTCGCTCGGAACCCGGCGCGTCGGAACGACCCGAGCATCTCGTCGGTCTCGATCAACGGATTCCGTTCCAGCGTCGTGAAGTGACGGATCCGTTGGCCCCGTTCACCGATCAGCCACTGGAACTCCACCACGGAGTGGTTCCCTTCTCGCCACGTGGACGTGACCCGGGCGATCCGGGTGTCCCCTCCCTCGTACGTGACCAGATCGCCGCCGGTCCCCCGCCATCGCGAGCGACGGACCCAGCCTTCGACCAGGGCCACGCCTCCCGGAGCAAGGTGGCGGTAGAAGTTGGCGATCGCTCGATCTCGGTCCCGACGGGTCTCCATGTACGCGATGGCACTGAACAGGCAGGTGACGACGTCAAAGCGGGTCTTCAGTGAAAAGCGACGCATGTCGTCTTGGACCAAGGGCACTCCTCTCCCGAGGCGTCGTCGGGCCACGGCCAGCATCTGAGGGCTCTGGTCCACACCGGCGACCGACGGCACCTCCCGGCGGAACTCGGCCAGATGGTGGCCGGTCCCACACCCGACGTCCAAGAGCGAGCGGGGCTCACGTTTCAGCTGACGACGCGCGAGCCGAAGGACGGCTCGTGCCTCCTTCCGGTAGTCCTTGAAGGAGTAGATCCGGTCGTAGTACTCGGCCAGCTGGCCGTAGATGACCGCCGCACGCACGCGGGGGCCAAGGGGTCCGCCGAGAAAGCTCTGCCCTTCCTTCCCGATGGGACCGGGTTCCGGGACGCGCGTCGGAGGCGCGCTCGGCTCGCGGGGTCCCCTGCGGGATCGGCTTCGCGCTCCTCAACTGACCGGGCCGACCGAGCGCCGACGCGCGGTGTACAGGGGCGTCAGCATCGGGAACGCGACCCTTCCGCCGAACTGCTCGACCGCGATGCGATGGAGCTCGCCGAGGAACCATGCCCGTCGCCGGGGGGGTAGGGAAACGACTTCGGAGAAGGTCGACCAGAGGGCCGTCACGTGCGCGGCGGAGAGCGTGACGTTCCAACGAATGAGCTCGCACGATACGCGCTCGAAAGCCCCGACCGATCGAAGGGTCGCCAAGCGCTTCTCGAGTCCGGACCGGAACTGCTCGAAGGTGGGCCTGCGGTACGACCTTCCCGCCAGAGTCCGGTACAGCGGCTGAAGCGCCTCGTGGAACGGACTCGGTCGGGAGGTGTCACCGTGCCGGTTCCCCCACTCCGCCCACCATCCGCCGGGTCGGAGGAGCCGGGCGACCTTCCGCACCCCCCTCCTCTCGGAGACCCAGTGGAAACTGGTCGCGGCGACGCCCAGCTCGAAGGAGGCCGGGGGGAGTTGGACGCTCTCGAACGGCTCGACCAGGATCCGGACCCGACCCCGATATCGGCCGAGATGGGTGCCGAGATACCGAGCCATTCTCCGGTCCGCTTCGATGACCGTCACCGGATTCGCGCCGAATCGGAGGAGGGCCCGCGAGGCGATCCCCGTCCCGGCCCCCACTTCGAACACCCGCGTGCCGGGCTCGAGCCCGCACCGGGCACGGAGGACCGAGAACACCCTTTCGGGATAGCGGAGCCGCGCTCGGTCGTAGGTGGCGGGGTCTCCCCCGAAGACCTTTCGCCCCTCGCGTCGGGGTACCGTCGGAGACATCGGTGTCGCGGCCCGACCCTCTCGGGGACGATGAACCTGCCCCTCGTCCCCGTCCTAGGGGGCGGAGCTCGGTAGACATGTGGGGCAGGCGGTGGACCGGAACCCCACCCGTTCCCAAGTGAAGCGGAATAGACCCCACCCTCATGAACCCCAGCCGTGGCGGGACGTCCCGTGCAGGTCCGTCGCGTGGTGGTCGTCGCCGAGACCCAGAGTCTCGCGGCCTCGCTGAGCGATCTCCTGCGGTCGACCGGGATCGCCACGGATACGGTGACCTCGCTCGAGGCTCTGGAAACGCTGGGGGAAAGGGCGGGACCGGTTCGTCCTTCCCTGCTGCTCGTGGCGAGCAACGGTCAGCGCTCCGAGACGGCCCGGCGATGGGTTCAGGGGGAGTTCCCGGGGGCGGACCTCATCGTGGTGGGATCTCGCGACCCGGTACTCGCCGATTCCCCTCAGGTGCCGCTCGTCAATCTTCCGCTCCGACCCGAAGAACTGATCGAGCTCGTGCGACAGCGAGTGGCTGCGGCCTAGGGGAGAAGGGAGCATCGCCGTCCCGCAGACCCCGCGTCCCGGTCGGACGGTCCTCCGATTCGGCGAGGAGATCTCCCGCTGCTCCGGATCCCGACGGCAGGATTTCTCCATCGGTCCCGACCCGCGGGTCGATCGCCCAAGGAACGACCGGCCCGCGCTTCCCAGGTCACGAACGTTGTGCTGCATCTGTCGTCCTCCGGATGGACGGGATCACGCGGGGGTCCCCCCGCGTCCCGGGAGGAGTGGCGCGCTCGCTGCGAACCGCTCCAATCGCTTCGACCCTTATTCCACCAGGAGGACCTACCTCCGTACTTCCACGCGCACGACGAGCTCGCCAGATTCCGGGTCCGACACATTCTCCGGCATCGTTCCGACTCGCGCGGTCAGGCGGAACGATGCGCGCGCGTTCCGTTCCTAGGACCGGAGTTCGCCGTCCGGCCTACTTTGAAAGCTTCAGTTTTGCGACCCGCTTCTGGACCTCGTCCGATTCCAGCTCCCGATAGCCGGCGTGCGTGATCTCTGCCACCGCGTATCCATCTCCGCTGGCGGAATCCCTCTTCATGGCCGCCGTGAGCCCTCGCAATGAGAGATCAACCCCTTCCGACACCGAAGGCGTCTCCTTCCACGCGTCCTCGAGAATCCCATACACGAAGGGGGACCCGCTACCGATGGATACAAACCGATCCTCGATGGAGCCGCCCCCTGCATCGAGAGCGAACAGATGACAGCCGGTCGCATCGATCCCCCCTACGATCAGCCACGCCAAGTAGGGGTAGTAGCGGTTGGTGTTCAGGATGTTCGCCGTTAGCGTCGCCGCGCTCTCAACGCGGACTGGCGCGCCCTTCCGCATCCGATACAGTGCCACCTCGGCTTGCAGGTAACGTATCATTACCTGGGCATCTCCGACCGTCCCGGCGAACGTCGCACCGATGTTCTTGTCGATCCGGAACAGCTTCACGGTCGTCTTGTTCGCGATGAAGGAGCCCATCGTAGCCCGCTTCTCGGTGGCGAGCACGACTCCGTCCTTGCAGACCAGTCCGATGGTGGTGGTTCCCGAGTCCAAGGATTGGGCAACGGGGAGTCCTCTTGTCCGTGGCTGCTCGAGTACTTCCATGATCCACCGGGTCGGTGGAACGCGACGATTCGCGCTATTTACGCAAGGGCTGAGTTACGGGGTTTCATCGGAGTATACGGGCGATTGCCGGGTACCACAGAACGCATCCCCCGGCTTGGACTCAAGCCACGGCGAAGGCGCGAGTCAGATTTGTCCGAACCTGCACGGCTCGCCCCACAGCAACGCCGTAGAGGGGCTGGGTGGGAGCCTCTCGAGATCGCGAGACGGCGGGGCTGGCGCTGGCTCCCCGTGGTCTTCGGCAGACGAAGTCGTTGGGCCGAGAACCTGAACCTGCTCTACCAAGCGTACGGCAAGGCTCGTCGGTGCGCGGTCAACCCCCTCGGCCGTAACGGGGAGGTGACGGCCCGCCAGGTCATGCGAACGTGGTCGACCGGAGGGACGGCCAGAGCTGCGGGCCTTTCGGTACCGCCGCATGTAGGCCGCACGTTGCTCTCGATGGAAGAGTCTCCACTTGCGGGCTGCCTGGCGTCTGCGCTCGGGGTCCTTGTATGGCATTCAGGGGGTCGAGATCGCTTACGTCTCTGGGCTACTTAATCCCGGGATTTGTTACGCGGTTTCAGGTGTCTTTCGCTGCCCCCGAGGACGTGGCGCTCTCGCCGCTCGCGCGCACGGCGAGCAGCATGGTCATAGGATTCGTTGAGGCCGCTCGTCTCGTAGTTGTCGTCTCGAAACGGCCGAACTGGGGATCGAGACGTATCCAGGGCAGGAAGTGCAGAGCCGGGCCGGGGATGAGCATGGCGGCCCTCCCTGCGGTCGGACGGGCAGCAGGTCGCCCTTTGACAGCCCGTAGGGCTTTCAATCGTGCGCCCATCCCGATTTGGTCGCGATGCGGGTCGCCTTCGCCGGATGCTTGGAGCAACCATCCCTAGAGGGCCGATGATTCGGACGAAGCGGGTATATGACCCTGCATCGCCGAGCGACGGCCGGCGGATTCTCATCGATCGCCTCTGGCCCCGGGGGCTCACAAAGGAAAGGGCCCGCGTCGACAACTGGCACAAGGATCTCGCTCCGAGCAGCGAGCTTCGGATCTGGTACGGTCACGATCCTGCAAAGTTCCCTCGCTTCCGTGAGCGATACCGGACGGAACTGTTGAGACAGCGGGAGGCCCTGGCCAATCTGGCGGTCGAATCCAAGTCGGGGACCGTGACGCTGGTCTACGCCGCTAAGGACGCCCGGCACTCCAACGCCACTATCCTCAAGGAACTCCTAGAGGAGATCCTCCGTGGCGGACCCGCCCCTTGAGGTGGCTCGCCCGAACGCCCCGGTGACGGTCAGAGGCCGAGCTCGCTCAGACCGGGGTGGTCGGCGGGTCGGGGTCCCAGTGGCCACCGGTACTTCCTCTCGGACTCTGAGATCGGGACGTCGTTGATGCTCGCGAGGCGCAACCGCATGAGACCGTTGTCGTCGAACTCCCAGTTCTCGTTGCCGTACGATCGAAACCAGTGGCCGGAGTCGTCGTGCCATTCGTACGCGAACCTCACGGCGATGCGACGTTCCTCGTAGGTCCACAACTCCTTGATCAATCGGTAATCGAGCTCTCGGGCCCACTTCCGCCGGAGGAAGGCCACGAGCTCCGCACGGCCCTGAAGGAATTCCGAACGATTCCGCCAGCGAGAGTCGGGGGTATAGGCCAGCGCGACCTTCTCCGGATCCCGGGTGTTCCAGGCATCCTCGGCGAGACGTACCTTCTGCGTGGCCGTCTCTCGGTTGAATGGAGGCAGGGGAGGACGCGCCGACACGAATCGCCTCTCTCGTCCAACGACCTGTGCGATTTATAGCCCTCGTTTCCGGGCACTAGGGCTCGAAACCATGATTCGCTGTGCTCGACGTGATGAGTCTACGGGCGTTCTCCGCGCGGTCGAGACGATGTCTCGACCGGAATCATCGGGTGCTCTCTTCGGACCCGGCGCTCCGGATCGAACCGGAATCGGTCTTGATGATAGCGATCGGCGAGAACACCCCCGCGCAGTCCGGGATTGCTCGAAAGCAGGATGGTCTGTACCCGGAGGGGACGGGCTTGCTGGGAGTTCCGTCGCAAGGCGTGCCCGCGATTTCGAACCCAGGTCGTTGGCTCCGAAGGCCAACAGGATAGTCCAGACTACCCCACAAGCCCGACCGGTCGTGCCACGGTCCCTGAGCTATTTGGGTGTGTCGCGCGGGGGCGCCGGTCCGTCCGTCGCGGACGGGGCGGGCCCCCGGCAACGGGGGCGGAACCGGTCGAGCGTCGTCTGGGCCGTGGTGCCCGGGAAGAGCGTAGCGACCGAGTCGGCGAGGACCTGGATCCGCTGGCGCACATACGGAGTGATCCCTTCGATCTCCCCCAGACGCTGCGAAAGCGGGAGGTACTTGCGGACCGACGCCTCGTAGACGGTCGAGAGCAATTCACCGTCGCACCGGTTCTTGCCGGGTCCACTGACCGCGCAGCGGCCCGAGAGCGGGGGACGCCGATAGGAGGCCCCGCAGACCTTGCAGCGGAACCGCTGGGTCGCGTAGCTCTTCAGATTGCCCATCACGTCCGGCAGGAAGTGCGCGTTCAGGACCAGGGTCACGGCTTCGGCGACGTCGACCGCCCGGATCTGGGTCGCGAGGACGATCGAACGTTCGACCATGTCGGTCATCGATCGACCGTCGCGGTACGCGGAGCGCACGGGCCCCCCCGCGATCCGAGAGGTGTCGTGCGTGAACCCGTATCCGTCGAGCGCATGGTCCGTACCGAGACGGTGGCCGACCAGGTCGAGGAGCGGCTCGACGTCCTTCGCCGCGCGACCTTCGGCCGCCGCGCGGTAGAGCGCGAGGGGGTGGTGGGCCGAGACGTCGAGGTTGTGGGCCTCTTTGTCGACCTCGTCGGCGACGAGCCGGGTCGTCAGGACGAGTGGCTTGTCCATCAGCGCCCCCCGGCTCTCGGGGAGGTAGGCACGGGAGAAGTTGAGGAGGGCGTCGAGGAGGAGCGTCACCGAGTCCTCGTCCCCGTCGCAGTTGCGCCGCTTCGCGGCATGGAAGACCGGGTGGGCGAAGCAGGCCTCGGCGTCGGTGAAGCCGAGGAGACGGCCCGCCACGCCACCGGACGTGTGCGGCGCGAGGGCCACCACGAGCTGTCCGACGAGCCGCTCGGGCCGGTCGGCCCCGTAGTACGGGTCGAGGTTGTAGAAGCGGACCAGTTCGTCATCGACGAACTGCGCGAGGCGGGTCAGGTACTCTCCGCAGGAGCGGGAGACGATCAGGTCCTGGGGCTTCAGCTCGACCAGCTGTTCGGGATCGGATAGCTCGACGCCGGCCCAGTCCCGCTCGTAGCCGAGACGGCGGAGGGTCGCCACATCGGTCCCGATCTCCGAGGGCCGGAAGTGCGTCAGCGGCAGGTCAGTGAGGTCGAACCGGGCGGTCCCGTCCTGGTAGACAGAGATCCCGTGCACCGCGCGCAGGATCCCCTTCTCGATCGGTTCCGGGACCTTGCCCGGTGACGTGAGCCCCTTGACCCCTTTCGCGACCGGGACCTTCGCAAGGTGCAGCCGCGAGACCGCGTCGCTCCAGAGCCGGGCGATCGGCAGTGACTGCGACCGGACGATGCCGGTGGGGTTCGTGTGGGCGCCACAGGGGCATCGGGTCCAGACGGTCGTCCGACCGCACGCGGAGCAGGAGCGCACGCCGAGATCGACCTCGGCCCCGTCCCGCATCGTACGTCGGGCGGCCTCCGGGATCGAACGCGTCGGGCCGCCGGCGACCCCGACCGGGAAGAGTCCGTGCACGTTCGGCTGCATCGTCCGCTGGTACGCCTTCTCCGGGCGGCCGACCCGGCCTCCGATCCGCGACGGACCGCGGGCCCGGATCGGGACCCCGGCGAGCCGGGTCACGTAGTCGAGCGGGTCGGACCCGGCCGGGTCGAGCGACGCCCGCCGGACCAAGGCGCCGCTCTCGATCTCGAGTCCGAGCCCTCCGACGAGGCCGGCGCTCGGATCGGGCTCGCCGCGGATCCGATCGGCATCGACCGGGAAGGAGAGGAAGCCAAGGCGCTCGAGGGCCGGCTTCCAGTCCGGATCGGCCGGGAGTTCGAGCGCTCCGCCCGTCCAGCGCCCGACCCGTTCGACGAACTCCGAGAGGGCCCGGATCTCGGCGGTGGTAAGGTCGTGCCAGAAGAGGAGCCAGCGCGGATGCAGCGGTACCTCCCGGGCGCGAGAGAGCTCGACCGCTTCCGGGTACGTCAGGACCCTTCCACCCTCGACCGGATCGACCCCCGCGGCCTTCAGCTCCTCGAGATGCCAGTCGAGCGAATAGGCACCCGGTACGAGCGCTCGATTGTTCTCGAGGAACTCGCCGAACGAAACCAGGATCTCGCCGAGATCGAGGATCGTCCGGACCCGGGGGCGGAGCTCTTCGGCCCGGTCGACGTCGTGCACCGCAGTCACGGTGCCGTCGTCCAGCTCGACGATCGGCCCCTCGACGGTGTCGCAGACCCCCATCGCCGAGGCCTTCCCGGGGTACTCGAGCTTGACCTGCGTGCCGATCGCGACGAAGTGCTGGAGGATCACCATCGTCGCGGGGTTGACGGCGCACGACGCGAGCCCGGTGGTCCGGGCCCGGCCGTAGACGAGGCGGAAGCCCCCGGGATGGCTCGGGTGGGCGAGCACCGGCCGACCGCCGACGGAATCCCGGAGGTACTTCGGGGTATGCGCCTCCTCCTCGTCGGTCGTTCGGAGGCCGAGCTCCTCGAGGAACTCCCATCCTTCCAGCCCGAGCTTCTCGACGACCTTCCGCAGCTTGGAGGCCTTCTGACAGAGCCCCTCGGCGATGACGAGACAGGCACCGCCCCGGATCCCGTTCGTCGGCACCCGCTCGAGATTTCGGAAGGCACTGACCTCGGCATCGCCCTCGGTCGCCTCGCCCGAGATCGCGACGGGGATGTGGCGCACGACGAGTTCGATCTCTTCCGGCGTCGGGACGTACTGGAGGTGCTGATGGTACTTGTAGAGCGGGATCTCCTCCTTGTACCGCTCGACCTCGGCCTCGCTCGGCCGGTAGGCGCCGAGTCCGAGGTCGCGCCGGACGATGTCGGCCAGGAGGACGCTCAACGCCTGGGCGGTCCCTCCGGCGGCCCGGATCGGACCGGCGTAGTAGAGCTCGACGTACGGCCCCTGCTCGCCCCCTTCACGGACATGGACTTCGGCGAGACCCTCGAGCGGAGCGACGAGGATCCCCTCGGTCAGGATCGCGAGCCCGACGCGGAGCGCCGCATCCACGCGATCCGCCACGGATCCCGGTCGGGAGGTGTCCCCCGCGAGGCGCCGGGCGATGCGGACGGCGACCTCCTCGCGCGGGAGTTCCGCGGCGAGCCCGCGGATCTCTTCGGAGATCCCTGCGATCCCGAGGTGGTCGAGCAGCTTCTCGACACGGGATGCCATGTCCCGCGCCCGCGGGATCTCGGGAGAAACCTCGGGGTCGAAGCCTACCTTTCGCGCCGACTCCGCGACCGCGTACGCGTGATCGACCGCGGACTCGATGGCATGAAAATAGGATTCCACGGAGTTCGCAGCGGGTGGGGAGACTTAAACGTACGTCGCGCCGGAGCGGGTGACGGCGTCCGGTACTGCGGGGCCGATCCTGTGATCGGGTTCTCGCGCGATGTTCGACCCTCAGGGCTCCGTTCGCGGGGCTACTGTGGGTCGCGCATCATCGGCGGGCGGCGGGAGCTCGTTCTCCCTTTCCGAGGACGCGCCGGGTGTCCCGAACACGAACGCGTACCGCGGGACGGCCGTCGGCGAGGTACGGGCTCCCGCGCGCGCCCGGTTGCGTTCCCGATCCGGGAGCCGTTCCGGTGGGGTGGGTGGGCCGGAGGGAGCCTCCGCCGGAGCGCCAGGGCGGCATCAGCTAGTGGCCCTCGGGTCCGCGGGAGCTTATATGGTGAAGTTTAGTAACTAGGTATAGATATGTCAGCGAACGAGATTCTGAGCACTGCTTCCCTGAGCGAGCGGAACGAGCGCGCCGAGCCTCCCCTGCGGGTCGGGATCATCCTTGGGAGCACCCGACCCGGTCGGCTGGGGGAGTCCGTGGCGAAGTGGGTCCTCGAGCGGGCGCACGCACGCCCCGATGCCGAGTTCGAGCTGGTCGACCTCAAGGACTATCCGCTGCCGCACCTGGACGAGCCGTGGCCGGCGTCGGCGGGACGGTACGCCCACGACCACACGAAGGAGTGGGCGAAGAAGATCGCCTCGTTCGATGGGTTCGTGTTCGTGACGCCGGAGTACAACCACAGTACCTCCGGCGTTCTCAAGAACGCCATCGACTACCTTTCGGCCGAGTGGGCCAACAAGTCGGCGGGGTTCGTCAGCTACGGTGCGTCGGGTGGTGTCCGCGCGGTCGAGCAACTCCGCCTGGTGCTCGGTGAACTGCAGGTCGCGGACGTCCGGGCGCAGGTCTCGTTCTCCCTCTTCACCGACTTCGAGGAGTTTCGTGCCTTCCGACCGGACCCGGCGAAGGAGAGGGCGGTCCACCGGATGCTCGACCAGGTCCTCGCGTGGGCGCATGTTCTGAGACCCCTGCGAGCGACCGAGCCGCCGATCGGGGCGCGCGGAACACTGGCCGCCGCATCGGCCTAGCGTCGGGCCCGGACGGTGGACCCGGCCTTTCGGGGGCCCGCCGTGGCGCCCGGTCCGGGGTCACGATTCCACTACCCGGTCGCGACTAGGAGGGGGGAATGGCAGCGCCGCACGATGCGCAGAACTTGCCCGCTCCGGTCGCCGACGCGCCGCACGCGGGGCACCGGCGCTCCGAGGGCGCCGGAGGGGAGGGGGGGCTCGCGGGCGTAGAAGGCAGCGGGCCCGAGGGGGAGGGCGCTAACGGGGGCGGAGGCGTTGGCACGGCCGGGACCGGATGAGCCTGGGCGGTCGTGACGAGGTGGTTCCAAAACGCCCATCGCTCCTGCGACCAGTCGGTCTCGTACTCGTGCCAAGAGATCGCCGCACCCACGACCGCGACCGGTAGCAAGAGAACCGCCACGACCGCACCCCCCACGGCCGCGTCCTCCCGGACATCGGCGCGGAAGCGAATCTGAACGACGCCCCCCGTGCCGGACGACAGCACCGTCACATCCACGACGCGATGGATGCCCAGCTTGGATTGGAACGACCGACCCCGGAATGTCCCCGGTCCCGTCGCTTGGAGATTGTAGCCTCGCTGACCCCAGAACTGCCACGACGCCGCGTGGAGCTCCGCCGCGCCGGGCGCCTGGAACGTCCACGCCTCGAACTTCTCGAATACCATGGGGATCCGGGTCGGGCGACCGGCGAGCGGGTCCAATGGGCTCCGCGCCGGTGCACTACCTCCGGGCATACAGAACGAACGTTGGGTCCCTTATGCCTAGCGGTCGTCCGATATCGGGCGCGTCACGGGCCGGGCGCGCCGTCCGGTCGAGTCCAAACCGTGCGACGGTGGGCGTCGCACGAACGCCGGACCCGGGCTCGGTCCGGGGGAGGGATCCGTCGCGTAGGAGGGGTCGCCGGGAACGGGCCGGGAAAGACGCGTTAGCGATGGCGAACGTCCTTGACCGATCGGCCGGAGGGCGACACGGACCTGGTGGGGTTGGCGAGCGCACGGATCTCGGGATACCGGAAGCATTCGACCAGGTGATCGTTGACCATCCCGACGGCTTGCATGTGCGAGTAGACGATCGTCGGACCGACGAAGCGGAATCCACGCTGCCGCAGATCCCGGCTGAAAGCGTCCGACTCCACCGTGGCCACGGGGACCTGCCCCGTGCGCCGCCAGCGATTCTGCCGCGGCGTTCCTCCCACGAACTCCCAGCAGTAGTCGTCGAAGGTCCCAAACTCGCGCTGGACTGCTTGGAACGCACGGGCGTTCTGGACCGCGGACTCGATCTTGCGTCGGTTCCGCACGATGGTCGGTCGCAGCGCGAGCTCTCGGACCCGTCGCTCGGTGTACCGCGCGACCTTGGCCGGATCGAACCCGCTGAAGGCGAGCGAGTACCCCGGACGTTTCTTCAGGATGAGCGACCAGCTCAGGCCGGCCTGGGCTCCCTCGAGCACGAGAAACTCGAAATGGCGGCGGTCGTCGTGGACCGGGACGCCCCACTCACGATCGTGGTACTCCCGCAGGAGCGGATCGTCGCCCGACGCCCACGTGCAGCGTTTCACACGGTCCCCCAGGAACCCCACCTTGTAAGGAACACGGCGTCCGAGCCTCCGCGGCGCGCGCGGGCCGCTCCCGGAGACCCCCACCGCCGTGTTCCGAAGTGCCGAGCGATGTAAGGACCCGACGGACGGGCGCAGGAGAGACGAGCACCCGAACTTTGTGAGCCCCCGAGCGAAAGGCCCCCAATGCCACCGATCCGGGTCCTCAGGAGACACGGTCCCGTCCACCGCCGGGTGGCACGGTCGTGCGATCCAGGATCCCGGCCGCAGTCCTCCGGACAAGGGAGGTCCCCGGTCCCTGGGGACGATGTGGGTCGACCCGCTGACTTCGACGAAGTCGAGAGTCCGTACACGCCGAGCCCGCTGAATGGGCGGAATCCTCCGTGACATTCTTCCCTGCGCCGTTCTCGGTCGGTCACCCCCTCCGAGAGCTTTTCGGTCCCGAGACCTCGCGTGAGGCATGGACGTCATCCACGGACTGCACGCGGTGACCGTGCACATCACCGACATCGAGACGGCGAGGGGGTTCTACCGGGACGTTCTCGGTCTCAAGGAGCTCCTCGTGGACGTCCGGGCGAACCGCGCGGTCTTTGCTCTCCCCGGTACGTCCACGCTCCTGACGATGCACGTCCAGGCCCCGGGGGAGGGAGGCCGCGACCCCGGGACGGTCTCAGGGCTCATATTCCACCACCCGGACCCCGAGGCGGCGTGCCAGGAGATCCGGCGACGCGGCGGGACCGTGACGGTCGAGCCGGCCCCGGTCGAGACCGCGATCGGGTCGTTCGTCCGGGGCGTCATCGCCGACCCCGACGGAAACGAGTTCCTCCTCTCGAACCGCACCGATTGACCGAGCGGGGGTCGTGAAGCTCCCGGGCAGGGTCGCGCGCACCGACCCGAGTCCACGAGATCCGAAGGCGGACCGCGGGCGAGGGGTGGAGGAACGCGAGGCCTTCCGGCTCGGGCCTCGTCAGTCAGGCTCGACGGAGTCCCCAAAGACCCTTGGGTAGCTCTTGCGAGCGTGCCCGCTCGTTCGGCCCCAATCCGCAAAGTGGTCCCGACTCGCTGGCGAGGCGCCGGCCGGTACCGGCCCCCTTCGGCCACCTCGTTCCCCATCAATGTGGCCGTGCGGGACGTGATGAGCCGCAATCCGATCTCCATCGGACCGAACGCGACCCTCTTCGACGCGCTCGTCCTCATGCGGGGGCAGAAGGTCTCGGGTCTGCCGGTGGTGGATCGGGTCGGGAAGGTCGTGGGCGTCCTCAGCCATCGGGACGTCGCCCGCATCCTGTCGACCGCCGGTGGCCTCTCCGAGCCGATGGGACCGTTCGATCTCCTAGTCTTCGATCTATCGACCATCCGCGGAGGAAGCCGGTCGGCACTCCGACGGGCCCTGGAGGCGACGTTCGTCCGGGATGCGATGTCGAGTCCCGCGATCTCGATCCCCTGGACCGAGTCGCTCGAGCTCGCGGCAGGCCTGATGCGTGGGAACGAGATCAATCGGCTCCCGGTGCTGAGGGCAGGTCGTCTGGTCGGGATCGTCACGCGGAACGACCTCGTTCGGGCGCTCGTCCGTTCGTGAGCCTCGGCGTCACGGGATGGGCGGGGGCTCGCGGTCGCCGATTCGGTCGGGACATCGACCGACGCGGCCCGCCGGGCGACCGAACAACTCGTCCGTACGGGCCTCGTTCGTCGACGCCAAAGGGACGGAGGTTCGTTGGCAGATGTTCTAAGGTCGCTCGTGTCTGGCACGGCTCCATGGACCCCGCCATCGAGGTCCGGGACGTCACCAAGCGGTTCCCGGGCGACCGGATGTATCCCTGGAGGCCCCGCCGTCCTCCGACGGTGGCGCTCGATGCGGTCAGCTTCGATGTGCGGCCCGGCGAGATCTTCAGCTTCATCGGACCGAACGGCGCCGGCAAGACGACCCTGCTCAAGATCCTCTCCACCCTCTTGCTACCGAGCTCGGGGACGGCACGCGTGTTCGGGCATGATGTCGTGCGGGAGGAGGAGTGGGCCCGGTCCCGCATCGCGCTCGTCACCAACACCGAGCGGAGCTTCTACTACCGTCTCACCGGCTGGCAGAACCTCGAGTTCTTCTGTGGGCTGTACAACATGGGAAAGGCCGAGGTCGTCGAGCGGGTCCGTCCGATCGCCTCCCTGCTCGGGCTTACGGAGACCGTCCTGCGCCGGGACTACCGCACCTACAGCACCGGCATGCAGCGCAAGCTCCAGTTCCTTCGGGCATACATCCTCGATACCCCACTCCTCTTCCTCGACGAGCCGACCTCGAGCCTCGACCCGGTCTCGGCCGAGGAGATCCGGCAGACGATCGCGACCGAGTGCCGCGCGCGCCGGCAGACCGTCGTGCTGAGCGCCAACAACCTGCTCGATGTCGAGCGCCTCGCGGACCGGGTCGCGATGATCCACCGAGGGCGTCTCGAGGTGATCGGCGCCCCATCGGCGGTCGCCGGGAACGGCACGGTCCGCCTCTTCGTGCGCAGCTCCGCGGCCGCGGTCCGGGCGGCGTTGTCGGACTGGAGGGCGACCCCGTCCCGCGAGTCGGTGCTGGACGAGTGGGAGATCGAGGAGCGGGCCGGGGGCTCCCTCGTGCGGTGCCGGGGGCCGGACCCTCGTCGCTTCGTGCCCCCCGTGCTCGAACTGCTCTGGCACGCCGGGCTCCCCGTCGAACAGGTGGACCTCCGGCCGTTCGTCCTCGAGGAGGAGTTCCTTCGCCGGGTAGAAGAGGGCGCGGCGGACCCGGAGGAGTCGGTCTCCCTTGGCTGACGCGCTCGCCGTCGCCCCGGAGCATCCGATCCGTCCGGGCGGGATCCGGTCCGTCCTCCGCAAGGCCTACCTGTTCACCTACCTCCGCGGCTGGAGGGTCTGGTCGAGCTACCGGGCCCAGGTCGTGCTGACGGTCTTCGGGTGGCTCGTGCCGGTCTTCCTGTTCTTCCTCCTCGCCGTGTTCCTGGGAGCGGCCGGGACGAGCATCACCGCGCTCGACGGCGAGTCGTACGTCGCGTTCTTCGTCGTCGGTCTCGCCTTTCAGGGGTTCGTCAGCAACCTCGTGGGAATGATGGCGCAGCGGATTCGGAGCGAACAGATGATGGGGACCCTCGAGCTGGTCTTCCTCTCCCCCACGTCGCCGGGGGCGGTCCTCGCCTACTCGACCCTGTTCGGCGTGGTCCTCAACACGGTCGCGGCCGTGTTCATCCTGGGAGTGGGGGTCGGTGCGCTCGGGATCCACCTGGTCGTCAACCTCCCCGCCGCCCTGGTGGGAACACTCCTCCTCGCGATCTCGAGCACCGGTCTCGGCCTGATCTCGGCCGCGTTCATCCTCTGGACCAAGCAGGGGAATCCGGTCGCGACGTTCTTCGCGCTGTTCACCCAGTTCTTCGCCGGCGTCCTGTTTCCGGTCTCCGTGCTCCCCGGGGCCGTCCGCTGGCTCTCCTACGCCGTCCCGCTCACGTTCGGACTGGACGCCCTCCGGGGCGCGCTCCTGAACGGAAGTTCCCTCACCCAGGTCGCGTCGCCGCTCGCGTGGATGGCGGTGTATTCCGTCATCACCGTCCCGGCCGCGATCGTCCTGTTCCGCCTCGCGCTGCGGAAGACGAAGGAAGAGGGCACGGTGGCGACCTACTGAACCGGCCGGCTCCCGTCGCCGGGGAACGGCGCCCCCGAACGACGCAGGTACGCCCGTCGGCCTCGGAGGGCCGGGAGCTCCGAACTACGTACGGCCCGTGGGCCGAGGGTCGGAGCTCCCTCCGCTTGCGTCCGTGGTCGCCGAGGGGTCGGAGGGGGTCGGGGTCCGGGACGCCGGCCCGCGGAGCCGGTCGCGTTGCAGGAGGAACAGTCCCGTGGCGATCAGAACCAGCCCCCCCACCTCGACTCCCGTGACAACCTCGCCGAAGATGAGGAGTCCGACGAGCAACCCCGTGACCGGGTTGACGTACCCGACGATGTTCGCTCGGGCCGGCCCGGCGGTATGGTGGAGGTGGAAGTAGAGCGAGTAGCCGAGAATCCCCGGGAACACGACGAGGAAGCCGAGGGCAGGGAGGACCGCGCCACCGCTTCCCAGACCCATCGGTTCGCGCGTGAGGAGGCCGAGCGCTCCCACGAACCCGCCGGCGACGGCGAACTGGAGCGCGAGCGTCCAGAGGCCCGGGGTCACCCGGGAGGTATGACGGAGAAGCACCGAGCCCAACGCGAAGGCGAGCACGGCCGCGACGACGAGGGCGGGCCCGACGAAACCGGTCGCCGAGGGAAGGGCCAGTTGCGGCAGCACCAGGATCCCGACCCCGACGAACCCGACCAAGAGGCCGGAGAGCCCCCACCGTCCGAACCTCTCTCCCGGGAGCAGCCGATAGCCGAACACCGCGCTCGCGAGCGGGGCGGAGGCCGTGAGTACGGCCGCGAGGCCGCCGGACGTCGACTCCTCGCCCAGGTAGAGGAGGCCGCCATACAGTCCGATCATGAAGAGCCCCCCAAAGAGGGCGGTGGGGACCAGGTCGCCGAGGCGCGGGCGGTCGGATCGCGCCACGACGGCGAGGAAGACGAGCGCCAGCGCGGTCAGTACGTAGCGGGCTGCGGCAAAGTACAGAGGGGGCGCTCCGGCGACGAGCCCGGCCCGGATCACCGGGAACGCGGTCCCCCAGAGGATGCCGAGTAGCACGACCAGGAGAAGGACGGAGCTCCCGCGGTCCGACGGGTGCGACCCGGGAGCCGGACCGCCGACCGGCAGGCTCGCGGGGCGCCGTGCATCGTTCATCGGGATGCCCGCCGCCGCGCGCTCACCGACCGGGCGGAGGAGAGGTTCGTTCGTTTCCGGGGGTTCCGAGTGCGGCGCGGCACGGTGTCGGCCGACCTTGCGGAAGGCGGGGAGGGGGGATCGTTCTCGGATACGGGGATCGCCCGTTCCCGCATCAACAGTCGTCGCTTGGTCCGTGCTCCGCCCGCGGCGGAGTAGTTCCCGATCCCGCCACGCTCGGGTAGGACCCGATGGCACGGGATCACGAGCGGCACCGGGTTGCGCGCCACGGCGTTCCCCACCGCCCGATACGCGCCCGCGTGACCAATGCGCCGGGCGATCTCGCCGTAGCTCCGTGTCTCCCCGGGAGGAATGCGCCGTACCTCCTCGAGCACCCGGCGTTCGAACGGGGAGACGTGGAGCTCCACCGGGAGGTCGCTCAGGTCCTCGCGGCCGGTCCGGAGGTGCCGGAGTACCTGCCGGAGCACCGGATGGTCCGGACGGCCGTTCTGCGGGGGCGGGACCGGGAGCAGCCGTACGTTCGTGACGCGATCTCCGCGGAGCGCCAGGTCGACATAGAGCTCGAGCTCGGAGGAGAAGCCGGCCACATGCTGGGGGGGTCCGACCGCATCGGGTCCGTCCTCCTCCGAGAGCTCGATCAGCGGCGCGGCCCGGGAGACGATCGCCGATTCCGCCGCACGCAGGTGCTCTTCGGCCGTGCTCCGTCCGAGCGCCAGCCGTACGGCCACATCCCGAACGGTCGCGCGTCGAGGGACTTCGTAGTAGCCGGCCCGGACCGCCTCGAGGAGCACCCGGGTCTGCTGGGACGTCAGGCCCACGCGTCCGGGGATCAGGCGGTCGATCTCTTCGCGGAGCTTCGGTCCGGCGAGACGCCGTCGGGCGACGAGCCGGGCCAATTGCCCCCCGTCCCGACCTCGGTACGGCGATCGTCCGGGAGAGGACAGAACACGCACGTGCGCCCTGCCCTCCCGGACCCGGAGCGGAGGAAGGACGAGCCCACCAGAGGAGCCGACCGTGCGGAGCAGGCGGACCTCCTTCGGACCGGGCACATAGGCGAACGCGACAAGAGGTTCGATCGCACGATCCACCCAGAGCAGGGAGAGATGCGGTCCTGCCGACGTGAGCAGGGAGTCGAGCGCCGCGGGGGACCCCGTGCAGCGGACCATCCATCGAAACCCGACGGGACGGATGTCGAAGGTCACGTCCGGGTGCTGGCGAGAAAGTGCGGTCATGCGCCATGGGAGGACCATCTCCCACTCTTCGAGGTACGACTCCACGCCTACGTGAGCCCGAATCGGTAGATATGCATGAATCCGACACGTGTCGGGTTCTTGGCCGATTACGGGACCTTCGGATCGGACTTCCGGGCGGGCGGGATCGGCCCGATCACGCGGGGGAGGAGCGCACCGGAGAACGCCGCGCTACGGCGTTGGGTCTCCCCCCGATGCGCCTTCCACGCTCGATAGGAACTCCCGGATCGCCGCGGCCGACTCCTCCGGGCGTTCCCGGGTAAAGCCGTGGCCCGCGCCCTCGAGGATGTGCAGGCGGGCGCGCGGGATCCGTTCCGCGATCACGGCCGCGTTGCCCGGCGGTATCAGGGCATCGCGCGATCCCGCCATCACGAGGGTGGGCGCCCGGATCTCCGGCAGGCGGTCGTAGACGTTGAACCGCATCGCGGCCTCGGCCTGGCGCCGGTAGCCGAGGGAGGTCGTGGGGTGGCGCACGGCCGCGGCCTCTCGCTCGAGCTCGCGGCGGTGCGCGGCGAGGAACTCGGGGGTGTACAGGACGCTCCACAGGAGCTCGACGGGAGAGGTACCGGCCGGCGGGTTCGCCAGGCTCGCGAGTCGCGCCCACATCTCGGGCGCCGGCGGTATCGCATGGGGACCGCCGCAGGTCGTCATCCCGAGCACGAGCGCCCGGACCTTTCGGGAATGGTCGAGCGCGAGCCCCTGGGCGATCTGACCTCCCATCGAGGCCCCGAACACCGATGCGCGGGGAACGCCGAGGGCGTCGAGCAGTCCGGCCGCGTCGTCCACCATGGACCGGATCGTGAAGGGGTGTTCGGGAACGGTGCTCCGGCCCACCCCCCGGTTGTCGAAGAGGAGGACCCGGTGATGGCGGGCGAGATGCTTCCAGACGGGACCCCACATCTCGACACTCGAGCCGAGGCCGTGGATCATGACGAGCCAGGGACCCTCCCCATGGACCTCGTAGTAGAGATCGACGTCCTGCACGTGGACGGTCGGCATGCGCCCCTCCTCAGATCGAGACGACGACCCCATTAGAGAGCTGTGGCCCGCCGGACCGACGGGAGTCGGCGTGCGCGCAAGACTCCGCCCAGGACGGACCCGACGGGGCCACGTTCACCTATTGAACGGGCAGCGACTGTCGCCCCCACGGGAACCCTTCGATGAACCTACCCACCTCCGCTCCTCGTTCCGAGCCCGGATTCCACGAACGGTTCGACCCGCGACGATGGCTCTTCGGGGGACTCGCGGCCCTTCTCGTGTTGATCGGGCTCGCGATCCTACTCGACGTGGTCGTCTCACTCTGGAGGAACCAGTCTCCCTCCGGGTCGCCCGTCTCGGTACCTTGGGAGTGGGTCTTCGGGCTGGTCGGGATCCTCATCGCCCTCTGGATCATGATCTGGGTCGTGCGCTTCGTGGTCTGGGGACTCTGGGGCGGGCCGTTCTACGGTCGTTACCGACGCCGCTACTACCGCGACCACCACCCCCGGGGGCCGTTCGCGCCCGACCCGGCCGTGGAGATCGCGCGAGAACGCTACGCTCGCGGAGAGATCACGCAGGAGCAGCTCGATCAGATCCTCGAGCGGCTGGCCCAGGTGTCCGGGCGCTTTCCTCCGTAGTGAGTTCGCCGGGCGCGTGACGAAGAGGTGGGCGCGCCGTTCCCGCTCGGGTCCAGAAGGACCGGAAGGTCACCGATCGCTCCATCCGCGGTTTCCGTTGCGGCCCGAGCGCCGGCGCACGCTCGCTACGGCGTACATCGCATCATGAACGAGCGCGATTTTTCTTCGTGACCCAACGAATTAACTGGGTGAAGTGCCTAGAGAATGATACCGGGTGGTACGCAATGCCTGAGATCCTTGGCGAAGAGAGGTCGGTCTGGATGGAAAACAAGTCGCTGCTCGTGGACCTATGAAGTGCCTGAGTTGCACCCACACGATCCAACCCGTTCAACTTCATCAGGTCTGCAGAAGGTATCGTTCGGGAACGCTCTTCGAGGAGGTCTACCGCTGCGCCGAGCACTTCCTCGTCTATGACCTGACGTGGACCCCCGGTCAGGGATGGCATCGCGGAGATGTCGACCGCACGACCTACGTCGGCGGAACAGAGAACTACGGTCAGGGGTACACGTGGGAGGGACTTCCCGACGGGAAGATCAGCGGCGCCAGTTCCTGCAAGTCCTGTGGCCGACTCTTGGACTTCGGCCACGACCGGGTCCAGATGAGCGTCCTCGTCCAGGACGGACAGATCATGGATGTCCTGTTCCAGTGCCCTCGGCACTGGTAACGTCGCATCGCCGGGCAGCGTGACGGACCGGGCGACCCCGGCCACGGCCCGCACGGGAGGATGACGGTCGCACCGACGTTCGCGACCGCGAGGTAGAAGAGCGGCCCGCCGATCCCGGGGCATGGAGCTGCCCGGGAGCGAACGTGCGCCGGCCGATGGGGCCCGAGCGATCGGGGAGATCGTCGGCGACGCGAGGATCTCGTTCACGCTGCTCCTTCGCCGCCGGCCGGATGTCGCCCCCTTCCCTCGAGAAGAGGAGTTCGCTCACGGACCGCCGGCATCCCGGCCCTACCTCACCCGCGAAGAGTTCGCGGCGCGGCACGGGGCCCACCCGGAGGAGCTGCGTGCCGTTCGCTCGTTCGCCCGCTCCCGAGACCTCGCGGTCCGGTCGGAGTCGATCGGCGCGCGGACGGTACACCTCGAGGGAACGCTCGCGGCGGTCTCTCGGGCGTTCGGCGTTGCGCTGCGGCGATGGGCGGCCCCGACGGGCACCTATCGAGGACGTACCGGGCCCCTCCTTGTTCCCCCCGAGCTGGAAGGGATCGTCGCGGGGGTCTTCGGCCTGGACGACCGGCCGCAGGCCCGTCCTCACGTCCGGCGTCATCGCCGGATCCACGCCACGGATGTGTCGTACTCGCCCCCGCAAGTGGCGAATGCCTACGACTTCCCACCGGGAACGGATGGCCTCGGGTCGACCGTCGCCCTCCTGGAACTCGGGGGAGGCTACCGGCCCGCGGATCTCCTGAGCTTCTTCGCACGCCTCGGCGTTCCCGCGCCTTCGGTCACCGCGGTATCGGTCGACGGAGCGGGGAACTCGCCGACCGGCAGCCCGGACGGCCCCGACGGAGAGGTCGCGCTCGACATCGAGGTCGTCGGATCGGTGGCTCCGAACGCTCGCATCGTGGTCTACTTCGCGCCGAACACCGACCGGGGGTTCCTGGACGGAATCTCCGCCGCGCTCCACGACACGACCCATCGACCCTCGATCCTGTCGATCAGCTGGGGGGGACCCGAGAGCAGTTGGACCGCTCAGGCCCGGACCGCGATCGATACGGCGTGCGAAGATGCCGCCACGATGGGCATCACCCTCCTGGCCGCGTCCGGGGACCAGGGCGCGTCCGACGGGAGTCCGAAGGGAGGTCTCGAGGTCGATTTCCCGGCCTCGAGCCGGTACGTGACGGGGTGCGGTGGCACTCGGCTCTCGCTAGCGAACGGAAGGATCGCGGGCGAAGTGACGTGGAACGAGGAGGCCATCGGTGAAGGAGCGACCGGCGGTGGGGTGAGCCGGGTCTTCGCCCGGCCGAGCTTCCAGTCACGCGCGAGCGTTCCGGTGGCGCCGAACGGATTCTCCGGGCGGGGTGTGCCGGATGTGGCAGGCGACGCCGATCCGGCGTCGGGGTACACTGTCGAGATCGACGGACAGACGGCGGTGCTCGGCGGGACGAGCGCGGTCGCTCCGTTATGGGCGGCCCTGATCGCACGGGTCAATCAGTCCTTGGGAGCTCGGGTGGGTTACCTCAACCCGTCGCTCTACTCCCGCGCGGAAGCGGGGACCTTTCACGATATCACCGTCGGGAACAACGGGGGCTACTCGGCAGGCCCGGGCTGGGACCCATGTACCGGTCTCGGGAGCCCCGACGGCGGGAAGCTGCTGGAGGCGCTGCGCGGAGGACCCGCGGGCCGGTAGGGAAGCGGGACGATGTCGTGGGCCGGGTAGGTCCACCCTCCGGGACGCCGATGTCCCCTCCCCCCGTTCGTTCGCCCGATCGGTCCTCCCGGGACCGGGATTCGGTCGCCCCTAGGTCGGCACGTGAGAATCCCCGTCGGAGCTCTCGCGGGATCGGGCGCCCGGCAACACCAACGCCCTGTTACGAGTCCCGAAGCCGATGGTGCCGTCGTAGGATCTCGAGCGAGGCCTCCAACGGCAACGCTTCAACGGTCCGGCCCCGGCCCGTGACGGTGGTGGCACGGAAGAGGGAGTTGTAGACCGCCTCCTCGGCGGCCTCGATCACGGCCGCGAACAGGGGGTCCATCACGGAGTTCGCGAGCCCGACCGGCTCCTCGCTGGAGGAGAAGGCGATAGCGTAGTCCCCGCTCCGGTTCGATCCGCTCGAACCGGTCCGGGCGATGCCGAACATGGCACGCGTCGCGAGCCGGTGGAGGTTCCGGGCATCGATCGGAGCATCGGTGGCGACGACCACGATCACGGATCCTCCGGTCGGGGAGGAGATCCATCGAGGCAGCCCCTGCGTGCGGAGCTCGGGCCCGACCGGCGCCCCGGAGATCGAGAGGGTGCCGCCGTAGTTGGTCTGTACCAGTACGCCGAGAGTGTGAGCCCCTTGCTCCGGGGACAATCGACGGGACGAGGTTCCGATGCCACCCTTGAACCCGAAGGCCACCGTGCCGGTACCGGCACCGACGCTTCCCTCCTCGGGAGGCGCCGCGCTCGCGGTTCGCAGGGCCTCGAAGACCTCGGACCGGCCCACCGGACGGGCCCGCACGTCATTGAGCCACTGGTCGTTGGTCTCCGCCACAATCGGGTTGACGGATTCCACCCGTTCGTTGCCGGGGAGGTCCAGGACGTAGTCGATCAGCGCGTCGGCGACCCGAGGGACGTTGAGCGTGGACGTCAGAAGGATCGGGGTCTCGATCTCTCCCAGCTCGTCGACCTGGGTCGAACCGGCCAGCTTCCCGAAGGCATTCGTCCAGTAGATGGCACCCCTCACGGGGTGACGGAAGAGGTCGTCGGGACGCGGGATGACCGCGGTGACGCCCGTGCGTACGTCCTCCCCCTCCACGAGCGTGACCTGGCCGACCGAGACTCCGCTCACGTCGGTGAGGGCATTCTTCGCTCCGGGTTCGAAGCGTCCGAGACGAACTCCGGCGTCGCGTGCTCGGGGACGGTCGGAGGGGGAGGCCATCCGGTCGCGGGACAGGACGCGACCGAGTTAACGTCCACGATGGAAGGGAGCAGAGCCCGGGCCGACAGAGGATCTCCGGGTGGGCCCCACTTCGTCTCGAGTGTCGTCGGGACCGAGGACCGGTCCGGGGTTCGCGAACTCGGCCGGGGAGAGCCGGCTCGCCCGAGTCCCGATCTCAGTTCCTCGGAGAGCGACGCGAACGGCTGCGGGGGAGGGAACGGTCCGGTCTTTCCCGTAGCGTCCGTCGGACGAGCACGTGGCTCAGACCGAACGGTCGGACCACCCGGAAGCCCTCCCGCTCGAACATCCTCCGAGTGCCGAACCAGGTCGCGACGGCTCGGCCATGCGTCGCCGGATAGGCCTCGACGATCCCGCCTCCCCTCTCGCGGATCGACTCGAGGGCCGCATGCAGGGCGAACCGGGCGACGCCCGAACGACGGAAGGGGCGATCGACGAAGAAACAGGTGATCCTCCACCGCGGGGGCGGGGCGAGGTCGTCCGCGAGAGCGCGGTACTTACGGCCCGCTTCGATCCGGGGGAGTTCCTCCCGAGAGCCGTACTGGCACCAGCCGATCGGCGCACCGTGGTGGTAGACGAGCACCCCGTGGGCGCGTCCGGCGTCCAAGAGGTCGCGATGGTCGCGCCGGTTCGACTCCTGCCGGACCGGATCGGCGATCGTACCGTTCGGACCGCCCCGATGGTAGAACATGCACCAGCAGCCCGCCTGCACGCCATGGTACTTGCGGAAGAGCGTCTCGAAGTCGGTCCACCGGGACGGAACGAACTCTCGCGCCTCGAAGGCGGCTCCTGCGTCCGGTGGGTCCGAGGGCATTCGGCTCGTTTCCCGGACCCCGTGGCCATCCACCGGCCTAGGCGATCTTTCCGCGCTGGACGAGCGGCCGATCGTCGACCGAGACGTCGGCGCCGCGGACGACGAGCCACGACTGGAACTCGCAGGGGTTCTTGCCGCCACCGAACGCGTTCCCCCCGATTCGCACCGTGACCGCTCCGAGCTCCTGGTCCTCCATCACGGGGCTCATCGAGATCTCAGGATTGAGGCCGATCGACAGGTACCCCGGTTGGTCCCGTCCCTTGGGAGCCTCCCCGAACGGCGTCTCGAACTGCTCGGCCCCCTGACCGTAGGAAAAGCTCCGGAGCCGACCGTCACGCAGTGTCCATTCGCCTCCCTCCGCCGGACCGGGGCCGATGTAGACCACCCGGTTCCCCACGAGCTTCCCTTCTCCGAAGCTCTCGTCGACCGCCACTCCCACGACCCCGCTCGGCATCCAGGTCAGGTTGTTCCCCGCCCGGAGGTCGTCGGCGTCGACGAGACCATCGTCCAGTTGGACCGGGTAGTGCTTGAGACGCAAGGTGAGGTCGGTCCCGTTCGGGTGCGAGATCCGCACCATCCGCCCCTGACGGAGGCGCTGGCCGACCTTCTTTCCCACGCGGCTCATCGCGGCGGGGGGGACGAGCGTCGCCCTCACCAGCTCCTCACGCCAGTGCTCGAGGTTCACTCGGAAGGTGTCCGCGGATCGGGGGCTCGTCCGTCCAATGAACATCCTCACGCCGCGCAGCTTGGCCCGAGCCGCCCGCCGGTACCATTCGGGATTGTACGCCTCGGCGCGCGACCGGATGCGGTCCGGCAGTTCGGCGAACCGGGAGAACTCGCTCGGCCCGTAGAAGAACACATAGGCTTGGGTCTTGCCGAGCGCGGCCCACTCGTGGCCCCCGACCTTCCCGACCGAGCCGAGCTTCCCAGTGCTCACGGCGTTCCAGAACGCCTCCTCGTCCTCGTAGAGGGCCATCGGGAAGGCCCCGACGCGGCGGGCTTCCTCGATGAAGGGCCGCGCCCAGGGCAGGGACCCGGACCATGCCTCGATGATCACGTTCTCGCCGGGACGTACTCGCAGCGTGTCGCGGAGCACGACTCGAGCCATCTTCTCGACCGGGTCGCCGCCGTAGGCGCTCATGGACCATGGATCGGTGAACTCCTCTTAGACGTTCAGTATCCGAACTTCTCGGAGTACGTCGCGCCCGTGGGCCTGAGCCGCCGACGCGGCCATGCCGCGTCCCCGGGACGGACCCTGTCGCGTGGGATGGCGGCCGGCCGTACGGACCGACGCGGAGAGGGCCCACCGGGTCTGCGCGGGCGAGGCTACTGCGGCATCTCTTCGCCGAACGAGATCGTGAACTCCTGACGATCTTCCTCGCAGAAGGCCCTGATCTCCTGCCGGTTCCAGGGTAGTTCCACGACCGCTTGCGCTTCCGGGATCGAGCCGATCTCCCCGGCCTCGAGCAGCTTCCGCTCTACCAGCACCCCGACGAGCTCCTCCATGGGGTGGTCGGTCGCGACCTCACGAAGTTGTTGCTTCTGAGCGGGGTCCATGGCGAAGATTAGCTCCCGCATGCCCCCAGTACGCGGCCCGCTCTTTTTCAACCTTGAGAGCCCGAAACGCTCAGTCGAGCGGGGTGTTTCAGCGACGATGCCGCGACCGAGGGCGCGGGGATCGGCCCGGCGCCCGAGCGGACCGTGCGGGCCACGACGGCACTGGTGGGTGGCGTACCGCTCCTTCCTTGGACTCCTGGGGCGGAGAATGGCCGCTACGAGATCGTTCCGGTGCCCCTCCCGGGAAGGGACACGGTCGGCCGCCGTCAGTGGGCGGCCCTAGAGTTATGCCCCTCGGGGTCGGTCGGGAACGGGGAGCTCGAATGCCTGCCGAAAGGAGGGGGGAGGTTGTCGAGGACTGGCGCATCGAGGGGTTGCCCGCATCGGGACCGGATCCGGAGCTCGCCGACCGGCTGGCGCTCTTCGGTCAGTTCGTGGGGGACTGGGAGATCACGGAGTGTCGGTCCCTCGAGACGGACGGGAGCTGGTCGGTCTCCCGCGGGAAGCTCCACTGGCGATGGATACTCGAGGGCCGGGCCGTCCAGGATGTGTGGACGACCCTCGATGAGGAGACCCATCGGTCCATCCCCATCGGAACCACGGTCCGCTTCTACGACCCGAAGATCGAGGCGTGGCACAGCGTATGGATGTCCCCCGTGAACGGAACGGTTCGGACCTTCATCGGTCGGGCCGTCGGTCCGGAGGTCGTGCTCGAAGGGAAGAACTCGATCGGGAATGCCACCAAGTGGATCTTCTTCGAGATCCGGCCGGATTCGTTCCGCTGGCGCGCGGAGGAGCTCAGGAACCCTCCCTCGGGCTGGGTACTCTACGAGGAGATGCGCATCCGACGTGAGGTGCCGGCGGGGACGGCCTGAGCGTACGCACGGGCCGAGGCGGTCGGTGGGGATCGAGCGTCCAAGGGTTCCGACGTGATCGATCTCCCCTCGCCCCATCGCGGCTTCCGGGTCGCGCACCGGTCCGGGCCGACCTAGCGCCGGGGAACTCCGATCGTGTCGACCGACCCTACGGATTCTCGGACCGGTTGGAGAACCGCCGACGTCTGGAACATCAGTTTCTCGGCGTTCTTTGCCGACCTCGGCTACCAGGCGATCCTCGCGATCTTCCCGCTCTACCTTGTCCTGAACCTGGGGGCCCCGATCTGGCTGTACGGGCTCTCCCAGGCCCTCGCCTACGGCCCGGGGGCTCTCTTCGGGTACGCGGGCGGAGTGCTGGCCGAGCGATACGGCCGCTGGGTGGTCGCGGTGATCGGCAACGCCTTCATTCCCCTGATGGCGCTCGCGGGTCTTCCCTCGGCCCCGGACCTTGCGGTGGCACTGCTCGTCGTCGGCTGGTGGGCGAGGAACCTTCGGACCCCTCCGCGGAGGGCCCTCCTCGTCGAGTCCGTGGACGCGCGCCATCGGGGGGAAGCGTTCGGCCTCCTGCACGCGCTGGACGTCGGTGGAGGGATGCTGGCGGCCGCCTATGCGCTCCTCCTCGTGCTCGGTGGGGTCTCCTACGAGACGATCCTCCTGCTCACGGTCGTACCGCTCGTCCTCTCGACCCTCGTGCTGCTGCGTGTCTCGACCGGACGCGGCCGTCCCGCTCCTCCTTCGCGAGCGCTCCCCGACCCGGTCCCCCGTCCGGCGGGGGACGCGTCGAAGGAGGGGACCCGAGGGGGTGGGATCTTCTGGGGGATCATGATCGCGACCGTCCTCTACGGTTTCGCCTCGTTCAGCATCGGCTTCCCCGTGCTCACGACCGCGCGGGCGACGCAGAGCGCGGCGCTCGGGATCCTGGTCTTCCTCGTCGCGCTGGGCGTCTCCTCGGTGGTCGGGTTCTGGGTCGGTCGCTTCGCGCGCGGGCGGGTGCTCCTGCTCGCGTTGGGAGGCTACCTGGTGGCCGCGGTCGGGTCGGGCATCTTCGCGGCGGCGGCCGCGACCGGGGCCGACCTCGCCGCCTTCCTTCTCGCGGCCGGAGTGCTCGGGGCGGCGCTGGGCGCGGTCGAGACGTTCGAACCGACGCTGATCGCGACGGTGTCGACCCCCGAGCGGACCTCACGGAACCTCGGCTCGCTGACCGCGTTCCGAAGCGTCGGGCTGTTCGTCGCCAACCTCTCTCTCGGCCTGTTGGCGCTCGCCAATGCGTGGTATCCCTACGCCTACGCGGCGCTCTCGGCAGTCGCCGCCACGATCGTCCTCCTGGTCGTCGCACGTCGGTCAAGTTCTATCGGAGATCGCACCGGCTCCTGAACCCCCGGGGGGCCGTGGGCCGAGCCCGCGGGACGGGACGGCGGTTCTCGACCGCGCTCAGGTTCCGCGACGTACCGGTTCGCTTCCCGGTGCGCGCGGCCCGGCTCACAGGGTCAGCGTGCCTTCGATCACCGGAGCGCAGTGACCCCCGACCCGGACCCGGACGGGTCTCCCATCCTCGAGGCCGGCGCGGGCGAACATGTGGCTCGGACGATCCACCTCGAGACCCTGCTCCACGACGACCGGGGCGTCCGGACCTACCCGTCCGTGGAGAACCGCCCAGGCGACCGCCGGACCGGCGGCGGAGCCGGTCGCGGGGTCCTCTCCTCCCGAGAAGAGCATCCGGGCGTGAAGGGAGGCGGCCGGGTCGACGGTCTCCCGCGAGACGAGGTAGAAGAACCGTGCATCAGTGCTCCGGAGATATCCCTCCATCGCGGACCAATTCGGGCGGAGCCGGGAGAGCGAGGCCAGCGAGCGGAACGGAACGATCGCGAAGGGGACCCCGGTGGAGACGGTCTGGATGGGATCGGCCGGGTCGAGGTCGTCCCGGGAGGCGCCCAGCGCTCGGGCGACCTCCGGGAGATCGTGGGTCTGGCCGATCTCGGGATCGTTCTGGACCATCTCCCCGAACTGCCGTCCCTCGCGTTCGGAGAACGTGACGGGGATCCGGCCCACCCGCAGCGAGAGCGCGACCTCCGACCACCCCGTTCTCCGAGCGAGCACGCTTGCCGTGCCGAGCGTCGGGTGGCCCGCGAACGGCATCTCCCCGAAGACGGCAAAGATGCGGGTCGCGAACCCGCGCGTCCGGTCGGCCGCGTCGCCTTCGGGGAAGACGAACGTGGTCTCGGAGAGGTGGGTCTCCCGAGTGATCGCCTGCATCTCCCTCTCGGAGAGTCCGTGGGCGTCCGGGAACACGGCGAGCTGGTTCCCCTCGAGCGGCTGCGTGGCAAAGACGTCCAACCAGACGAACGGGTAGACGCGGGTCATGCGTTTCGCCCGGAGCGACCGGACCGATAACACCTGTTCGGCGTACGTCCCTCGAGCTCGGGATCGGTCACGACCGGTCGTCCTAGGTCCGCGCGGGTCTCGCAGGGGCGCGGCCGGGTCGACTCGGGCGGGTGGCACCGGGCGCCTGGCCGCCGCTCGTCTCCCGGCGTGCCGAGCCGGTGACGGCCTTGGAGCGCGTCGCGACGGGTTCGGAGACCTACGGTGCCCTGGGCGGCCACGGGGGCCGGCCGACGCGTTCGGTCGTCCCGGGAAAGGAGACAAGCTCCCGTCCCCCTCTTACGTCGTGGACCTATGGGCCGACGGCCCGGAGCGTGGGTCATGGAGCTTCACCGCATCGTCCCCGACCGCGACCTCGACCGTCTTCGGGAGTTCCTCGTCACGGACGACCCCGAGGACTACCTTCAGGAGCGGGTCGAGGAGTGGAGCCGCAACGGTCGCCTCTGGTTCGGTGTGGAGGCAGGGGCCTGGGTCGCGTTCGGGCGCCTCCATGACCTCGGTGACGGCGAGGGGTGGGTCAGTGGGATGCGGGTCCGATCTGAGCGAAGGGGGCAGGGCCTCGGACGCGAGCTCCTCGACGCG